>CAJKBH010000012.1 GCA_905198125.1 uncultured Porphyromonadaceae bacterium
GTAGTTGATCTCGCCGGTGCCGAGACCGGGCCATTGCGTTATCTCAAGCTGGGTCCGTATGAAATAGTCTTCCGGATGCTTGATCTCGCCGGTCTGGGTCATTTCGATGGTGGAGATACGCCAGAAGCCGTCGATCTTGCCGTTGGATTTGGAGCGGCGGCAGCCGGCGGCAGCCAATATCGTGATTATGATGAGTGTGAGCAGGGTTATCTTCTTCATAATTTCTGTTTCGTTTACAGCATTGCTGTTGGTCATTAATGCTGACAAAATTACAACTTTACTATTAAACCACAAAATTTCTTTTGAAGTTTGATTGCAATGTTGTAATTTTGTAGAATGAGGGGAGTGGAACCCGTTAATTATAAATTAGCGGGACATGCTGATTATAAATTATAGAAACAATATCATCACCAATGGCAACCAATAAACCGAGCATACCCAAGGGCACTCGTGATTTCACAGCGGTCGAGATGTCGCGCCGCAATTATATTTTCGACACCATCAAGCGGCAGTTCCGGCTGTTCGGCTACAAGCAGATCGAGACTCCGGCCATGGAGAACCTGTCGACGCTGATGGGCAAATATGGCGACGAGGGCGACAAGCTGCTGTTCAAGATACTTAATTCGGGCGACTGGCTGAAGGATGTCAGCGACGAGGAGCTGTTGGGCCGCAACGTTGTGAAACTTACTCCGAAGGTTGCGGAGAAGGGACTGCGTTATGACCTGACCGTGCCGTTCGCGCGCTTCGTGGTGCAGCACCGCAACGACTTGCAGATGCCGTTCAAGCGTTATCAGATACAGCCGGTATGGCGCGCCGACCGTCCGCAGAAGGGGCGTTACCGTGAGTTCTATCAGTGTGACGCCGATGTGGTGGGCTCCGAGTCGCTAAACAACGAGATCGAATTAGTGCAGCTTATCGACGCCGTGTTCTGCGACTTAGGCATCAACATCACCGTCAAGCTGAACAACCGCAAGATCTTAGCCGGCATTGCCGAGACCGTAGGCCATGCCGACAAATTAGTTGACATAACCGTGGCCATCGACAAGATAGACAAGATCGGGCTGGAGAACGTTAACGCCGAGCTGTTAGAGAACGGCATATCGGCCGAGGCAGTCGAGAAGCTGCAGCCCGTACTGACCATGACCGGCAGCAACGCCGAAAAACTCGACTTGATGGATAATATGCTCCGCGATTCCGAGACCGGCATGAAGGGCGTGGCCGAGATGCGCGAGGTGATAGAAGGCGTCGAGGACTTGGGTCACAAATGCACCGTCGAGGTGGATCTGTCGCTGGCACGTGGCCTGAACTATTACACCGGCACCATCCTGGAGGTGAAGGCCAATGACGTGCAGATGGGCTCCATCACCGGCGGCGGACGTTACGACAACCTTACCGGCGTGTTCGGTATGCCGGGCCTGTCGGGCGTGGGGATCAGCTTCGGTGCCGACCGAATCTACGACGTGATGAACCAGTTGAACCTCTATCCCAAGGAGACGGAGGAGAGCATCAAGATTCTGTTCATCAACTTCGGCGAGAAGGAAGCGCGTCAGGCCATGAAATATGTTAATGAACTCCGTGCCAACGGTGTGCCGTCGCAGGTGTATCCCGATTCGGTCAAGATGAAGAAGCAGATGAGCATCGCCGACGCCGACAAGGTGCCGTATGTTGCATTTGTGGGCGAGCAGGAGATGGCCGACGGCAATATTATGGTCAAGGACATGACCACCGGCGAGCAGCGGAAATACACCGTCGCCGAACTGATTGAAAAACTGAAATGATATGGGAACGATATCCAGAAGGGATTTTGATATCCGTCAGCCTTATTTCCCGGAGACGTCGGATTGCGACGATTTCTATTACGGACTCGCCAATCTGATAGAGGACAGGATAGGGAAGAACGAGTACGGACAGACGCTGTCGCAATCGTTGCGCGGGCATCTGGCGCTGACTCTGATAGGATATCTGCAGGACATAGTGAACGATGCCGGTCTGTGGCGGTCGTTCATAGATACCAACCGCAAGCTGTACGGCTGGACCGTGCCGTTCCAAGAGATCGGGTCCGATTATACCGACTATGAGCTGAACCGCGAGGACATACGCTTCCTTGTGTGGTATGACATCGCGATGATGGACATAGAGCGCCGCGCCCTGTATCCTCTCGACGACAAGCTGATGGCCATGGCCGACGACTTGTGGAAATACATCGACCGCATATACGACGACTGCCCGATGGAGGTGAAGTATGACTTCGCGCGCGGGCTGTCAATGACCGATCCGGCTGACCAGGAGGAGATTCTGCATGTGGCCTACTGGCTGTTCAACAACAGCTGGCTGCTGACTCCGGCCTTCGCTCTGTCGCTCAACATCATGGCCAACATGCCCGACGTAAAGGAGGACAAGGACGGCATTCTGCTCAACAAGCGCATCGACGCCGCAGTGTCGGAAGACACCGTCGGACCGTTGGCTTTGTACACACAGGAATGGGTGTACCTGCTGTTGAACGGCAAACTGCCCGATACTGCCAAGGATGAACCGGAAGCTGTGCCTGGCGAGAACAACCATCCGTACTATGACAAGTTCGTGACTGCCACCGGCGGGAAGCATATTGCATATTTCACCGACTACGACAGCATGAACCGATTCTTTATCGAGGCGTTGGGATGGGAGAAGGACACCGAGCATCTCAGTCAGGTCAAGAACGGCCGGGACTTCGTGCTTCTTGTCAATCCAAAGAAGGGAATGCTGATGGCCCGCAATGTGGCCAAGTGCATTGCCGACCCGGAGAACCCGCTTTACGATAAACTGTATGCGCGTAAGATGGCGATTGAACTGTTGGCGGTGCGTGGCCTTTGTCCCGTCGACCTGCTGAAGTATGTGCTGAAGCACGGCTGGCTGCCCGATGCCTGCTTCCCAGATTCGGACAACACGGAACTGGTGGCGCGCAACGCCGACTTCATAGCCCGCTGCTATCTGCAGGACTATTATCGCGGCGATTGACATTAACGGCAGATGATTGTTAAAATGATAGAAAATAGTTAAAAATCGCTTTTCGGCGCAACTGTTTAAACCATTTCACTTTCCATCTGTCTACTTAATAAATATAAACCTGAAGCAATGAAAAAAATATTTTTGACACTTGGCGTCATAGCCCTGTCACTTCCTGTTGCACAGGCTCAATACGACGACATATACTACAACCCGGACAAACCGTCCGCAAGTAGGACAACTCAGACGCAGAAGCAGAAAAAGCAGAAGAAGTCATACTATATAGCTGATTTCAGCAATATGGATGTCGACGAATACAACCGTGCCGGCGACATGTATTATGCCACACCGGTAGACACCATCGGCACCACTGTGGAGAACGGTCAGGATTTCGTCTATACACAGCAGATACAGAAGTATTACAACCCGACCATCGTGCTGGACAATGCCGATCTGCTTGAGGATGTGCTGAACAACTCGTACGGCAACGTCGAGGTAGTAATCAACAACAACGGCGTACCGGTGTTCTCGCCTTACTACTCGTCGGTGTACTACGACTACCCGTTCTACGCTTCATGGTCGTGGGGTCCGAGCTGGACATGGACCTGGGGACCGAGCTGGCGCTGGAACTGGGGCTGGGGACCAAGCTGGGCCTGGGGTCCGAGCTGGACGTGGGGTCCGAGCTGGACGTGGGGTCCGAGCTGGAGCTGGGGCTGGGGTCCCGGATACTATCCCGGTTGGGGACCTGGTTGGGGACCGGGCTGGGGACCCGGTCATTATCCCGGCGGATGGCACAGGCCCTTCTATGCCGACTATCGTCCGGGCGCACACCGTCCCACGGCACCGCGTCCCGGGTGGAGCGGCAACCGTCCCAGAGGCGGCAACTATAACGGACAGCTGGCAGGGCGCCCGACCCGCGGCGACCGTTACAACAGCCCGGGCAACGGTTCGTTGACCACCAACCGCCGTCAGTATGCCGGCAACCGCCGAGGTTACACCGACGCTTCGAACTCGGCAGCAATATCCGGCAACCGTCTTTCCACAAACCGCTCGCAGCGTGTGGAAAGGAATCTGAACAATGCCAACAGGCTGCAGTCAGGCACTTCGACAAGCCAGGGAACGACGCCGAATCGCAACTACGGAACGTCGACCAACCGTTCGAACCGCACGTTCAACAGCACGAACAGCACGAGCAGCAACCGCAACAGCTATAACACCAACCGTAGCACTACAAATCGCAACAGCTACAACAGCACGAACCGCAGCAGCTACAACCGCAGCAACAACAGCAGCAGTTATAACCGTAGCAGTTCTTACGGATCGTCAAGCCGAAGCTACGGCGGCGGCAGCCGCAGTTACGGTGGCGGTGGACGTTCAGGCGGCGGTCACAGAAGATGACAAGCTATTGATTACCTGATAACTCATCCGAACCGTTAAGCGCTCGGATGAGTTATAATTTTAAGAATAAATGGTTTCAAGTATCTGTGTCAGGATAGGTAAATATAAGGCGCAGGTTATAACAGGTTATAAAAGGATGATATTATGAAAAGATACTTATTTATGGCATTGCTTGGTTTGCCGTTGGGCGCGATGGCGCAAAGCCCGATCGACGCGTATCAGCTTTCGCAGCAGGACCTGAAGGGTACGGCCCGTTTTATGTCGATGGGCGGTGCGTTCGGCGCATTGGGCGGCGACCTCTCCACCCTGTCTCAGAATCCGGCCGGTATCGGCGTGTACCGCAGCAGGGAAGTAGGTCTGACCCTCGACCTGGACTGCCAGCGTTCCACAACCGACTACATGGGCCTGAAGCACACCATGACCAACGAGAAGTTCTACCTGAACAACATCGGATTCGTATGGTCGTGGAACTTAGGAAACGACGTGCTGGAGAACTTTAATATCGGATTCACATACAACAAGGGCGCTTCCTACAGCCGCCGTTACGAGGGTGGAGTGCCACAGCTTAAGACTTCATTGTCAAACTATATCGCTGGCATAGCCAATTCCTACCATCTTACTGAGCCGGATGTGATGTCTGGCGATAACTACGATCCATACGTGGATTCCAACGCTCCCTGGAGCGCCATCTTGGGTTACGATTCATATCTGATCAATCCCGAAGGTGATCCCGAACAGCCCAACTGGCAGGGTCAGTTCGGCGACGGCACCCGTGGACGCGGCCACTACTATGTAAGGGAATCCGGCTCGCGCGACGACTATAACATCGCACTCGGCGGAAACTTTGCCAACAAGGTGTACTGGGGTATGAACTTCGATATAGTAAGCGCAAGCTACACCATACGTTCGGAATGGGGCGAACAGCTTGACGGCGCATACGTGTTCAATCCCAATACAAAGCAGGTGGAGCAGATGAGCGCCGACTGGAACATGGACAACCTGTACAGCATGAACGCCACCGGATTCAGCTATAATCTCGGCGTCATAGTCCGTCCCATCCAGGCTTTGCGTTTCGGTCTGGCTTTCCATACGCCTACATGGTTCCGTGTGACCGAGAATTTCGCTCCCGACTATATCGATTATTCGTATCCCTTCGACAATGGTACGGGTTATGCCGTGACCAACGACGACATCGAGACCTACAACAAGGTCAATCTCTCCACTCCCTGGAAGGTAATAGCCAGTGTGGCCGGTGTGATCGGCACCAAGGCCATCATATCGTTCGACTATGAGTGGAACGGCGTTAAGAACATGAAATACCGCAAGGATACCCGCCGTTACTGGAACGAATGGGACGACGGCTGGGATGACGGATGGTACGATCCCTGGTATCCCGACTGGGACTACAGCACGGGTGCCACGCGCAGCGGCGCCGACCAGGCCATACGCGATGCCAACCAGCTGATCAAGGTGATATACAAGGACACTCACACCATCCGTCTCGGCGCGGAATACAGGGTTCTTCCCGTTCTCAGCCTCCGTGCCGGATATAGCTGGACATCGTCGCCCATGTCTGCCGCGGCCCGCGACAATGTCGCCAACGTGCCCACCGCAGGTGCCCTGGCTAACTTCCGTCTCGACAACCAGACCACTTACGTTACCGGCGGTATCGGATTCAACAAGAACGGCTGGTATGTGGATGCCGCTTACGTATGGAAGCATAATACATCCAGGTATTACCCCTTCGCACCGGATCCTGCAAACGTGGCAGGCACGGTGATGAACCCGAAGGTTTCGTTCAACAACTCCCAGGTTGTGCTCTCGTTAGGTTATAAGTTCTGATAGCCGATGAACAAGATTGAAATAAACCGCCTGACCACGGGTTATCCGGGTCGACGCGGTTTCATAGAGATAGAAAAGGACCTCACCGCCACATTGCGTGGCGGTGAGTTTACTTGTTTATTGGGACCTAACGGGGCAGGCAAGACCACGTTGCTGCGTACGCTCTCGGGTTTTCTGCCCCCGCTGTCAGGAACCATCATGATAGATGGCCGTGAGCTTCGCAGCTACAGCCATGCAGAGATGGCCCGGAAGATAGGGGTGGTGCTGACCGAGCGTCCCGACGTCACTTCGATGACAGTGGAGCAGCTTGTGGCCCTGGGCCGCAGTCCATATACCGGCTTCTGGGGCCGTTTGACAGGCAAGGACGAGAAGGTGGTGGAGCGCAGCATGGAACTTGCCCATGTACAGGGGATGCGCGGTAGGCTGGTCAGCACGCTCAGCGACGGCGAGCGTCAGAAGGTGATGATTGCCAAGGCACTGGCGCAGGAAACACCTGTGATATTCCTGGACGAACCCACGGCATTCCTGGACTTCCGGAGCAAGGTTGATACCATGCAGCTGCTCAAGAAGCTGGCCCGTCAGGAAGGTAAGATTATATTCCAGTCCACGCACGATGTAAATATGGCGTTGCAGCTGGCCGACCGAATATGGCTGGTGGACAAAAATTTAGGCGTGTCCATAGGCACGCCTACCGAACTGGCCGAGAACGGCGAGTTAGTCAGGTTCTTTTCCGGTGATGGAATCCGTTTCAATCCCGACACCGGAGTTTTTGACCTTGTGATAGGGTGACAGACTGAGTAATACCGAGTCGCGCAGCTCCACGATGCGCAACGTGACATTAGTCAATGCCTCGTCGTGGCTTTCATTCGTATAGAGAAAGACATCGGCGGGGTATTTATAGTTCAGCTTGGTCATGCGGTCGTCAAAGTCCTGCATCAGCCTCAGCACGGTGGCCGAGTCCTTTGCTAATTTCACCGAGTCACGATAGGCACACGCCAGGTCGATGCTTTCCTTCATCAGCTGGCTGGCCGCAGTCGCGTTGTTGTCGTTGCTTTTCTGTACGCATCCTGTCATCAAGGTCGGGAGTATGGCTATACATAACAGCCATTTAGTTACCGGCAACGGCTTTGTTTCGAGCAATAGTTTCATTTCTCCAGCTTTGGTTTGAGATATTGGCCTGTATAGCTGTCCGGGCATTCGGCTATCTGTTCGGGAGTGCCTGTAGCCACGACGTTGCCGCCAGCTTCGCCACCTTCCGGACCTATGTCTATCACCCAGTCGGCGCATTTCACCACGTCCATGTTGTGCTCGATGATTATGACGGTGTTGCCTTTGTCTACCAGGCGGTTCAGCGACTTCATCAGCACCGAGATGTCGTTGAAGTGCAGTCCGGTGGTCGGCTCGTCGAAGATAAAGACGGTGCCCTGCTGTTTCTCCTGGGCTATGAACCATGCCAGTTTGACGCGCTGGTTCTCACCGCCGGACAGGGTGGACGATGACTGACCCAACTTGATGTAGCCGAGACCGACGTCCTGCAGCGGTTTCAGGCGCTTCACTATACGTTTTTCGTCCGTGCCGTTCACCTCCGAGAAGAACTCGATGGCCTGGTTCACGGTCATGTCCAGCACGTCGTGGATGTTCTTGCCCCGGTATTCCACGTCAAGCACCTCCTGTTTGAAGCGCTTGCCATGACAGCAGTCGCATTCCACCTTGATGTCGGCCATGAACTGCATGGGGATGGTTATGGTGCCTTCGCCCTGGCATTCCTCGCAACGGCCGCCGTCGGTGTTGAACGAGAAATAGGCCGGTGTGTAGCCCATCTGCTTCGCCAACTGCTGTTCGCTGAACAGCTTGCGGATTTCGTCGTATGCCTTCAGGTAAGTGGCCGGATTGCTGCGCGACGAGGTGCCGATGGGGTTCTGGTCAACGAACTCGATGCCGGTCACATCCCGGATGTCGCCGGTTATGGCGCGGTGTGTGCCGGGCGTATCGCCCGCTTCCCCCAGTGTACGAAGCATTCCCTTGTACAGAATCTCGTGTACGAGTGTCGACTTGCCGCTGCCGCTTACGCCAGTCACTACGGTCATCACGTTCAGCGGGAACGTCACGTCTATGTCCTTAAGGTTGTTTTCGGCCGCGCCTTCCACCTTGACGTTCTTTTTCCACTGGCGTCTATGATCGGGAACCGGTATGGTGCGGTTGCCTTGCAGGAAGTCGATGGTGTACGAGCCTGATTTGTTCTTATTCTTGAGCGATTTCTTCAGGTCGCCCTGAAATATGATCTTGCCTCCGAGGCGTCCGGCGTCGGGGCCTATGTCCACGATTTCGTCGGCGGCCAGCATGATGTCCTCGTCATGCTCCACCACAATCACGGTATTACCTATCTGCTGCAGGTTTCTCAGCACCTGTATTAGCTTGTGAGTATCGCGAGAGTGCAGTCCGATGGATGGCTCGTCAAGAATGTAGAGCGACCCTACCAGCGAGCTGCCTAACGATGCCGCTAAGTTGATGCGCTGGCTTTCGCCTCCAGACAGCGAGTTGGAGAGACGGTCGAGTGTGAGGTATCCCAATCCGACGTCCAACAGGAACTGCAGACGCTGTTTGATTTCCACCAACAGACGTTTGCCCACGGCTTGATCCGTTTCCGAGAGGGTGAGGGCATCGAACCAAGGCTTGAGGTCGGACACCGGCATACGCACCAGTTCGGTTATGGACTTGCCCCCGATCTTCACATATTCCGCATCGGGACGCAGTCGCGAACCGTTGCAGTCGGGACAGGTGGTCTTGCCACGGTAGCGGGCCTTGAGCACACGGTACTGTATGCGGTCCTGGTTCTTGTCAAGCCACCGGAAGAATCCGTCTATACCCTCCCATAGGCTGTTGCCGTGCCACAGAAAGTCCTTCTGCGCATCGGTCAGGTCCTTGTAGGGAACATGCACCGGGAAGTTGTAGCGCGGCGCCAGGTGTATGAACTGCTTCTTCCATTCCGACATCTTGTCGCCGTTCCAGCAACGCACGCAGTTCTGATATACCGACAGTGTCTTGTCGGGAATCACAAGGTCCTCGCTGATGCCCATCACCTTGCCGAATCCCTCGCATGTGTGGCATGCGCCGTAGGGATTGTTGAAGTTGAACATCAGGTCCGACGGTTCGCGGAATTCCATGCCGTCGGCCACAAACTGGCGCGAGAATGAGTGCTGATGCACACCATCCTTGCCCCACAGCTTGATGACGGCCTTGTGGCCACCCTCAAACCAGGCGGTCTCCAGCGAGTCGGTGAAACGCGAGATCTCGTCCTTGTCCGACGATACGGACAGACGGTCTATCAGGAGCTTGTAATCGTCCGGATGCAGTTTGTCGGTCTGCTCCAACAGGTCGGTTATGTCAAGAAATTCGCCGTCCTTTTCAAGACGGGTATATCCCTCTTTCAGGTAAATGTCAAGCTGCTGTGCGAACGTACGTCCTACCGGCACGTTGATGTCGGCCAATACAGCCATGCGTGTTCCTTCGGGATAGGAGAGGGCGGTCCTGACTATGTCCTCGATGGTATGCTTTCGCACCTCCGTGCCCGAAATGGGGGAGTAGGTGTGTCCGATGCGGGCGAAAAGCATACGCAGGTAATCGTAGATTTCGGTCGCGGTGCCGACGGTGGAACGCGGGTTGCGCGTGTTTACCTTCTGTTCGATGGCTATGGCCGGCGGCAGACCCTTGATGTAGTCGCATTCCGGCTTCGACATGCGGCCTAAGAACTGGCGCGCATACGATGACAGGCTCTCCACATAACGTCGTTGTCCCTCGGCATAAAGCGTATCGAACGCCAGCGACGACTTGCCGCTGCCGCTCACGCCGGTCATCACTATGAATTTTCCTAACGGCAGCTCAAGGTCTATGTTCTTCAGATTGTTGACCCTGGCTCCTTTTATGCTGATTTTCTTATTTTCCATTTGCTATCACAATGTATAACAAATTTGAGGCCAATAATATTGCAAATGACAAGGTCGGAAATTATCAAGACAACAAAAGGCGGGATTCCCGCCTTCTGTGTCTGTATGGAATGTTTTGTTTAGGCATCGTTCCTTAAAAAATATATACGCCGCCCCAGCGGTGTGAAAATTTAAGGAACGATGCCTTACTGTATTGACCTCAGTTCTCAGTTCTATAAATGCCCCCCCAACTTCTTTATCATAAACTAATTAATGGAAATAATCGTTACTTCATTAAGCAACAGAACGTAACAGATCAAAAATATTATGAAAAGAACTTTCGCACTCATTTTATGTATGGCGATATTATCCGCCTGTAGACTTTTCGCACAGCAAACCAAGACTCTTGAACTGAAAGGCTCGCAGGGCAGTCTGTATGCCTTGCTTCAAAGACCCGATACGTCGGATAAAATGCCACTTGTGATATTGTGTCACGGCTTTGGAGGTGACTGCCAGTCCGGGCTGTTACAGGATATAGCGGATGACCTGTATCAAGACGGCATTGCAAGTCTACGGTTTGATTTCAACGGCCACGGCAAGAGCGAGGGACTTTTCCAGAACATGACGGTGCCAAATGAAATCGAGGACCTTAAGGACGTGATAAAGTGGGCGCAACAGCAATCATGGGTGGAAAACATATCGTTATTGGGACATTCGCAAGGCGGCGTTGTAGTCAGCATGACCGCGGGCGAGTTAGGCGACAAAGTCATAAAGAACATAGTTCTTATGGCACCAGCGGCTGTGCTTCGTGACGATGCGTTGCGTGGCAGCACGATGGGCGCTCAGTATGATCCATGGAATATGACGGCGGAATATATACAATTGCCGTTCGGGGGATTGAAATTAGGACGTCAGTATATCGAGACGGCGGTGAATCTGCCGATCTATGAGACGGCCTTTAATTACGACGGGCCGGTGCTCGTGATTCACGGCACACATGACCGTGTCGTGCCGTACACATACGGAGAGCGGTACAATCAGGGATACAGGCACAGCGCCATGAAGCTGATTCCCGGCGAGGACCACGGTTTCAGTGTCAATACTGCCGAGGCCGCGCTTTACGCTACCGACTGGCTGACAAAACAGTTGCAGGACGGTAAGTAATACGAATGATACTAAGAAGTCCACAAGTCAAGATTGAGACAAGTCCTTTCCTGCGTCATTGACTAATCACGATGTACGCAGCCTGGATCGGTCTATTCTAAATTTTTATCAATATTTTATTGTTTTTCCAGGTAAATCATGTCACATAACGTTATCCCTTCCTCAATGATGGGGGTGGGGTAATTATCTGTGAAAAAATTGGGGACACGGTGCGAATAGGAATAGCCGCATGATTTATAGAACCTTAGTGTAGAGGGCGTTTCTCCAGTTCCAAGAATAATTCTTTTGTTTGGATGTTGTGATTCCACATATTCAAGCATCCGGCGACCGTATCCATGCTTTCTGTATTCAGTTTCGACGGCAAGATTTTTTATTTCAACAGTATCAGAATCAAGATTGACGATTACGCAAACGGCTATTGGCTTACCATTAAGCAAGCCGACATAAAGGGTTCCCGAATCAAGGTACCGGTCAATCATAGATCCCGATTCATCACCCATAATAAGCAGTGGAAGGTACTGTTTCTTATTACTATAGGTCTCAATTATAGTAAAATTACCGCTGGTATCCATATCACAAAATTACCAATATTTACAATTTTTTGCAATTAAATTATCATATAATCTTGTATCATATCATCTTGAGTAACTTGAATTAGATAATTATTATGATTGTTCGGTAGTTTGGCTGACTTTAAATTCGGTAGTTTGGCGCATTTTTCTTTTCGGCAGGATGCTGGAGTGGAAAAAAGGTTATTTTACCATGGAATCAGATTTTCACATACCGTATTTTGTTAGTAATGTTTCACTTGAAAACTAAAGCATTATGACAAACCGGGTAAAATTTGACACGACACGACATCTCAACGATCATTACGGATTCGAGCATCTGAATCCTATGATTGCCCTTCGGGGGATTGAAATTAGGACGTCGATATATAGAGACGGCGGTCACTTTGCCGATTTATGAAACGGCCTTTAATTATGACGGGCCGGTGCTCGTGATTCACGGGACCCATGACCGTGTCGTGCCGTACACATCCGGAGAGCGGTACAATCAGGGATACAGGCACAGCGCCATGAAGCTGATTCCCGGCGAGGACCACGGTTTCAGTGTAAATACATCCGCAGCCGCGCTTTATGCTACCGACTGGCTGACAAGGCAACTGCAGAACGGCAAGTAATGTATTCGATATAGAAAAGATGCTTATTCCACGCTATCATATTCAATATAGATAGGTGCTCCGAAAGGGAATGTCTCCCAGTCGGATTGACTTGCATATCTATATCGGGTGCGTCCGGTCATCGGTTTGCTTTTCATAATGAAAAATTCGTTGGCGAAATTTTCAAGAAATTCAAGTTCTACGTAATAGCAGCCCTTGTCCAGCATTATTTCTTCAGGGAATTTATAGGTAAATAAACCATTGTCGAGTTGGGATTTATCATAGTCAAAATATATCGGATTGAAGTTTTGCAATACATACTCATTATCCTCTTTGCGGTATATATTGACCCTGAATTTCATTTTTGAGAGAGGCATGTTATCGGTCAGAATGGTAAATCCCAATTCCTTAAGCCATGCACGTTCTTTGACTTTCAACGGAGTGGCGAGTCCCTGACCCGCAGCCTTATTTCCCTCAACTTCTATGTAGAGGAAGCCACCCGCGCCTTTGCGCCCTGCAGTCTTATGTTTGATTCTCTGCGGTTTTACTACGACTTCATTTAACATCATCACATCGTCGGCGAGATATATAGTGTCAGGGATATTTTTTATATCTTTCACAGCAAACGTTTTCGCGATGTATCCGACAGACGATATCCTTATTGAGTCATTAACAAATTCAGATGGAATTTTTAATGAGAAGTTGCCCAAAGTATCGGCGACTGTGCCGAGATTTCGGTTTATTACGCCTACACTGGCATATATTATCGGTTCCCGTGTGGCTTCAGACAATACAGTGCGGGAGTAGCCGGTATTTATGCTTGCCATTGCTGAAACAAGGCAGAATATGGTACGAAGCAGTGATTTCATAACACTAAATTTTAGCAGATAATCATGCAAACAGGTGAATCGGCGGTGTGTTATTTCTTTGGAGTGCAAAGATAATGAATTGTATTCAGACTGCATTATAAAAGGTAAAAAATATTTTAGACACAATATATTTAACCAATAGCCAAATCAGAAATAAGGCGATGAAGCGTGATGCTCCATCGCCTTCAGTTTTTTCCAAAATTGCGGACGACAAAAGGCCACATCGGGACTTTCTTCCTTGTTATTTAGGGCTACCTGGAGATTAGTCTTTTCTTGCCGTTGATGATGTAGAGTCCGGCAGGAAGTGCGGCGGTTGAATACGCATCAGCAAGCAATCTTACCCCGGAAAGCGAGTATACAGTGAAGCCGGTATTGTGGTCCGGTTCGATGTTTCCGATCCCGGAAGCAAGGTTGTTATAGTCGATGGCCTGAAGCCAGTTTTGCAAAAGCGTTCCGGCGTTGGAAGTCTGTGAGCTGCGAATCCAGAGGCTTGGTTCAAGAAATATGCCATTGGGAATAAGTCTTTTTGCATCGCTTTCCACACCGCTGATGCCGCTGCTCGCGCTTGACACTATCAGGCCTATGTTCTTGCCGGCCATTTCCTTGCCGTGCTGAAACAGAAAGGTCTGCATCGGAGCGGCCATATTGCTCCACCAGAGTGGTGCGCCGATTATGACTGTTGAATATTGTGACATATCGACATTCACAGGGTCGATAGCCGGATATGAGGAGGCATCATCCGGATTTTCGCGAATTGCCGCTATCTGAGCGCTTCCGATAGCGTAGTTGTTGGCGGCATAGTCGAGTCCTTTTTCAGCGGGTTCAACCTCGATTACATCAGCTTCGATCTGAGTGCGAAGCTCGTTTATTATACGCTCCACATTGTTGGTGTAGCTGTAATAGACTATCAATGTCTTTGCCTGTATGCTAAGTACGGACATAATGATTGTGGCGGATAATATCAGTCTCTTCATAATCATGTTTATGTTGATGATGCAAAATTAGTCCCGTTTTATCTATCATAAAAACCTTGTTTTATGGGATTATGCCCATCTTTTCGGTCTCTGCCATATACCTAATTTAACTTTCGTATGTTGGAATTATCAGATTTTCAAGTCACAGAACTGGCGGCAAAAGCAAGCTTTTACCTTGCACAGAACGTACAGAACAGACACAGAACTTTATTTAAGTATTAGGTATTAGTGATGAGTTATGAGGTTTATCCTTAGTTACTTGTTACTTATCACTATGGCTTCAGACTTACTTTTGCCTTTATCACAGATTCTGCTTGCGCAGGAGCAGGAACATACACAGAATACTTCTGTGAAAATTCCCGTTGCCGTCAATGACGGCTCTGTGCCACGGCCGAGTCTGGCCCGAAGCGACGTATAAGAAAAAGTTCTGTGCCGTTCTGTCAGTTCTGTGCGGATGCGCAGCATCCGAATAGTTCTGTGAGTCTGATTTCTTTTAATTTCATCATGAGAACTTGGAAACTTGAATGCCTTAAAATTGGTTATATTATCCCGAAAACAGATTTTTACAAACCAAGAAATATTAATAATTATGCTCCTGAAAACTAAAGCATTATGGCAAATCTGATAAAATTAGACACGATACGACATCTCAACAATCATTACGGATTCGAGCATCTGAATCCGATGATTGCCGTGGGACATTATAATGGAGAGCCGGTGCCCGGCTCGACTACGTACGAATTTGGCGTATATGCCATATATATCAAGGAGACCAAGGGTTGCAAACTTAATTACGGACTCACGAAATATGATTTCGATGAAATGTCCGTGACGGCTTTTGCTCCCGGTCAGAAAGTCACCGCCGTAGTGGAGGAGGGGCAGGAACAGCCACGCTGGACGGTGCTTGCCTTCCATCCGGATTTTCTGGTGCGCACACAGTTAGGGCGTAAGATGTCGTCGTACGGATATTTCTCATACAGCAGCAACGAAGCCCTGCACCTTTCGAAAGAGGAGGTCGATCTGCTGAGCGCGGTGCTCTCGCTGATTGAACGCGAGATGAAACACAGCATAGACCGCCATTCGCGTTCCATCATAATATCTCATCTTGAGGTGTTCCTTGACTATTGTCTGCGTTTCTATGAGCGTCAGTTCTATTCGCGCGAGGTAATCAACAATACGGTAGTCGAGAAGTTCAACGCCCTGCTTGATGAATACATGGCCAATGACATCAGCGAACAGGGTTTGCCAACCGTGGCCTATTTCGCCGACAGGCTGAACCTGTCGGCCGGATACTTCGGCGAGCTTGTCAAGACCAGCACAGGAACAACGGCAAAGGACATGATTGCCGACAGACTGGTCAATGCCGCGCGTGAGCTGCTTAACGACCTTACCCTGTCGGTGACGCAGGTGGGGGATATGCTCGGCTTCGAATACCCCCAGCATTTTGTCCGTTTCTTCAAGCGCCGTACAGGCCGCACTCCGAAAGAATACCGCACAATATCCATTAACTGAATCCATAACAGACTCAAAACATACATCACCGTTTACCTTCCTGTCGATATAAGATATTCTGTCTTTTTTATTTCATAAGTGGAATATGCCTCAGAATATCGGTCTTTACTCTGTTGAAAAAGTGTCTGGGCTTCGAGCAAATCACTCATGGTGGAAATGCCTGCTTTGTAATAGTTCTCGTTAAGCCGGAGATTCTCGGCTGCCTGTTCAATTGATTTCTTTGCAAGTATAGCCTGTTGGTAGGCATTGCATAGGTCATTCTGAGATTTACGCATTCTGATTACCAACTGTTCCTGCCCGTCGTTGAGTCGCGTTATGGCATTTTCACAGGCCAGTTTTTGTTTTTTCATCGTATGCGGAGCTTTCCATGAAACAGGGATTGAAACCGTTACAAGACCCATGAGTGAATTTTGCGACGGGCCCATGAAATTCTGGAACAGATATCCTCCACTTACGGACACAGTAGGCAAAAACTCTCCGAGCGTTATTTTCTTCTGCAGGCGTGCAGCCTCAACGCTTTTGTCAAGCAGTCTGTATTCCGTCGTAGCCAAAACCGCATCACCATGATTGACAAAAAGGGATTCCGGCGATTCGAGAGGATGTTCCATGTCGATTGCCAGTTCCAAAGAATCCCTATCCAGACCCATACATTGCGCCAGAAGCATTTTAAGAACACCGATATTGTTTTCCACATCAATATATGCGCTTCTATTATCATTAATCCGAAGATTGACCTGTAATAAATCATTCGGCTTTGTAATGCCTGCTTTCACGGCATTGGCGACTTCGCGTTGTATAGTATCAAGAAGGCAACGGGCACTTTCAAGAGTATGCACTTTTTCCGTCAGAGCCACAATCTGCCAATAATATTGGTCAACGGTCAGTCTAACTTCATTGGCAGTCTGGATACGCTGTATTTCACTTATCTCAACTCCGAGTTCAGCCATCTTGTAGCCGTTGAATATCCTTCCACCGGCATATATGGGCAATGAAGCCATCGCATTTGCATACCACCCGCCGTCAAGCATCTCCATAGACTGAGGCCCCATATCCATCTTTATCATGCAATCGCTGGCCTTCATTCCACCGCCTCCGACCGACAATGAAGGAAAGAAATTGGCAAGTGCCTCTTTTTTCCCATGCATGGCCGACAAGGCATCGTTGTCTGCCATTTTTATGCGGGCATTGTGAGCCATCGCCATGTCGCGACATTCCCCAAGATTATATCTCTTTTGTGTTTGTGCCGATGCCGTTACTGCCAGCACCAGTGATATTATTAAAAGTAATTTTTTCATTTCTGTCTATGTATTTTCCAATAAATTACCGGAAGGACGGTTACAACGAGTATCAGCGCGCCGATTCCTCCGAAAAGGATAGTGATTCCGACGGGCTTCCACATGGCTGAGCCGGAGATGATCATCGGCACAACACCAACCGCGGTAGTTACCGTTGTAAGGAAAATCGGCACCATTCTCCGCTTGCCGGCTTCCAATGCCGCCTCGCGTGGAGTCTTGCCATTTTTCAATCCATCTTCAGCGTGTTCGAATATCAGGATTTCATTGCGCATGATAAGTCCCATCAGAGTAATAAAGCCGAATATTGTTGTCAGTCCCATTGTGGTCCGGGTTGAGAACAGGCCGAACATGGCACCCGGCACAAATAAAAGTACGGCAAACATACATACCAGAGTCAGCGCATAACTCTTGAAATTGAACAGCAAAAAGAAGAAGATAATAATCATGGCTATACCAAGCCCGGCACCGAGCTGAGGCAGGCTTTCATTGTCATTTTCAATCTCTCCGCCGATTTCGGTAGTCACACCTTGCGGCAGACGTATGTTCTCACTGACATATTTTTGCAGATCAGGCACGATTTCTTCCGCCATCATTGTGCGTGGCAGTTCAGCCGTTACGGTCAGGCATCTCACACCATTGCGGTGGACTATTTTCGATTCGCTCCATTTGGGGGACACCTTGGCGATTTGCCTTAAAGGTACTGTCTTCGCCGAGGTCATCGGCCGGACAGGCAGATTATCGAATTTGTCAAAATCGGCATTGCCCCAGCTATTGTCCTTGAGAACCACCGGCAATCCATAATCGTCCTCCCAGATTGTGGTCACTAAACGGTCATTTGTATTCGACATGAGTTGCAGCGATGTGGTCTGACGGTTTAACCCCAGACGGGATGCCGCTTTTTCATCAAGCGCTACCTCCACAATCGGTTCAGGCTGCTCAAAGTCGGTGCGTACCCAAAGCAAATCCGGGTTCTGACGCATATACTGCATCAGATGGTCTGCGGCATAGTGCAGGGAATCAAGATTTTCACCGTAAAAACGGAATTCCAATGCTTGAAACACTTGCGAATCAAGCTGTTTGAACTTGACAAAAGCATTTGGGAAAGCCTCCGACAGTTTTTCAGTGTATTCATCCACAAGTTCAACTGTCGCATCATTGGATATAGTGTTTACAATGAACTGCGCGAAGTTCTTTCCACCCTGTTTCGGGGTATAGGAGGCTTGAAAACGAGGGGAAGCACACCCTTTGAACGACGTTATTGCCTTAACCCTCTCATCTTTGCTCAATACATTATAAACGGAATCAGTCACAGCCACTGTTTCCGCCAGCCCGGTTCCTTTAGGCAGATATATTTCGACAGCAAACTGGTCCCGTTCCGAACAAGACATCATTCTCTTCTTTATTCCTCCGGCGAAGAAAAGCGTCGACAGCATCAGTGCTGCTGCAATTCCGAGCGTCAGCCACGCATGGGCGAATACCCATTCAAGAAGTCTATCATACGCCTGCTGAACATAGTCTGTGATTGTTTTCTTTCCTTCCTTGCGGTTCTTTTTCTTAATTAGAATAACCGCGAGAACAGGCACGACAACCATAGCGACAAAGAGTGAGGTCATCAGGTTTATTGCAATCGTAATCGGGAAGTCATGCAGAAAATCTCCTTTCTGGCCGGTGCAGGTAATCAGAAGCGGGAAGAAAATAGCACTGATGCAGGCTGTGGCCAGAAGCATGGCGAGAAAATACTCCGACACGCTTTTACAGGCTGCGTGCCAACGGCTGTAACCTTTATTGAGGTATTCAAGATAACCGTCAATTACAATGACTGAGTCGTCCACCACCATGCCAAGCACTACAATCATCGCGGCAAGCGTTATGGTATTCAACGGTATGCCCACAAGATACATGATGCCCAATGATATGAATGTAGTGACCGGAATGGCTGTGGAGGCTACAAGTGCGGAGCTTATCGGAAACAGAATCATCATCATCAGAATGATTACAGCCATTGATATGAACAGGTCGCGGAGAAAAGAATTGACACTGGCGTTTACAACTCCGGCCTGATCGCTTATGCAGTCGATAACCACATCTTCCGGCAATGATGTCGCCTTTATTTCGGCAAGCATCTTTTCAACATCTTTGCCATATTGCACGATATTGTTTCCCGCAAGCATCTCCATCGAGATTATGACACAGCGGTTGCCATTGTATTCTATATAGCCTCCGGTACGGTCATATTCACGGGTCACAGACGCGATATCCCTTATTCTGACCACATGATTGCCGCCATCGCTGTATATTATCTGATCCGCTATTTCATCTTCGCCTTTTAATGATGGGCTTACATGGATAGGGGTATCTTTGTTCCAACCTCCAAGATTGCCGCTGACAGTCGTGATTCCCTGTCCTGACAACACATCTATAATTACCTGCGGGCTGATCCCGTATTCCGAAAGACGGTTGTAATCCACGTTTATCACAATCTGTTCTTTTAGATTGCCTAATACGCGCACGTTGGAGACCGACGGGAGTTGTCTCAACCTGTCGCCGATAAGTTCACAGTATCTGTCAAGCTCCCTATAGCTCCGGCTGTCGCTTTCCACCGCGACCAGCAATGCCGAGGTGTCTCCGAACTCATCATTTACAACCACATCCGCCACTCCTTTGGGCAATGATGATTTGAAGCTGTTGAGTCCGTGCTTTATCTTGCTCCACACCTCATCCTTGTCGGATACATCGTCATTCAGTTCAACCATTACGCTGCAAAGCCCGTTCTGGCTGGTGCTGACGGTCTTAGCCCTGTTGACCTCCTTGAATGTGAACAAATATCTTTCAAGAGGCTTTACCAATTGTTCCTCCACTTCCTCGCTAGTAGCACCGGGATATATCCCTACGACAACCCCCGTCCGCAGAGTAAAATCCGGGAATTCCGCTTTGGGCATTTTGTCCAGCCCATAAATACCCAGAATTGCCATAAGACCGACAATCAGGAGCGTGATGCGGTAGTTATGCATCAGCCATGCTACCCATCTGCTGTTCTTTTCTTTCTTCATAATGTGATGACTTTGCTTCCCTCGCTTAGTTTCTGCATACCGCGGACTATCAGGGAATCATTCTCGTTGATGCCGGATATTATTTCTATTCTCGAGCCGTGTGTCCTCCCTGTATTGACATCGAATCTTTTGGCAACGCCATCCTTTTTTATCCAGACATACAATGTCTCGCCGGCACCTTTCATAATTGCCGTTACAGGCACTGTCAAGACATCGGGGCGAGTGTTCTGGAATATCACCTCGCATAACATTCCTGGCAAAATTTCATGAGAGGGATTGCCAACCTCGATGCTGACGCTGTATGTGTGTGTCATTAAATCGCTTTGCACGTTCTTGGCTATCCGACCGCCGATAAATTTTCTTTTGCCGAGTGCATCTACGGTTATCGTTGAGGGAGTGTCGGAATGAATGTCGCCTATTTCTTTTTCAGGAACGGAAACATTTACTTTCACCGTGTTTATATCCACTATCGTGACAATAGGCTGGCCCGGCATTACAGTTTCTCCGGCCTGAACCATCTTTTGCCCGATCGTGCCGTTTACGGGCGAATAAAGCCGGCAATCGTTAAGGTTTTTATTTGCGATGTCATACGCTGCCTGGGCCTGTGCAAGTTTGCTTTGCGCCTCAACCCATTGTATTTCAGGCAGACTGTTTGTGTCGTGCAAAAACTTCATGCGGTCGTAGGCATCACGGGCTTGCGCCAATACTGCTTCTGCCGACTTGAGAGCTTTCCGCATCGTTGATGGATCAATTTCTGCCAGAAGCTGACCCTTGCGGACTTCCTGCCCTTCATTTACCGTCACCTTCAATATGGTTCCGGCTGTCGGAAAACTTACTGCCGAGGTACTGGCAGCTTCGGCCTGTCCGACAAATGTCGTTGTCAAACTGGCGTTGTCCTTCGCTACAATTTCAGTTGAGACTTTTATTGAAGGTGCATCTTTCTTTTCTGTCTTATTGCTGCAAGAACCAAGCAATACTGCCGGTATGAGCCATAAAATAAAGTTTGAATATCTCATGTCATTATTGTTTTTGGGCGCAAAATTCTCTATTTTCCATTATTCATTAGTGTCCTGAATTGACAAAATAGTAATCCAATCAGGTATATATGGCAAAAATAGACACTCCAAAGGCGGTTAAAGACACTCAAAAACGCTAAATTTGCAACCTGTAAAACCGCATTATATGGACAACAAGGACAAAATACACTATTCCGACGGGGATATAGCCCTGCTTACCGACATCAATGATCTGTCGGAATTTAACGGTATAAAGTCTGATTCATATCTGTTCCTTGCCTGTCGCAAAGGCAGACTACAGATAGATATAAACGGCAACACCCATACCATAAAGGAAGGTGAGAGGCTTACGGTGTTGCCCCGGAATTTCATTGACAACATTCTTGTGAGCGTGGATGCTGACATCGTGATGTTGCGGCTGTCTGGCCGAATCGTGTCTGATCTAATGCGTGAGCATATTGACAAATGGAACCGCATGATATATATATGCAAGGCTTACCGTATGTCAACGGTAAAGAATCTGGAGGATCAGATGCAATTCTATTACCGTCTTATCCTGTCTAAAACAATGAATCCCTCGCAGGGTTATCATAAAGAGATAGTGCGGTCAATAATAAAAGCCATTTTGCTTGAAATGCTGTCAAATATGGAATCGGATCAGTGTCAGTCTGTGGAGGGCGAAAGCAAGATACAATTCCAGTTCAACCGTTTCCTTCAGATGTTGTCAAACGAAGACATAAAGCATAGACCTATCGACTTTTATGCTGACAAATTATGCCTATCTGCTAAATATCTGTCTGTTATATGTACGAAAGTCAGTGGAAAGTCAGCAAGGCAGTGGATTGATGAATATACGGTCGAGGACATACGGTACCATCTGTTCAACACGGATTATTCAATAAAGGAGATAGCATACCGTTTAGGCTTTGAGAACCTTTCTTTCTTTGGCAAATATGTCAAACGGCATTTTGGAAAATCTCCATCGGAACTGCGGACTGCAAGAAACAAAAATAAATGATTAATAATATCAATCTATATTTTTCGATATCGATGGGTTCCGAGTTACGTATTGTTACAATATGCAGTTATTCTTTATAAGTGTAACACCGGAATAACCCTATAAAATATAGAAAATCAGTAGTCTCATACGACGCAGGCAATTACTGACAAATTATTCATATAGGGACAAATTTATCCCTATACATACCAAATTTGTCAGTATAGACTATCTTGGTTACTTTTGCGGTGAAAAAAGTTTTGAATAGTATGTGCGAAAAGAACATCCTCGGAGTAAAATAGTTATAATAAATAAAGATAATGGAGTTATAGTACGGACCATGCGACGGTTCAAGCAGCTGCTGCCTGCTGAAGAAGTAGATAGGATATTGCGGAACGGGAAATATTGCGTAATGGCAGTTTCGGGCGATGACGGTTATCCTTATGCCGTCACCGTAAACTATGCTTATGACGGGACTTCGATTTATATTCATTCGGCAGGGCAGGGCCATAAGATAGATGCACTGAAGCGCAATCCGAAATGTTCCCTGTGCATTGTTGACAAGGACGATGTGATACCAGAGGAATTCACCTCATATTTTCGCAGCGTGATAGTATTCGGTAACGCTAATTTCGTTGAATCGACAGATGAAAAGATTGCGGCATTGCGACTGTTGGGCGGCAAATACAGTTCCGGTATTGACCCTGACGCGGAAATAGCCCGGTTCATCAAGACGGTCTGTATTGTCAGAATCGACATCGACAGCGTCACCGGCAAGGAAGCCATCGAGCTGACGCGGGCCAGACACGATGCCTAAAGCAGCAATCGGTTGCTTGTTAACTTTGCAAAGTTAATCAACCAATGGTTATAAACAAGTATGACTGAAAAGGATAAAATGCTTGCCGGCATGATATACGATGCCAACAACGATCCGGGCCTTATTGCCGAGCGGCTGGAATGCAAGGAGTTATGCCGCGATTACAACGACCTGCGCCCTCGCGAGACGGAGGCACGCGATGCGCTGTTGCGCAAAATTCTTGGTGGGGCCGGAACGGGATTACTCGTCGAGCAGCCCTTTCACTGCGATTATGGGTACAACATCAGAGTAGGCGATAATTTCTACGCCAACTTCAATCTTGTCATTTTAGACGAGGCGCCGGTGACATTCGGCGACAATGTGTTCATCGCTCCCGACTGCGGCTTCTATACGGCCGGACATCCCATAGATGCTGCCGAGCGCAATAAGGGACTGGAATATGCACGTCCCATCACTGTCGGCGACAACGTATGGATTGGAGCCGGGGTCACGGTACTGCCGGGAGTCAATATCGGAGATAACTGCGTCATCGGGGCAGGCAGCGTCGTCGTAAAAGACATCCCGGCTAATTGCGTAGCCGTAGGGAATCCTTGTAAAGTAATAAAAACAATTAATAATTGATTCAACTTTCGCATATTCACTTGAAGGAATATTAAGAAGGGCAAGTCACAGAACTATTCTGAACAAACAATGATAAACGGATAAATGTTGTATATAGTAGCCAGTACTACCACTATGAACGATCTGATTATCATAATAGCGCTGATACTCCTGAACGGAGTGTTTTCAATGTCGGAGGTAGCCTTGATTTCCGCGCGTAAATCAAAACTGACCGCGGATGCAAGGAACGGGAACCGCAATGCCGACATCGCTTTGAAACTACAGGGCAATCCGGACCGGTTTTTGTCGACCATACAGATCGGAATCACCCTTATAGGGATTCTAACCGGTCTATTTTCAGGGGCAACCATAGCCTCTGAGATAAGCGATTATTTCGTAAAGTTGGGTATGTCGCCGAAGCCGGCGTTGAACCTGTCACGAATCATAATAGTGACACTTGTCACCTATCTGTCGATTGTTGTCGGCGAGTTGGTGCCCAAGCGCATAGGCATGGGTAAGGCTGATACCATCGCCAAGATCATGGCGCGCCCCATGAGGCTCCTTTCCGTAATAGCGTATCCGATAGTATGGATACTGTCGGCATCCACATCGCTGCTGGTCAGAATCCTTCGTATCCGTGACACTGCACCCGCTGTGACGGAGGATGAAATAAAATCATTGATTCAGGAGGGCACCGATTCCGGCGAGGTGCGTGAAGTGGAACAGGACATAATGGAACGCGCTCTCGTGATGGGTGACAGCCGCATCGACGCAATCATGACGAGCCGCAAGGATGTGGTGGTCCTCAACATAGGAATGGATTCGGAACATATTCGTAACATTCTGGCTGAAGACTTACATTCATCCTATCCGGTGCTTGACCGTGGTAAGAAAGAAATATGCGGTGTAATATCGTTGAAAAGTCTTATCCTTAAACTTGACTCCCCGGAGTTCAACATCGAGGACGAACTGACCGCCGGATTGTGTCTGCCCGATACCATGACGTTTTATGACGCACTGGAAACATTCCAGAGTTCAAAGGAGCACTCGGCTCTGGTGTATGACGAATACGGCAGTTTTCAGGGTATCGTGACATTGCGTGATATTCTTGACGGGCTGATAGGAAATGCCATGCACGGTGACGACGGGCCCAAAATAACCAAACGTGTCGACAGTGAGGAATGGCTTGTGGACGGGCAATGTCCTGTCTATGATTTCCTTGAATACTTCGGGCGTGAGGACCTGTACAGGCCGTCGACATATTCCACCATTGGAGGCCTCATACTCGAGACGATGAAGAAAGTGCCGGCCGAAGGGGATGTCATCACATGGAATCGCTTCAGATTAGAGGTGGTTGACATGGACCGAGCCCGTATCGACAAGGTCGCGGTATCGCATATAGACTCACCGCAGGGAATATGAACAGTTCGGAATGTAATAGGCCTGGCAATAGGGGGGTAGTAGCAATGTTAAGGCAGGTTCAAATGGAAAGCCTGTTGATTTCTGTCTGCAACAGTGACAGAAAACGGGCTGCGTGTGCGCCGTCCATCTGTGTGTGATGGAACTGGAATGAGACGGTGAGGAGTGTCTTGAACCAGCTTCTGCGGTAACTGCCCCATATCATGAAGGGATTGTTGAATATGCCGCTATACATTCCGACGGCCCCGTCTATATCATACTGTGCCAATGCCGATGTGCCGATAACCATGCTGTCTATGATGTCATGATTTGTGCATGATTCGGATACCTGCCGCGTCAAACGCAGATAATCGGCATTGAATTTTGAAATATCCTCGCTGAAAGGTATGTCGCACGAGCTTACCTCTCCATCGCGGTTGGCCACAATTGTATTGACAGCCAGAGTGTCATAGCGCATCAGTTTGCCGTCCACCGGCAGCATGTAGAATTCCTTTACCTGAGAGGCCGCTTTGCCGATGCACCAGCACATAAGCATATTGAATTTCAGGCCGTGCCGGCGCCCGATACGCCTCAGTCGAGACACATCCAGAGTCTTTATCAGCGTTACCATCGGCATCGGTGCCTTCATCCACATCTCGAAAGCGTATGCCCGCGTCGTTTCCTTAGGATTTATTTCCTGCATCATATTCTGATTCAATTAGATTGATTCTCAGGTCTGAGTGTCATTGGTTATTAATAAGGAGGGCATGATAATCTTCTTTTGTCATGATGTAGAAGTGCTCTGTCCGTCTGTCCCCGAGTGGAGACAGGATATCATGGTTCGTGTGATGATATTTGAATCCGCACTTCTCGCATACCCTCTTTGACTTTATGTTGCCATCATAATATCCGCACCACACTGCATCAAGCGCCAATTCATTGAAACATCTCTGTAACAGGGCATTTACAGCTTCGGGAATCAGCCCTTGCCCCCAATAAGGCTTGCCGATCCAATAGCCTATCTCAGCTTCGCCCGGCTTCATGGTCGCCGAGTGAAGACCGTCGCCAAACATGATGCCGCAGCTGCCGACAGGTTCGCCCGTTTCTTTCAGAACGACGGCGTAGGTCTCAGGCGCAGAAAAAACGGTACGGATTATTTCCAGACTGTGTTGTGCGGATGTATGCGGCGGCCAGCCGGCTACGGGACCAATGGCGGGATCGCCGGCATACTTGAACAGAGAGTCCGCGTCGCTTTCCTGCCAGGGTCTGAGGATAAGTCTTGCCGTCTCTATCATTTCTTTTTCGTTTTGGGGAAAGGCAGGACCTCCCAGAGTGTTTCTATCACTTTCAATACCTTTGTCCTGTCCCGGAAGTCAAGAATATAAGCTTCTTTTGCGCCTTGGTAGGGACAGCCGCACTCTGCGTCAGCCATCATTTCGGCAATACAGGGCAATTTCTTAACGTATGCTATATTGTCGCAAGCAGTGATGACGCACTTACCGTTGACATAGATGATGTAATCACCCATCATCTTGCGGCTGCGCACCTCTCCCAAAGGAGCAAGCGCGTCGCAAACGAACTCTATGAACTCAATCGAACAGGCCATATTTTTATTTCGGAGGAAACAGAGCGCAGAAACCTTGTCTGTTGAACTGATAATACATTTCAATTCGCTCGGGAGTATCATTTTCAAGCAATATGAGCAACTCCTTTGCAAATTCAAGAGTGGCCGAACCGTTTGCTGTCACGATGTTATTGTCGCTTACAGCTTGCGCATGGATATATCCATACTGATTGGTATAGTTTTCACCTCCCCATGATTTCAGCTGCTCCAGACCATTGCCGGTGTGTTTAACCGCATTGAGGAAACCGTGCTTTGCCATAAAGGAAGCCGCGTTGCAGATTGCACCTGTAATCCTGCCTTTTTCAATGGCTTGTCTGACAATCGGCTCAACCCGTTCCGCAAACGGCGTGCTCCATCCGAAACCGCCGATAAGCACCAACGCCGCATAATCTTCAGGCATCGTATCGAATGAATAATCCGGCAATGTCCGGAAACCGCCTATGGACTTGACAGGCTCCATTGTCGGTGCTACAATCCTGTTGACATATTTGGGATTATCTTTAAGGGCATATTCATCGGATGCTATTGCCTGCGAAAGAAATACAATCTCGTGTGCCGCGAAGTCCGGCAGAAGGATATATAAAATTTCGTTATTCATCGTTGTGTTTTTTGCGGTTTGACATTATGGTGTCGAAGTTCTCGCGTCCCCAGTTTATGAGGGCTTCGACATGGGGCAAAAGGGTATGGCCGAAATCAGTTACTGAATACTCTGTGCGTGGCGGCACGTCGGGGAACAGTTCGCGGCGGATTATGCCGTCGGTGGTCATTTGGCGGAGTACCTGCGACAGTACTTTCTCCGATATGGACGGGATGTTGCGGTACAGTTCGTTGAAGCGCACCGGCTCGTTCTCGGAAATTTTCACGAGAACCACCAGTGCCCACTTGTTGCCGAGCCATTCGAGCATCGGGGCAGCCTTGCAATATTCGTAGTCCAGTTTTTTTGCCATATCCGGTCACGCAGAACAGACTGATAACGAGTAAGACAAACTTTCAGGTAAGGGTCAAACCATTCGGTAAGTTGTTGCTTTAGCTCTGACCATCACCTAATTTTGCGTTACAAAATTAATAAAAATATCGAGATATGACATATCCGGAACTACATTTCACAGGGCAGGTATGGCGACCGCCGTACGAAGCCAATTCCCAGCTTCTGCAACTCACCTCAGGTTGTACATGGCACAAGTGCAGGTTTTGCAGTCTTTATCACGGCACACCTTTCCGTATGTCGCCGCTGTCGGAGGTAGAGGATGACCTGAAGGTGATTCGTCAATGGCAGCCGCGTGCCCGTCGTGTTTACCTAACCGGTGCAAATCCATTCGCGCTCAGTTACAACAAACTGATGGACGTAGCTTTGCTGTTAAGGAAGTATCTTCCGCACATGGTATCGTTCGGGATGTTCGCCCGTGTCACGGATATCACCCCCAAAACAGTGGAGGAGCTGAAGAATCTACGTCATCTGAAACTCGACAGCATCAACATCGGAATCGAGACAGGACACGACCCGACTCTGGAGAGGATGAATAAAGGTTATAATGCCTCTGACATTATCGAACAACTTTCAAAACTCGACGAGGCGGGAATCCGATACAGCGTATTCTACCTCAACGGACTGGGAGGCAAGGGCAACGGCGAGGCCAGCGCGATGGCAACGGCAGACGTGCTGAACCGACTTCACCCCTGTATCATCAACATAGTATCGCTGACAATATTTCCGGAATCGCAGTTGTATCAGGAGGTGCAGGACGGCACATATATAGAGGAACCGGAAATTGAGCGACTGATAGAGATGCGGACTCTTATCGACAGACTGAATATCCGTGTCAATCTGCTCGGTCACCATATTTCCAATACAGTACCGATTACGGGATCATTGCCCCATGATAAGGCCGCGATACTCCGTGAATTTGACAAAGCGATAGCCCGGTTCCCGGAAAAGGAACTGAAAGCCTATCGGAACAGAATATGGCATCTGTGAAGATTCCGGTCCTGCGTACAGCCTGCTCATTTTTTGGCAGGCTTCTTTTCGTCTATTTGTCCTATTTTTTGCAATTTTGCATTCGGAATATGTTTATTATCATGTGATAGGATACGGAAAAATTATTAATTTTGCAATATGAAGAAGCTATTATATATCGGATTGTTAGGTCTGATGACAGGTTGTGGGGATGGTCAGCCACGTCAGCCTGAAAGACTGCCTGATGATGAGATCCCGGCGTTTCGCGATGCCTGCATCAAAATGGCGCATCATATAATGTTGAAGGACTCAGCGTATCATTTAACGATAGCCAAAGACAGCGCCATGAGATTGGGTATTCCCGGACGATATTATGACCGAATGCAACAGGAGTTGGAATACACCAATTATATCGTCAAGGAAGAATATAACAAAAAAGGCATTCCAATCGAAATGCCTGAATATACAATCGATACGGTAAATACAACCAATACGATCAATTGAACGCGGAGATAGATAAGGCTGTCCGTGGTCATGTTGAAAGGTATTTCTTCTACAAGAGACTCCTTTATCATTCGAGCGTTTGCATGGAATGACATGAATATGGAAATAAATATCGCGAGGAAGAGTTTTGTGTGTGCTAAGGTGATGCAAAGTTACATAAAATCGCAATTTTATGTGAATATCTGCGTTTTATAGACAAATAAAAAATAGATGCGAAATGAATTTACCATGGTACGTATATCTGCCGGTGGTTGCAGGAATAATCGGAGGCTTAATCGGTGGTCGCTATTACAAAAGGAATAAGGACAAAAAGTGCAAATAGCACTCATACTGCGAGGTAATGAAATATCTAAGCCTGCTGATGCTGCTGACTCTGAGTCTTGTGTTAAGCTCATGCAACAATAATGACGAGACAGACCTGGAAATAGCTTTGCCTATTTCCAAAACGTATGTTCCCTCTACAATGGAAATCAATTATAATGATTTAGGAGAGGAACAGAAACGAAATCTTATCCATCTGGTCAACAATGAGCATATTGTAAACGATGCATCTGAATTGCCGGATGATCCGATGGGGTTCAGCGCTGCGTATCAACAAATTGATTTCAATACTTACACTTTGCTGATAAAGTATGTATTGCACGATTATACCATAGATACGTATTCCAACAGATATTACCGTAACACGAAAGAAAACAGTTATAACTGGTCGATCAATATAGGCACGTCATCGGATATGGATATTGCCACGGATGATTTTCAGTTTACAAGATTCGCGATACTTGTACGGAAAATCCCGGCAGACGCACAGGTCAGAACATGGTTGGGCCTGACGTTCCTCGGGAATAATCTTTAAGGCACGATGCCTAAACCTCAGAATAGTACTATAAGAAACACAAGTTTCGTCTAAGTACATAATAATGAAATAGTACATAATAATGAAATTATAAGAAATTAGGCTCACATAATCATGTGGGATGCTTATTCTCCTATCGGAATTTGTTGCCTCGGAGAGGCTGTTTCTCATTAACCCCACGATGGCTTAAGGGTGCGAAGCGTCCCGACAGCCTTCGTGGGGTTAGACTGATGTGGCACAGCTTGGTCGGAGACCATGCCGCTCGCCTTTACGCCATTGTCATATCGAGGAGTGCAAAGACATGGTCTCCGACCAAACAATATCGTTCCCGTATACCCCACGAAGGACGGTGCCAGCTGAAGCTGTCACCGCCCATCGTGGGGTTAATGAGAAACAGCCTCTCCGAGGCAATAAATTCCGATAGACGAATAATCATCCGAATATGCACCCGAATGGCATCCGAATAGTTGTGTGTCTTGTCTTTCTTTGAATTACGCTCTGATTTAACCAAATGTAACTATTTTTGTAGTTAATAAAGGTTAAAAGTCAAATCCGGGTATTGCAACTATAAAAATAGTTATTAACTTTGCCGTGTCTAACTACAAAAATAGTTATGAAAAGGAAACAGGAGGACAAACTGACTCCCAAAGAGGAGGAACTGATGCGTTTGCTGTGGGAATATGGTCCGATAGCGATCAGCAGACTGGTGGAGCTGTATCCGGACCCAAAGCCACATTTCAATACGGTATCGACCGTGATGCGCAGGCTGGAGGCCAAGGGTTTTGTGGACCATGAGAATACCGGCGGGACATTCCATTATTTTGCCAAGGTCGAGAAAGAGTACTTCCGCAGTCGCAGTTTCGGTAATTTCATCAAGAATTATTTCGGAGGGAACTATTTCGGTGCCGTATCTTCGTTGGTGGCCGAAGAAAAGATTTCTGCCGACGAACTAAAGGAATTACTTAAGCTGGTAGAGCAGAAGGGGAGTCAAAAATAAGATTACGATGGGAGCTTTTTTATCATATTCCATAATTAGCGGTTTTCTGCTGCTGGCGTTGTACCTTGTATATAGGTTGCTTTTGGCCCGGGACAATCAGCATGGGTTTAACCGTGGAGTGTTATTGGCCATTTATGCAGTGTCATTTGCGGCATATCCTGTTCTTCAATTAGTCAGCGGTCTTAAAGGCTCGTCATCTTCACAGATGGTTGCGCATGGTGCCATGGAGGTAATCGGCAAGTCAGAGGTCGCAGACTCGACACCTGTATGGGGAGTCATACTGGTATTGGCATTCATAATCGGAATGGTGATAGTATCAATAAGAACCGTGATAACATGGGTGCGACTCATCAGAGTGATACGTTCGGGCCAAAAGATAGAGCATAACGGATACACCTTGGTTGTGACGGACGACGAACGGTTGGCTCCGTTCAGCTGGATGCGCTATGTGGTGATCAGCCGCCGGGATTATGGGAGTTACAGTCCGGCGATAGTTACGCACGAACTGAAGCACATAGCCTGTCACCATTGGGTGGACCTGTTGATAGCCCAAGCGGTGTGTATCGTGAACTGGTTCAACCCGGCCGCATGGCTGATGCGCGACGAACTGATGCTGGTGCATGAATATCAGGCCGACATGGCTGTCATTGACCGTGGCCATGACGCGCAGGAATATCAGATGTTGTTGATAAAGAAAGCTGTTGGCGCCAGATTCCCGTCCTTGGCCAACAGCCTGAATCATAGTAAACTCAAAAAACGAATCACCATGATGTACAAAGCAAAAAGTGGTGCGGGGCGAAAGTGGAAAGCCCTCGCGATGGTGCCTGTGCTTGCATTGGCACTGGGTCTGACCGGTGTGCCGGTCGTGAGAGCCGCTGTGTCGACTATCGGCACTCTCAAAGTTTCTGACGGCAAAAGTAGTGAAAATCCGTCAGATAACAAAATCTCTGTCCCGCATTTTAAGGTCAAGAGCATCAACAACAACGACGGCAAGACCACTGTGGAAATCAGAGGCGAAGGGCTGGGCAATAGACTGAATGTTTCGGGAGGAACCTTCACTACGAAGGGCAAGACATACGAAGCCAGGTCGTTGAATTGCTCCATGACTGATGGCAATGCCACCATAACCGCCGTGTTCCCTTTCCTTACGGAATTCGACAATGTCAGCATGACGCTTGACATCAACGGCGAAAAAATGACCTTCGACCTTGAAGACTTCTTCAACAATGCGGGAAAATCAATAGCTTCGATCCCCGGTCTTGAAAACATGAAGGTGTATTTGGACGGTAAGGAGATTAGCCTGATAGATGTGCAGGAAATCGCATCGGATCAGATTGCGTCGATGTCGGTTGACAAGAAAGAAAACATCATCTATATCACCATCAAGAAAACAGATAAATAACAATAATTATAACCGGCTATATTTCAGGGATATAAAGTTGTCTTAAAATAATCGAGGCTACCGACCGGCAGCCTCGATTTTATATTATGTTTAAGGTGACAAAAGAAGAGTTCCCTAAATGAATAGGCGAATATTAGAGTAGAATATTAAACAGGTATCCGGAAATTACAGCCGTCAGAAATATGACTGCTACGATCATGGCGACGAGTTTCTTCTTAAATATGCTTGCAAGCATCGACATTTCGGGGATGGCCATGCCGGCGCCGCCAATTACGAGTGCTATGACGGCACCGATGCTCATCCCTTTGCTCATCAATGCCACGCCGATAGGGATTGCGGTCTCTGCACGGATATATAGAGGTACTCCTATGATGGCTGCGACAGGCACCGCAAAGGGATTGTCAGGTCCTGCAATTTTCAAAACCCAATCACTCGGCATGTATCCGTAGATTACAGCCCCCAGGGCTACGCCGATGATTAGATACCATATAATAGGACGAAGTGTATCCCAACCGGCTCGAAGTGCCAATGCAATTTTCTGACTCCACGGAAGTTGTTTCCTGTCAATCGAACTTTCGTCCGCTGAACAACAGGACTGCTTTTTCAATCTTACGTTCTTTACATATTTCTGCGCATCGACTTTTTGCAGTCCCCAGCCGAAGAACACGGCACAGAGAAAGGCAATCGCCACATAAATCAGCATAGCCTTGATTCCGACCAGTGCGCCAAGCATCGCTATTATTATGGGATTCAGTAACGGCGAGGCTATTAGAAACGACATAGTGGCTCCAAATGGTACGCCTGCATTTAAGAATCCGACCGTCATGGGCAGGGTGGAACAGGCGCAGAATGGTGTTAGCGCTCCGAAACCCGCAGCAATCACGTTGCCGAAAAATCCAGCCTTTTCAATCTTCTTGCTGATTTTTTCCTGCGGAATATACATCAGGATGATTTCAACAATCGCCGTAATCACGATGAACAATACAACAAGTTCAACCGTGATGTAGCAGAAATACCAAAGTGTATCGAGTAAAGTGTTCATTTCAGACTTCCCGTATAAAATGCTTCAAATCGCTTTGCTATCTCATTGCGTACACGTCGGAACTCGCTCATGATATACGCTTCAGAACCGATAGCGTCTGAAGGGTCATCGAATCCGATATGAATACGATGTCTCACATTACCTGTAAATACCGGACAGGTTTCATTAGCTCCTCCGCACACGGTTATGACATAATCCCACGGTTCGTTGAGATATTCACCGACATTGTGCGGTGTATGTCCGCTTATGTCGATGCCTATTTCCTTCATAACCTCCACGGCGCGAGGATTGACCTTTTCCGCAGGTTTAGTTCCGGCGGAAAACACTTCAATCTCAGAATCAAGCGACTGGAGAACGCCATGCGCCATCTGACTGCGGCAACTGTTGCCGGTACATAAAATCAATACTTTCATTTTCATTTCGATTTAGAAGAGATAGCCGTAAACCCATCCGGAAATGGTAGCCATGACTATTACAAGAGCTACATATATCACTGTCTTTTTCGTGCCCATCACACTGCGGATCACAAGCATATTCGGCAGCGACAGCGACGGGCCTGCAAGAAGCAATGCGAGTGCCGGGCCTTTACCCATGCCGGAAGCGAGCAGGCCCTGAATAATCGGAACTTCGGTGAGGGTGGCGAAATACATAAACGCGCCGGTGAAACTTGCGAAGAAGTTTGACAGTAACGAATTGCCGCCTACTGCCCATTCAACCCAACTGTTGGGGATAATGCCGGGCAGTTCCATGCCGTCGTGTGTCGAACCGAGGAGAAAGCCTGCGGTCAAAACACCTACTGCAAGCAACGGCAATATCAGCTTGGCAAATCCACACGACGACAACACCCACTCGCGGTTTTCGTCATCGTTTTTGTCACATAACAACACAATGGCAAGCACGGCGACGGAAACAACCATCGGCACAAGCGGCGCAAGTTTTGCGTCGGGGATGAAAACATTGGCGAGGATGGCAGATATTGCCACTGCGATAGCGCCGAGGATAATCCACCGAGCTTTCAGATGGAGTATTTTCACAAGTATTACGCATAACGCTATGGCGAGTGCGGAAGTAATCCACCATTTGGCATTGTAGATCGCGGCCCATATTCCTCGGTCGATGGCTGCCGGAGCACCCCAGTTGGCGAACACAAGAATCGCCACAAGGGTAAAGAAGAACAACGCCGTCTGCCAAAGCGGGCGCTTTTCGGGTGGCGGAACTATATTCATCTGTTCCACTTCTTTGTCTCGCTCCTCCTTGCGGAAGATGAACGACATCACCAATCCGATGACAATTGCAAACGTGACTGCGCCGATGATACGCGCAAGGCCCATTTCCAGCCCGAGGATACGGGCTGTGAGGATTATGGACAGTATGCTGATGGCGGGGCCGGAATACAGGAACGCTATCGCCGGACCGAGACCCGCACCACGTTTGTATATGCTGGTGAACAACGGGAGAATGGTACAGGAACATACAGCGAGAATACCGCCGGAAACCGATGCCACAGTGTATGACACCCATTTCTTGGCGTTTGCTCCGAAATATTTCAGCACGGCACCCTGACTTACGAACACAGCAATCACACCGGCGATGAAAAATGCCGGGAGAAGGCAGAGAACGATATGCTCACGGGCGTACCATTTGGCGAGGTCAAGGGTCGAGTGTATCGCCGTCATCAGCGTGTCGCTGTTGACAGGCAGGAAGAATGCTGTCAGGAATATGACAACGGTCCAAATCAGAAACTTGATTTCCTTTCGCGTTTCCATATCAGTCTCCGGTTGTTAAAGTTCAGATGCCGAGAACCTTTTTCACTTCGTCAGCCGAGGGGACATGTCCCTTGATTTTGACGGAGCCGTCAACGACTACGGCAGGTGTCGCCATGATGTTGTATTTCATCATCTCGGCAATATCCTCGATTTTGGAGAGTCTGACATCGAGATTGTTTTCGCTGATGACACGTTCCACCACCTTGTAGGTCTCCTTGCACTTGGCGCAGCCGGGACCGAGGACAAGGACTTCGCTAACCTTAGTGCCGGGAGTGGTGGCGCAGCATGTTGTCTCTGTGGACTCGACAGATTCTTCAGAGCATCCGCATGAAGGGGCGGCCTTTATATCGTCATCGACGATTATGTTGCTGTTGCAGCAGCATGAGCTTTTCTTTTTGGGCGCGAAGAGCGTCGACCAGAAACCTTTCTTTTCTTTTTTATCCATATTCTTGTTATTTACAGATTATAAAATTCTTAGAGATACATCATTACGCAGTAGTATATTCCTACGGCGATGAAAATGATACCGACAATAATGTTGAGCCATTTCTGGATTATGCGTAGTTTGCCGTAAAACTCGCCGACTTTCTCAACACTAAAAGCGAGAATCCACGCAACCGCAAGCACCGGGAGGGCTGTGGCGACTGCAAAAAGGACGGGCAATAGCCAGCCTGCGCTTGCAGTTACAGACATAGGAATGAGCATACCGAAATACAGCACTCCGCTTGTAGGACAGAAAGCCATTGCGAACAGGACACCGAGCAGCAAAGCTCCCCATCCCCCTTTTCGTGCAAGACCTTCGCCGTTTCCACCGAAACCGAACTGAGGCAGGTTGAGCTTATGACCTGTCAGCATGAAAAGTCCGATAAGCAATAGCAATGGTCCGATAAGCAATTCACCCCATTTGCCTATGGCTTTCTGTATGCCGAAAACACTTGCCCCCTCTTTAAGTATCGAGATCAGCACGATACCGAGGACTGTGTAGGCTATGATACGCCCGACGGTATAGAGCACTCCGTTTCTGAATATGCGGTTACGGTTCTCTATGTCCTTGCTGATATAGCCTATTGCGGCTATATTTGTGGCAAGCGGACACGGCGAAATAGCCGTGAGCAATCCCAAAAGGAAGACAGTCAAAGCCGGGGCCGTGCTATTGTCGAGCAGTGTTTGTAACCAGTCCATTATTTTAGGGATTGACGGATTTTTTCAGCAAGAGTTTTCTTGAACGCATCCGGGTTCTTGCGGGCATTGCCGAAGGCGAATTCAGTCATATTGTCACGTGTTTCTTTCCCTCCTTTCCATTTATTGACAAAGAGAGACGACCAAGTCACTTCGTATCTATCGGCAACCTTTTCTCCATCCGGAGTAGATATATCCACGATTTTGAATACGACCTTGCCGTTTTTCAGTTCGTTGGCAAACATCGAATTGAGAACTTCGCGGGTATTCTTCTCAATTGCCATGCAGGTGGCACAGCGTTGTTTGCAGTGGAAGTAAATGACCTCCACTCTGTCGTTCACCGGAGATTTTGCGTTGGCGGTATTCTCACCGCTTCCGCAGGACATTAGCCCTATCATTAGGGCGAAAATCATCAGTAGTTTTTTCATGTTCTTGAAAGTATTTAGGTTGTTATTTGCCGAATTACGAACATTAATGATAAAAAAATAGTGCTTACGAACAGCAGCTATTCTTGTTTGAGGGGGAGCATTCGTAAAGCATCTGTGAAAACAGTTGCTTGGCAAGAGCCCAGTTCTCCGGATTGATACAGTATTTTACTTTAGGTGGCTCGATGGTGCCCTGTATCAGCCCGGCTTCTTTCAATTCGCTCAGATGTTGCGATACTGTCGCTTTCGCAACAGGAAGCACCTCGTGTATGTCGCCGAAAAAACATTCGTTTCTCTGAGCAAGGAAATGCAGGATTGCAATACGGGTAGGATGTCCCATTGCCTTTGCAAACCTCGCAAGACGCTCCTGTTCAGGCGTTATCTCCAATTTCGTCATATCTTCTTTGTTAGCTGTTCGCAAAATTACAAACAATAAGCGATAAAACCAAATCTATTAGGGATATTTAAGAAATATTGAGTTTTCGAAGGAATATTTTATTCCTTGCGGATTGGGCCGTCAAGGCGGAGGGAATGGACGGCGATGCCGAGGGAGTCGGCGTGGTGAAGCATCAGTTGCTCACGGTCGCGGCGCACGGAGGGATGGATCACTAAGACGCGGGGCTTGAAGATGGAGTCAAGCACAGACACGTCATCGGTGCAGCTGCGCGTCACAACTAAGTAATCGCAGCCTTTGGCATGCTCTATTCTTGAAGCGGAACTGGTTGCGGAAGCCGGAATGAATCCCGTGACAGGGCAGTCCGCCGAAATGATTCGGGTATTGGCGATGCGGGTTTCGGACACGGTGTTGGTGGCCATGCGGAGGGTGTTGATGTCGTTGCCTTGCTTGACGAGAATCTGCACGTTGTCGGCGCGCGACTGAAGTATGAACTGCTGTTCCGAGTCGGCATCTGCATTGAACGGTATCAGTACGATTGCCGCCATTGCCATCGCCGAGGCTGTGGCAAGCATCGATTTCTTTTTGCCGGCATGTAGCCATATCGCTAACATCGCCACCGCGCCTATCCATAATGCAAGAGTCAGCCACGACACGTTCAGGTTCAGGGCCGTAGCCGAACCGTTGCCCATCCATTCAAGGCTGCGCGTCAGTCCGTGATACATGATGTCAAGCGTGGTGCCGAGGAAATGAAACGGGTAGCCAAAAACGCATGACAGCAGATATATCAGCGCCAGGACTATATAAATGGGCAGTAAGGGCAACGCCACGATGTTGGCCGGTATGAACAGCAACGGGAAGATGCCGAAGTAATAGGCCGATAGCGCCCACGATGCAATGGTGGCGCACAAGGATGCCAACAGGAATGTCGAGACCGTATACAGTAACGGATGGCTATGATGGTCCACGGTATTCAGATACGGCGCGAAGAATATCAGCGACGCCACGCACAGGAAACTGAGTTGCAACCCGATGTCGAAGATGTAGTATGGGTTGAACACCAATATCAGGAACGTGGCGAGCAGCAGCGAGTTCCACGGAGAGTTCTTACGTTCGATCAACATGCACACTATCATTACCGTCATCATGCCGGCGGCGCGCACGGTGGATGGCGACAGCCCCGTGATGAAGGCATAAAGCCAGATGGCCGGAACCGCAATGGCATAGCGCCATTGATATAGACCGACTATGTTAAATGGAAACAACAGCCATAGCAATATGCCGGCTATAATGGAAACGTGCAGTCCGCTCAGCGCCAGGATGTGCGATATGCCCGCGTCGGCAAACAGCTCGCGACGGTCAGGATCGAGAAAAGACTTGTCTCCGGCCAATACGGTGATGAGAAACCGCTGAGTGTCCTTGGACAGCATGGTGTTCTCTATGGAAGCCACAAACCGGTCACGCAGGTCGTGGAAGAATCCAGAAACAGTTGCGGAATGCCCCGTTACGCGAAGAGAATCGGAAACCATGTCGGCCGAATACAGGACGCCTTGACGCGCCAGACGCCTGGCATAGCCGGTATCGAACGAGTTGGGGGAATTTACGATTCGTTGCAGATGGCACGGGAATATGATGTTGTCGTCGATGCCGGCGTTGACGTCGTCGGCATATCCCAAGACGCGCACATTCTTGAGAGGATAGACGCGTCCTGCGGTATCCATAATGGCCGTGAGGTCGAGTGTCACCCGGTCGCCTGACGTGCGATGCTCGATACCGGCGATGTGTCCGTGCGCCATCACAGTGTTCTGTAACCGGTCATCGGGTATTTCGGCGGGACGCCTCAGGTCGGCGGCGATGATTCCCGCACCGACAAAGAGCATGGCTACCCATGAATAGTGCCATTTGTTGAGCCGGAAGGCTTTAGTGGGGCTGTTGGAATAACCACCCAACAGTTCGTAAAGGATTATGGCCAGCATAATGCAAACGGCGCCGATCAGGAATCCGGCGCCCTGAATGGCGATAAGGGTACCGGCCACGATTCCCGCTACCGGTATCAGCATCGGGGCATTGAGCCGCACTTTTACCGGTTCCATATCTTCCAGGCATCTTCCGCCTGCAGATGCAGCATCTCGAGTCCGTTCTTTACGGCAGCGCCATGTCGGGCGCCTTCGGTCATGAATGGCGTGAGGGGAGGATTGTAGACCAGGTCATAGCATACAGCATTCTCCGGAAGCAGCGTCCACGGAATGTCGGGACATTCCCCCTCGTGCGGATGCATCCCCAATGGAGTGCAGTTGATCAGGATGCAATGCCGGCTCATAATGACGGCAGTCAACTCATCATAGCTTATAACGTTATGACCGTGCCGTACAAAGTAATTGTCGGTATCCACATTACGGCTCACTGCCACGAACGGTATGCCGAGTGAAGTCAGTGCGTATGCTACCGCCTTGGCTGCGCCACCTGTCCCCAATATCAGCGCTCCGGTATCGTGGTGTCTCTGACCAAGACAGGGCTTGAGGCTTTCGGCAAAACCGTAGTAATCGGTGTTGTATCCGGTCAGCGTTACAGCGTTTCCCAAGCGGATTATCTTTACGGTATTGACTGCACCAATAACCTCGGCTTCAGGGCCGAGGTCAGAAAGGTAGGGGATAATCGCCTCCTTGTACGGATGCGTCACGTTGAACCCGATCATATCGGGATGACTGCAGATTATTTCCGGCAACTGTGATATGTCTTCAATCGGAAATGCGAGATATTGCCCTTCGATGCCGAGCTTCTTGAACTTGGCATCGAAATATGCCGGCGACTGGGTGTGCTGCAGCGGCCAGCCAATTATTCCCAACTGAATCATTGTTCTCAGATTATGCTTTTACCAGATGATTACCCGCTCATCCTCAGGCCGGAACATGGCGTGACCTTCGGTAATGTCGAACGCCTTAAGGAACGGGTCGAGGTTCCGCAACGTTACGTTTACGCGGTTGCGACCTAATGAATGCGGGTCGGACTTGGTGCGCGACAGAATCTCCTCCGGACGTATGTTGGCGGCCCATACCGAAGCGTAAGCCAGATAGAACAGCTGCTCGGGCGTAAAGCCTTCGATTTCTACATTGTCGTCGCCGTGCGCATCTTTCCATGCGGTGTACGCAATGCGCAGTCCGCCCTGGTCGGCGATATTCTCGCCGAGCGTGAACAATCCGTTGGCATATACTCCCGGAGCCACTTCCACCCGGTTGAACTGCTCCACGAGACGGTCGGTAAGCTCCTTGAACCGCTCGGCATCCTCCGGCTCCCACCATTCGTTCAGGTTGCCCTCCTTGTCGAAGCGGCGTCCCTGGTCATCGAATCCGTGAGTCATCTCATGGCCGATCACGACGCCGATGGCACCGTAATTCATGGCGTCGGCAGCGTTGATGTCGAAATATGGCGCCTGGAGTATGCCGGCGGGGAAGCATATCTCGTTCATCTGCGGACTGTAGTAAGCGTTGACGGTCTGGGGCGTCATGTACCATTCGTCGCGGTCAACAGGTTTGCCCAGCTTGTTGTAGTTGTCCTGCACGAACCATTCGGTGGCCCTTAGAATGTTGTGGTTGTAGCTGCGCTCCGGGTCGATGTCTATCTCGGAATAATCCTTCCATTTGTCGGGATAGCCTATCTTTACCTTCAGCACGTTCAGCTTTTCCAACGCCTTCTGCTTGGTGGTGTCCGACATCCAGGGCAGTTCCTCGATGTGTTTGCCCAAGGCCGAGCGCAGGTTTTCCACAAGCCGCTTCATGTATTTCTTGTTGGCCTCCGGGAAATATTTCTCCACATAGAGCTGGCCCACCGCCTCGCCGAACATGGAGTTTGGAATGGCCATTGCCCGTTTCCACAGAGGCTTCTTTTCCTCGGTGCCCGACATCACGCGGTCGTACAGTTCGAAGTCCGCCTCATAGAAAGCCTCGCTGAGCGTACCGGTGCCTTCGCTTATGGCTATCAGCACCAGATAATCGCGCACTTTCTGTATCGGCAGCGAGGGGAGATACCCGCTCATCCATTCTATGAACTTGATGGACGACACGTTCAGCTCCTCGGGCATCTTCAGGCCCGATCCCTCGAAGATGCCGCGCCAGTCTATGCCGGGAAAGCGCGACAGGAATTCCTCGGTCGTCATCCAGTTATAGCTGAGCAACGGATTGCGGCGTTCCTCGCGCGTTTTCTTGTGGCGTGCTATCTCAGTCTCTATTTCAATTACGGATACCCATACGCGCTCGGCATCTTCGGGCGCGTAGCCCACCAATCCCATGATGGTCAGCACATACTTGTGGAATGCCTGAAGTATGGTGTCGTTACGTTCGCTTTTCTCCAGATAATAGTCGCGGTCGCCTAAGGACAGTCCGCATTCCGACACATGGAGCACATTGACCGACGAATCCGCCGGATTCGGTCCCACGCCGTAGCCGAAGAAACCGCCGCCGGCGCCACGGTTCAGCCACGCCATTGTCTCGGTGAACGAGTCGGCGTCCATCTTCTGAATCCGTTCCACCACGGGCATGATGGGCGCGGCACCTTCGCGTTCGCGACGTTCCGTGTCGAGTCCCTGCTCGTAGATGTCATGAATCTTCTGGGCTATCGAGCCGCGTTGCTTGGCTTCGGGATGTTCGCCCAGGCCTTCTATCAGTTCCTTGACCTGCTTGCGCGATTTCTCGGCGATGTCGTCGAATACGCCGTAGCGTGAGAATTCCGGTTTCAGAGGATGACTTTTCTGCCAGCCGCCACAGGCGTAGCCGTAGAAGTCGTCGCGAGAATCTATGTTCGGGTCGATGTTTTCCTTAATCATATTATACGTTGGCGTTCAGAGTAGGAGTCAGGGGCTCGTCGGCACAGAGAACCGCGAGCAGGTTGCCTACCATGGAGGCCTTCTGTTCGTTGCTGAGTTTTACGATATTTTTCGATTCGAGTGTGGTAAGAGCCATTTCCACCATCGACACGGCGCCTTCCACAATCTTTTCGCGGGCGGTTATGATGGCCGAAGCCTGCTGGCGGCGCAGCATCACGGCGGCGATCTCAGGCGCGTATGCCAGGTAGTTGAGACGGGCTTCCACCACCTCGATGCCGGCCATGGCTAAGCGTTCGTTGATGGTGTGCTCCAGCATCTCGTTTATTTCCTCACTGCTGCCGCGCAGAGTCAGTTCTTCGGCATTGTTGCCGTCCATGTTGTCGTAGGCGAAATGTCCCGTCACTTCGCGAAGGGCGGCGTCGCCCTGTATCTTGACGAAGTTGTCCAGGGCGTGCTTGTCCAGCTGTGATGTCCCGGCCGACATGCTCTGTGCGTCAAGGTCGAATGTCACCTTGTACGTGTCGTTGATTTTCCATACCAGCACCATGCCGATCAGCACCGGGTTGCCCATCTTGTCGTTTACCTTGATGGGGTCGATGTCCATGTTGCGGATGCGCAGCGACAGCTTCTTGCGCGACACGAAGGGATTGGCCCAGTAATAACCTACCTTCTTGCAGGTGCCAACGTATTTGCCGAAGAATATCATCACGCGGGCCTCGTTGGGTTCCTGTGTGAAGAATCCCACGCAACCTATCACGAACGCTATCGCCAGGATGGCGAAGATGGGTATCATCAGCGCCGGCACACCCTGCAGGAACGTGAACGTGGCTAATACCAGCAATGGAATCACTATGAAATTTATAAACAGCATGAGGAAGCCGTTGATAAGGGCGCCCTGATACTCGTACTCGTGGTTGGGTTGGTCAAATTTTGCCATAGTTCTTGTGTGTTTGAGTTTTTCCTTGAATACGGCCTTTATGGACGATATTCATTATAGATGCAAAGATAACGAAAAAATCGCGATTTTTCACTATCTTTGTACGAATTTGTGATATAAGCACTTACCACGGTAACGCACATAAGAAAATTCGAACTAATATAATATGAGAAAATCAGGAAAAATGGCTGTCGCTATGTCGCTGGCCATACTCGTCGGCGGTATGCCGTTAATAGCTGCCGGTCCGGGCAAAACTGTAGAGAAAGGAAAGGACTTTGCCGGGTATCCCTACGAGCCGGTACCCTTTACGTCCGTTAAGGTGCATGACGCGTTCTGGGGCAAACGACTTGACGCAAGCCGCAACGTTACCGTGCCTTTGGCATTCAGCAAATGCGAGGAATCAGGTCGTTACGCCAACTTCATCAAGGCTGTGCATCCCAGCGACACCATCAAGGTCGAGGGTTTTCCGTTCGACGATACCGACGTGTACAAGACCATCGAAGGAGCCAGCTATCTGTTGCAGACCTATCCCGACAAGAAGTTAGAGGCATACATCGACAGCGTGCTGGTATTGGTGGCCGCCGCACAGGAACCTGACGGTTACCTGAACACGCCTTATACCATGAATCCGAAGCATCCGCATCCCTGGATGAGTCCGGTAAAGTATGAGGCGGTGGAGAATCTGAGCCATGAGTTCTATAACCTCGGTCACATGGTGGAGGGGGCCATGGCACATTACCGCGCCACAGGCAAGCGTAATTTCCTCGACATCGCCATAAAGTATGCCGACAATATATGCCGCAATATCGGTCTCGGCGAGGGACAGCTGGACCGTGTGCCGGGACATCAGATTGCCGAGATGGCGCTTGCCAAACTCTATCTGGTGACAGGAGATAAAAAATATCTCGACCAGGCCAGGTACTTCCTTGACCGCCGAGGCAAGACTTCGCGCCACGACGTGTACAGCCAGTCGCATAAACCTGTGGTGGATCAGAAGGAGGCTGTAGGCCATGCAGTACGTGCCGTTTACATGTATTCCGGTATGGCTGACGTGGCTGCCCTGACGGGCGATTCCGCCTACATCAAGGCCATCGACACTATCTGGGACAATATTGTTAACAAGAAGTATTACATCACCGGCGGCATCGGCGCCCGTCATCAGGGGGAGGCGTTCGGCGACAATTACGAGTTGCCTAACTCCACGGCCTATTGCGAGACATGCGCGGCCATCGGCAATGTGTATGTCAACCACCGGCTGTTCCTGCTGCACGGTGATTCCAAATATTACGATGTGCTGGAGCGTACGCTTTACAATGGCGTGCTGTCGGGTCAGTCGCTGGACGGCGACGCGTTCTTCTATCCCAACCCGTTGGCGAGCGACGGCGGTTACAGCCGCAAGCCCTGGTTCGGCTGCGCGTGCTGCCCCTCGAATCTCAGCCGTTTCATTCCCTCCATTCCCGGGTACGTATATGCCGTGAAGGATGGCGATGTTTATGTCAACCTCTATCTGGCCAATGACGGCGACCTGAAGGTCAACGGCAAGCGGGTGCGTCTGTCGCAGAGCGGCAATTATGTCGACGACGGCGACGTGGCCGTGACCATCAATGAAAACAAGGCCGGCGCCTTCACGCTCAAGCTGCGCATCCCCGGCTGGCAGCTCGGCCGTCCTGTTCCCGGCGACCTTTATTCCTACACCGATCCCAAAGCCGGAAATATCTCGGTCAAGGTAAATGGCGAGGACGTGCCTGTCGAAAATCTTCAGAAAGGCTACCTGGCCATCAACCGCAAGTGGAAGAAGGGAGATAAGGTCGAGATCAAGTTTGACAACACCCCGCGAATGGTTGTTGCCAACGAGAAGGTCAAGAACGACCGTGGCAAAGTAGCCATAGAGCGTGGCCCGATTGTATATTGTGCTGAATGGCCCGACAATGACTTTGACTTAGCCGGCGTGGTGATACAGAAAAATGCCGTTATAAGCGACGGAATATCGCAGGACAGCAAGCTGAAGAGCCTGCATGAACTGAGCCTTCCCGCGCAGTCCATAAGCCGTAAAGCCGACGGCAAATTAGGCATCAGGGACGTTACGCTCCGCATGATTCCCTATTATTCCTGGGCCAACCGTGGCGAGGGCAAGATGCGCGTCTGGATTCCCACAGAGCTTTCTTCCATCAACAACGAATAACGAATCACATAACAATAAACGAGAGGGTGCGTCGGACTGTCCGGCGCACCCTCTGTGTTAATGTGTATGTAGGGTTAGTTACTTCTTATCAGCCGAAGTCTCGGCAGGCTTCTTGGCCTCATCCTTGGCGGGATTCTTCAGGTACTTGTCAAGGAAGCGGAAGAAGCAGCGCTGCCACAGGATCGCGTTCTGAGGTTTCAGAATCCAGTGGTTCTCGTCGGGGAATACCACCATCTCGGCCTCGAGCCCGTGCATCTTGGCGGCATTGAAGGCCATCATGCCCTGCGAGGCGAGGATGCGGTAGTCGAGTTCGCCCACGGTGATGAGCATAGGCGCCTGCCATTCGTTGACGTAGCGGTGGGGCGAGTTGGCGAATGTACGTTGAGCCGTTGCATTCTCCTTGTCCCAGTATGCGCCGCCCATATCGAAGTCGGCAAACCACATCTCCTCGGTCTCCAGATACTGCGACTCCATGTTGAAGATACCTGCATGAGCGATCAGGGCTGCGAAGCGGCCATTGTTGTGACCTGCCAGCCAGTAAACCGAGAAGCCGCCGTAGCTTGCTCCGATGGCGCCCACATGGTCGGCGTCAACGTAGGGCTGCGACTTGATGTAGTCGGTGGCTGCGAAATAATCCTGCATGTTCTGGCCGCCGTAGTCACCCGAAATCTGACGGTTCCATTCCGTGCCGAAGCCCGGCAGACCGCGACGGTTGGGTGCGATTACGACATACCCGTGGGCCGCCATGATCATGAAGTTCCAGCGATAGCTCCAGAACTGGCTTACGGCCTGTTGCGGGCCGCCCTGGCAATACAGGATGGCGGGATATTTCTTGTTGGGGTCGAAGTCCGGGGGAAGGATCTCCCAGCAGGTCATCATCTTGCCGTCGGTGGTGGGCACCATCACTTTGCGCACCTCGCCGAGCTTGAGCTGGTCAAGCAGATCCTTGTTGATCTGCGTCAGCATCTTGGTCTCGGACTGTCCCTTGGTCACAAGGCAGATGTCGGCGGGCTCGCGCATGGAGCGGCGCATCGTGATGGCGGCGTTGTCGCTGACGGGGATAACCGTGCCGTAGTCATACTGGCCGGCTGCGACAGTGTCGATGGCGCATGTGTTCACGTCGATGCTGAACACAGGCTCCGTGCCCTCGTAATAACCGGTGAACCAGATGGATTTGCCGTTCTTGGCCCACGCAATCTGCTCGGGCCAGTAGTCCCAGTTCTCGGTCAGGTCCTTCTTGGCGCCGGTCTTGACGTCCATCACCATCAGGCGCTTCTTGTCGCTCTCGTATTTGGGAGTGGCCATCGACAGCCATGCTATCTGCGTGCCGTCGGGCGAGAACGCCGGATCGGTGTTGTAGCCCTGTTCGCCGGGAGTCAGTATCTTTGTCGACTTGTCGGCGAGGTTGTACTGATACAGGTTGGAGTTGGTAGAGAATGCGTAATCCTGGCCCTTCAGCTTGCGGCTGACATAAACCAGCGACTGACCGTCGGGTGCCCAGGCGAACGACTCGGCGCCGCCGAAGGGACGCATCGGGCATTCAAACGGTTCTCCGGCCATGATGTCGGCCTCGTTCTTGATGCCGTCGTTGTCGAAATCAGCCACGAAGGGGTGAGGTATCTGTGTCACCCACTCGTCCCAGTGCTTGTACATCAGGTCGTCGACAACACGGCCTGTTGTCTTTGGCAGTCCCTCGAACAGGGTGGAATCCTTGTCGAAGGCGTCGATGGGGGAGCTGAACACGATGTGCTTCTCGTCGGGAGCGATGGAGAAACACTCGATGCCGTTCTTCATTTCGGTCAGACGCTTCACGTCGCCGCCGTCAGCATTCATGCGGTATATCTGTACCGCGTCGGTTTCCTTGTCTTTGGCCAGAAAAGCGATTTTCTCGCCGTTGGCATACCAGCGGATGTTACCTTCGGACCCGGCCGTCTTGGTGAGACGCTTCATGTTCTGGCCGTCGGCATCCATCACATAGATCTCGGCGTTACCCTTGTTCTCCTCGATATCCTCGTAAGTGAGGGTGAAGATGATTTTCGATCCGTCGGGCGACGGCTGCGGGTCGCCGATGCGGCCAAACGATTCCAGCACTTCCGGAGTCATCATGCCGTCCACAACCTTCACGTCGGGTTTCTCGATGATTTTTTCACTCGTTCCCTTGTCTCCGCATCCGGTCAGAGCAAGCGGCAACAACATGGCACACATGGTCAATCCTGTTTTGTTCATGTCATTTATGTTTAGGTTTATGTTTAGTTCGATTAGTAGGGGAGCTTCCCCGCGTCGCGTAGCCGTTTCCGTAGGGAGCTTTGCTCCCGGGGTACAGTATCTGTATCAGATCCGGCCTGCGCATCTTGCGCAGCTCCGTTATGATGCCCTGCCGTTCCTCCGGCTTGTACCAGAAGAAGAACCGCCTCTGCGCCAGCTTCTGCTCCTGTGTCTTGGCGGTGTAGACTTTCTCGCTCGTGTAGGGGTTGATTCCGGTGTAATATATCTCCGTGGCTACCGTCATGGGCGTAGGGGTGAAATCCTGCACTTGTTCCAGCTGGAAGTTCAGTCCCTTGGTAATGGCCGACAGCTCGGCCATGTCCTCCTCGTGACAGGCCGGGTGCGACGAGATGAAGTAGGGTATCAGTTGCTGCTTCATTCCCGCCACCTCGTTCACGCGGTCGAAGATGCGCTTGAATTTCCTGAACAGCTCGAAACTCGGTTTGCGCATGCAGTCCAACACACGGTCTGAGGTATGCTCCGGCGCCACCTTCAGACGCCCCGACACATGCATCCGTATCAGTTCCTCGATATACCGGCGGTTGGTCTGCCGCACACGGTCATCGGGATTATCCGCCATGGCCAGGTCGTAGCGCACTCCGCTACCGATAAACGATTTCTTGACCCCCGGCACGCTGTCGGCGGCATGGTACACGTCCAGCAGCGGTGCATGGTCGTTGTTGAGGTTGGGGCAAGGCTTGGGGTGCAGGCATGACGGTCGCACACACTTGCTGCAGATGTCGAGGTTGCGTCCACCCATCGCGTACATATTGGCCGACGGCCCGCCAAGGTCCGAGATATAGCCCTTGAAGTCGGGCATGTGAGTGATCTGCTCAACCTCGCGCACTATCGATTCCTTCGACCGTGAGGCAATGAACTTGCCCTGATGCGCCGAGATTGTGCAGAAAGCGCAGCCGCCGAAACATCCGCGGTGCATACACACCGAATGGCGTATCATCTCGTATGCCGGTATGGTCTTCCCCTTATAGCGGGGATGCGGCATTCGGGTATAGGGGAGATCGAACGTGGCGTCCACCTCCCCGGTGGTCATAGGCGGATACATCGGATTGATGCGCACGGTCTTGCCCATAGCCCGCTGATATATCACGCGGCCGTGATATTTGTTGGATTCCTCCTCAACATGCCTGAAATTCAGCGATTGCTTGCGCTTGTCTTTCAGGCATTCCTCATAGCTGGACAGTTCGATGGCCTCGGGTTCCGGTTCTTTATCGGTCAGGAACACAGTCTGCGGCACGTCGGTGATGTTCTGTATCTTCTCGCCGGCCTCGATGCGGCGCGTCAGTTCCAGCATGGTGCGTTCGCCCATGCCGTACACTATCATGTCTACGGGGGCGTCAAGCAGGAACGGGGGTCGCAGACGGTCCTGCCAGTAGTCGTAATGCGACACGCGGCGCAATGACGCCTCGATGCCGCCCGCTATGACCGGCACTTCGGGGTAAAGCTCGCGCAGTATCTTGGAATAGACTATGGTAGGATAGTCCGGGCGCATACCGTGGCGTCCACCAGGCGTATAGGCGTCGTCGTGACGCAGACGGCGGTTGGCCGTGTAATGGTTCACCATCGAATCCATCGCACCTGCCGAGACACCGAAATAGAGGCGCGGCTTGCCAAGTTTCTTGAAGTCGCGCAGGTCGTCGCGCCAGTTGGGCTGAGGCACGATGGCCACCTTATAGCCGGCATGCTGCAGCACCCTGCCTATGACCGCGGCACCGAACGACGGATGGTCAACGTAGGCGTCGCCCGAAAACAGGATGATGTCGGCCTGGTCCCAGCCCAGCGCCTTCATCTCGTCGCGGCTCGTGGGCAGGAAGTCCTCGCGTCGCGGATAAGTGTATGTATCAGTTCTGTTTTGTTGCATCTTTAGCTGTTTCTGTGGCTTCGGCACGCGATTCAAGCATATCCTGCAGGCCCACCAACTGGTCGCGCAGGCGAGCCGCCTCGATGAAGTCTGTGCGGCGTGCCGCGTCTATCATGTCGCGTTTCACTATCTCTATCTGTTTCTCCAGCTCCGAAGGCGTCATATATTCCAGCACCGGTTCGGCGGCGAATACAGCCTGGTGTTCTTCTTCGATATAAGGACGCGGTTTGCGCGGCGTGGTCGGATTCTGAGGCTTCTGAGGACTCGGTATCCTTGACTTTCCTTTGGTCGGGTTCTGCGCCTTGGCCTCTGCAGCCTCTCCGTAGATTTCCACCAGTTCGTTGTGGCTTTTCTTGGCGATGGGAGTGGGAGTGATGCCGTGCGCCTCGTTGTACAGCATCTGCTTGGCGCGGCGGCGGTTGGTCTCCTCAATGGTCTGGCGCATGGAGTCGGTTATCTTGTCGGCATACATTATGACGCGGCCGTTCACGTTACGCGCGGCGCGTCCGGCGGTCTGCGTCAGGCTGCGGTGGTTGCGCAGAAAACCCTCCTTGTCGGCGTCCAGGATGGCCACAAGACTGACCTGCGGCAAATCCAGACCCTCGCGCAGCAGGTTCACGCCTATCAGTACGTCGTACACACCTTCGCGCAGATCCTCCAGGATCTTGATGCGCTCCAATGTGTCAACATCGCTGTGGATATAGGCCGAGTTGATGCCCCATTTTATAAGGTGTTTGTTCAGTTCCTCGGCCATGCGCTTTGTTAGCGTGGTTACAAGCACGCGCTCGTCGGCGTCTATGCGCTGGCGTATCTGTTCCATCAGGTCGTCTATCTGGTTCAGGGTCGGACGTATCTCGATTTCGGGGTCAAGAAGTCCGGTGGGACGTATCACCTGTTCCACAAACACGCCCTCTGTCTGCTGCAGCTCGTAATCGCCGGGTGTGGCGCTCACATAGATGGTCTGCGGAGTGAGGCGCTCGAACTCCTCGAACTTCAGGGGGCGGTTGTCGATGGCTGCCGGCAGACGGAATCCGTATTCCACCAGGTTCATCTTGCGCGACAGGTCGCCGCCGTTCATGCCCCGTATCTGCGGCAGCGTCACGTGGCTCTCGTCGATGATGGTCAGGAAGTCCTTCGGGAAATAGTCCAGGAGGCAGAACGGGCGCATACCCGGCTCGCGGCCGTCGAAGTATCGCGAATAGTTCTCGATGCCGCTGCAGTGTCCCAATTCCTTGATCATTTCCAGGTCGTACGTCACGCGCTCACGGAGCCGTTCGGCTTCCAGAATCTTCCCCTCGTGCATGAAGAAGTCAACCTGCTTGCCCAGGTCCACGGCAATCTGATCCACGGCCTTGGCGGTGCGTTCTTTGCTTGTCACGAAGATGTTGGCCGGATATATGTTGAATCCCTCCAGGTCGGTAAGCACCGCACCCGAGACGGGGTCCACGGTCTGTACCTTCTCAATCTCGTCGCCCCAGAACACAACGCGCAGTCTGATTTCCTCGAACGACAGCATGATGTCCACCGTATCTCCGCGCACGCGGAACTGTCCGCTCTGCAGGTCGGTCTCCGTGCGGCTGTACAGCGAGCTGACCAGATCGCGCAGGAACTGGTTGCGGCTCACGCGCTGGCCCACCTTGACCGATACGACCGTCTGGCGGAAGTCCTCGGGATTGCCCATGCCGTAGATGCAGCTCACCGACGACACCACGATGACGTCACGACGTCCCGACATCAGGGCCGCCGCCGTGGAGAGGCGCAGCTTGTCGATCTGCTCGTTGATCATCAGGTCCTTTTCGATGTATTTGTCACTGCCGGGTATATAGGCTTCGGGCTGGTAATAGTCATAGTACGAGACGAAGTACTGCACGGAATTCTCCGGGAAGAACGATTTCATCTCGGAGTATAGCTGCGCGGCCAGCGTCTTGTTGTGCGACAATATCAGCGTGGGACGCTTCACCTGCTGTATCACGTTGGCCATGGTGAAGGTCTTGCCGGAGCCGGTGACGCCGAGCAGCGTCTGGTGGGGGAGTCCGTTGCGGACGCCCTCGGCCAGCTCGGCTATGGCTTCGGGCTGGTCGCCCGTGGGCATGTATTCTGATGTCAGTTTGAATTCCATTGTCAGTTGGGGTTTGGGAGAGTCTCAGTCCATGCGGTCGCGGTAGTCGTCGTAGGTGAATTCGCGAAGCAGCACGGGTTCGCCTTCGCGGGACTGGAACCAGATGGAGGGATGCTGAATGCCGTTGAACATGTTGGTCTTGACCGTGGTGTAATGGTTCATGTCGCACAGCGTGAGACGGTCGCCCGGCTTTAGCGGACGGTCGAAGCACCAGTCTCCGACGAAGTCACCGGACAGGCACGAGTTACCGCCGAGGCGGTATCTGTGCGGAGAGTCTGCGCAGTCGGCCACAGTACCGATGGCCTCCTCCACGCGGGGCTGATAGGGCATCTCCAGGCAATCGGGCATGTGGCAGGCAAACGATGCGTCGATGATGGCGGTCTTGATGCCGGCATCCTCCACCACGTCGAGAACTTCGGTAACAAGGTCGCCTGTCTGCCATGTGAATGCGCTGCCCGGTTCAAGAATAATCTCAAGGTTCGGGTATCGCTCGTGCAGACGCTTCATCAGCTTTATCAGATGCTCGGTGTCATAGTCCTTACGCGTTATGAGGTGGCCGCCACCCATATTCAGCCATTTCAGGCCTGGTAGCAGGTGGCCGTATTGCTCGATAAAGGCGTCCAGTACCTTCTCCAGATCGTGGCTGTCGCTCTCGCACAGGGCGTGGAAGTGCAGTCCGTCGATGCCCGCGGGGAGTCCGTTCGCGAGTTTGTCGGGATTCTCGCCGAAGCGTGAGCCGGGAACGCATGGATTGTATATGTCGGTTTCTATGACACTGCAGTGCGGGTTGACGCGAAGTCCCACGCTGACCTTGCGGTCGGCTGCCTCAATCTGAGGACGGAATTTCTCGTACTGGGCCAGCGAATTGAACGTGATGTGGCTGCACCCTTTCAGAAACTCCGGGAATGTCCGCTCGGTGTATACCGGGCAATAGGCGTGCACGTCGTGTCCGAGGTAGTCCAGCGACAGCTTCATCTCGTTGAGCGAGCTGGCCGTGGAGCTGTGGAAATATTCTTTTATCACCGGGAATGTCTTCCAAAGCGCGTTGGCCTTGAACGCCATGATTATCTTGACGTCCGCCGCTTCGGCCACCCGTTTCAGTTTCTCCAGATTGGCCCGGAGCCTGTCTTCATATACTATGTAATATGGTGTATCAATCATCGATTATATTGAACTTGGCAAATTGCAACAACAGTCGTTTCACACCCACGTTCTCGAATTCCACGACAATGCCTTCGAGTCCGGAAACGCTGGTGAAGTCATTAATAGAACCTATGCCGAACTTCTTATGTTCGATTTTCATCCCCTTCTTGAGCTCCTGCATGGTGTGGGTAGGCATCTCGTCGAGGGACTTGGCATCGGTGTTTTTACGCGCCTTGAGCTTGGCGGCCGACACGAAACCTCCGAAGCTTGTGCCGCTATTAGAGCTATTAGAGCTACCATAGCTATTGTAGCTGCCGTAGCTATTATAGCTCTTGGAGCCGCCGAAACTGCTGCGGTAGTTCATCACCGGATTGGTGAAGTCGTTCTCCATTCCGGATGTTTCCATCTTGACGAATTTCGGATCGATGTCGCTCAGGAATCGGCTTGGTGAGGTCATAACGGTCTGGCCGTTGCGGAAACGCGACTTGGCGTAGCTGAGCATACACGTGTCCTTGGCGCGGGTCATGGCCACATACAGCAGGCGGCGTTCCTCCTCAACCTCCGACATGGATTCCAGTGCCATAGCCGATGGGAATAGTTCTTCTTCCACGCCTACGATATAGACGTGCTTGAATTCCAGTCCCTTGGCGGCGTGTGCCGTCATCAGTGTAACCTTCGGACCGGCCTGCTCGTCTTTCTGGTCCTGGTCCGTGGCCAGCATCACTTCGCTCAGGAATGAAGTCATAGACACATCGCCCTCGCCGCTTTCAATGCGGAACTCCACGAATTCCTTCATGCTGCGCAGCAACTCTGTCAGGTTTTCCTGGCGGCTGATGCTTTCGGGAGTGTTCTCGTGGGCCAGCATGGTGAGCATACCTGTGCGGTTGTAGACCAATTGACCCACTTCGTATGCGTTGTGCGTTGTGCTGTCGGTCATGAACTGACGCATCAGCTCAACGAACCGGTCAAGTTTTCCGCGTGTGCCGCTGTTGACCGGCAGGGGATAGAGGTCGGGATTGGCCAATACCTGCCACATACTGACCTTGCCGGAAAGTGCCGTATCGCGCACTTTTTTCAACGTGGTCTCGCCGATGCCCCGCGCCGGATAGTTGATGATGCGTCGCAGCGACTCGTCATCGTCGGGGTTGACGATGAGACGGAAATAAGCCAAGGCATCCTTCACCTCTTTGCGCTGGTAGAACGCGGTGCTGCCGTATATGCGGTAGGGCATGGAGCGTTTGCGCAACGCCTCCTCCAATACGCGGCTCTGCGCGTTGGTGCGGTACAGCACGGCATAGTCCTCGTAGGTGTCGTGTTCCGTGAGCACGCTCTGCGCGATGCGGGCCGCTACGAGCGAGGCTTCCTCCAGGTCGCTGTATGTCTGCACAATATCAACGGGCGCGCCCTCGGCGTTCTCGCTGTAAACGTTCTTGGCCAGTTGGCGGGTGTTCTTTTCTATCAGCGAGCCGGAGGCGTTCACGATATTCTGTGTGGAACGGTAGTTGCGCTCCAGCTTGAATGTCTTCAGACCCGGATAGAACCGCTCCAGGTCGATGATGTTGTTGATGTTGGCGCCACGGAACGAGTAGATGCTCTGCGCGTCGTCGCCGACGACACACAGCTTGTTGTCGGGAGCGGTGAGCTGCGATATGACCAAGTGCTGGGCGTAGTTGGTGTCCTGATACTCGTCGACGAGTATGTAGCGGAACTGTTCGGAGTATCGTTGACGCACCTCGGGATGCTCCGACAACAGCTTGTTCATGAAGAAGATGATGTCGTCGAAGTCCATGGCGTTGGCCATCCTGCAGCGGTCTACGTACATCTGGAATATCTTGGCGGTCATGGGCCTGCGTGCCTTCATGTCGTGGCCGCCGTACTGACGCGCGTACTCGTCGGGAGTGAGCATGGCGTTCTTGGCGTTGGATATGCACGAGAAGATAGTGGCCGGTTTGTAATCCTTGTCCGAGAACCCCAGGTCCTTGATTATCATCTTCACCAGGTTGCGCGAGTCGGTGGTGTCGTATATGCTGAACGAGGGCTTGAATCCCAACAGTTCGGCGTGATTACGCAGCAGTCGCAGGAAAATGGAATGGAACGTGCCCATCGGGATGCGGTGGGCGGCCTGAGGTCCTACCAGTGCCGAGATACGGTCCTTCATTTCTCGTGCTGCCTTGTTGGTGAAGGTCAGCGCAAGGATTCGGTGAGGTTGATAACCGCAGTTCAGAAGGTGCACCACCTTGTAGGTCAGCACGCGGGTCTTGCCCGATCCGGCGCCTGCTATCACTAGCGACGGGCCGTCGAGGTATTCCACGGCGGCGCGCTGCTGGTCATTCAGTTTGTCGAGATATCTGTAATCCGGAGTCGGTTGGGTCATTGTTCGCTGAAAGGTAAGGCGATTTCCGCGTATTGCGGGATTCGCGGTATGAAATGGTAGGTGTTGCCGGCATAGTCGATGCGGCAGCAATAATGGTACAGTCCGTTGCTCACCACTAAGTATTGGGCGTGAAGCACCATGTTGTAACGTACTATCTGGTCGAACACGTCCTGGGTAATCTTCACGTCGGGAGCCTTGTATTCCACAATTACCAACGGCTTTGTGTCGCGGCCGAATGCGATGGTGTCGCAGCGACGCGACATGCCGTTGAGATGGATGCCCACCTCGTTGCCGAGCAATGAAGCCGGAAACTTGCGGTCGGTCATGAGCCAGTTCACGAAGTGCTGACGCACCCACTCCTCGGGAGTGAGCGCCACATACTTCTTGCGCAACGGATCCCATACGCGCTCCACGCCGTCGGCCCCGGTCTGCAGTTTAAGCGTGACCGGGGGAAGGTTTAACGTCGGAAAGTCCTTATGAGTATCTGCCATTATCTGTATCCGGGACTTTACTTCTTTAACGGTGACCAGTGGCCTTTGTAGTCGGGGTCGAACACGGTGTTGAGTATGTCGGCCAGACGCAGGCCTCCACGCAAAAATTGCTGCTCTACTGTCGGAGTCCACTGAGCTATGTAGTCATAGCTTACGTTGGTGTCCTGCGGCGTTGCGGCATACACCTGCTTGCATATTTCGTACGTTTCCTCGGCCCAATGTTCGGGATAAGCATCGGTGAGTATCACCTCGACCTCTGCGGGCGTGGCGCGGTCAATCTGCTGCTGCCACTCGGTATAGCTCCACTTGTGGCCGGACTCCACCAGGCGCGAATCCCACAGCGAATGCAGGTTTGTAGGCTGTTTGAAGTACTTCACTGTCCAGGAGTTGCCGCCACGGTCTGACGCGTGGCCTAAATGCATGGGCTGATGGATGTCACCAAGGAGGTGGGTTACAATCTTAAGTGCCAGGGCGCGCCGGCTGTCATCAATGTTGGTATCGGCCAAGACGGCCACCTGCTCGTTGATGGCGCGCACTATGTCACCGCTCGGCAGCAGGGGAGCGCTGCGGAACGTCTGGTCGGCATCGATGTTCTTGTAATGCCAGGTCTTGCTGTAGGCATACTCGGGCGTATGCGACGCATTGTCCAGCCAGTTGGACCAGTAAACTATCGATTTACCATCAAGCAACGAGTCGACCGCAGCCTTGGTGGCCGGTGTCAGGTGGGTTTCGGCTATGAATGCCACGGTGTCATGTCCTTTCTGGCTCCAGCCGAACGACGGGAGCGCGCACAGCGCCATCACACCCGCAACGTTTGTGATTTTTGCGAATCTTGTAAATTTCATTGATAAGACGTCTTATAGAGCCAGTCGCCCCATACCGGGGCCTCAAACTCTTGTTGCTACAAAGATACAAAATCCATGCCAATCCACCAAATAAGTCCTAAGTCGTAGTGACGAGTAAAGAGTGATGGGAGGACTATGTCATTCCCTCACCTTTAGACCGATAATGGAAAGAAAGTACGTGGTGATGGAAATATGCGTCAGAATGTAGCCGGCGAACTCCTCAGTCTTAAAATTATCCAGCTCCGAATTACATTATTTGTACAGTCGAGGGCTGCAAGAATTATCTCATAAGATATATGGCTTTCACCACGCCGTAGGGATAGGGCCTGATGCCGGATGAATATCCGAACTTTTGGGGATCAAACATTTCGATGATCAGTCCGATGAGTTCGTTTTCCGTTGGTTGCTTTGTGATTCGTATATCACATGATATGGGGAAACTGTATTCGATTCCTCTGTACAAAAATTGTATTGATGTAGTCGGGTCACAATCTGTAAGATGCTTAACTGCCAAAGCATCTGGGGTGTCCATAGTCCCGGTAGTTCCGGTGGACTTATAAATTACCGGTACCACCACAGTCGCGGTTCCTGTTTTGCCGTATATTATATTACCGAAGGCTTTCGTGCCGTATTTGTCAAGTCCTGGGATGTCGGGACGGATGTCCTTTTTCCATTCATTGCCGAAACGCCCGGTCAGGTAATCCATGATGGCAGTGTTGACCTTGACCATCTGTCGTTCAGAACATTCCACAACACAACCGAAATCCATCCATTCTACGCTATATTTGGCTTTGAACTTTTCTCGTTTACCTGGATAGACTACCGGAGCTATGCTTCCTTGTAGCATTAGATTGGCTTTGCCCGATTTTAAATCCTGTTTAATTTTCGGAATGAAATATTTGGCGTCATCTTTGCTGGCTATTAATTCCCATGCAGCATCTAAAGAATCAAGATATATCTGATTCCTTATATCTTGAAACCTGTTTTGAGCATCGAGGCTTTCGCAGTATGCCATTGCGATACATACCGGTAATATTTTATATAATCTTACCATACACAAAAATACTAAAAATAACTGATATAGCCAAATGTCAAATGCTGTATCCTGAAAACTCCACATATCTTGAAACTGATGATCTTGAAACAGATGATACTAATGAATTGACACTACAGTAACGGACTTTGGGATTGTGATTTGCTTCAGATTTATTATTTTTGCACTACGAATCACAATTATTAACGTAAGGATCATCGATATGAAGAAAGGCCGAAGTTTCTGGAAGTGGCTCTATCTTTGGGCACGTGCCGGCGTGATAGAGGAGGAACGCAGAAAGCGGGACATCCGTGAATACCAGGAGGAATGGCACCGTGAGAACCGTGCGTTTATAAGACAATGCGAACGAGAGGATGCCCGGATGTATTCCGGCACTTCGGCCGATGAATCAAGTGCGGTAGGATATTTCGGAAGTGATTGCGGCGACGGCGGCGATTGTAGCGATGGATCCGCTATATAGGAGATACTACAACAGGATAAATCAGTAACAACAGAACGGGAGTGCGTATGCGTTCCCGTTTTTTTTACGTCCTTTAAGGGGCGAATAATGCAAAATACCTTTGCGTCGACAACAACATTCAGACGCAATGGCAAAGCTGAAAGCAGATTATATCAACTGGGTCCTGACGCTGAACGCGACGCAGGCACAGAAGGAATTCCATAAGCTGGAGAAGGCTAACAAGGAACTTCAGGAAGATACCAACACCAACCGGAAGGCATTGGCGCAACTCACGGCCGAAGGAAAGAAAGGAACCGCGGAATGGAAGTTGAGATTTTCTTTAGATTTATTATTATTGCACTACGAATCACATCGTTATGTGTGTATTGTATTGATATTCAAGGCGATGGAGTGGTTGGTAGGATTAAAAAACGCCCTTGAAATTGATAGTGCTGAAAAATAATCATTTTTCAGTTTTCTCAAAGCCAGGGCTAAAACAAGAACTCGCCAAATTCATTGCTGTGGATTTGGCAAGTTTTCATTTTGAATGGTCAAACACCTCAATATATCATAATTTTGGCTGTATAAACGTCCGTGTCGGTATTGGAACTGTTGCAAAGAGTTTCATTCAGCACCAACGCAGTATCCGCTTGATCTTTATAGCAAAATTTCTCTCCTGTCTTTTAATGTTGGATGCTTATATTATATGATGTAATGCTCCAATATGACAGGGTTTCAGAGTGGTATAATAAAGAGGATGGGGTTCGATTGGTAATGGATAGACAGGGGAACCGGAGACGGGTGCCGTAGCTAAAGCTCCGACTGAAAGCAAAAGCTAAGGCGGGAAACCAAGGCTTGGGTTGAAAGTAAAATAAAGAAGGCGAAACAAGAGAAATAACTGGTTGGGAATAAAATGAAAATAAGCGGCGGGATGAAAGTATGGATATTCAAAAGATGAGCAGCGAAATGATCGGATTGGGGCAAAGTTGTCCAAAATATTTTGTAAGTAATTGAAAATTAGAAATGTGAGAATTTTTGGAGGCGTAATAGTTTTCCAAAATGAAAATCTTTGAAAATTTTTGGGTGTTTATAGTTGTTGTAAAGAATTAATTTTGTAACTTTGTATCGGAATTGGGATGTGCTCAATTTCGATACCATTTCGATATCATTTTAGATATCATTCCGATACAGTTAAGGACAGTCAAAACACACAGTTAACCAAAATAGAAACAGACCCAGGAAGCATGATACAGATAGTAGAGAAGCGCGACGGGCGCGTAGTGGGATATAACGAGGAGAAGATCAAGGCGGCGATCCGCAAGGCGATGCTCACCACCGAGCGTGGCGAGGACGAGGCCCTGATCCAGAAAATAGCCGACCGCATAGGAATCGCGGGCAAGCAGCGCATGACCGTGGAGGAGATTCAGGACTGCGTCGAGGTCGAGCTGATGAAGTCGGCCCGCAAGGATGTAGCCAAAAAGTATATCCAGTACCGCGACCAGCGCTCAATTGCCCGCAAGGCTCGTACCCGCGATATGTTCCTGGAGATAATCGAGGCCAAGAACAACGACATCACGCGTGAGAATGCCAACATGAATACCGATTCTCCCGCCGGCATGATGATGAAGTTCGCTTCCGAAAGCACCAAGCCCTTCGTCGACGACTACCTGCTGTCGCCCGACGTGCGCAACGCGGTGCGCGACAATCTGATTCATATCCACGACAAGGATTACTATCCCACCAAGTCGCTGACCTGTGTGCAGCATCCTCTGGACCGCATACTGCAGCGCGGTTTCGTGGTGGGGCACGGCGAGTCCCGTCCCGCCAAGCGTATAGAGACCGCTTCCGTGCTGGCCTGCATCAGCCTGGAGACGGCACAGAACGAGATGCACGGCGGTCAGGCCATCCCGGCATTCGATTTCTACTTAGCTCCGTTCGTACGCAACTCATATATAGAGGAAATCAAGAATCTGGAGAAACTGACAGGCCGCGACCTGTCGCATCTGCAGAATTCCGCGATAAAGGACTATCTGAAGGTAGAGCTTGATGGTCTGGAGGGTGACGAGCGCCTGCGCCAGCACGCCATCAACAAGACCGTGGACCGCGTGCATCAGTCGATGGAGGCGTTCATACACAACATGAATACCATCCACTCGCGCGGCGGCAACCAGGTGGTGTTCTCCAGCATCAACTACGGCACCGACACATCGGCCGAGGGCCGTTGCGTGATCCGTGAGTTGCTGAAGTCCACATACGAGGGCGTGGGACACGGTTCCACCGCAATCTTCCCTATCCAGATATGGAAGAAAAAGAGGGGAGTAAGCTATCTGCCCGAAGATCCCAACTACGACCTGTATAAATTGGCATGCAAGGTGTCGGCTCGCCGCTTCTTCCCCAACTTCCTGAACCTGGACGCCACGTTCAACCGCGACGAGGCATGGAACGCCGGCGACCCGCGCCGCTTCGAGCACGAGGTGGCCACTATGGGCTGCCGCACGCGTGTGTTCGAGAACCGGTTCGGAGAAAAGACATCCATAGGCCGCGGCAACCTGTCGTTCACAACCATCAACATTGTGCGCATCGCCATCGAACAGATGGGTATCGAGGACAAAGAGGAGCGTATAGCCAAATTCTTCGAGCGTCTGGACGAGGTGATGGACCTGACGGCGCGTCAGCTTGACGAGCGCTTCCAGTTCCAGAAGACGGCCTTTGCCAAGCAATTCCCGCTGCTGATGCGCGTGCTGTGGAATCACACCGAGGGCCTGAAACCTAACGACAGCATCGAAAGTGTCATCAATCAGGGTACGCTCGGCATCGGATTCATCGGCCTGGCCGAGTGTCTGATAGCCTTGACAGGCAAGCATCACGGCGAGAGCGACGAGGCTCAGCAACTCGGCCTCCGCATCGTAAGCCACATGCGTCAGAAAGTTAACGAATATTCAGAAAACTACCGCCACAACTATTCCGTACTGGCCACGCCCGCCGAGGGACTTTCGGGCCGCTTCACCAAGAAGGACCGCAAGACATTCGGCATGATTCCCGGCGTGACGGACAAGGATTACTACACCAACTCCAACCATGTGCCCGTATATTATCACTGTTCGCCGCGCCACAAGGCCAAGATAGAGGGCCCCTATCACGAGCTGACGTTGGGAGGTCACATCTTCTACGTCGAGATCGACGGCGACGCCACCCACAACGAAGAGTCGATAATGCAGATTGTGGACATGATGGACCAGTACAACATTGGTTACGGATCGGTGAACCACAACCGCAACCACTGTCCCAACTGTGGATACGAGAATGCAGATAAGGACGAGACTTGCTGTCCGAAGTGCGGCGCGCGCTTCGAGACCATCCAGCGCATCACCGGCTACCTGGTGGGTACCACCGACCGCTGGAACAGCGGCAAGCTCGCCGAACTGAAGGACCGCGTGGTTCATAAATAAATTAATGACCACGCACATATCGACTGCGTGGCGCAGATATGACAAACGAACTGACTGACAATGATAACGAACGTCGGCTGCGTGTCCTGGACATAGTCCGGGGCACGACGGTCGATGGTCCCGGTTTCAGGACCAGCATCTATCTGGCCGGATGCCGCCACGCCTGTCCCGGCTGCCATAATCCGGAATCGTGGAGCTTCGACGGAGGCGAGGAAATGACAGTGGCGCAGATTATGGACGTGGTGCGCGAGGAAGACTTCGACGTCACCTTCAGCGGCGGCGACCCCATGTATCATCCCGAGGAAGTGAAAATAATAGCACGTAAAGTGCACGATATGGGCCACACCGTATGGCTCTATACCGGATTCACGTGGGAGGAACTGCAAAAAAGTCCTGTCCTGACACAGGTTTTGAGGGAAATTGACGTTATAGTAGATGGACCGTTCATCCAGGCTCTCAAGGAAAGGGACCTGTTGTTCCGGGGCAGTTCCAACCAGCGCATCATAGACGTGGCGCGCAGCCTGGAGTCAGGCGAGGTGGTGGAATGGCGTCGGGAATGAAACGAGTGACGGTATGAAGCTATGATAGAAGATATACAATTGCGGGTCACACCCGAGACGGCAGGGAATCCTGAATTGCTTCGCAAAGCGATTCAGGATAACGTGCGTAATAAGGGGAGTGTGAACGACTACCGGATAGTGCGTCGCAGCATCGACGCGCGCAAGCGTCAGGTCATGATTAACCTGACCGTCCGCGTGGCCACGGGCGACGACAAGGAAGTCAAGGCATCATATACACCCGTGACGTTCAAACCGGTGGCGTCGGATGCGAAGACAATGGTGATAATCGGCGCCGGGCCTGCCGGGCTGTTCGCGGCGCTGGAGGCTTTGCGTCGCGGCATCCGTCCCGTGGTATTGGAGCGTGGCGAGGACGTGGACTCGCGCCGCGTGGCGCTGGCCGAGATAAGCCGACAGAAAAAGATAACCCCGCAGTCCAACTATTGCTTCGGCGAGGGAGGTGCCGGCGCATACAGCGACGGCAAGCTTTTCACGCGCAGCAAGAAGCGCGGCAACGTACAGCAGGTGCTGGAGCTGTTGGTGCAGCACGGCGCGTCGGAAAATATTCTGATTGACGTCCATGCCCACATCGGCAGCGACAAACTGCCCCACGTCATCAAGGAGATCCGCAACACGATAATACGTAACGGTGGCGATGTGCGTTTCCGCACGCAGGCCACTGGCCTTGTCATTAAGGATAGCTGTGCCGTGGCCGTGGAGCTGGCCGACGGACAGAAGATAGCGTGCGACGCTGTGGTGGTGGCTACGGGTCATTCCGCCCATGATACATTCCGCGCGCTGCATGAGCAGGGTATGGCTATGGAGCCGAAAGGCATTGCCGTCGGTGTGCGCCTGGAGCATCCGCAGGAACTGATAGATCGAATACAATACCACAATCCGAAGGGGAGGGGCAAGTGGCTGCCTCCCGCCGAGTATTCGTTTGTGACGCAGAGCGAAGGGCGCGGAGTCTATTCATTCTGTATGTGTCCCGGAGGCGTCATAGTCCCGGCCGGCACCGCAGACGGGGAATTGGTGGTGAACGGCATGTCGGCCTCGGCGCGCAGCGGACGCCTGGCCAATTCCGGAATGGTGGTCGAGATACGTCCCGGAGACTTACCGGAATATGAGGAAGCGGGCGCGTTGCAGATGCTGGAGCTTCAGGAGCACCTGGAGCATGACATGTTTGCCGCCTCAGGCAACAGTATCGTGGCTCCGGCCCAACGCATGACGGACTTTGTGGACGGCAAGGTGTCGGCCACATTGCCCGCCACGTCATACGCGCCCGGCATTCAGAGCAAGGATTTCAACAAGATTCTTCCCCCCTTTATATCCCGGCGGTTGGCCGACGGTTTCCGCGATTTCGGTCGTAAGGCCAAGGGCTTCATGACGCCGGAGGGTGTGATGATTGGCCTGGAATCGCGCACAAGTTCGCCTATACGCATGACACGCGATCCCGAGCGTCTGAATAGCGTGGGACTCGACAACGTATATCCCGCCGGCGAAGGTGCCGGTTATGCCGGCGGCATCGTGTCCGCCGCCCTCGACGGTATGAGGTGCGCGGCTGCGGCTGCGGCTGCGTATGCGGCTGCGCCGAGTTTACAGAGTTTAGAAAGTTTAAAAAGTTAAGATAATGGTACAGACATTCGGAAGTATTCACATTTCTCTTAACTTTTTCAACTATTTCAACTTTTTCAACTAATAACGATATGGCAGTAATACTCAATATAGAATCGTCCGGGAGCGCCAGCAGCGTTGCGCTTAGCGTGGACGGTAATGTGGAATGGAGCGCGGCGGAGCGCGAGGCCATGCATCAGGCCACTGACCTGGCGCCCTTCGTGGCGCAGGCTATGGAGGAAGTGACGCGCAAGGAACTTAAGATAGACGCCGTGGCCGTCAGCACCGGCCCCGGGTCGTACACCGGCCTGCGCATCGGTATGTCGCTGGCCAAGGGGCTGGCGTTCGGTCTCGATGTGCCGCTGATAGGAGTGGAGACTCTGAAGCTGATAGCCGTCAAGGCCATGTTCCGCAATCTTAACTTCACGGGCGAGGAAATATTAGTGCCGATGGTCGACGCCCGCCGCATGGAGGTGTACACCGCAGCCTACGATTTCAGGCTCGACGCGCTGATTCCGCCGCAGGCCATGATCATAACAGAGGACTCGTTCAAGGAGCTGCCGCAGGACCGCCAGATATGGTTCATGGGCGACGGCGCCGCCAAGACCCGCGACGTAATAAAGCTTCCCAACGCCCACTGGATGGACGATGTGCTGCCGATGGCGTTCGATATGGTGGCTCTGGCTGAGAAAAGTTTCCGCGAAAAGGATTTTCTCGACCTGGCGTATTCCGTGCCGTTCTATATTAAGGACTATGAGGCCGTACACGGCGAGAATCCGTTGAAACAGCTGTTGGGCTGCTAACCAATCGTACCCATGGAAAAGAAAGAGGAAGTAAGCTTCCGGCGCAAACCGGAATGGCTTAAGATAAAGCTGCCGCGTGGCTTCAAGGCCAGTCAGGTGGTGGAGATGCTCAACGAGCGTCACATCCATACCATCTGTTCAAGCGGCATGTGTCCGAACCGGGCCGAATGCTGGGGCAACGGCACCGCAACGTTCATGCTGTGCGGAGCCGTGTGCACGCGCAACTGCCGTTTCTGCAACGTCACAGGCGGCAAGCCCGGCCCTCTCGACCCGCAGGAGATAGAGGACATAGTGCGCAGCGTCAAGGAACTTAAGCTGAAGCATGTGGTAATCACGTCCGTCACGCGCGACGACCTTCCCGACGGCGGCGCCCGTCACTGGGCCGCGATGATACGCCGTCTGCATGAGGAATGCCCCGGAGTGACTATGGAGGTTCTGATTCCCGATATGCAGGGCCGGACCGACCTGTTGGACATAATATTGGACGAGCATCCCGACGTGATATCGCACAACCTGGAGACGGTGCGCCGCCTAACGCCCGAGGTGCGTCGCGTGGCCACCTACGACCGTTCGCTTCAGGTGCTGGAATATCTTGCCAGGAAGGGTGCCAATACCAAGAGCGGCATCATGCTTGGCTTGGGCGAGACCGAGGAGGAGGTGCTTCAGGCTATGGATGATCTGCGCGCCGTAGGGTGCAGGATAATGACGATCGGCCAGTATCTGCAGCCCTCCAAGCTGCATTATCCCGTGCAGGACTATATACATCCCGACAAGTTCGAGGAATACCGGCTGAAGGGAATTGAGAAAGGGTTCGCCCATATCGAGTCGGCTCCTATGGTGCGCAGCAGCTATCATGCCGAGAAACATGTGAGATGAAGACCGAATACTGGGGCCTGATACCCTACCGCGATGCGTGGGAGAGACAGAAGGAACTGTTTCGGCGGCTTATCGACGGTGACGCCGAAGCAGAGACAATAGCCGTGTGTGAGCATCCGGCCGTCTACACGCTGGGATTTCACGGCAACGCCGACAACCTGCTGGTTAAGCCGCGCGAGGGGGTGGAGGTGATACGCATAGAGCGAGGCGGCGACATCACATATCACGGTCCCGGCCAGTTAGTGTTGTATCCGCTTATAGATTTGCGACGCCATCATTTGGGCGTGAAGCAATATGTGGGAATCCTGGAGCGGGCCGTGCGCGATACTCTGGAAGCATACGGTATAGCCACGACCAGCAACGACGACCAGATAGGAGTGTGGCTGGACTGGGGAAAGCCCACGGCACGTAAGATATGCGCCATAGGCGTGAAGATAAGCCACGGCGCGACTATGCACGGTCTGGCTCTGAACGTGAATACCGACCTCGATGCTTTCGGCCTCATCAATCCCTGCGGCATCACCGACAAGGCGGTGACGTCGATGCAGAGGGAGCTGGGACGCGAGGTGGAGCCGGGGGCAGTAGCAAAGCTACTGACGGAACGGCTCCGCGACCTGCTCGAATAGCAGCGCAGCACGGAGTGCCCACGCCATTAAAATAATATTAGAGCGCATCTGCTGGGTGGCGGATGCGCTCTGTCAATATAAGGATAAGGGTCAGTCGGGATTTACTCGAAGGTATAGACTATGGTGGTTACGGAGGCCGGCTCCAGGAATACATTGTCGGCTATGTTGAAACGGTCCTCCTCCAGATGGCGCGTGGCTGTGGTGGTGTAGCGTGTCACGGTCGCCGGCGTCTTGCCGTTGTCGAAACTGTTCGTCAACGTCACGCCCTTCTCCTTGTCATAGTTGGTATATACGGCCACTACGGTCTTGCCGTCGGGCGATACGTATGCTGTACCGAAGAAGTCCTTGTTTTCATTGGCCTTCATACCGACGCGGATGTAGCCCGGGCGAATGAAGCGGCTGTAATTGCCCAATACCCAGAGATTGTGCGTGGCATCGACGTTGCCGCCGCCTGTGAAGTCGTTGGAATAGTTGCCGCCGCTCGGTGTGGTCTTGATCAGCTCGAAACGGTTCTTCTGATCGTAACGCTCCACAGACATCGCCGTCCAGTAGCACCATGACGTGCATCCTGCCATAACGATATCGTTGTGGATGACGCGGCTCATGTACTGGGCTATGTCGAATTCCGATACATCGCCATAGGAACCGCCCAGTTCCGAAGGTTCCTTATCGAGCATGGACCATTCCGTCTGCCATACGCGCAGACCTTTCGGAGCGGCTGCGTCCGCCACCTTCTTACGTACGTCGCGCATGTGGTTCCAGTTGTCGAACGTCCAGTATGAATGGCCGGCCACAACTTTATCGACGCTACTCAGGTCGCCGATATAGTTTTCAGACGCCGGGTCGAACAGTTCCTGAATCTGGCTTGTCCGGCCCCGGTTGTTGTTGTCGTACTCATACAGATAGTTCCAGGCTGCGGCTTCAGGCACGAGGATCTTTGTGGAGATACCTTTGTCCTTGAAGGCCTTGTCCATTTCCAGGGCCAGCTGCTTTATCTGACGGTTGAGCCATCCGGAACCCTCCTGCGAATTGCCGTCCCAGTTATACTGCGGCTCGTTGACGGGGGAGACGTGTGTCACGTTGTATCCCTGGCCGACGAAGTACTGGGCTACGGTAGCCATATAGTCGGCGAAGTCGTCGTAGCAGTCCTCCTTCAGGTTTGCCTCCCAGCAGGAGTCGGAACGTCCCTGGCCGTTGAGTGTCCACTGCACTAAGGGCGAGTTGCTGAACAGCACGAAGCTCTCCACGCCCATCTGCTTGGCCTGGTCCATGAAGTAGCGCTGTCCGGCGCACTTGTCCCAGTTGTAGGAGCCGTTAACCAGATAGGCTTCGGCACGGTTGTTGGCGTTGTCCTGGTTGATGCCCGAAGCATCGCCTGCGTCGAAAGTGCCGGCGCCGAGGTTGACGCGCCACATCGACAGACCGATGCCGTCGGGTTTCCCTTTGGAGATACGCTGCGAGAACAGCCATGTGGCCAGTTGCTGACGGTTGCCCGTCCAGTATTGGCCAATCCAGTTGGGAAGCCAGCAGTCGGAGGCACCGAAGCCCTCCATGACCTGACCCACGTCGGCGGTGTTGACCACCGTGTTCTGCGACGTGCAGGTGAATCCGGGTTTAGGCGACACTATGTCGCCGCCGGGCGTAGGATTGGGAGTGTCCGGCTCGTCGTCGCCACTGCCCACCGGGCGTTTCGTGGAAACGCCGGTGGGTTTTTCATCGCATGATATAAGTGCAGGCATACATGCCGCAGCCATGCACAGCAATAGAATCTTACTTAGTCTCATATTAGAATCCGGGGTTGTGTTCGATCGCACCGTTGGAGTGCTGTATTTCGTACTGAGGAATAGGCCAGAGAAGGTCGCGGCTTTCAGAGAAGCGTGTACCCTTGTCGGAGGGTTGGCCCTGGTTGTTTTTCTCGTACATATCGGCGTCGGCTCCGGTGTTGTACTTCACGAACGAGCCGTCGGGACCGAACAGTTCGGCCATGACCGATTTGCCGCTATCGCCCTTCCAGCGGCGTATGTCGTAGAGGCGGCACTGTTCGAAGGCCAGCTCCAGACGGCGCTCCAGACGGATGGCGTCGCGCAGGGCGTTTCCGCCCGATATTACGTCAGGCAGATTGACACGGGTGCGCACACGGTTCAGGGCCGTGCGTGCGTTACCCTCGTCGCCTGTGGCCTGGCAAGCCTCGGCATACATCAGCAGCACGTCGGCAAAACGCAGTATGCGGTGATTCAACGGAATCTTGCAGATGTTGTACACCTCGGGACGCTGCGACAGAGGCACGAAGTACTTGCGGATGATACGTGCCGACTTGTGCTGCGACGGCTTGATGAGGTATCGGGTTGTCATGTAATCGTCGGTCCATCCGAACAGTTTCTTGCAGTCCTGGAATTCGGAATTTGTCACACCGCCCTGATAGGAGTCTTTGGTGGTATTGTTCTCGATAAACTTGTTGAACTGATCCTCACCTGCGATCTCGGTGCAACCGGTCTTGATGATGGTCCAGCGGAGACGCTCGGTGTCGCCTGCTGCGATGTAGGCGTTCTCAAGGTCGGAAGTGGGCTGACCCCACGACCATCCGTCTCCGACGCCGTTACGGCAGCCTGTCAACCAGCGCCATCAAAGCTCCGTATAAAATATATGATTTTTCATGATCTTCTATGATTAGAATTTAAAGTCAAGGCCTATCACGTAGGTGCGGGGAGTGGGATAGTTGCTGTAGTCGATACCTGTGGCGATTGCAGCGCCGTCGTAGAAGGGACGTTCCGGATCCATTCCCGAATACTTCGTTATGGTGAACAGGTTCTGGAACGAAACGTAGAAACGCAGCTTATATTGCTTCATGACGGATTCGGGCAGCGTATAGCCTAAGGTAAGGAGCTTGCAGCGGAAATAGTCGCCGTCCTCCACGAAGAAGTCGCTGACGCGGGTGTAGTTCTGGTTCAGGTCGTTGTAGCTCAGGCGCGGTATGTCGTCGGACGTGCCCTCGCCGTGCCATGCCTTGTTCAGAGTGCCCTTGAACACGTTCTGACCGCCTGCGCCGCTGTAACGGGCTTTCTGCAGGTTGAAGATCTTGTTGCCGAAGGTTCCGAAGAAGTTGGCCACCAGGTCGAAGCCCTTATATTCGAAGTTCATGTTCAGGTCGAGCTGCAATGCCGGATAGGGATTGCCGATATAAACCTTGTCCTCGCCGGTCAGCTTGCCGTCATGGTTGCGGTCGATGAACTTGATATCGCCGGGCTGTGCGTCTGGCTGTATCAGGTTGCCGTGTTCGTCGCTGTGGTTGTAAACCTCCTCTCAGGTCTGGAACAGACCGTCTGTGGTATAACCGAAGAAGCGCGAGATCAGGCCGCCGTCCTCGTTCTTGATGATGGACTCGCTCATGCCGCTGCCGTCCCAGATAGGACCGTCGCCGGTGAACTTGATAGCCTTGTTCCTGACTCCGGACATCTGGGCGCCGATGCTGTAGTGGTAGTCACCCGCGCGGTCGTTCCAGTTGATGGCGAGTTCCCAGCCGCGGGCGCGCATCTTGCCGATGTTCTGCGTGATGGCACCCATCCATGGAATCCCAGGTCGATTCCGAAGTCGATGTCTTCCACTGTCTCCCATTTCAGGTTCGGGTTGCCCATGTCTTTAAGGATAACGGCGGGATAGCGTGTGCCGTCGGGACCGAACACATAGTTTACATCGTTTTTGAGCTTTGTAATGTAGGCGCCGTTGCCAATGGCCTGGTTACCCACACGGCCCCAGCCCAAGCGGATCTTGGCGTTGCTGAGCCATCCCTGCGTAGCGGATCTCGATAAAGGGATTGGCAAGGAGCTGGAACTTGCGTGTCTTGTTGTCCATACGTGCCATATTTGCCACGGGGTTCCATTCCTGGTTGTTGTAGGAGCGCTGATAGTTGTTCATCGGGTTTTCGGCATCCCACTGGTCCTCGGGACGGAACACGGGAGCGATGTGGTCCATGGCCACAGGGACGCCGAACACGTAGGCGTTCAGGTCGGCGGCAGTGGCCACGTCGCACAGATAGAGCACGTCGAAGTCAGGCAGCTCGCTGACCTTAACGACGGACTCGATTTTGGTGTTGTGTACTTCGCTTTCCTGGGGCGCCATGTCGAACGCCTCGACGGTCAGCTTGTAGTCCGCTACCTTCGACTTCAGCGGAATGGCCCGCGAGAAGGTAAGCGTCTTCTGACCGTTGGCCTCAAGACGAATCGGGAAGCCCTCGATACCCTCCATGTCGACCATGACATAATCGAGGGCGACGTTGTCCTCAACGTCAAACTTCAGGTTGAACGTGGTGTTGGCTTTCAGCAACACGGTCATCTCACGGTCGGGAGCTGCGGTGAACACAGGTGCGGTGAAGTCGGCATCCAGGGTCACAAGCACAGTCTTTTTGGTGGTCTTGTCGGCAACGTCGTCGATGTAGATGTCGACATTGAAGCTGTCGCCCTGCACGTCCTGCTGGATCTTGTACGAGAAATCCAGCTCATATTCCTTCAGCGGCTCGCCGTAGATGGAGATGATGTCGATGGTCTTGTTCAGACCGATTTCCTTACACTCGAGGCGGATGTCCTTGATGCAGTCGGCATCCTTGACGGTACCCGCCAGTTTGATTGATTAGACGGCGACTGTCTGTACATGCTCGGCTTTCACGGCAAAGTTCGGATCTGCTCCGTCCACCACGTCCCAGTCGGAGTCCGAACACGAAGCCAGACTCAACATGGCTAATGGCACCAGGAACATTCCAAACCGTATTCAGGATGTTTACTCATGATGATTAGGTTATAGTTACTAAGGATATAATTACAGTAGTCCAATTATCAGTTTCCGACTGTCCCGATTGCGTTATAATATAAAACCGGTCAGTCGAAGGTATTAGCTTTTGGTATTAGTCGATATTAGCTTTTGGTATTAGTCGATATTAGCTTTTGGTATTAGTCTGATCTTAACATTACAAAATTAGGCAAGAAAGTGCAAAATTTCAAGTAATTCACAAAATTTTTGTAATTTTGTCGAATAAAATATAAATAGGCCTTAACAAGGTTTATCCTGTTGATATAACTTTTTATAAGTCATGTGGATATTTTTAGGACTGTTGTCGGCGTTTTGCCTCGGATTCTACGATGTGTTCAAGAAGGTGTCGTTGAAAGGTAACAACGTTCCGGTGGTGCTGTTGCTCAACACTATGTTCGGCACGTTGCTGCTGAGTCCGGTGCTGATAGAGAGCGTGGCACAGGGACATTACGGTCCCGGCGACACGCTGATGCAGAACCTGTTGGTGGTGCTGAAGGCAGTGATAGTCCTCTCGTCGTGGATATTGGGATATTTCGCCATCAAGCATCTGCCGCTCACCATTCAGGGCCCAATCAACGCGTCGCGCCCGGTGCTGGTGCTGTTGGGAGCGCTGCTGATATTCGGCGAGCGGCTAAACGCGCTGCAATGGTGCGGTATGCTATTGGGATTCGCCTCGCTGTTCTTCATATCGCGCATCGGCGCCAAGGAGGGATTCTCGTTCAAGGCCTCGATTTGGCTGTGGATGTCGATAGGAGCCACCATGCTCGGAGCGGTGAGCGCCCTGTACGACAAATTCCTGATGGGACGGTTCCAGCCGCTGGAGGTGCAGGCCTGGTATTCGTTCTATCAGATGCTGATGATGGGCGTGGTGGTGCTGATACTCTACAGATTCGCACCCGCGCACTTCGGCGGCAAATTCAAATGGAGATGGTCAATACTTGGCATCTCCGTATTCCTGACGGTGGCCGACCTTGCCTATTTCTACTGTCTCACTATTCCCGGAGCCATGATTTCGATCGTATCCATGACGCGACGCGGCAGCGTGATCATACCGTTCCTGTATGGCGTGACAGTGCTGAAAGAGAAGAATGTAAAGGCCAAGGCCATAGACCTGTCAATCCTGTTCCTGTCGCTGGTACTGCTGGTGCTGGGAAGCCGATGAGGGGGGGATAAGGTAGAGTAAAAGCCGCGGGCTTTTACCACAGTGCGGATGGTGCTGCGGGCTGTTGGCACAGTGCGGATGGTTAGGAGAGGGCGTCCAGTTCCTGCTGCGCTATCTCCCAGATGGACATCTCGTTTTCCAGCTTCTTGGTGGTGTTCTGGTAAGCTTCGAGTGTTTCCGGGCTGGCGTCGCCGCTGCCTATCTTATCCTCCAGGGCCTTCACTTCCAGTTCAAGGGCCGCTATGGTCTCCTCGGCCTGCTTCACCTTCTTCTCGGCCTTCGACACCATCTTGGCACGTTCCTTCTGCTCGGCATAGCTTAATTTGCGCGGTGCTTCGGCCTGTACGGCAGGCTGAGGCGGCGTAGGTTCCTTGGGTTTAGGTTCAGCGGTTTTGGCCGCAGGGGCAGGAGCGTCCTTTTTCTCAAGCTCGTGCAGGTTGGTCATGTCCTTGGCGCGCAGGAAGTCGTAGATGCCGCCCAGGTGCTCGCGCACCTTGCCACCGCCGAACTCATATACCTTGTCAACGAGGCCGTCCAGAAAGTAGCGGTCATGGCTCACCAGTATCACCGTGCCGTTGAAATCGGCGATGGCCTCCTTCAGCACATCCTTTGACGGGATGTCCAAGTGGTTGGTAGGCTCGTCGAGAATCAGGAAATTGACCGGCTCGAGCAACAGACGTATCATGGCCAGACGTGTCTTTTCACCGCCGGACAGCACCTTCACTTTCTTGTCGATGGCTTCGCCGCCGAACATGAAGGCGCCTAAGATGTCGCGCACTTTGGTGCGCATGTCACCTGTGGCCACATTGTCGATGGTCTCGAACACCGTGAGCTCGCCGTCGAGCAACTGAGCCTGATTCTGGGCGAAATATCCTATCTTGACGTTGTGTCCCACCTTGAGCGTGCCATCGTAGGGTATCTGCTCCATGATGCACTTCACCAGCGTGGACTTACCCTCGCCGTTGCGCCCCACGAAAGCCACCTTCTCGCCGCGGCGGATGGTGAACTCAACGTCGGAAAACACCTGATGGTCGCCGTAACGCTTGCCCACACCCTCGACTATCAGCGGGAAGTCGCCTGAACGTTCGGCCTTGGGGAATTTGAGGCGAAGCCGGGAGTTGTCCACCTCGTCCACCTCGATTGGCACTATTTTCTCCAGCTGCTTGATGCGGCTCTGCACCTGCACCGCCTTGGTCGGCTTGTAGCGGAACCGCTCGATGAACTCCCTGGTGTCGGCTATCATCTTCTGCTGGTTCTCGTAGGCGCGCATCTGCTGTTCCACGCGCTCCTTGCGCAGCTCCAGGAACTTTGAATAGTTAACCTTGTAGTCGTAGATCTTGCCGCACGAAATCTCGAGCGTGCGAGTGGTGACATTGTCAAGGAAAGCGCGGTCGTGGCTGACGAGAAGCACCGCATTGCCCTTGTTCATCAGAAAACGCTCCAGCCACTGGATGGATTCGATGTCAAGGTGGTTGGTCGGCTCGTCGAGCAGCAGAATATCGGGGCGGCGCAACAGTATCTTGGCCAGCTCTATACGCATACGCCAGCCTCCGGAGAATTCCGAGGTGGGGCGGTGCATGTCCGTCGGCAGGAATCCTAATCCGGTGAGCGTGGACTCGATTTCGGCATCCATGTTGTCGGCTCCCTCGATCGAAAGGCGATGGTTCAGGTAATCGAACCGTTCGAGGAGGTCGTGATACGATTCCGATTCATAGTCGGTGCGTTCGGTCATCTGCCGCTGCACGTCGGCAAGCTCGTCCTTCAGGCCCTGCAATTCAGAGAAAGCTTTCTTAACCTCGTCCACCACCGATGTGTCGTCGGCCAATACCATCTGCTGCGGCAGATAGCCCACGGTGATGCCGTTGGGCATGGACACCGTGCCGTGCGTAGGCTCCTCCAACCCTGCCAGTATCTTCAGCAATGTGGATTTGCCCGCGCCGTTCTTGCCCGTCAGGGCTATGCGGTCGTTGGGATTGATCACAAAACTCACATCGTGAAACAGGGGACGCGCCGAGAACTCAACCTCGAGATTGTTGATACTTATCATGGAAATTATGCGGTCTTTTATGTGCTGTCAATTCAAATTTGCCACAAAATTAACAATTTTATCGTTAATAGCCTTTAATAGGAGTAAATAAATTGCCAATCCCAACATTTTTTGTTAATTTTGTAAGTTAAGAATAAGGATTTCATTTGTTATAAAAACAAAGGGAGATAAAGAGAAATAACTGTAAAAAATAGACTCGAAATATGGACATGAAGCAAGAGGCTTTGGAATACCATGAAGAGGGACGCCCCGGCAAGATTGAGGTGATGCCCACCAAGCCATACTGTACGGCACGCGACCTGTCGCTGGCCTATTCGCCCGGAGTGGCCTATCCTTGTCTTGAGATAGAGAAGAATCCGGACGATGCATATAAATATACCAACCGGGGAAATCTTGTGGCCGTGATATCGAACGGCACGGCAGTGCTGGGTCTCGGCAACATCGGTGCGCTTGCCGGCAAGCCCGTGATGGAGGGCAAGGCTCTGCTGTTCAAGATATACGCCGGTCTTGACTCGTTCGACATCGAGATCAACGAGAGCGACCCGCAGAAGATGGTTGAGATAATCCGCTCGCTGACGCCCACGTTCGGCGGCATCAACCTGGAGGATATAAAGGCCCCGGAAAGTTTCTATATCGAGACCGAGCTGCGCAAGCAGTGCGACATACCCATCATGCACGACGACCAGCACGGCACGTCGATAATATCCGGCGCCGCATTGCTGAACGCGTGCGAAATCCAGTGCAAGAAATTAGAGGACATCAAGCTGGTTATAAACGGAGCCGGAGGGGCGGCCATCAGTTGCGGACGCATCTACAAGCGTCTGGGCGTGAAGGCCGAGAATATCGTGATGTGCGACTCCAAGGGAGTGATACGCAAGGACCGTGACCAACTTACGGAGCAGAAGCGTGAGTTCGCCACCGACCGCGACCTGCACACTCTCGACGAGGCAATCGTAGGCGCCGACGTATTCCTCGGCGTGAGTGTGGGCAGTGTGCTGACACCCGCCATGCTGATGAAGATGGCACCCAAGGCGATAGTGTTCGCGCTGGCCAACCCGACACCGGAAATAGACTACGAGCTGGCCAAGGCCACACGCCCCGACATAATCGTGGCTACGGGACGAAGCGACTATCCCAACCAGGTGAACAACGTCCTGGGCTTCCCCTACATATTCCGTGGCGCGCTCGACTCCCGAGCTTCAACCATCAACGAGGACATGAAGGTGGCCGCCACATACGCCATCGCCAGGCTGGCGCATGAGCCCGTGCCTCAGCAGGTGCTGGACGCCTACGGAGTGAAGGAGCTGAGTTTCGGCCCCGACTACATACTGCCAAAGCCCGTGGACAAGCGCCTGCTGTTCACCGTGTCGCCGGCAGTGGCCAAGGCCGCCGAGGAATCGGGGGTAGCCCGCAATCCAATCAAGGACTGGAACAAGTATCAGCAGTTCCTTGAGAGCGTATTACCCAAACAAAACGAGAAATGCGAAAAATAATCGTATCGACGCTGACGGCTCTTGCGGCGGTATCGTTCACATCATTCGCGATAACGCCGCAGGAGGTGATGCAGCAGACTGTAGCCAAGATAAAGGGCGCCAAAGGCATTACCGGGAACTTCCGGGCAAGCGGCGACCAAGGCTCGGCCTCCGGTGCGTTTAAGTTCGACGGCACGCGCACATATATTGAGTCCGGTCAGTTCGGCAAGCAGTGGTTTGACGGCAAGACTCTGTGGACGCTGAATCCGAATACGAAAGAGGTGACGGTATCCACTCCCGAGCCGGCCGATGTGGCCGACGCCAATCCGTTGATGTATCTTAACGGATACAACAGCAGCTACCGGCTGTTCTTTAGCAAGCGCAAGGAGGCCGGCAAGTATCTTGTACTGCTGAATCCAAGAAATAAGAACGCGGACATCAAGGCCATCGAGGTGGCCATAAATACCAAAACCCTGTTGCCGGAACGGTTTATAGTACGGACAAACGATGATCAACGAAGCACCGTTTACGTCACCAACCTTAACCTTAACGGCAAGCTGCCGGCAGGCACATTCACATTTCCTGCGGCCAAATATAAGGATTACGAAATAGTAGACATAAGATAAGATGGAAAAACATACCAAAGTATTGATAATAGGGTCAGGTCCCGCCGGATACACGGCGGGCATTTATGCCTCGCGCGCCAATCTGTCGCCTGTGCTTTATGAGGGCGACCAGCCCGGCGGCCAGCTGACACAGACCACCGAGATAGAGAACTTTCCCGGGTATCCGGAAGGGATTCTCGGCCAGGAGATGATGGACGACCTGCGCAAGCAGTGCGAGCGTTACGGCACGGAGATAGTGTCGCGTACCATCGACAAGGTGGATTTCAGCAAGCGTCCTTTCGTATGTCAAGACGACAGGGGAGACGTGATAGTGGCCGAGACGGTGATAATATGCACCGGAGCCAAGGCCCGTTATCTTGGACTGGCGGACGAGGAGAAGTATCGCGGTATGGGCGTGAGCGCCTGCGCCACCTGCGACGGATTCTTCTACCGCAAGCGCACCGTGGCCGTAGTGGGCGGCGGCGACACGGCCTGCGAGGAGGCCCTGTACCTCTCCACACTGGCAAGCAAGGTGTACATGATAGTGCGCAAGGACCATCTGCGCGCGTCGCACACACTGCAGCAACGCGTGTTCAACAAGGAGAACATCGAGATACTGTTCAAGTGCAACGCCACGGGTCTGTACGGCGAGGACGGCGTGGAGGGCGCACACATAGTGCGTCACTTAGGCGAGGAGACGGAGGAGCGTTTCGACCTGCCGCTGGATGGATTCTTCCTGGCCATCGGCCATATTCCGGCCACACAGATATTCCGCGGCCAGCTTGACCTGGACGGCGAGGGATACATCCGCGTCCAGTCGCCCACCACACGCACCAGCGTGGAGGGAGTGTTCGCCGCCGGCGACTGCGCCGACCCGATCTACCGTCAGGCCGTGTCCGCGGCAGGTACGGGATGCCGCGCCGCAATGGACGCCGAGCGTTTCTTAGTGGATCACAGCGACCTTTAAGCATTGCTTGAATAATAATAATGTAACACGCATCCAATCATGGACAAACAGGATATACTGGACCGCCGCTATCTGCGCATGGCCACGATATGGGCCGAAAACTCGTATTGCGAGCGCCGCAAGGTGGGCGCCCTGTTAGTGAAGGACAAGATGATAATCTCCGACGGTTATAACGGCACTCCCTCGGGATTCCCCAACGTGTGCGAGACTGAGGAGGGAACCACATTTCCGTACGTGCTTCATGCCGAAGCCAACGCCATCACCAAGGTAGCCCGCAGCAACAACAGCAGCGAGGGGAGCACCCTGTATATCACAGCCAGCCCGTGCATGGAATGCTCGAAACTGATAATACAGGCCGGTATAAAACGAGTGGTTTTCTCCGACCTGTACCGCATCACCGACGGTCTCGACCTGCTGAAACGGGCAGGCATCGAGACCGTGCATATTCCTCTGGATAGCGACGGAGAGGATGCCGGAGGATGCGGATGCGACGATTGTAAGGATCAATCCATACATTGATGAAAAAGAAAAATTACGGATACATACTGTTGCCTCTGTTCCTGAGTCTGGGCATAATCGGGGGCTTGTTCATCGGCAGATATTCCAGCGAACAGCGGCTGAGTCCGGGCGAGGAGAAACTTCGCACCGTGTTGGGCATGATACAGGAGCAATATGTGGATCCAATCAATATCGACAGCCTGATCAACGAGTCGATACCCGACCTGCTGGCATCGCTCGACCCGCATTCGGCCTATATACCTGCCGAGTCGCTGACCATAGCCAACGATGACCTCGAGGGTTCGTTCGGCGGCATCGGCGTGGCATTCCAGGTGCTGAACGACACTGTGACCGTAGTGGAGGTAATAACCGGCGGACCGGCCGAGAAAGTAGGAATCCTGCCGGGCGACCTGATTCTTGAAGCCAACGGCAAGAAGCTGACAGGCGAGAAGATCAGCAGCGAGGAAGTGTTCAAGACCCTGCGCGGCAAGGAAGGCACACAGGTCAAGACACTGGTGAAGCGCCGCAGTGCAAAGACGCCGCTGACGTTCGACATCGTGCGCGGCCAGATACCTTCCAACAGCGTGGATGCAGCATACATGCTGACAGACGACACCGGATACGTGAAGGTAAGCAAGTTCGCCCGCACCACTTACAGCGAGTTCTACACTGCGCTGACACGGCTGCAGACGGAGGGCGCAAAAAAGTATATCGTGGACCTTCGCGGCAATTCGGGTGGATTCATGGATCAGGCCATATATATGGCCAACGAATTCCTGCCTGCCGGCCGCGGCATAGTTTTCACAAAGGGCCGCATAGCCGAGAACCAGACCGTAGCCACCAGCGACGGCACCGGCCAGTTCCAGAACGTTCCGCTGACTGTAATAACCAACGAATTCTCGGCCTCGGCATCTGAAATCTTTGCCGGAGCCATCCAGGACAACGACCGAGGTCTCGTTATCGGACGCCGCACGTTCGGCAAAGGACTGGTGCAGAACCAGCTCTCGCTGCCCGACAGTTCGGCCGTGCGCCTCACGGTGGCACGCTACTACACTCCCTCGGGTCGGTGCATCCAGAAGGAATACAAGCGTGGCAAGGACGGCAAGTACGAGATGGATATAGCTGACCGCTACACGCACGGCGAGTTTTATTCGCGCGACAGCATCAAGCTGGACAAGAGCAAGCTGTTCCGCACCGTCAACGGACGCGAGGTGTATGGAGGCGGCGGCATCATGCCCGATGTGTTCGTGCCCGAAGATACTACGGGTTACACTTCCTACTATCTGGAGGCAGTGAACAAGGGTCTGATCAATACTTTCGCGCAATATATGGCCGACTCCTACCGCCCGATGATGAAGGACAAGAGCGTGGAGAGCATGATGCGCATCCTGCCGCGAGACAACACGTTGCTGCAGAACTTCGTGAGCTACGCCGCCAGCAAAGGGCTGCCCGCACGATGGTATTACATCAACCAATCGCGCAGTTTGTTGTTAAATCAGATAAAGGGTGTGATTGCGCGCGATCTGGTAGGTTACGAAGGCCTCATAAAGATACTGAATCAGGAAGACAAGACGGTATCGGAGGCTCTGCGTCTGCTGGAACAGGGACAATCGCCCGTGAACATCAAACCAAGTAAAAAGAGATAGCTATGGATAAGCGAGACATAAGGAGAAAGGTGAGCGCGATGCGCAAGATGCTGTTGGAAACCGAAAAAGAGGCGTCCGCCCTTGAGGTGTTCGCACGTCTGGAGGACACGGCGGCGTTTATGATGGCTGACCGTATCCTTATGTACCACTCGCTGAGCGACGAGCTGTCCACACGCGCATTCCTGAAGAAATGGCACGGGCGCAAGCACTTCTACCTGCCGCGTGTCAACGGCGTGAACCTGGAGATTCTGCCATACGACGAGTCACGTCTGGAATTAGGTTCGTTCCATATCGAGGAGCCGACGGGCAACGACACCGTCGATGCCCGCGAGCTGGAAATGATAGTGGTGCCCGGCGTGGCGTTCGACCGACGCGGCAACCGCCTGGGTCGCGGCAAGGGATTCTATGACCGCCTGCTGGCGGGCACCAAGGCTACGACAGTAGGCGTGGGTTACGATTTCCAGCTGATGGACGAGATTCCATGCGAGGAACACGACGTGCCCATGGATTATGTCATAACGCAGCACACCACAATGCGTTTCCACAAGCCTAAAAAGCATCGCAAGTATTAAACCCCGCTGTCGGTTTTAGTTCAAATTAACAGAACTATACACTAACGGCATTTATCAATTCAATTAAAACACACCAATAACAATATAAATATGATCAGAAAGATTGCGAGTCTGGCCATGCTGGGAATGACCTGTGTCATGGCTTACGGACAGAATCCGGCGATTCCGTTGAATCCGGAAGTAAGACACGGCAAGCTGGACAACGGCCTGACGTACTACCTCCTGCACAACGAGGAGCCGAAGGAGCGCGCCAACTTCTACATCGCCCAGAAGGTAGGATCGACGCTCGAGAACGAGAATCAGCTTGGTCTGGCCCACTTCCTGGAGCACATGGCCTTCAACGGCACCAAGCATTATCCCGGCAAGAACATGCTGAACTATCTGCAGTCGAAGGGTATCCGCTTCGGCGCGGACATCAACGCCTACACGGGCTTTGACGAGACAGTGTACAACATCGACAACGTACCCACCACCGACAAGGCCCTGATGGACTCCGTACTGCTCGTGCTGAGCGACTGGAGCGGCAGCATCCTGCTGGAGGAAGACGAAATCAACGCCGAGCGTGGCGTGATCGAGGAGGAATGGCGCAGCCGCCGCGATGCCCAGAACCGTATGTTCGAGGCTATCCTCCCTGTATTGTACAAGGAGTACCAGTATCAGCAGATGCCTATCGGCAAGATGGAGATAGTGCGCAACTTCCCGCCCCAGGCCATCCGCGACTACTATCACAAATGGTATCGTCCGGACCAGCAGGGTATCGTGATTGTCGGTGACTTCGACGTCAACGAGATGGAGCAGAAGGTGAAGGATCTGTTCAGCAAGATCCCGATGCCCGAGAATGCCGCTCCCCGCGTATATCCCACGGTGAGCGACAACGAGAAGCCCATCTTCGCTTACTTCACCGACAAGGAAATGCCTTACAAGATGATCAGCGTGTCGTTCAAGAGCGACAAGATTCCTTTCGAGGAACGCAACACCGTCATGGCATATATGCAGGAGAGGGTGGTACAGGCTCTGATCGAGATGATGATCAACAACCGTCTGCAGGAGCATTCAAAGGATCCCAACTGCAAGTACTCGTATGCCGGCGTCAGCTTCGGAGACTTCTATGTATCGACCACCAAGGATGCGTTCGACATCACCATCATAGCCAAGGACGGCATCAAGGATGCTTACGACGACGCTCTGGCCATCGTGGCCCGTGCCTGCAAGACTGGCTTCATGGAGTCCGAACTTGTCCGTGCCCGCGACGAACTCCTTTCCACCTACGAGAAGGCCTACAACGAGCGTAAGTCCACCAAGACTTCGACTCTGGCACGCCGCCTGATCCGCACGTTCATCGACAATACCGCCAATCCCGGCGCCGAACAGGAGTACACGCTGATGAAACAGGTTCTTCCGGTGATACCCGTTCAGGAACTGAACATGATGGCTACCCAGATACTGACGCCCGACAATCAGGTGATAGTCGTTTCGCAGCCTGAGCGCGAGGGTATGGAAATGGTGTCCGAGGAGGTGATGACAGCCGACCTCAACAAGATCATCAACGCCGAGTACACGGCATACGTAGACGAGGAACTTCCGTCCACACTGGTGGCCAAGGCCCCGAAGGCCGGCAAGATCAAGAGCGAGAAGGCAGGCCAGTTCGGAACAACCGAGTTCACGCTGAGCAACGGCGCGAAGGTCGTGATCAAGCCCACCGACTTCAAGGCTGACGAGATCCTGTTCACCGCCTTCCGCAAGGGTGGCCGCGACATCTATAGCAAGAACCAGGCTGCAAATGTGATGTGCATGTCGGACGCTGTGGACGCTTCCAAATTCGGCGAATACAAGGCGTCGACCGTATCGAAATATCTGGCAGGCAAGAAAGTGGAACTGAGCTATAGCGTAGGCAACGCCGTGACGTCGCTCAAAGGACAGTCCACTGTCAAGGATCTGCCCGTATTCATGGAGGTGCTGTACGAGACCATGACCGACCTTCAGCCTGACACCGCGGCATACCGTGCCAACATAGAGCAGACCATCGGCTTCCTCCGCGAGCAGGAAAAGAGTCCGCAGTTCGTGTTCAGCAGCCGTCTTGACCAGGCTCAGAACTGCCACGACGACCTCTATTACAACGTGCCCTCCGTCAGCATGCTGGAGAAGGCAAACTATCCCGAGATGCTCAAGATGGCCAAGCAGAGCATGGCCAATGCCGCCGACTTTACGTTCCTGTTCGTCGGCAACATCGATGCTGCGACTCTGAAGCCGCTGCTTGAGAAATACATCGCCTCGCTTCCCTCCAAGGGCAAGGCTTCGCAGGCAAAGGTTATCTCGCCCCGTCCTTATGTGAAGGGTGATGTGAAGGACCACTTCGACATCCCGATGGCCACTCCGTCTTCGCAGGTGTTCGTGGTAAGCAACGGTACCGATATTCCTTACTCCATAGCCAACAGCTGCTTGATTTCGGCAGTGGGTGATATCATGGACATCATTTATACCGAGACTCTGCGTGAGGAAGAAGGTGGTACATACAGCCCCCAGGGATTCGGCGGCTTCAACCAGTACACCAACCACTGGCAGCTCGGCTACTGGTTCCAGACCAATGCCGACGTACAGCAGAAACTGGTTGACCGTGCCAATACTGAGCTTACCAACTTGCTGAAGAACGGAGCTAAAGCCGAACACTTCAACAAGGTACGCGAGGCTATGGCAAAACAGTATGAGATCAATGTCCGTACCAATAGCTACTGGAAAAACAATCTGACAGACTTGCTGCTGGGCTTCGACAACATCTCCGGCCACAAGGCAGCCATCGACGGCATGACCGTAGAGGGCCTGAACAAGTTTATGAAGCAGCTTGACCCCTCCAAGAACCGTCTTGACTTCGTAATGACAGGTGTAGCCGAGAAGTAATCGGAAACACACAGACACAATATAAGGCCCCGGGTCATTGCGACCCGGGGCCTTTGTTATTGAATTAAATCAGGATTAATCGAGATAATCAGGATTAATCGAGATAAGTCGGGATTATTTATTCACTCTGTATTTGTCCCAGCCGTCGGTGAGGTAGGCCACGGCCTGCTCGGCGGCGGCTACGCCGGCGTTGAAGTTGGCTTCGGCTGTCTGAGCGCCCATCTTCTTGGGCGTGAAGAACACGCGTGCGGCGAATTTCTTCTCGAACTCCTCGGCGGTGTCGGGCTTGATGTCGCTGACATAGCGCAGGTCGGGACGCTCCTCCAGGGCCTTCATCAGACCTTCCTCGTCTATCACCTCCTTACGGGCGGTGTTGATGAGCACGCCATTCTTCGGCATCTTCATCACCAGGTCGTAGCCGATGCTCTTGCGCGTCTCGGCAGTGGCCGGGATGTGTAAGGACACGAACTGATTTTCAGAAAAGAGTTCGTCGGCCGAATGCAGTGGCTTGACGCCTTCGCCTTCCATCATCACGTCAGGCACGAACTTGTCGAGCGCCGATACATGCATGCCGAATCCCTTGGCTATGCGTGCCACGTTGCGGCCTACCTGTCCGAAAGCGTAGAGGCCCAGAGTCTTGTCCTTAAGCTCAGTTCCCGACTTGCCGTTATACTGGTTGCGGCACATCATGATGATCATGCCGAACACCAGCTCGGCCACTGCGTTGGAGTTCTGGCCGGGAGTGTTCATCACGCAGATGCCATGCTTTGTGGCGGCCTCCAGGTCGATGTTGTCGTAGCCGGCACCGGCACGTACTATCACCTTCAGCTGCGGAGCGGCGTCCATGATGTCGTTGTCTATCTTGTCGCTGCGGACAATCAGTCCGTCGGCGTTCCTGATGGCTTCCAGCAGGTCGGCGCGTGTGCCTCCCTCAACCACTTCCAGCTCGTTGCCCGAGGCGTTGATGCTGTTCTCTATGGCTTTGACAGCGGCAGGGGCAAACGGCTTTTCGGTAAATACAAGTATTTTCATAGTATCACTGCATTAATGTTTGGCTTCGAAATCCTTCATGACGGCTACCAATGCCTCCACGCTCTCCTTGGGGAGTGCGTTATAGAGCGACGCGCGGAATCCGCCAACCGAACGGTGACCCTTGATGCCTACCATTCCCTTGCTTGTGGCGAAGTCGAGGAAATCCTTCTCCAGCTCGGCATAGTCGGGCTTCATTACGAAGCATACGTTCATGATGGAACGGTCTTCCTCGGCTACGGTGCCCGTGAACAGCTTGTTGCGGTCGATCTCGTCATAGAGGATTGCTGCCTTCTCCACATCGCGGCGTTCCATCTCGGCCACGCCTCCCTGCTCCTTGTAGTAGCGCAGTGTCATCAGCGCCGAGTAGATGGGAAGCACCGGGGGAGTGTTGAACATCGAGCCTTTCTTGACGTGTGTGCGATAGTCGAGCATTGTGGGAATGGGGCGGCTCACGTGACCTAAGGCCGATTCCTTGACGATGACGATGGTGACGCCGGCGGGGGCCAGGTTCTTCTGTGCGCCTGCGTAGATCACCTCATACTTGGTGGGATCGAACACACGCGAGAAGATGTCGGACGACATGTCGCACACCATGGGCACCGGGCTGTCGGGATCCTTACGGAGTTCCGTACCGTAGATGGTGTTGTTGCTGGTGTAGTGGAAATAGTCGGCGTCGGTGGGGATGACGAAGTTCTTGGGTATATAGTTGAACTTGGTGTCCTCGCTGCTGGCCACTACGTCGACCTCGCCGAACAGTTTTGCCTCCTTGATGGCGTTGGACGCCCATGTGCCGGTGTTCAGGTATGCGGCCTTTTTCTCCAGCAGGTTGAAGGGCACCATGCAGAACTGCATGCTTGCGCCACCACCTAAGAACAACACGTGGTAACCTTCCGGAAGCTGAAGAAGCTCCTTGGTCAGGGCCACGGCCTCGTCTACCACGGCCTGGAATTCCTTGCTGCGATGCGACACTTCCAGCACCGACAGACCCGTGTCTGCAAAATTAATCACTGCATCCGCTGTCTTCTGGATGGTATAGGGCGTCAGTATGCTCGGCCCTGCATAAAAATTGTGCTTTTTCATGCTTTCCTGTTTTGGGTTAATTAAGATTTCCCCACTGAGTTTTTCATGGGTTTGACATTAAAGCATTGATTCGAATCGAAGCCGCTTGATGCATTTATTTCGCAACCCCGATTCCATTGCAAATATAGTCCAAATTCTTCATTCCTCAAAATTAAAAGCAACCGACTGCGAAAATAGATGTATATAGCATAAAAAAGAGGCACCGGGATGCGGTGCCTCCATAGGTATGGGTATGTAATGTACGGTTACCAGATGGTGATTCGCTCGGATTCGGGGCGGAACATCTTGTCGCCGGCCTTGATGCCGAAAGCCTTGAAGAAGGGGTCGATGTTGCGCAGCGATACGTTGACGCGATTCACGCCCAGCGAGTGGGGATCGGCCATGGTGAGACGGCGCTTCTCCTCGTCGCGGATGTTGTTGGCCCAGAGGTTGGCGTAGTTCATATAGAACACCTGAGTGGGATCCAGGCCGTCGATCTTGGCCTCCTCGGACGTGATGTCCACGCCTTTCTTCTTCTGGGAGTCGAGCCATGCGGTGTAGGCCACACGCAGACCTCCGTGGTCGGCGATGTTCTCGCCCAGTGTGTAAGCACCGTTAGCCTTCAGGTCGGGGAAGATCTCGATTTCGTTGAACTGGTCGGCCAGACCCTGTGTCAGCTTCTGGAACTTCTCGGCGTCCTCGGGAGTCCACCAGTTCACCATGTTGCCCTTTGCGTCGAAGTTGCAGCCCTGGTCGTCGAATCCGTGTGTCATCTCGTGGCCGATCACCACGCCGATACCACCGTAGTTCTCGGCATCGCTGGCCTCGGGATCGAAGAACGG
>CAJKBH010000013.1 GCA_905198125.1 uncultured Porphyromonadaceae bacterium
GGAGCGACCGAGATTCGAACTCGGGATACGCTTTTGGCGTATACACGCTTTCCAGGCGTGCCTCTTCAGCCACTCGAGCATCGCTCCTTTCCATTTTGCGACTGCAAAGTTAATGCTTTTTTCCGACTTTGCAATGCTTATCTGCGATTTTTTTATTTTTGACTATAATCATGCTTGAAGAAACCTCTTGCAAAAGTCAGTCATTGACCGTTTTGATAAGAAAAATCACACTAATGTTCATTTTTTGCGGTAAAAATACTAAATTTCGCCTATAAATTATTAAATTTGCACACAGAAGTTACAATTTTGAGGTTATGTGTATGAACCCCACTGTGCCGGGACAGCATCACTAATGATGCCGGCATGGTTGTTGAAATCAATATAATACAATATATTAATCATTTATGTCTAAGAAAATATATACATTCGGCGACGGTAAGGCCGAAGGAACAGCGGACATGAGAAATCTTCTCGGCGGCAAGGGCGCCAATCTGGCAGAAATGAACCTGCTGGGTATGCCTGTGCCTCCCGGTTTCACAATCACCACTGAAGTATGCACCGAGTATACCCAGATGGGCCGTGACGCTGTCGTAGCCGATATCAAGGCTGATGTTGAGAAAGCAATAGCACACGTCGAGTCATTAACCGGCAAAAAATTTGACGATCCTGACAATGCGCTGCTTGTATCGGTTCGTTCCGGAGCCCGCGCATCGATGCCCGGTATGATGGATACGGTGCTGAATCTGGGTATGAACGACGCCACAGTAGCCAACATGGCCGAAAAGAGCGGCAACCCGCGTTTCGCATGGGACAGCTACCGCCGTTTCGTACAGATGTACGGCGACGTGGTGCTCGGCATGAAGCCCAAGAGCAAGACCGACATCGACCCCTTCGAGGCCATCATGGACGCAGTGAAGGAGGAGAAAGGCGTTAAGTTCGACAATGAGCTGGACGTGGACGACCTGAAGGAACTTGTAAAGCGTTTCAAGGCTGCCGTCAAGGATTATACCGGCAAGGACTTCCCCGAGTCGGCATGGGAGCAGCTGTGGGGTGGCATCTGCGCCGTATTCGACAGCTGGATGAACGAGCGCGCCATCATTTACCGCCGCATGAACCAGATTCCCGAGGAGTGGGGAACGGCCGTCAACGTACAGGCCATGGTTTACGGCAACATGGGTAACAATTCCGCTACCGGTGTCGCATTCAGCCGCGATGCCGCTACAGGCGAGAACATATTCAACGGCGAATACCTGATCAACGCACAGGGTGAGGATGTTGTGGCCGGTGTCCGCACACCGCAGCAGATCACCATCGAGGGTTCGCGCCGCTGGGCTGCCCTGCAGGGCATCAGCGAGGAGGAGCGTCGCACCAAATATCCCGCGCTTGAGGAATCGATGCCCGACTGTGCCACAGAACTGATCAGCATCGCGCACAAGCTGGAGGACCACTACCGCGACATGCAGGATATGGAGTTCACCATTCAGGACGGCAAGCTCTGGATGCTCCAGACCCGCAACGGTAAGCGCACCGGCGCCGCCATGGTCAAGATAGCCATGGACCTGCTGCGCGAAAACATGATTGACGAAAAGACCGTGCTGCTGCGAATGGAGCCCCAGAAGCTCGACGAGCTGCTGCACCCGGTATTCGACAAGGACGCACTGAAGCGTGCTGTAGTCGTTGCCAAGGGTCTTCCCGCATCTCCCGGTGCCGCCACAGGACAGATCGTATTCCAGGCCGACGACGCCGAGGCATGGGCCGAGAAGAAGAAGAAAGTAATCCTGGTTCGTATCGAGACCAGCCCCGAGGACCTTCGCGGTATGGCGGTGGCCCAGGGCATCCTGACCATGCGCGGCGGTATGACCAGCCACGCAGCCGTTGTGGCACGCGGTATGGGCAAGTGCTGCGTATCCGGCGCCGGCGAAATCCAGGTTGATTACAAGGAGAAGACCGTCAAGATGAGTGGCAAGACCTTCAAGGAAGGCGACTGGATCTCTCTGAACGGCTCGACAGGCGACGTATACGAGGGACAGGTTCCCACCACCGAGCCTGAGCTGAGCGGCGACTTCGGTGCCATCATGAATCTGGCCGAGAAATTCACCAAGACATACGTACGATGCAACGCCGACACGCCGCGTGACGCAGAGACCGGACGTCGCTTCGGTGCCAAGGGTATCGGTCTGTGCCGTACGGAGCACATGTTCTTCGAGGGCGACCGCATCAAGGCTGTGCGCGAAATGATTCTGAGCAGTGATGAGGAAGGACGCCGTGCCGCTCTGGCCAAGCTTCTGCCTATCCAGCGTCAGGACTTCGAAGGCATCTTCAAGGCCATGGATGGCTGCGGAGTGACAATCCGTCTGCTCGATCCCCCGTTGCACGAATTCGTGCCTCACCAGACCGCCACTCAGAAGGAACTGGCCGACGAGATGGGTCTGACCCTGCAGGAGGTCAAGGCCAAGGTAGACGAACTCAGCGAGTTCAACCCCATGCTGGGCCACCGTGGCTGCCGTCTGGGCATCACATATCCCGAAATCACCGAGATGCAGGCACGCGCCATCATCGAGGCCGCGCTGATCTGCAAGGAGCAGGGCATTAAGGTATATCCAGAAATCATGGTGCCGCTGGTTGGTACGCTCAAGGAGATCCAGCATCAGGCCAACGTGATCAACGAAACAGCAGCCAAGGTATTCGACGAGCGCGGCACATCGATTCCCTACAAGGTAGGAACCATGATCGAGGTGCCCCGCGCAGCCCTGACCGCCGACAAGATCGCCGAGGTAGCAGACTTCTTCTCGTTCGGCACGAACGACCTGACGCAGATGACCTTCGGTTACAGCCGTGATGACGCACCCAAGTTCCTGAAATACTACAAGGAGAAGGGAATTATCAAGGTAGATCCGTTCGAGGTGCTGGATCAGGAAGGCGTAGGCCAGCTCGTAGAGATGGGCGTTAAGAAAGGCCGTAGCACCAAGCCCGATCTGAAGGTAGGTATCTGCGGCGAGCACGGAGGCGAACCCAGCTCCGTCAAGTTCTGCGCCAAGCTCGGCATGGACTACGTAAGCTGCTCCCCGTTCCGCGTGCCTATCGCCCGCGTAGCCGCGGCGCAGGCAGCGATAGAGGACTAATCATATAGAAACTAAGAAAGGCAATGCCTATTAGTAATGGGCATTGCCTTTCTTAATCTCTTATTAATATTTTAATCATTTGTAACCTCATGACACTGTATCTAAATGAAGAATATGAATTAGTAAGTGAGAGGCCTGCTAAAAAGCTCTCAGAAGTCCAAGTAGAAAAGAATTCCTATCAAGGCAATACTCAAACTGAATATATATTCCGTGGGCCACTACATATAAATAAATGGAAGTTATGTTCAATAACAATCAATAAGGATTGGTATGTGGCTATCTTGAATAAAATTATGGTCCATAGGGATCAAATGAACCTGATTAATCTTAAAGATTCACTGGAAATCTCTAAATTTATTGCAGAAGATAAGTGGGAAAAGAAAAAGAACACTGAATTAGGTTTAGATTCTATGATTTTACGAAAGGTAATTTCATTTTTGGAAACCATTCCTACAGAACTTAAATCTAAGAAAGGCGTAGAACTGTATTTCACTGGCTTAGGATGTATAAATATGAATGGCCTTTCACAATTCTACAAAGAAATTTTGAACAGCCGCCAAATACTCAGTGAATCTGACATTCTATATTTGGAAGATTTTTATGTAAATAAAATGTCTTCACTCCTGGCTAATTGAAACTATAATCAATAAACTAACATTGCAATGCTTGATCTGATAGACGGCTTTGCAGTTTTAATTCTTTTCTCACGGTTATTGAATATGCATCTGATAACTGATAATCTACAAAAGATTATTGCCTTATGTAAGAAGTATAAGGTAAAGACTCTGTATGTATTCGGCTCAATTCTGACACCACGCTTCAATGAAAATAGCGACGTCGATTTTTCAGCGACATTCCATCATGATCCCGACCCTTTGATTGCCGGGGAAAACCTCATTAACTTTTATATGGACCTTGAAGATCTAATGGGACGAAGAATTGACCTGGTAGATGAAGATTGCTTAAAGAATCCATATTTCATAGAAGAACTTAACGAAACAAAACAGCTGATTTATGGATAGAACTATAAACAAATATTTACAAGACATCATGCAAGCGATTGGGGAAGTTGAATTGTACCTTACCCAGCGGCCGAAGGAATACCAGGTATTTCTTGATGACAGTATGTTTCGTAATGCCATTGAGCGACAAATCGGTATAATCGGCGAAGCAATGACTAAGATCCTTCAAATCATGCCTGATATACCAATAACAGACGCCCGCAAGATTAAAGGAACTCGAAACTATCTGATTCACGCATACGATTCTCTTCAACCCTTTACCATTTGGGGAATCGTTATCAATTATCTACCTAAATTGAAAGAAGAAGTTATCCAGCTTTTATATAAATGAATCAGAACGATATTGACCGCAAGAGTATCGAAAAGGCAAAAGAACTTTTCTCGTCAGGCAAAGTTTATGAGATTGAAGTTGGAACGACCTTCGGCCTTCAGACTATACATCGAACATTGTTCGATGGACTTTATCCTTTTGCCGGAGATATTCGCAAGCTGAATATTTCGAAAGGTGGATTTCGGTTTGCTAATTCGCTTTATCTTATTCCGGCGCTTAAGGCTATCGAGAAGATGCCCGAGACGACATTTGAAGAAATCATTTCCAAATATGTTGAGATGAATATTGCTCACCCTTTCATGGAGGGAAATGGGCGAGCTACACGCATCTGGCTTGATATGATGCTGCGCCGTTCATTGGGCAAAGTCGTCGATTGGCGCAAAATCGCTCGCGAATCTTATATGCAGGCAATGGAACGTTCTCCAATCAATGACCTTGAGCTCCGTTTTCTACTTCAAAACGCCCTCACTACTGAAACTGATGATCGAGATGTAATTTTCCATGGCATCGACCAATCTTACTACTATGAAGGCTACGAACCCGAATGATTATCAATTTGAATAGTCACATCAATCATTGGTCGTATGGAAGGTTGCCTGTATGGACAGGCAATCGGAGATGCACTTGGTCTTGGCTCTGAATTTCTGAGTAAAGTATAAGTGTCAAAGAATTATCCCGATGGATTAAAGAACTATAACCCAAATTATTCAAGATGCACATTGATGCCGATGGGTAAAAAAATGCGTGGACCGATGATACAGACATGATATTGTGCATTCTTGATGGATTCGAAATCGATCGATTCAACGCACATAGAGTTGCCGCCAACTTCAAGACCGGTTTAATGTTAATGAAGGAGGTAATTCCGATACTAAGGGTGCAATAGCCAGTGCAATCCCCGGTGCAAAATTTGGTTATGCAGGCGAATACGCCGCAATGCAGCCTTAGTTTATATATTCATTCGTATAGTACGGTGTTTATCCTTTCCTTATCATTTTTTGTCGATAAATGATAAATATAATGTTAACAATTTGTTAATATTGATAAATTTGACTACTTTTGTCATCGAAATTCCAATTCTACCCCTGTTGATAATAGATAAGGGATGTGACAACACTGCGCATGAGGCCATTTCCATGTTTATTAAGGATTGGTATATACAATTAAGACCACAATAAAAACATCAATAAATGAAGAAGTTATATCTTACTATTATTGTATTGCTGTCAATGTTTAACTTGGACATGACGGCAGCGGAAGATGATGTCAAAGAGCCTGCTCCATCCGGTATAGAACTTACCGATGAGAGGAAAGCGGAACTTAACAACATCGACATTCCGATCCTGAACTTTTCGCTTAAAGACGGGGCGTTTCCTGATTTCGACTGCGTGTCGGCACCGGAGGGGGCTGTAAGTTCTTCGATAGCAAACAATATATATGTTGAGGGCGAATTGTCAGTGACCCGAAAAGGCGACGTTCTGTATGAAAGCGGTCCTTACGAATCAAAGAAAAGCGGCGTACGTCTGAAAGTCAGGGGTAATGGATCCTCGAACATAGGGGGTCACAAGGCTCCGTTTCCTTCGTACAAGATCAAGCTTTCAAAGAAAGCCAATCTGATAATAGGCGACGAGACAGTAGGCAAGTCCAAAGACTGGGTTCTGCTTAAGGATCGCTGTGCTGACCTTAACCATGTGGTAGGATTTGAGACTGGCAGAGTCATGGGCTTAGGATGGCAACCAAGAGGCTATCCGGTGGCGTTGATGATCAACGGAAATTATTTCGGCTCATATTTCCTTATAGAGGCTGTGTCGGCTGACAAGGACAGGATAAACATTACGGACACCGGCTTCATAATCGAAAATGATGTCTATTGGTGGACTCAGGCCGATGAGTGTTTTAAGTCAGAGTATATTCATCCGGTAATGGGATGGACGTTTAAGGATCCTGACTTTGAGGATTGGCCCGAAGAAGCGAGACAAAATATCGAGGCTGTTACCAGAATGGCCGAAAAAGTAATATATGAAGGTACGGATTCCGAAGGACGCACCCTTGCCGATGTTATCGACATAGACTCATTCGCCGGTTGGGTACTTATGCATGACGTCATCAACAGCAGGGACGGTCTTGGCAGCAACATGTTTGTCATTAAGGATGACCTTGATATGGAAAATCCCTTCAGCAGCAAGTTCCGCATGAGCGTTCTGTGGGATACTGACGGTGCATTCAAACTGGAGCCTGATGATTTTTGTTCGGTTCATGGTAAGGATACATTCTGGTTTCAGAGACTGTTCCAGTATACGGAGTTTCGACAGGCATATAAGAATAAGTGGAATTCTATAAAAGCGACATTGTATGATGACATTATGCAGGCATTACAGGATAGACTTCCGCTGATGCCCGGTCTTGATGCTTCACGTAGATTTGCCGGTGCATCGATCACTACGGAACAATGTGTCCGGCAAATGGAGAATTATTTCCAGCATAGGATTCCGGTTCTTGATGAATTGATTCAGAAAATGCCTGACCAAAGTGGAATAGAAGATGTGGAAATTTCAATAGACGTACCTTCGACAATTCCGTCGGACGGTGGCGTGGAATGGATCAGTACGAACAATGCCAAAGTCTATGGGCTGGACGGCATACGGCATTCATCGTTCGTTAAAGGCATAAATATAATACGGTTAAGCGATGGCAAGACGATAAAGATTGTCTATTAACGCTTTCCCTTTATATAACCAAATACATAAGGCTCTATCCTGTTCTGTGGGATAGAGTCTTTTGTATTCCTCAAGTATCAACGTGACAGTTGTTTATTAGAATAGCTGGGACACCACTCGTAAGACAAACCATATATTGTCCTGACAAAACATAGGGGCGTTTAAATTGTTATAATAACGGTTCCACTACGCGCCTCGCACACAATAAGTGGCAGATGCGTTGGTTATAAATAATAATGGATTATCCTGAAGCAAGATATATAAATCGATTGCTGGTCGTGGTGGTGATGCTGTTACCGCTGTGTCCGGCTTTTATTTTTGCATCCAATCCGGCCACGCAGGTTGTAAAGGGAGTGGTGACTGACGCAAATACCCGGCAGGTCATGCCGTATGTATCTGTGATAGGGGGTCGTGGCTCACGTTCCACGACTACCGATTCATTAGGACGTTTCACATTGCGCCTGCCTTCGAAAGCCACTTTAAGGATTGAGTCGGAAGGATATGCCACACAGACCTTTAAGGGACCTTTCCCAACCGATACATTAAGGATAGCATTGGATCACGATGTGACCGAGCTTCAGGAAGTTGTGGTGAAATTCAAGAAGCAAAAATATAAGAAACGCAATCCGGCTTCGGAACTGATGCTGAAGGTGCGCGCACATCATGACTCTGTGGATCCCGGCAAAATAGACGGTTATAATTTTGACAGTTATTCCAAAACCGTAATAGGATTGAACAGTTCGGAGAAGAACAGCGGCACATGGGTTATACCGATGAAAGACCGTCAGAACCTAAGCAAACTTATCGACACCGCCCGCTGGACTGCCGACAGGATAATGAACATCGCCATCAAGGAAAAGACTTCGACCGTAGTATATAAAAACGACGAACCCACCGAAATAATCACCGGACGTAACAGCGATGGCCTGGACCAGAAGTTCAGTACTGAATATACCAATGTCTTTCTGGAGGATGTATTGCGCGAAATAGACCTGTACAAGAACGACCTGCACATGTTACGCAGTGATTTTGTGAGTCCGTTGTCAAGCAATGGCATCAATTTCTATCACTACGAACTCGTCGATACCGTTCCTATAGGCGACCAGATGTGTGTCGAACTCAGTTTCGCGCCGGCCAACCCGGAGATGACCGGATTGAACGGCAAGCTGTATATCCCGGTAAACGACTCCGTAAAATATGTGCGCCGCGCCATGATGCGAATGCCCAAGGCCACGAACATAAACTATGTGAAAAGCCTGATCCTTAACCAGAATTTCAAACTTGACTCCATCGGGAAACTTCACAAGACGGTAGACGACCTGATGGTCAATGTACAGATAGTGCCGGGCACTCCGGTGTTCAGTTTCAACCGGCAGATACGTCGCGATAATTTCAATTACAGAGGAAGGCCGGAATATCAGAAATACGTGGACGCGGTGGGATCCAGTTTTCAAGAGGATCTTGAACTGAAAAGGCCCGAATCCTATTGGGAGGCTAACCGACTCGTACCGTTGACTACGGCCGAATCAAACCTGATCGGCAGGAATTCGGTTTTCAGGAGGGATAAAGGATTCCGGGTGACTGAAACAATAATAGACCTGCTTGTCAAAGGTTACATTCCCACGGGTGACGACGAGCACAACAAGGTATTCATAGGACCTATCAATTCCTTTGTAAGCTATACCAACGCCGGAGGGTGGAGGTTCCAGCTCGGAGGCATGACCACAAGCAAATTATGGCCGCATGTATTCCTGCGTGGCTTCGGGGCGTATAGTATCGGCGACCACAAATGGAAAGGGGCTATGGAAGTCGAATACTCGTTCGAAAAACGTCGTCTGCACGCGCTTGAATTTCCGATGAATAATATTCGTGTCGGATGGAATTTCGATATGGATCAACTCGGCCAGGAACAGTCATGGTACAGCACGGCCGACCTGTTGGGTTCGCTTAAGAGCATAAACACCAACCTGATAACCTATCGTCACCACGTTTATGTGGACTATAACAAGGAATGGCGCAACAACCTGTCGATGCACGTAGGCTTCCGTTACGTGCGCCAGCAGCATTCTCCTTGGGTTGAATTCCGTAACGGGTTCGGCCAGGTGTTCGGACATTTCGGCCAGGCCGTGTTCCATGCCGGAATACGCTGGGCTCCCGGCGAGCGTTTCATACAGACTCTGAATCAGCGCAACCTCATCAACCGCGATGCCCTTATCATAACCTTGGATCAGGAATACGGTCCCAAGAAACTGTTGGGTTCCCGATTCACCATCTCCAAGACTGAATTGGGCATAGAGAAGACGTTGCGCTTCTCGGCATACGGCTATCTGGAAGCGGCTATCCGAGCAGCCAAGATCTGGACACAGGTACCATTCACGGAACTGTACTGGCAGGTGGCCAATACATCATATCTGACTAATCCGCGATCGTTCTCGATGATGAACCCGATGGAATTCGCCATGGACGAATTCGTGAGCTGGTATCTGCAATACAACATGCAGGGGCTTCTGTTCAACAAGATACCGTTCGTAAAACGGGCACGCATTCGCGAGGTGTTCAGTTTCAGAGGCTTCTGGGGCAATCTGACCAAACGCAATAATCCCGCCAAGGCACAGAACGTGTACAAATTTCCGGGCATCGAGACATCCACCATAGGCACTACGCCATATATGGAATGTTCGGTAGGTCTTGAAAATATCTTCACGTTCCTGCGCGTAGAATATGTATGGCGTCTGACATACCGGAACAAACCTGATGTTCGCAAAGGGGGATTGAGAATAGGCCTTCATTTCAATTTTTGACCCTCGGTTAATTTTTATTCAGTGCAATTGATTTTATTTAACACAGCAATTGGATGAAATTAACTTAATAAATATTATTTTTGCATTTCAGAAAACTAAATGGTGCCCCTTGAGGGCCTGAACGAATGGTATAATATGGAAGATACAGTGAATATCAGAGAGTTGAACGATCAGATTGCATCCAAGAGCAGTTTCGTCAGCATGATCCGTACCGGAATGGACCGTCGCATCGTAGGACAGGAACATCTTGTGGATTCGTTGCTGATCGCATTGCTGTGCAACGGACACATACTGCTGGAGGGCGTGCCGGGACTGGCAAAGACATTGGCCATCAAGACACTGGCCAATCTGGTAGATGCCAAATACAGCCGCATACAGTTCACTCCCGACTTGCTGCCGGCCGACGTGCTCGGCACGCAGATATACAGCGTCAAGAAAGAGGAATTCCAAATCAAGAAAGGCCCGATATTCGCAAACTTCGTTCTGGCCGACGAGATTAACCGTGCGCCGGCCAAGGTGCAGAGCGCGTTGCTCGAGGCCATGCAGGAGCGTCAGGTAACAATCGGAGAGGAAACATTCAGACTCCCGGATCCCTTCCTGGTAATGGCCACACAGAACCCGATAGAGCAGGAGGGAACATACCCGCTGCCCGAGGCTCAGGTAGACCGTTTCCTGCTGAAAGTAGTGATAGGTTATCCCAAGAAAGACGAGGAGAAGCTGATAATCCGCCAGAACATCAAGGGCGCGCTCGAACCCGTAAGACCAGTGCTTGATCCCAAGGAGATTCTGGAGGTGCAGAAGATAGTTGAAAAGATATATATCGACGAGAAGATAGAGAACTATATCGTCGACATAGTGTTCGCCACACGTATGCCCGCCAAATATGGCCTGAACGACCTGCAGAGCCTGGTATCGTTCGGAGCATCGCCCCGTGCCTCGATCAGCCTTGCACTGGCATCCAGAGCTTACGCATTCCTGCAGGGTCGCGGATACGTCATTCCCGAGGACGTACGCGCAGTATGCCATGACGTGATGCGTCACCGCATCGGACTCACATACGAAGCCGAGGCCAACAACATCACATCCGACGACATCATCACCGACATACTCGACAAGGTGGCTGTGCCCTAAATACTGAAGATTGTGGACGCAAATGAATTGCTGAAAAAGATCCGCAAGATCGAGATAAAGACACGCGGTCTGAGCCAGAACATATTCGCCGGCGAATATCACAGCGCCTACAAAGGGCGCGGCGTGATATTTTCCGAAGTGCGCGAATATGTTCCGGGCGACGACGTGCGCGACATTGACTGGAACGTGACGGCACGCCAGAACAAGCCCTTCGTCAAGGTATATGAGGAGGAGCGTGAACTGACCGTCATGTTGCTGGTGGATGTGAGCGGCAGCCGTAGTTTCGGAGCCGTGGGGGAGGCCAAGATGGAAAAGATGGCCGAAATAGCCGCCACCCTGGCATTCTCGTCGATACAGAACAACGACAAGGTCGGGATGATAATGTTCAGCGACAAGATCGAGAAATTCATTCCCCCTAAGAAAGGCAGGAAGCATATCCTGTTGCTGATACTCGAAATAATCAATTATCAGCCCGAAAACGAGGGTACCGACATAGACCGGGCGTTGCGTTTCCTTACCAACGCCATCAAGAAGCGCACGGCGGCATTCCTGATATCCGACCTGATAGACACCCACGATTACACACAGAGCCTGATGATAGCCAGTCGCAAACATGATCTGGTGACACTTCAGGTGTACGATAAGCGGGACTGCGAAATGCCGAATGTGGGCCTTGTCAAGATGCGTGATCTTGAGACAGGCGAGACAGCCTGGATTGACACATCGAGCAAATCGGTGCGCAAGACGTATGCCAAAGCTTGGTATGACCGCCAGCAGTGGATATCGTCGGTAATGACAAAAAGCGGCGTTGACATGACGTCAATAGCCACTGACGAGGACTTCGTGAAAGCCCTGTTGGGAATGTTCCGGCGCCGGTCGGTGGCACGATGAAATTTGCAGAATGAAGCATATAATAATACGAATAGCGCTCGGCATACTGATGCTTGCAGGCGTCACATTCGGCAGCCAGGGCGCTCCGGTTGTGAAGGCCATGATGGACACGTCCGTACTCATGATGGGCAAGATGGGCGTGCTGCAACTTATGGTGGAGGAACCCAAGAACGCCAGGGGTCATTTCCCCCTGTTCAATCAGCTGCGCGAGCGAGGATATGCAACGGTATTGGGTGACACAGTGGAATTCCGGGCTCCGTCCGGGGTTGATACCGTTGATCTCGGTTCACAGCGTCGCATACTCTTTACGGTGCCGGTACAGGCATTCGATTCGGGAGCCTACCGGTTGCCTCCGTTCGAATATGTGGTCGGCAACGACACGGCACGTTCCAATACAGTAGACCTGAAAGTGGCTCCCGTAACGGTTTCAGCCGACGACCAGATTTCAGATTATGCGGGCACCGCAGACCCCGAGGATCCCTCAATTTTCGACTGGATTCCCGATTGGGTCGTTGACTATTGGTGGCTGGTATTGCTCGTATTGATTCTGATTGGAGCCGGCATTTATGCATGGCATCGTTACAGAACGAAAGGATACCTCATACCCAAGAAACCGGAACCCACTCCCTACGAGGAGGCAATGAAGCGTCTTGGTACGCTCAAGGGCCAGAACCTGTGGGAACAGGGAATGGAGAAGGAATATTTCACCGAGCTGACGGACATTCTCCGCCGTTATCTGGCACGTCGCTTCGGCATCAATGCCGAGGAAATGACGTCGCGACAGATCATGGCTTCGCTGGCCAAGAATGAGGAGACCAAAGACAAACGGGCGTATTTCCGTAAGATTCTTGACGTGGCCGACTTCGTGAAGTTTGCCAAGGTAAGGCCGTTGCCCGAAGACAACATCGCCAGCTACGAGAGCGCCGTAAGGTTTGTGAACGAGACCAAACCGGTTCCAAAGCCTGAAGATGAAATCGATAACGGCACCCGGAACAAAACGGATAAGAAAAAGAAGGCTGCGTTGAAAAAGAATAACAAGAAGAAAGGAGGCTCCAAATGATGCTGCATCCCGGATTATTGTTCCTTCTGTTGCTGCTTGTGCCTTTTGTGGCCTGGTACGTATGGAAGTGGAAAGGCGGCGATCCGTCGGTCGGAGTGTCAACCATCGCGCCGTTCAAAGGTAAAAGGGCGTCATTCAAGATATTGCTGATGCACGTTTGCTTCGCGCTTCAGCTTGTGGCTATAGCGGGCATAATCGTGGCTTTGGCAAGACCTCAGACCCACGACAGTCTCCGCTCACAGAATGTGGAAGGCACAGATATCGTGCTGGCGCTGGATATTTCGAGTTCCATGCTTGCCACCGACCTGCGTCCCACACGACTTGAATCTGCCAAGGAGGTTGCCACCAAATTTGTCGGACAGCGTACTGACGATAACATCGGTCTTGTAGTGTTTTCCGGCGAGTCGTTGTCGCTGATGCCCTTGACCTCGGACAAAGCAGCGTTGGTAAACGCCATAAAGAATGTGGAGAGCGGCGACCTGAACGACGGTACCGCCATAGGCGACGGTATAGCCTCGGCAATCAACCGCCTTGTATCGGGCAACGCCAAGTCCAAGAGCATCATCCTTCTTACGGACGGCACCAACAATGCAGGCGATGTGGCGCCCGCCACTGCCGCGCAGATAGCCAAGGAAAAGGGCATCAAGATCTATACCATCGGGGCCGGGACCAACGGCTCCATACAGATCACAGATCCCTACGGATTCTCCACGACCACGATGGAGACCAAAATAGACGAAGCCGCACTGAAGAATATCGCCAACATAACCGGTGGCAAATTCTTCCGTGCCACCGATTCGCGTATGCTTCGCGAGGTGTTCAATGAAATAGACTCACTGGAAAAGACCAAGCTGAATGTCAATACCTACACCCAGACTGAAGACAACTTCATGCCGTGGCTGTGGCTTAGCATCTGTGCTTACGGTCTGTTCCTGCTGTTGCGCTACACAGTGTTGCGCAGAATCCCATAGCGTATGTTTAGTTTTGCATATCCCAAAGTATTATACCTGTTGATACTGGTGCCGCTTTATGTGGCACTGTACATATTGGCACGCTATAGCCGACGGAAAAATCTGAAGCGGTTAGGCAAGATAGCGTATCTGCTACCCATGATGCCTGAGGTCTCCGACTATAAGGCACCGTTGAAAATATGTGTGCAGATGCTTGCGCTGTCCTTGCTTATCGTAGCCTGCGCCCGTCCCTGGGGAGGAGTCCGCAATCAGAAAACCACCAAGGAAGGTATTGAAGTCGTTATAGCAGTCGACGCATCCAATTCGATGCTGGCATCAGCCACGGACGACGATAAGGGAACCTCCAGAATGCGCACGGCCAAATTTACGCTCGAAAAGCTGATAAACCGTCTGGACAATGACAGGGTAGGACTCATCGTATATGCCAACAGCGCATACACGCTGATACCCGTTACAAACGACTATGTCTCGGCCAAGATGTTCCTGAACAGCATCGACCCCACGCAGATCAAGGATCAGGGTACCAACATTTCTGCGGCGATAGACATGGCGGTCAACTCATTCTCCGACAACAAGAATGTGGGCAAAGCACTGATTCTGATTACGGATGCCGAGGAACTCGAGGACAAGGAGACAGTGATGGCCACGGCCGCAAACGCCGGCAAGAAAGGGATTCAGGTGGACGTGGTGGGAATCGGCTCGACCACTCCTGTCACAGTGCCCGAGAACGGAGCATTGATGCTTGATCCCGAAACGGGGCAGCCGGTCAGGACAGCTTTGAACGAAGATCTGGCAGCAGAGATAGCCAAAAGCGCGAAAGGAATATATGTCAACGCCTCAAACCGCGACGCATTGAGCGAGTTGGAACGTCAGCTTGACACCCTGAAAAAATCCACTCTCGAAAGCAGCGTATACGCACAGCACGACGAGCTGTTCTATATATTCGCTGTCATAGCCCTTGTGCTGATGTGCATAGACATCTTCCTGCTGGAGCGGAAAATCGCATGGCTGGACAAGATCACGTTCTTCACCAACCGTAAACCCAAAGCAAAAGCTGAGCAAAAATGAGAAAAGCTATATACATACTGATGTCGGTCATGCTCTTAGGCATTTCGGCCGTGCCGGTTGCCCAGGCTTCGACACGCGCCGAACGACGTCTTGTGACAAAAGGCAACAAGCTATACACCGAACGCAAATTCGTAGAGGCCGAAAGCGTATATCAGGAAGCGCTTCGCGAAAATCCGCAGAGCACTTCCGCGCGCTATAACCTCGGTCTGTCACAGCTGCGCCAGGTGAAGAACCTGAAGGATTCCACGCCTAAGACTCAGAAACTGATAGAGGGAGCCCGTCAGAATTTCACCGAAGCGGCACGCAATGTCAAGCAGCGTCCCGGCATAGCGGCTAAGGCGAACTACAATCTTGGCAATATGGAATTCAATATGGAGCAGTATCAGAAGGCCATAGATTACTACAAACAGTCGCTGCGCATTGATCCTGACGATGACAATGCCCGGCGCAACCTCCGGATCGCACAGAAGAAACTGCAGCAGCAGAATCAGGATAAGAACCAGCAGAACCAGAATCAGGACCAGCAGGATAAAAAGGACCGGCAGGACCAGAAAAATCAGCAGCAACAGCAGCCTCAACAGCAGGAACAAAAACAGCAGCCACAGGAACAGAAGATTAATGAACAGACGGCTCAGCGGATTCTGCAGGCCATGGACAGCAAGGAGAACCAGACTCGAGCCAGAGTGAATCGCGCCGCCAAAGGTGAAAAGAGCGTCGGAAACGGAGGTGCCAGAAAGCGATGGTAACCTTCGCCTGGTCCATTACTCTTGATTTAATCACTAATGTATTTATTCCCAATGTGCTGACAGACAATGAAAAAAATCCTGACAATCTTGCTTTTGTTAATGATTTGCGTTACAGACAAAGCTGTGGCGCAGAATCTTGACATCAACAAGAATAACCTGAAACTGAGCTGGAACCGCGAGAAAATCAACCTGTATCATCACGAGCCGGCAGTAATCACTCTGTACCTGTGGATACAGGGATACGATGTGCAAGGTGTCAGGAAATCAAAGCCATCCACACTCAACAACGGGAAATTCAGTTATCTGAAACAGGCGGATTTCGACCGTCAGCCTCGTGTGGTGAACAAAGACGGCGAGACGTGGACAGTCTATCCGATTGACAGTTACGCCATAGCAATGGACAAGGCCGGGAAATATAAACTGCAGGATGGCCGCTATGTCGTCGATCTTGCGGTTCCGGTCATCTATGACGATCCATTCTGGGGCAAGATGCAGACCCTGAAGACTCAGCGTATAGAGGTGCCGGTAAATCCCGTACAGATCACGGTCTCAGACCTGCCGCCTGTGCCTCAGGACACAGAGTTCTCCGGAGCTGTCGGCGACTTTAAGGTAGAGGTTACAGTGCCTCCGGGCGATATATTCCTTAACGAAGAAGCCACGGCTATAGTCACGATCACAGGCAACGGCTGGCTGAACGACGATACGCTGCCTGAATATCACGACGCATTTCAGAAAGGAACCAAACTTAAGTCATTTTCCGAGAATCGTCAGCAATACCTCAGGGACGGAAAGATGATATCCGAACTCCAGATGGAATGTACTTTCATCCCCACGGATAAAAACGCAGAGATAAGCCCTGTATGGCTTGAAGTGTTCAATCCCATAAAGGGCGTTTACGAGACAATTAAATCCGAACCGGTCAAGGTCAAGGTGCAGTCCATAGCCGCAAAGGCTCCGACTCACGACATATAATCAGAACGATGAAAATTAAGAGATATTTATCCGTACTTATAGCGTTGCTTGTCGGCATCATGGCGATGCAGGCAGCTGAAGTGCGTATGGAAGTCAGTCCCGGTCCAGGGCGCCGAAGCATCGAGGTCAAGGATCTGTTTTATATCACGATTGAGGTTGTGAATCTTGACGGCTCACCGTCGCAGCCATCGAATGTGCCGGGAGCCAAACTGGTTTATTTCGACCGAACAGGTTCTTCATCCAGCTTTACAAGTATCAATGGCAAGACCAGTCGCAGCACGTCATACACATGGACGGCGACGTTGCGGGCTGAAAAGGAGGGAAATTACAGTTTCGGTCCTGTCGTTGTCGGCGGCGTGAAAAGTAATGTGGTGCATTACAACATCGGAAAGGCAATGCCGACCCAGAGGCAATCGGCCGCACAGCCCCAGGGATCGGCAGTACAACAAGGAGGCCAGGACGATGACAAGCCGCAATACATAGGACATGGCGATCAGAACCTGTTCCTGCGTGCCAATGTAACAAAGACTTCGGCATACGAGCAGGAAGCGCTGGTATATACCGTGAAGCTTTACACCAGCTATGATGCCGTAAAATTCATCGGTGCCACGGCAGCTCCTAAATTCGACGGCTTTGTTGTGGAGGAATCAAAAGACATCTCGCAGTCCCTTAGCTATGAGACCTATAACGGCAAGTCGTATGCAACGGCTATCATAGCCCGCTACATCATCTTCCCGCAGATGACAGGAGCCCTGAAGGTGTCGGGCAACACATACACCATTTCCGTAGACCGTCGTGAATATTATCATGACCCGTTCTTCGGCAGCATGGCTTACAGCCAGCCGCTGCAGCTGAATGTGACGCCTAACGACCTGGTGATTAACGTCAAACCGCTACCGGCTCCCAAGCCTGTGGATTTCAGCGGCGGTGTCGGCAAATTCAATATCACATCACAGCTGAAGGATGCAGAATTCAAATCCAACCAGACGGCGTCAATAGTTTATACCGTATCAGGTACCGGCAATGTAAAATACGTGCAGATGCCCGATCTGGCCACACTGTATCCTCCGCAACTCGAGATATACACCCCGACATCCACTCAGAATGTCAAGGTAGGTTCAACATCGGTTTCCGGAAATGTGACCTTCGACTATTCGTTCATGCCGCTTGAAGAAGGCACGTTCAAGATTCCTGACGTGAAGATGGTTTATTTCAACCCCGAGACGGGACAATATGAAACCTCCGTTGCCAAGGGTTATACCATAACTGTACAGAAAGGTAAAGGGTCGGCCAAATCGCAGGCGCGTAAGAGACTGCATTTTGACTCGGAACTGCAGACCATAGATATGGACAGACTCCACAAGGTGCATCGTCCCGTCGTGTACAAGGGCGCTTACTGGCTGTGGTTCATCATTCCGACAATAACACTGTTGCTGAGCCTTGGCTTATGGATACGATACAACCGGATGCATAAGGATATGGCCGCACTGAATATGCGCCGCGCAGACAAGATAGCCCGCCGGCGCCTGCGCAAAGCCGCCGCGGCAATGAAGAAAAAGAACCGTGACCTTTTCTATGACGAGTTGCTTACCGCTCTATGGGGTTATTTAGGCGACAAACTCAAGATGCCTACCTCCGAGCTGCTGCGCGACAATATCCGACAGACTCTTGAATCACGCAACATTCCCGAGAATGTGACCGAGCGACTTATAGCTCTGGTTGACGAGGCCGAATTTGCAAAATATTCATCGGCAGGAGGCGATTCCGCAATGGACCGTGATTACAAGGAGGCAATAGAGGCCATCAACGAACTTGAAGACGCATTTAGAAAGACTAAGCAATGACACACCATATATTAAGAATATTCACGTCGTTTGCCTTGGCGGGCATTTTCGCATTGTCAAGCCAGGGAGCCACACCGGAAGAAGCCCGACAGGCATACGACAAAGGCGACTATACCAAGGCGGTGGAGATATATCAGGAACTGGCCAAGACCCACGGCACATCGTCGGCGATGCTGTTCGACATGGGTCAGGCATACACACGGGCCGGCGACTTAGGACACGGGATGCTGTGCTATCGCCGGGCATTGCAGCAGAACCCCTCCAACAGTCAGGCGCGCTCAAACATCAAGTATATCGAAAGCCGGGTACAGGACGGGAACACAGCCGAGCTCAAAGGCAAAAAGATATCGGTGGTGCCCGAAGATCCGTCGTTTTTTACTGTGCTGAAAAACTACATTACCCGACGCCACCATACCAATACATGGGCCACATGGAGCGGCATCACATTCGTATTGTTCTGTGTATGCCTTGCGCTATACATATTCCAGGACAGGGTCCTGCTCCGCAAGATTGGATTTTTCGGTGCGATAGCCATGATCTCGATCAGCGTGCTGACACTGATATTCGCATTCATGGGAGCCCACGCCTCAGGCAAACAGGATGAAGGCGTGATCACGGCATATAAGATAGAACTGAAGGCCGATCCATCAACATCAGCCAAGAACGTGACATCGCCTCTGGTGCAGGGCACAGTAATGCAGATAATGGATACGGAGAAAGCTGAAAACGGCAATCCTCAATGGTACAAAGTACGCCTCAACTCGGATTTTGCCGGATGGATCAGGAACGACTCTTTTGAACCAATCTGATAATCAGTAAAATAATAGAACTGCTGTGAGAATGTGTTATAAAACATTCCAAATTATTACATTTTATTTTTGAAATAATCGAAAAAATGTATAATTTAGCACTATGAGAGCCGAGGGAAACCGACAGCTCCACTAATACAAAGAATAAAAACTCAATACATACCGACCATGAGCAAGACAATCACATTTAACGAGCTCCGTCGCATCAAGGACAGTTTGCCCGACGGCTCCACACATCGTATCGCAGACGAGTTGAACGTAACCGTACAGACGGTGCGCAACTATTTTGGAGGCGTCAATTATGAGTTCGGCAAGAATGCCGCCATGCACATTGAACCGGGCCCCGACGGCGGTCTTGTGATATTGGACGATACCACGATCTATGACATGGCAATCAAGATCCTGGAGGAGCAGAAGGAGAAATAAATGGAGAAAACACGTTCGGGAATGAGCAGACACATGCTCATTCCCGTCGATTTTTCAGATGCATCGATGTTTGCGGTGCGTGTTGGGTTTCGCTTCGCACGCGTCCTTGGCATGACGCCCGTGCTGATGCACGTGTATCCGATGGTGTGGCTGGGTGATGATACGGCCGGCGAATACTTAGGCGAAAACGACCCTATGGAATCGGAATTGGCCGATGCCATAGCCGAGCGCGACATGATGCGTGCAGCCGAGCATCGTTTCAGGAAGTTCCGAAAGCAGTTGACCGAAAAGATAGAATCGGGCGACATAGCGGATGTGAAATACACCACGCTGTTGCAGCAAGGAATTCCTGAAGACGAGATACTGGGCTATTGCCGTGAACAGCATCCCGGCATGGTGCTGATGTCTACGCGGGGAATATCGCGAAAGGAGGAGGACCTGATAGGCAGCGTCACAGCCGAAGTGCTCGACTCGTGCGAGGTGCCCGTATTCACGATACCAGACAATTACCCAATAGAGGATTCCAAGCCGTTGAAGCGGATGCTGTTGTTCTGCACGCTGGACCAGTATGATGTTCCTGCGCTGGAGAAACTGATGCATACGTTCAATTCGCCGGAAATAGACGTATGGCTAATGCCCGTGACGCATCGTCATGCCACCACGGTGCAACAACTGCTGAACTCTCTGTTTGAGAAATTGTCGAACGCATGGCCCAATGCCACATTCCACGAGGCTCCGCTTCTCGATGCGAAAATCGACGCACAATTAGAGACATTTATCAAGAATAATCAAATACAACTTATCATAGCCCCTAACCGACGGGCCAGCATATTGACGCGGTTGTTCCGGCCGTCGGTGGCACATCAATGTCTTTTCACAATTGACATTCCGATGCTTGCCCTCCCTGCAGATAAATGACGGATATAGAAATAAAGATTGGATTTGACGGAGTACGACGCAGTATTTCCGAATTATGCGGCACACACCAAGGCAAAGAGTGTGTGCGCGACATGTCGTTTTCACGCGATTACGACACTATAATGCACGCATTGCATTGTGTGGACGAAATGCGCGGCATAATCGCGGCCTCGTTGCCATACGCTGTGCCGTCGCAACATAACGTACTGCCATATCTTACGGAAATAAAAGCTGCAAATTCATTCATGAGTTCTGACCGTCTTTACAAACTGCTACAGATTCTGCTTTCGTTCAACGAAGTGCGCGCCTTCTACCGTGCCACCGCCAAGGAGGAGCAGGACACTGATACCGGCGCGTTCCTCTATCCACATCTGGCAAAAGAGCTGGAAAACCTGGGCAGCTTTCCACAGCTTATATCCACAATCAATAATTCCGTCAACAAGTTCGAAGAATTGAAAGACAATGCGTCACCTGCGCTGTATGAGATACGGCAGTCCATCAAACGTTCGCAGGGTTCGATGCAACGTATATTGCGGTCTGTTCTGGACCGTGCCATAAAACAAGGCATCATAGACTCTGACGTGACACCGGCCATACGCGACGGACGCATGGTTATACCGGTGAATGCCGGCAATAAACGCGAGATCAGCGGAATAGTCCATGACGAGAGTGCCACCGGCAAGACAGTGTTCATTGAACCGGCGGAAGTGGTGGAGGCAGGCAACAGACTCCGCGAACTTGAAATGGACGAGCAACGGGAGGAAACCAGAATTCTGATCGACATCGCCGCATCCATCAGACCGCACATAGACGACATAACGCAATCGTGTCTGCTGCTCGGAAGCCTGGATTTCATAATGGCCAAAGCCCGGTATGCAATCGAGACAGACGCGAGAATGCCTCACATACAGTCCAAACCGGAATTGGAATGGTATCATGCCGTGCATCCGGGGCTGTTGCTGTCATTGCGCGCGCAGGATAAAAAGGTAGTGCCGCTGGACATCATACTTACCCCTAAAGACCGCATCCTGATTATTTCCGGGCCGAACGCCGGGGGAAAATCAGTCACACTCAAGACTGTGGCCATCGTTCAGTACATGATGCAATGCGGCGTAATGCCGACGCTGTACGAGAACTCGCACATGAGGCTGTTCCGTAACATAATCATAGACATAGGCGATGAGCAGTCCATCGAGAACGAGCTGAGTACATATTCCTCGCACCTGAGCAACATGCGCTATTTCCTGACTCATTCCGACAGCCATACACTATTCCTGGCCGATGAGATGGGATCCGGCACTGAGCCGCAGATAGGCGGCGCCATGGCTCAGGCAATCCTCTCCAAACTTGGCAAATCAGGCGCATACGGCGTTGTCACAACCCACTACCAGAACCTGAAGACGTTCGCCGACAATACCGAAGGATTCGTAAACGGAGCCATGCTTTACGACCGTCAGCACCTTCAGCCCATGTTCAAACTGGAGATAGGCAATCCCGGAAGCTCGTTCGCCCTCGACATCGCCCACAAGATGGGACTGCCGCAGGATGTGATTGCCGCAGCGAAGGAGATTGTAGGCAGCGATTATGTCAATATGGACAAATATCTGAGCGACATAGCCCGCGACCGCAGATATTGGAGCAACAAACGGCAGAACATCAAGGAGAAGGAGCAGCGTCTCGACGATATCCTTGACAAATACGAGGCACAGGCCGGCGACCTTAAGACACAGCGCCGAGCCATACTGGACGAGGCGAGGAAAGAGGCCCGGGAGATTGTCGAGGGCCTTAACGCACGCATAGAGCGCACTATACTCGAAATCCGCAATACCCAGGCTGAGAAGGAGCGCACCAAGGCATTGCGGGCGGAACTCAAGGAGCATGTGGACGAAGTGTTGAATCCGGGATCGGAGAAGGAATCGAATCTTCCCAAAAGTCTCAAGACCCCGAAACCAAGACGTAACCAAGCCCCCAAGCAACCGCAGGCTGCGGCAAGGCAACAGGAGAAACGTCCGTTGGCGACAGGAGACTATGTCACCATGGAGGGGAGCTCGACACCGGGCCAGATACTGTCCATTTCCGGCAAAAAAGCAGAGGTGGCGTTCGGCGCGCTCCGTACTTTCGTGGAGCTGTCCAGGCTGAAAGCAGGAAAGAAGCCAAAGATGTCAGGACTCGGCACAAGTTCTGCAGGCGTGGTAAGCTCTGATGACAGCCGCACACGTCAGCTGAATTTCAATCGGGAGATCGATGTGCGCGGAATGAGGGCAGACGAGGCGTTGCAGGCCGTGATGTATTTTCTTGACGATGCCATTCAGTTCCAAGCAGATAAAGTAAGGATATTGCACGGCACCGGTCATGGTATCCTCAAGACATTGATTCGCCAGCAGCTTAAGGCGAATCCGGCAGTGCGCGGCTTTGCAGACGAGGACATAAGGTTCGGAGGTGCCGGAATCACGGTGGTGGATCTTGAATAAAGGACTAATCCGGGCGTAATCGGGAATATCGCGTACAGCTTCATTACAATACAATCAGCTTCTCAAACGTTTAATTATTGATATCAATTAAGCACCCAAACTATGAAAATAGCAGTTGCAGGAACAGGATATGTAGGACTGAGCATCGCGGTATTGCTTGCTCAGCACAACAAGGTGACAGCCGTGGACGTGATACCCGAGAAGGTGGAAATGCTCAACAATCGTCAGTCGCCGATAAAGGATGAGTATATCGAGAAATACCTGAAGGAAAAGGAACTTGACCTTACGGCCACACTGGATGGAGCAGCGGCATACGCCGATGCGGAATATGTAGTGATAGCCGCTCCCACCAATTATGATCCGGTCAAGAATTATTTCGACACTCATTGCATCGAAGACATAATCGACCTGGTGCTGCGCGTTAATCCACAGGCCGTGATGGTGATCAAGTCGACAATCCCGGTAGGTTACTGCCGCTCGCTCTATCTCAAATACTACAACCGGGGAGTAAAAAAGATGAACCTGTTGTTTTTCCCCGAGTTCCTTCGCGAGAGCAAGGCATTGTACGACAACCTGTATCCCTCGCGCATCATAGCCGGAATACCTCAAATCAAGAATCGTCCCGAGGATGAAGCCGAGAACAAAGCAATCGAGGCTATAGCCGACATTCCGCTTCTTGACAAGGCGGCGCACACGTTCGCATCCTTGCTGCAGCATGGCGCCATCGAGGAAGATATTCCTACACTGTACATGGGCATCCAGGAGGCTGAGGCTGTCAAGCTGTTCGCCAACACATATCTGGCCCTGCGCGTAAGCTATTTCAACGAGCTTGACACATACGCCGAGGTGAAAGGTCTGGATTCCAGGAGCATCATAGAGGGAATCGGTCTCGATCCGCGTATCGGCACGCACTACAACAATCCCAGCTTCGGTTACGGAGGCTACTGCCTGCCCAAGGACTCGAAGCAGCTTCTGGCCAACTACGCCGACGTGCCTCAGAACATGATGTCGGCCATCGTGGAGAGCAACCGTACGCGCAAGGACTTCATAGCCGACCAGGTGCTTCATCTGGCCGGATATTATACCCGAAACGCCACCTACGACTCCAGCAAGGAGCAGCCCTGTGTAGTGGGAGTCTACCGCCTGACCATGAAGTCGAATTCCGACAATTTCCGCCATTCGTCCATCCAGGGTGTGATGAAGCGCATCAAGGCAAAGGGTGCGCAGGTGATAGTGTACGAGCCTACGCTGGAGAATGGCTCCACATTCTTCGGCTCTTTGGTGGTGAACGATCTTGACACATTCAAGAGCAGATGCAACGCCATCATAGCCAACCGGTATGATCCGGCGCTGGACGATGTGCTCGACAAGGTGTACACACGCGATATATTCAAACGAGACTAATCATGTTGAAAGACAATATAACCATCAACGGCAGCACCGTCTTCGTAACCGGTGTTGCCGGTTTCATAGGTGCCAATCTGGCCAAACGTCTGTTGGCCGAGTATCCGGAATGTCGTGTTGTAGGAATTGATTCCATTACGGACTATTACGATACATCGCTGAAATATGAGCGTCTGGCGGAACTTGAGAAATACGGCGACCGCTTCGTATTCGTAAAGGGTTCAATTTCCGATCGTCAGACAGTTGACCGGATATTCAAGGATTACCAGCCTGAAATAGTAGTAAATCTCGCCGCTCAGGCCGGAGTTCGCTATTCCATCGAGAATCCGGATGCTTACGTCGACAGCAATCTGATAGGATTCTACAATATCCTGGAGGCTTGCAGACATAGTTATGATCCGGGAAACATGCCTGTGCAGCATCTGGTGTTCGCATCATCTTCAAGTGTGTACGGATCCAACAAGAAGATTCCTTACAGCACCGACGACAAGGTGGACAATCCGGTCAGCCTGTATGCGGCCACTAAAAAGAGCAACGAGTTGATGGCACATGCATACGCCAAGCTTTACGACATCCCGTCTACGGGTCTTCGATTCTTCACGGTCTATGGACCTTGCGGCCGTCCGGATATGGCATACTTCGGCTTTACCGACAAGCTCGTGAACGGCCGAACCATCAAGATATTCAATTACGGCGATTGCAAACGAGACTTCACATATATCGACGACATAGTGGAGGGCGTGATACGCGTGATGCGTCATGCACCGGAACGCAGCAAGGGGGAGGACGGTCTACCGGTACCACCGTATAAGATCTACAACATCGGCAACAACCAGCCGGAGAATCTGCTGGACTTTGTCAGGATACTTCAGGAGGAACTGGTATCTGCCAAAATATTACCTGCTGATTTTGACTTCGACGCGCACACCGAGATGGTGCCGATGCAGCCGGGAGACGTTCCGGTCACATACGCCGACACAACGCCGCTGGAGCAGGATTTCGGATTCCGGCCGTCAACGCCTTTACGCACAGGCCTCCGGGCCTTCGCGCAGTGGTATGCCGAAAAATATCATACCGATGCCTAACAGGCTCTTCATGACGTCATGTATGGCCACGCTGACCGTATTCGGCATGGCCGCGCAGTCCGGAAGCTGGAAAGGGGAACTTAAGGTAGGTGGCACTACGCTGCCTATCATATTTAACTTTTCGACTGAAGGATGCACTCTGGATTCACCGGCGCAGGGAGCCAAAGGGATTCCGGCCAAATGGACTCCCGACACATCCGGCAAGGTTTCAGTACAGATTCCGGTAATTAACGGTTCGTTCGAAGGGAAGTTGACGGGCGATTCCATTCCCGGCAAGTTCACACAGTATGGATACTCCGTGCCATTGACACTCCGACCGGGAGAAGTAAAGCTAAACCGCCCTCAGACACCCAAACCGCCATACCCGTACACCACCGAGGAGGTATCGTTCAAAAATGACGATGCCATCCTTAGTGGCACACTTACGCTGCCCGAAAACTACACAAAGAATACGCCGGCACTCGTCATGGTTACAGGCAGCGGATTACAGAATCGTGACGAAGAAGCGTTCGGACACAAACCGTTTGCCGTTATTGCCGATGCCCTCGCGCGTCAGGGAATAGCCACCCTTCGATACGATGACCGAGGATTTGGCGAATCAACCGGAGACGTCATTAGCAGCACCATAGACGATTTCAAGAACGATGCTGCGGCCGGCATCAGGTTACTTTGTAAACGTTTCAAACATGTAGGTGTTCTTGGCCATAGCGAAGGCGGAACAATAGCCATGATGCTTGCAGCCGACAAGGCCGTGGATTTCGCAATATCACTTGCAGGCATGACCGTAAGCGGCAAGGAACTGTTGCTACGCCAGAATCGGGATGCTCTTGCCGGAATCGGATTGAGTTCTGATTTAGTCGATATTTATTGCAAACATCTGTCCGATGGAATGGATGCGGTCATAGCCGGCAAAGATCCTGAACCATTCAACGACACGCAACTTCCGGCAGCCCTTAATCAGAATCTCAACAAGGCATTCCAAGAGTTCGCGACACCGTATATGCGCTCGTTTATCCGGCTTTCTGCCAAGGATAATCTTGCCAAGACATCCATTCCGCTTTTGGCTTTAAACGGCACGAAGGACACCCAGGTGGATTATGTCAGTAATCTCGCCGCAGTCAAGGCCCTTGCATCCAGCAAACCATTTACAGTCAAGCCATACGAAGGACTGAATCATTTCTTCCAGCACGCCGAAACCGGCTCTGTTGATGAATACGGCAAAATCGAAGAAACCATTTCCCCCGAAGTCCTTTCCGACATCATCACCTGGATCAAAGAACGATTTCTAAGATAGTACTTATTTTGTGCCGGCAATGTAATCAAGATATATAATTAGCCTGTTATCAAACACATATATTTCGCCACTTATATTTCTATCAATTTTAAAACAATAGCCTTCCTGTCGTTCGGAACCATCTGTGGATTTTATTATTCGATTGGATAAATCAATTCCCCAGGATTTAAGTTTCCGGACAATTTTCTCTAATTTTGAATCTGGATTAACGTTTTGAGAAGAAGAATAATAACCATATCTCATGGGATTATATGTAGACTTGAAAAACGTTACATCAACATCAAATATTTCATCCAATAATTCAATTGGTCGATTTATTAAAAATTCTGTTCTGTCCTCAGAATTATTATATCTATTATAAGTTAGACGATATTCATTACAAAAGTTTTTAAACGATGTAACAGTTAATTCACCCATAGGTATATTTATATCAAATGGGTGTATGATAGTCTTAAAGAAACTTTCCTTACTATCGATTGAGGGATGCCACACGTTGTTTGAAGTGTTTCTTTGCGTAACATTTTGTGATGCTTTGGTTAAGTTACTACTTGAACCTTTCTTCGAGCCTCTGCGAATATACTTTGAGCCATTTAATAAAATGGTGTTGTTGTCTATTATTGAAATTGTTTTATAAGTTACTTTATTATTGGGCCATACCCATATCAACGTGTTCTCATCTGCAAGATACCAGGTAAAGTCGCCCAACGAATCTTCAAACAGGACGATTGAAGTCATTATTGATCCTGTCCCGTCGGCATTATACTTATCCCATCCGAGTATATCTGAATTTTCTTCATACCATTCTCCTACGATAATTTGTTTAACTTCGTTGATGCTACGTGCAAATGATACTAACGAGCAAGAAACTACGAATAGAATTAAAAGATATTTTTTCATGATGGCTGATTTTCCTACAAAAATACTACTTTTTATGAATTTACAACTCAACCACATATTTTATTCCAATATTTACATATTGATTATAAAAATAACATCGCACAGAACGGCCGGTATGAGCATACCGAAACGTGCTGTGCGTTGCCTTGTTTAATTAATCGAATGAACTTGCTATACTTCAGACGGCCCTCTGATTCTCAAAAATCAGAATTTGATGAAGCCGGTCTTGGAGATGGTGATGCCGAAGCCGGCGCTCTTGCCGATAAGGTTGCCGTTGTCAAGAGCGAAAGTCAAAGTGCCTTCCCAGCCCTTCAGCTTGGCGGGATGCCAGCTGGCCTGCACCAACATACTGAAGTCATGCAACACGTGTCTGGTAGGTTTTGAATAAGTACCCCAGCTGTTGATGCCGCTCATACGCAGTTTCCATGATACCTGCCTGGTGGGATCTCCCTTCAGTCCGATGTTCCATGCGTCTATGCGGTTATGCAGGAATTCATTCTGGTGGCCGGCATTGTAAATGGGGGAAATCAGGAACGGATTGCCCATTGCATACCCGAAATTAGACCAGGTCTGATAGATATAATGGTTGTAATACTGATCGACCGAAGAAACCTGATGGTTCAGCGCAGGAGTATGGTCGTAATAAGCGGGACCGGACTGATCGCGTGTTGTAATGTATTCTATTACGGCTTCTGAAATGAAAGGATTTTTAGGCATGTGTCCTTCGAGTCCCCACAGGCCGTCCTTCCAGGGATAATCGAAGAACAGCATGGAATGATCCTCGAAGAAATGCTGATAATATGCCTTGACACTCCAGCCATTAGGATCATACCAGCCTAACGCGAATGTCCAGTTGCCTAAGAAGTTGCCCTGAACATTCAGCTGTTCGCCCATCGGCGTCGATGACTCGCCCCCGAGGGGAATCATGCCTTTGATCCATGCCTTTAAGTCGGACGGATTCTTACGTTTAGACCAGCCGTCCTTCTCAGAATATGTATATGTGGTGCCTCCGAACTGTGAATCCATTCGTAATCCCAATTCACCCACAAGAGGGAACTGTCGTTTGTCGCCGAACTTGATATAGATGGCGCGCGTGCAATATAGTTGATTCAGCGTATAGGCCGATCCATACTCCCGATAGTGATCTTTCATCCAGCGATGCTGGGTGAACATGCCATATCCGATATATCCTTTCACGGCAAACCATCCCTTACAGCCCCATACATCGGCATAATCGAATATCCCTATACGAAACTGTGGAATAGGTCGGGCATTGCTCGATGCAGTAAGATTCCCGGATGAAAGGTCTGACGTCATCAAGTCTCCGGGCATCTCCTTCTGACCGATCATCGCGTTAAGACAGCGGTACTTAACCTCGGCATATATCTGCTGAGGAATGAACGCCTCCTGGAAATTGTAAGCGCCACCCAGTTCGACACCTGCGCCCCAGGAAAATCTCTTGTCATGGTCCAGATCATGGAAGATGCCGGCGCGAATCCAGCCATTATTTTTTTGTAATCCGGAGAAACCGTAATGATCGCTTACCATCCAGAATGGTGTGTGTGCTCCGTCGCTGAATGTAACGCCTATCTCACCCCGATACCGAAGTGAGTCTCCAAATTCACGTCCGAAAGCTGGAACCAATGAGCATGATGCAAGCAACAGGCCTATAACAAGTAATTTCTTCATAATAATGAAATGATATTGCATATTTAACAATATGCTGACTCTAATGATGCAAAATTAATCAAAAATTTTTACATATTGACAATTGCTCGTGCCAAAGATGATAATAAACAGTGCCGGGAGGGCGTTTTTTAATGGATGAATAGGTTGTTTACAGGCATAATAATAATGATATTTACAGTTCTTGGACTTAATGCCGAGAACGTGAAGATCAGCGGCAAGGTAATCGACAACGAGGACAAGCCGATAGAATTCGGCACAGTACGTGTTGCGGGAACAGCCTTGGGCACCAATACCAATCTGAAAGGAGACTACACTCTGACCATAGCGCAGAAAGATACCATCGAAATGGTGTTCAGCTGTGTAGGATTCAAGACTGTAAAACATAAACTTGTCAATCCGAAGGGTGATCTTACTCTGAACGTGCGCCTTTATCCCATGGATGTAGACCTTAAGGAATTCGAGGTAATCGGTTTCCGCAACAACATCAACGGGATGCAGTCGTTCGATACCGAAAGTTTCAAGCTTTCGCCCGATGTGTCTGGTGGAAGCGTCGAGGCCATGATCACAACCATGCCCGGCGTGAACTCCAACAACGAGATGTCATCTCAATATTCCGTGCGTGGAGGCACATTCGACGAGAACTCGGTGTATATCAACGGAATGGAGGTGTACAGGCCGCAGTTGATACGCTCCGGCCAACAGGAGGGTCTGAGTATCATAAACCCAGATATGGTAGGCAACCTTAAATTCTCGACCGGAGGATTCCCGGCTCGATACGCCGACAAAATGTCGTCGGCTCTGGACATAACATATCGCGAGCCTGAGGCACTGGAGGGGGCAGTATCCGCAAGTCTGATGGGGGGAAGCGTGATGTTCGGACAGAATTCCGGCAAGTTCTCGCAGATACACGGTGCCAGACTGAAAAAGAACAATTCTCTGCTGGCAAGCCAGGACACAAAGGGAGAGTATGATCCATTGTTCTTCGACTACCAGACCAATATGACCCTGAAGCCGAACGACCACTGGAGTATCAATCTGATGGGAAACATCTCGCTGAATCATTTCAACTTCAAGCCGCACGACCGCGAGACCACTTTCGGCACATCACAGGATGCCAAAAGTTTCCGTGTATATTTCGACGGTGCGGAAAGAGACAAGTTCGAGACATATCTCGGTGCGCTGACAGTCAATTATCGTCACAACAAGGCCACAAGTTTTTCGCTCGGAATCGGAGGATTCCTGAGTAACGAACTGGTAAGCTATGACATATCGGGCGAATACTGGCTTGACCAGGCCGGCACAGGAGGGCCCGAAGGGGTAGGCGGCGAGTTGGGCGTTGGCAAATATATGGAGCATTCGCGCAACCGCTTGAAATCATCCGTGCTGTCGGTTAATTTCAAAGGCTCAACCCGCTATAAGATAAATAATTTTGCATACGGCATAGAATATCAGCGGCAGAACTTCCGCGACCGCACCAAGGAATGGGAATGGCGTGACTCCGCAGGCTATTCATTGCCCCATAAGCCCGACGCACTGCATCTGATATACAACATGAAATCGCACAACGACGCTAATATCAACAGACTGTCGCTGTATGTGGAAGATGCGTTGTATATCACTACCAATTCGGCTCACATGACGCTGAACGCCGGACTTAGGTTGTCGTACAATTCGTTCAACAAGGAATTTTTAGCCTCCCCGCGTCTTAACTTCACGGCAAGCCCCAACAGCTTGCCCAACTGGATATTCCGGCTTGGCACTGGCCTTTATTATCAAAGTCCGTTCTATAAGGAATATCGTCAGACCGTGACCGATCCGCTCGGCAACGGATCAATCAGGCTGAATCAGAACATCAAATCACCCCGAAGCATTCAGGTCATAGCGGGTGCTGATTTCACATTCCGTGCCATGAACCGCCCGTTCAAGCTGTCGGGCGAAGTATATTATAAGAATCTGTCGCGACTTATCAGCTATGAGTATGATAATCTGAAGATAGTATATTCAGGCCTCAACGACTCGAAGGGATACACTATGGGACTTGACCTGAAACTGTTCGGGCAGTTTGTGGAAGGCTCCGATTCCTGGCTTAGTTTCTCGCTGATGAAGACGCAGCAGACTCTCGACGGCAAGAAAATGCCGATGCCTTCAGACCAGCGTTATTCGGTATCACTTTACTTCACCGACTATCTGCCACGTTTCCCGAGGCTCAAATTCAGTCTGCGCGGTGTTGTATCCGACGGTCTGACCATGACGCCGCCTCATACATCCAGATCCAAGACATACTTCAGGGCTCCCGCCTACAAACGTCTGGACATCGGGGTAAGCTGGCAGTTCTTCGGCGCTCCGGACCAGAAACCTCATAAGATTTTCAAAAGCATGGTGTTGGCGCTTGATGCCTTCAACCTGCTGGACATAACCAACGTGAGCAGCTACTATTGGGTAACGGATGTGAACAATATGCAGTATGCCGTACCCAATTATCTGACGCGCAGACAATTCAATCTGCGTCTTTCAATGGAATTCTAATATTGACAATTCAAACACTACTATATCATGAACGTACGGATGTTGCTTATAGGGCTTGGATTGACAGCCGCCACCGGCGTAGTCAGCGCAGCCGATTCTCCATTATGGTTAAGAAATTCATCTATATCTCCTGACGGGAAACAGATAGCGTTTACCTACAAGGGTGATATTTTCGTAGTCCCCGTCAGTGGTGGCCGAGCCGTTCAGCTGACCACGAACCAGGCATACGACACCAATCCTATGTGGAGTCCCGACGGCAAGGAGATAGCATTCCAAAGCACCCGCACCACCGGCGGTTACGACATATATGTTATTCCTGCCGAGGGAGGAACATCCCGGCGCATCACTACGGCAAGCGCCTCCGAATCGCTGAGAGCATGGATGAACGACAGCACGTTGCTGTTCTCCTCACGCCAGATCGGTTCGCCCGTCACTGTGATAAATCCGGCCGTCAACCAGCTGTACACCGTAAATGCAAAGCATCCGGGACGTCCGAAGCTTTATGCCAACATAAACGCTATGTCCGCGGACTTTGACCGTAACGGCAAAATGGTATACGAGGACAAGAAAGGCTATGAGAACGACTTCCGCAAGCATGAGCGTTCGTCGGGCACCAACGATATATGGATCAAGGATGGCGCGAAATACACCAAGCTGACCGATTTCAACGGCCACGACAAGAATCCTAATTGGACTGCAAGCGGTGACATAGTCTATGTCAGCGAGCAGGACGGAACGCTGAACGTATGGAGCATGAAGGGTGACGGTTCGGGCAAGACGCAGCTCACACGGTTCACCGAACATCCTGTACGTTCGTTGTCTGTCGCCGACAACGGCACAATGGCTTTCAGCTGGAACGGTGAGCTGTATACGCTTGTTCCAGGTGCGGAGCCTCGGAAAGTAAACGTCCAGATCATAAGCGATGACTATAATGCGGATCATCAGAAGCGCCTTCTGACCTCCGGAGCAACATACGGTACTCTGTCGCCCGATGGCGAGGAGGTTGCATTCGTTGTGCGTGGTGATGTCTACGTCACATCGGTAAAATACAAGACTACCCGCCAGATAACCGATACTCCGGGACAGGAACGATATGTCAGCTGGAGTCCTGACGGCAAGTCGCTTGTTTACGACGGCGAGCGCGATGGACAATGGAAACTGTATATAGCCAAGAACGAGGATTCTGCTTCCAAGGGATTCGCATATTCCAAGAAGGTAAGCGAGACTCAGCTTTACGCCCCTGCCGACGGCAAACCTGCACAGCAACCCTCATATAGCCCGGATGGCAAAAAGATAGCATTCCTCGAAGACCGTCAGGAAATCCGGGTGATTGACCCCAAGACCAAAGCCGTGCATACTGCTTTGGACCGCAAGTATAATTACAGCTACAGTGACGGCGATGTAGAGTTTTCATGGTCACCTGACAGCAATTGGCTACTTACCAGCTATATCGGCATCGGAGGCTGGAACAATACGGATGTTGCACTTTTGAAAGAAGATGGATCCGAGGTAGTGGATCTGACTGAAAGCGGATACAGCGACGCCAACTCGCGCTGGGCCATGAAGGGTCGTGCCATCTGCTACGAGACAGGTCGTTACGGTATGAAAAGCCACGGCAGCTGGGGTAATCAATGGGATGTTGTCATCATGATGCTCAACGGGGATGCCTGGGACGAGTTTAACCGCACCGAGGAGGAAGCGGAACTCGACAAGGACCAGGAGAAAGAGAAGAAGGATGACGCCGATTCCAAAGACAAGAAAGACAAGAAAGGGAAGAAGGATAAAAAGGATAAAAAAGACAAGAAGGACAAGGACAGCGTCAAGCCATTGGAATTCGATCTTGAGAACCGCGCATACCGCACCAAGCGCCTGACAGGTCTGTCCGGTGCATTAGGCGACTATTGGCTGTCAGAGGATGGAGCTAAGCTATATTACACTATGCGCAACGCCGATGGCAAGACCAATCTTATGGAACGCGACGTACGCGAAGGGGAGACCAAGATATTGGTTCCCGGCATTTCCGGAGGGATCGAGGCCGATAAGAAAGGAGAAAAGTTGCTGATGGTGTCACGCAAGGGTATGTACCTCGTAAAACTCAGTGACGGCTCGAAAGAGGAAATAGAATTTGAGGCGCCCTACAACAACACTCCATCCAAGGAACGTGAATATATCTATCGTCACATGCTCAGCCAGGTCAACGACAAATTCTATGACAAAAATCTGCACGGCGTCGACTGGAAGAAATACGGCGAGGCGTATGCACGTTTCCTCCCGCATATCAACAACAATTACGACTTCGCCGACCTTCTGAGCGAAATTCTCGGAGAACTGAACGCCAGTCATACCGGCGGTTCCTACCGCCCGTCCGGAGCCAAGTGGGACACAGGTAATCTCGGCGCATATTTCGATGATAATTACGACGGCGCCGGCCTCAGGATTAACGAGGTGCTGAAACGTGGCCCGTTATCGGCCAAGAAATATAACGTGAAGCCCGGTGACGTCATTACCGCCATCGACGGCGTGACAATAGAACCGGGAGCCGATTATTTCCCGTTGCTGGAAGGCAAGGCAGACCGCAACGTGATGCTCTCCATGAAGCGTGTAAACGGCAAGAACGACACAATCATGGTTAAGCCGGTGGATTATATCCGCGACCTGCAGTACGAGCGCTGGGTGGAACGCAACGAACACATCGTGGACTCAGTGTCCGGAGGCCGCATAGGATACGTACATATCGAAGGTATGGATTCCGAGTCGTTCAGCAACGTATACAGCAAACTGTTAGGCAAATACCGTAACCGTGAGGCCGTAGTGGTGGACACCCGCTGGAACGGCGGCGGCTGGCTGCACAACGACGTCGCGCTACTTCTGAGCGGCAAAAAATATGTTGACTATTCTCCGCGCGGCCAATATGTAGGTTCCGATCCGTTCTCACAATGGACCAAGCAGTCGGTCATGCTGGTTAACGAATCCAATTATTCGGATGCCCACGGCACACCCTACACTTATCAGACACTTAAGATCGGAGACATCGTAGGTGCTCCCATTCCCGGCACAATGACCGCCGTATGGTGGGAAACTCAGGTAGATCCGACCATCGTGTTCGGTATTCCGCAGGTTACTTCGCTCGACATCAACGGAAAGCCTCTGGAGAATAAGCAGCTCAATCCCGAAGTGATTATTTACAACAATCCCGGTGATGTGGAGCGCGGACACGATGCACAGCTGGAAGGGGCAGTCCGCCATCTGCTTGACAAACTGAAGAAGTAACGTTTAAGTCTGTAGGCTGAAACGACATGTAACCATTGAAATGGAAGCAGACGAAATAAAGACAATCCGTGCTGACCGGCGTGTGCTGGAACTGCTGTCGCAGACTTTCGGCACCATATCTGCAGCCGCTACCGAGATAATTAATCTCGAGGCGATACTGAACCTGCCTAAAGGAACGGAGCATTTCGTGGCAGACCTGCATGGTGAGTACGATGCGTTCAATCATCTGCTGAAGAATGGTTCCGGCAACATCAAGCGAAAGGTGAACGACCTGTTCGGCACCATCATGAGCCAGGAAGAAATCAGACAGCTCTGCTCGCTGATATACTATCCGGAACAGAAGTTAGCGTACATCCATTCTTCGGGTAAGGATATGACCAATTTCTATGAGATCACGTTGCATCAGCTTGTCAAAGTTCTGCAACTTGTTTCATCGAAATATACAAGGTCAAAGGTGCGCAAGAGCCTGCCGCTTGAATTCGCCTACATCATCGAGGAGCTTCTGCATGAGGCTCCATCCACGGCCAACAAGCAGCATTACTACGCCCGCATCATAGAGACAATCATCCTGACCGGACAGGCCGAGGATTTCATTACGGCGATATGTAATGTAATCCAGAAACTCTCGATAGACCAACTGCACATCTTAGGCGATATATTCGACCGCGGTCAAGGGGCGCACCAGATTCTTGATAAACTTAACACTTATCAGAATTTCGACATGCAGTGGGGCAACCACGATGCCTTGTGGATGGGTGCCGCAGCCGGGAACAAAGCCTGCATTGCCAATGTACTCAGAATCTCGTTGCGTTACGACAATCTGACTACGCTTGAGGATGGATACGGCATCAATCTCGTGCCATTGGCATCGTTCGCACTGGAAACATACGCCGATGACCGTTGTGACCTCTTTATGCCATGTCTGGCGGATGAAAGCGACTTCTCGGAAAAGCATAAAAACCTGATCGCCAAGATGCACAAGGCCATCACGGTTATCCAGTTCAAGCTTGAGGGGCAGCTGGTGGCCAAATATCCGGAATGGGGCATGACCGACCGCCGATTGCTGCATACCATCGACTATGAGAATCAGACCGTAGAAGTGGAGGGCAAACGATACCATATCGAGGACATCAATTTTCCCACTGTCAACAGAGAGGATCCGTACGCGTTGTCGGATGAGGAAACTGAATTGATGGACATGCTGCAGCATTCGTTCTTTGTCAGCGACAAGCTCCGGAGACACATAGATATTCTTCTGTCGCACGGATGTCTATATAATATCTGCAACTCCAATCTGATGTATCACGCTTCCGTGCCGTTGAACGAAGACGGTTCGCTGAAACAGGTGCTGATAGGCGACAGGAAATTCGCAGGCAAGGAGCTGATGCACAACATCGGAATGCTGATGCGCGAGGCTTTCAACACCGACATCCCGGAACGTGCTCGCGAATATGCCGTAGATTACTATACCTACGTATGGTGTGGTCCGGATTCTCCGCTGTTCGACAAGTCTAAAATGGCCACGTTCGAACGCTATCTAATCAAGGATTCGGAGTCGCACAAGGAGCGCAAGGGATGGTATTATCAATATCGCAACGACGAAGCCACATGCGATATGATTTTAGATGCTTTTGGCGTAACCGGAAAGCATCGCCACATCATTAACGGACACGTGCCTGTACGAGCCATAGATGGCGAGAATCCCATCAAGGCCAACGGCAAACTGATGGTGATAGACGGAGGTCTCTCGAAGGCTTATCGCAGTACCACAGGGATAGCGGGATATACATTGGTGTTTCACAGCCGTGGATTCGACCTGGTGCAGCATGAGCCATTCTCGTCACCAGAGGAGGCGATACGCAAGGGATCCGACATCATATCCAGCACGACTCTTGTCGAACTCAGCACTCAGCGCCTGTACGTAAAGGACACTGATAAAGGAAAGGAATTAAAGGCGCAGGCCGATGAACTCCGCGAGCTGTTGTACTCATATCGCCATGGCCTCCTGAAGGAACACAAGTAACTCTATATTATTAAGTCATAAGCAGAAAGCCCACCTCGCAAGAAAGCGGGATGGGCTTTTGATATAAAAGTTAGTGGGATCAGCGGGTAAATCGGTAAACCGTCATGGAACGGGCCGGGAGGGTTGTGCTCCAGTTTGTCGTCACGTTTACGGATTCCTTTGTGGTCACAGGCTTAACCATGTCAGGATTGTCGAGAGTATTCTCGGCATCATCGGGAGCCGTGAGGCGGGTCATGGTCAGGCCCGTAAGCGGAGCCTTTGCCTTGATTCCCTTGAAGTCGATGGTGAAAGGCTGTGCTGTTTCTCCGGTATTGGCGACTTTCACGATAATGTCATTGCCTTCCGAAACGGCCGATGCGAAAAGTCCGTTCTGTCCTTCGAGACCGGCCACAGGCTTCTTGTCCATTGTCAGCGGAAGCACACGGTCTCCACGGTTAAGGCTATACATCTGCTGGACATAATAGCTGGCCGTCTTCATGCTGCGGCTGTTGTCGAACCAAATCATGTCGGGACGCCATTGCCATCCCTCCACATGTGCGAACAGAGGAGCGTATGTGGCCATCTCCACCACGTCGGCATTGCGCTCAAGGCCGGTCATGAACGCGCCTTCCAGCAGGGCAGGATAGAAGTGGTTGTACTTCTTTCCCTTGATATGGCAGGCATATTCGCCGGCAAAGACTTTGGTGCCTTTGCGCGGATATTTGTCATAACGCGTGCCCTGTGACAGGAACCATTCGCCGGGACGATAGAAATGCTCGTCAACCAGATCTGCCTTTAGTCTGCGCATCTCCGGCCACAGGTAATCGAACTTATCACCCTCTGAGTCGGGACCCGACGAACCGATTATCTTGATTTCCGGATGCTTCTCCTTCAACACCTTCAGGAACGGTTCAAGACGGGCAACATATTCCGGACCCCACTGCTCGTTGCCGATGGCCATATACTTAAGATTGAATGGTGCGGGGTGTCCCATGTCCGCACGAAGTTTGCCCCACTTCGTATTGGTGTCGCCGTTGGCGAACTCTATCAGATCCAGAGCGTCGTCGATGTATGGTTGCAGCGAATCCAGAGGAATGGTCTGATCCTGATGCCAGTTCTGATACTGGCAAACGAGGCCCACGTTCAACACGGGCAACGGCTCGGCTCCGATATCCTCCGACAGCTGGAAATATTCGTAGAATCCCAGACCTCCGGACTGATAATAGTCAGAAGCCAGGCGGTTGGGGAATGTGTACAGCCAACGGTTCAGATTGGTGGGTCTATTCTCGACGGGGCCGACGGTGTTTTTCCACTGATAGCGGTCAGGCACCTCTGTACCTTCGACAATACATCCGCCGGGGAAACGGAAAATGCCGGGCTTCAGGTCAGCCAACGCCTGCGCAAGATCCTGACGGAGTCCCCCCACGCGTCCTTTCCACGTATTGGCCGGGAACATAGACACATGCTCCACATCTATCGGCTTTTCAGGATGCACCAGGAACAGTCGCAGCACACCTTTGTCACAACCCTTGGTCGGTTTTAGTTCCGCCGTATACTTAGTCCAGTCCGGACTCGTCACCTCGACCGTATGGGAGGCGTACACCATACTGTTGTCCATCGACGCCGGATTGCACAGTTCCACACGAACCTTTCCCGCGCCTTCCGGAGCCCTCATATATACCGAGAACTTATAGACCGAGTCCTTTTTGAATGTAACGCCGAAGAAACCCTGGTTCTCAAGGCCGGAATGCTTGTCGTTATGCCCCGAAGGCATAAGGCGCACGTAATGCGGATTGCGTTCGAACGGGCCGCCTTCCTCCTTGACCTCGACCGTTCCGAACGGTGTCCAACCGGTCAGAGCATACGGAAATTCGAAGGATCGGTTCTTCACCATCTCGGCATAGAGTCCTCCATCCGCCGCATAGTTGATGTCTTCGAAGAAGATGCCGTACATTGTAGGCTGCACCCTGGCCCCGGGCTTGTCGGCCTGCAACACTACGGTATTGTCAGCAATCGCCGTAGCACTTGCCACAGCGATTGTCATTGCTGATAATAATATTGTTTTTTTCATTTCATGTAAACTTTGACGTTTTTGATGGCTCCGGGTGCGCCCGGCTCCATACGCGGCAGATACTGGATTGCCGATGCATTGACAGGACGACCCAGGTCTATTACCACAATATGGGGATAATCGGCTCCGGGCTTGCTCTGCCAATATGTCGATTCCTGAAGGTCGAATATCTTGTCTCCGGTGCGGTTCACGCCTTCGTTGTCCTCGCTGGATACATAATCGACGGTCCATCCTTCGCGCGGAACACGCTCGCCGTTATTGTCGAGCACATAAAGCTCGGCTATGGCGGCCTGGGTGCCTTCGTAACCATCTGTCATTTCAAGAATCATATAGCGGCCACGTTTAGGCTGTGCGAAATCAACTTGCTTCCATCCATTTCCTGCAGAGAACTGGCCGGTGAACGCCGGAGTCATATCGTCGAGCTTCGGTGCGGTTCCGTTTGCCTTGGCCTTTTTGAACGGCAGTTTGTCGTATATTGGAGTCTTAAGACCGGCGGCCGTCAATGCTCGCGGCCCTACCACATCAAATACCACAACTTCGTTTTCACCTTTCTTGAGCCACGGACCCGGCACATAGAGCGTCAGCTGGGGACCGATTTCCCAGAAGCGGCCGAGAGCGTGACCGTTGATATATACAAGACCCTTGCCGAAGTTCTCCATATTCAGGAACGTATCTCCCGGCTTGTTGAGCTTAAATGTCGCTTTGTAGACACCGCCAGGGTAACGACCTTCCTCATTCGCATTTACTGATGCTACAGGCTGGAACGTGCGGCTTTCATAGAAACTGAGCTCGTCTTCCAGATTGTATACCTGCCAGTTCTTGAGGTCGCATGTGAATTCATGGCCGTCTCTGTCCTCGGTCACGGTCACCTTGTCTGTGATACCCTTGAAATCCTTGATGGCCCGGCCGAAATTGATACGACCCATAGCCTCAACAAGAATATCCAGCACTGCACCCTTCTTGCAGGCGGGAAGCATCAGTTCCTTCTCGCCAATGCGTCGGTCGAGCTTGCCGATATATTTTCCGTCCACATATACCTGTGCATAGTCGTGCACATCGTTCACAGTCAGCAGGGAACCTTCGGCCAAAGCAGGAAGTTCCGTACGATACAGTATCGTGCCAAAGCCCTGGTCATATTCTTCCATTGTCTTGATATTGCGGTCTTTCTTTGCCTCAGGCAGATTTGCGAACAGGGGTGCAACCTGCGTGAAGCTGAATTCCGGAATGGAGATGACAGGAATGGATTTGGGCATCTTTGCCTGTCCTTCGGGAGTGTATTTGGCCAGAGCCTTGCGCAGGGCCATGTATTTGGGCGTGGGGGCACCCTGTTCGTTTACAGGTGCATCGTAGTCGTAGGAAGTCACGTCGGGAGCGAAGCCCGGGGAGTTAGCGCCGGCCCAGTGGCCGAAACTTGTGCCTCCGTGAGTCATGTAGAGGCTGAACGAAATGTTTTTACTCAGCATCTCGTCAATACCCTTGATCATATCGGCGGCAGGACGCGTCTCATGATTGGCTCCCCATTTGTCGAACCATCCGCTCCAGAACTCGGAACACATGAGAGGCGAATCCGGATTCATTTCCTTAATCTTGGCGAATTGCTGATCGATGTCGGCTCCGGTTCCGAAGTTCATGGTCCAGATAAGATCGTCGAGTCCGTTGTCAAGGAAATTGCTTGACCAATCGCACTGGAACAACGTAACCTCTTTGCCGAAATTCTTCAGCAGCATGTCGCGGATATTGGCCACATACGGCTTGTTCTTTCCATACGAGCCGTATTCATTCTCCACCTGCACCATAATGATTGGCCCTCCATTGGCTATCGTCAGGTCTCCGACCTGGTCGGCCACTGCTTTCTGGAACTTGTCGACACGCTCCAGGAAATATGGATCGCTGTCGCGAAGCTTGATATCCTTTTTCTTCAGCAGCCACCAGGGCAGGCCGCCCATTTCCCACTCGGCGCATACATACGGACCGGGCCGGAGTATCACCTTCATGTCGTTGGCCTGGCACAGCTTGATGAACTCGCGCAGATCGTTCTGTCCCGTGAAATCAAACTGATCCGGCTTTTGTTCATGTGCGTTCCAGAATACATAGAGGCATACGGTGTTCATGCCCAATGCCTTTACCATCTTGATACGATGATCCCAGTATTCCTTGGGGATTCGCGGATAATGCAGCTCCGCTGCCTTTACTACATAAGGATTACCGTTCAGCAGGAACGTTCCTTTACCTGCCTCGAATTTGCCCTTGACAGGCGAGGCATCGGTAGCTGCAGACATCGTGACAGTACCGGCCAAGCTGGCGAGGCACAATGATGTCAGCGCCATCTTTTTCAATAAATTCATGATATCGATTAGTTGTTAGATATTAGTTTTCGGTTATTTTTGCCTTTACCTTGCAAAAATACAAAAAATCATGCTGTTTGCCAAGTCAAAACCGACCCCATGAATATTCTGATGCCATATCCCTCAAAATTGACCGATTTGTCCCAATCAATGCACAATTGCGACAATCTATTCTTATTCCAACATGACCAATTTATTATTAATTCAAGTTTCTTATATTTTCGTGAAGGAATATTTCGTGAAGGAATATCAAAGAAAGGCAAGTCACAGAACTATTCGGATGCCAGGCATCCGCACAGAATTGATAGAACGGCACAGAACCTTTAATTAGGTCATAAGTCAGAGTGACTAGGGGCAAAGTTTATCACTTATCACTCATCAATCGTCACTAATTGCTGACTCGGCCAAGACACAAAGCCGTCATTGACGGCAACAGAATTATCACAGAAGTAATCTGTGTAAATTCCTGCGCTTGCGCCATTCAGTTCTGTGATATAGGCAAAAATATTACAGACAGCAACGCATGGAACGGAGGTTTTCAACCTCCGCAAAACTACATGGCAGTCCGGATGCCCGTTCAACGTGGCGGAGGTTGAAAACCTCCGTTCCATGCATTGCCGGCTCTCAGTGTCTGAGGTTTAAAGCTCTGTGTAAATCTGTATGTTCAATGAAGGTGAAAGCTTGCTTTTGCCGTCAGTTCTGAGACTTGAAATTCTTATTATCCAACATACGAAACTTGAACTACTAATAAACAAATTGCCTACTTTTGTTTATTGCTGATAAACAAAAATCGCGGTATTTTATTTATCAGCAATAAACAAATCAACATCTTTTTACTGAAAATGGAAATATTCCCAATGAATTGATCATTACTTGATATCAATTCAAATCTTGAAAGACTTGTAATTACTGTATTCGATTTGGATTTGGAGAGGATACATGTATAATATCATAGTGTTGCTTTTACGTAATAGGGAAATAAAATGCCTGGTATTTACGTTCTGTTAGAGAATAATTACTGATTATGAACAAGTTTCTGTTGCTTTTGATTTTGCCACTGCTATCGTTAGTGATGAGTGGTTGTGACGATAATAAAGACGATGTTGATGCACCGGATCTGACCCTTTTTGCCGGCACTTGGGAGGTTGTTTCTCCGGGCGAACAAAAGATTTTTGGATGGAATGAGATTCTCCATATATCTTCTGCCCGGCCTTTCGAAGGATACGGTGGTTATCAGGGATACATCAATACATATCTTCTCACCGCTTTAGGCACTCCGAAGCATGACCGTGTTTTTACCTGGTCCATTCGTGAGGTTGAGCACCATCAGCCATTGTTAGACGTGGTGTTTCAAGGCGAACTTGATAGCGATGATATATGGGCCGGTGATTATTCGTACAAAATAGTCAAATTGACAGACACCCACATGTGGTGGCAGGTCAATACCAACGGGGACAACAGCATTATAAAATTCAAACGCAGCAACGACATCAATATAGAATAGCCTGAGGGGCTGTTGCTTTTATACCTGCTTGATTTTGATTAATTTTGCAGTCAAAAAATCCACTTATGCTACAACTCAAAACCAAAACCGCTAAAGTTTTATATGCCATAATTGCAGGTATAATAATTCATTATATATGGCGTAACACAAGCATAGTAATTGACTATTTAGAGATTTCAAGAACTTCTGCAATAGGCCAGACAATAAGGGCATTACTGCTTACCCTTGCTGTCTTCCTATTTACTGCCATTGTAATCAAACCCAAAGAGATACTGATGTTTCTCGGCCTGGACAACAACATCTTAAAGGGCTTTGGAATAGCGGTTATATGTGTTTTGCCTCTCTATATCATATTTCCGATATTTGGCGGATTTGCATCCGATATATCTGCATTTAGAATATATCATAAATGCATCATAGCTGGATTTACCGAGGAGCTTGTGTGCCGTGCATTTATGTTCGGATTACTTTTCCGTTATGCAAAGACCGGATTCTTCTGGGCCGTGTTATTGCCGGCCTTATACTTTGGTTCACTTCATCTTTATCAGGGCCACGATATGGTTTCTTCGTTGTTCGCCTTTGGTGTGACATTTATCGGGGCACTATATTTCAGCTGGATGTACACTGAGTGGAACTTCAATCTATGGGTTCCAATCGGATTACATATTTTTATGAATCTCGCGTGGTTTATTTTTACAATGGAAGGCACAGAGAATGCCGCCGGAGGTCTTATATCCAATATCGCCCGTGGCATCAGCATACTTTTGGCTGTGGGATTAACAGTTTGGTATAAGCGAAAGACCGAAACCAAGGTTTTTAGTTATCCCGTATGGAGGTGAAGTTGTTTCTTCCTATTTGATGCCGAACAGGGAGAGGATGCGGCGGCCGAGGGTGGTTTTCTTGAAGGAGATGAATTTGCCGGCAAGACTCTTGTCGGGATCCTTTCCAAGTCGTATCTGACCTTTGTCAAGTTGCTCTACACGGGCTATCAGGGCCTGGGTAGAGGCCGAGACCTCAGGCACATAGTCCGGCATGTTTACATCGAGGCCGTCAAGGTCGTATTTCCTTTCGTCCCAGCGTTTGGCTTCCTTTTCGGTGATGTACTCCTTGCCAAGCACATATATCTCGGCATCCGTGCTGACATAAAAAGGTTCGTCAGGCTGATTGAACCGGAACATGTTGCGGCCGCGCCCAACTGACTCCAGACTGTATGAATAACTTGTCAAATTGGAAGCAAACGCATTATCGCTTATAACGTTGTCGTAATTATATCCGATTCTGAACTTATCGAACTCAAAGTTGCTTCTGAAGAATCCGTCAAAAGCGGGGGCCCAGCGACGTGATAATGTGTCTGCCCTGACGTCGACATCGATCCGCACTTTGTCATTATCTTTCATCCAGATTTCGGCAGGTCTGAATTTGCCATGTATTGTATCGGTACCGACATCTGAATTCTGTAATCGTTCCGGGAGCGGCATATTCGGCACCAATCCCATCCAGTCTGACCATGAGAAGTGAAAACGGCATTCGTCGCTGATACTGTCAAGTCCATTATGATTTGAGAATCTGTAATAAGATTTTGAGGTAAGCATACGTGGCTTGGTCCAACCATGAAACTTAGATTTACGTCCGACAGGCAACATATAGTCCACAAGTTTCTCACGGAACATAAATACGGTATCCGAATATGTGGTCATAGTGGAATACTCCCGCAGATATGCAAGAATATGGAGCACCGAGTTCTTGCGGGATTCGACGAGTACTTCCGGCAAGTCCATAACTTTAACGGAAGGACGGTCCTTGGGTCCCGACTGAGCCATGCCTTCAGATGAAATTACGGCAATGGCCAACGGAAGCAATATGAATGTCAAGTGGATTCTCACGCCACAAAATTACATAACAGACTTGGGATGACCCAATAATTCAGATTAAAAGATGTGGAATGTTATTTACAAACGTTAAAAGCATTTTTGGCGGATAGGATAATATTTGCTAAATTTGCATTTATTGTAGAAAATACACTTATACTCAAGCGTAATATTAACCTTAAAAATACAATATGACAAAGAAATTGCTGATGCCCTTGGTGGCGGCCATGTTGGGAGTGACATCGGTCCAGGCTGCGAACGTAACGCTTCAGATGGACCAGGTAAATCCGGATGCCAAAATCATGCCGGAAATCTACGGACAGTTTGCCGAGCATCTCGGCGCCTGTATCTATGGAGGCCTATGGGTAGGTCCCGATTCTTCCATACCAAACACCAACGGATACCGTAACGACGTGCTTCAGGCTCTGAAAGAGCTTAAAGTACCCGTGATGCGCTGGCCCGGCGGATGCTTCGCCGACGAATACCACTGGCGTGACGGCATCGGTCCGCAGAAGGATCGTCCCACGCAGGTCAACAACAACTGGGGTGGCACCGTAGAGGACAACTCGTTCGGAACACACGAATTCTTCAATCTCTGCGAACTGTTGGGCTGTGAGCCTTATCTGAGCGGCAATGTCGGTTCCGGCACGGTGCAGGAATTGGCACAGTGGGTGGAATACATCACTGCCGACAACGGCCCGATGGCCAAACTGCGCGAACAGAACGGCCGCAAGGAGCCTTGGAAGCTCAAATATCTTGGCGTTGGAAACGAGTGCTGGGGTTGCGGAGGCAATTTCCGCCCCGAATATTATGCCGACGTATATCGCAGATACCAGACATATTGCCGTAACTTCGGCGACAATAAGCTGTATAAGATTGCATCCGGCGCCAGCGATTACGACTATAACTGGACCGACGTGATGATGAAGAACGCCGGCCGTTACATGGACGGTATATCCCTGCACTATTATACGGTGACCGGATGGGACGGTTCTAAAGGCTCTGCCATCAAGTTCACGCCGGCAGACTATTACTGGACGATGGGCAAGTGCCTCGAGATAGAGGATGTGATAGCTCAGCACGAACAGATAATGGACAAATACGACGACAAGAAGCGTGTTAACCTGCTGGTAGACGAGTGGGGTACATGGTGGGACGTAGAACCCGGCACGAATCCCGGACACCTGTTCCAGCAGAACACCATGCGCGACGCCATGGTAGCCGCATTGTCGCTCAACGTGTTCCAGCGCCACACCGAACGCGTAAAGATGGCCAACATCGCCCAGATGGCCAACGTGCTTCAGTCAATGGTTCTGACCAAAGGCGACCAGATGGTAAAGACTCCTACTTATTACGTCTTCAAGATGTACATACCTCATCAGGATGCAACGCCCATCCCTCTGGACGTAACTACCGACAAGGTCCGTTGCGGTGACAAATGGGACGTCGACCGTCTGCAGGCCACAGCATCCAGGAAGGATGGCAAGGTTACTGTTTCCCTGGCCAACATTGACCTGGAGAATCCCCAGGAGGTGGAGATCAATACAGGACTTGCCAAAATCAGGAGCATCAACGGCGAAATCCTGACCTGCAAGAGCATCAACGATTACAATGACTTCGGTCAGCCCGAGAAGGTGACTCTTAAACCTTTCAAGGACGCGAAAGCCGGCAAGAACGGAGTGGTGAAAGTGAAACTGCCGGCAAAATCCATAGTTACCATCACAATGGAATAAGCCGGAATCAAAATGAAACACATAATACTTGCGGCTGCCGCATTCGCCGCATTAACAACGAATGCCATGACCACCTCACCCATGATAAGCGACGGAATGGTGCTGCCACAGAACACATCCGCTCATGTCTGGGGCACCGCCGACCCCGGCGAAAAAATCTCAGTGACTCCATCGTGGAGCAACAAGGCATACACTGTCAAGGCTGATAAGGACGGCCGATGGCTTACGTCTGTTGCGATACCCGCAGCCTCATACACTAAGTATGACCTGATTATTTCAGGTAAAAACAGTTCTGATACAATCAAAAACGTACTGATAGGAGAGGTGTGGCTGGCATCGGGGCAATCCAACATGGAGATGCCCCTTAAGGGTTTCCCCGGCTGTAATGTAAAGAACGGCTTTAAGGAAATAGCCAAGGCACGTCAGTATGCCGACAAGGTAAGGTTCTACACTGTTCCGACCAGTCAGAGTTATGAACCTGTGGAAAATGTCAATGCGCACTGGACGGTACCGGGCCCCGATACGGCTACCGAATACTCGGCTACCGCGTGGTATTTCGCCACTCGCCTAAACGATGTGCTGGACATTCCCATCGGCATCGTTTCGGCCGCATACGGCGGCTCAAAGGTAGAGAGCTGGCTTCCACGCGAGATTCTTGAGAAATATCCTGACGTCTCGCTTGATCCCAAGGATATAGAGAACATGACTTCGTATTGGCGTCCCATGCTGATGTATAACGCCATGTTCAAGCCAATAAACAAATACACATATAACGGTATAATCTGGTATCAGGGCTGTTCCAACGTCAGGAGTTACGACACATACGCCGACCGTCTGGTTACGATGGTAAACCGCTGGCGTGAGGAATTGGGACGTGCTGACATACCTTTCTATGCCGTCGAAATAGCTCCATACGAATATGACGACCCCGCCGAGGACGGGAAATCCCCGATGTTGCGCGAAGCACAGTGGGAGGCTGTAGCGCGCCTCGACAACGCCGACATGATATGCACCAACGACATCGTGGAGGAGTACGAGCGGTTCAATATCCACCCGAGAAACAAGGAGGCCGTAGGACAGCGACTCGGGGATCTTGCCCTCAACAAGACATACGGCAAGAAACAGTTTATGGCCGGAAGCCCGAAGTATAAGAGCCATCGCGTGGAGGGTGACAAGATCATGGTAACCATAGACTCGCCCAATCATGGCATTTGCCGGAATTATGACATCAAGGGTTTTGAGATTGCCGGAGAGGACGGTAAATATTATCCTGTGTCAGATGTAATCTTCCTGTGGCAGACCAATGAATTTCAGCTGAGCAATCCTGACGTGCCCCATCCGGTTTCAGCACGCTACGGCTACGGAGATTTCATGCCCGGCAACGTGTATGGAGGCAATTACCTGCCGCTGATACCTTTCACTACCAAACCATAACGGACTGCAAACTGCGGTTGAAACGTTAAAGGTGTGTCGAAATCATTTATCGACACACCTTTGTTTATGCTAATGCAATTGACTCCTATTCAGGATAATTCAGATTCACATCCGTAGCGTTGTCCAACACATCAAGATACCTGCGTGCGTCTTTCTTGGCCTGGTCCAGATCCATGAAGGAGTAGTTTCCGCAGTCGCGTGGAGTCGCACCCGGAACTTCGCCCTCAAAACCGGCTACAAAACGCATTGTTTCGCGAATCAGAGGCAGGATGTCGCGACTGGAACATTCACCCTGCACCAACAGATAATTCCCGGTGCAACATCCCATCGGTCCCCAATAAACAATCCTGTTCTGCCACTCCTCATGGTTGCGCAGGAACGTAGCTGCCAAGTGCTCCATGGCATGAAGCGACTTTGGCGTTAAGGCAGGCTCGCGGTTGGGGCGAGTCATACGGATGTCGAACGTCGTTATTACGTCGCCTGCGGGCGTGGTATCGCGTCGCGACACATAGATGCCCGGTTCCAGACGCTCGTGGTCGATTGTAAAGCTTGCTATCTTCTTCATTTATGATTACGTTTCTTTATGATGGTCTTGGCTGTCTTGCCCCACGGTTTGATCTGTTCTTCGGTCCAAAGCATGCCGTTGTCCGATGCGTCGGGTGTAACCATTGAACAAGTCTCGGTCTTGTCGGCGATGCTCCAGAATAGCATCGACAGCTTATGCTTGTCGGCGAACTCAACCCATTTCCGCATTGATTCCTCGTCGACGGGGCCGTCACCGCTGGCTTCCATACCTCCGCATTCCGAGATAATCAGCGGAAGTCCGTTGGCTATGGCCTTTTCTGCCTTGTCGATCAATGGCTGCTTGTGTGTGGCCGCGTAGAAATGAAGCGAATAGAGCAGGTTGTCATACTTCAGCGGCGATTCCGAGGCGATGTCCACATCCTGATCCCAGGTGGGGGAGCCTACTATTATCACCGAATTGGGGGCTTTCTTACGGATTACCGGTATTATTTCTTCGGCGTACGCCTTCACTTCGTCCCATTTCACGGTTTCGGGTTCATTCCAGATCTCGTACAATATGTTGGGAGTATCGCCATATTTCTCGGTAACGGCAGTAAAGAACTTCTTGGCGTTATCAAGGGTATTCTTGTGTGTATGCCAGTCTGCGATAACGTACATATCGTTGGCTATCGCGGCGTCTATGACACGGTACAGCTTGTTCATAGCATCGATGGAATCGGCGTCGTAGCAGTTCACAACGTCCCATGATGTGTGCGCACCGATGGCAGCACGGGTGATGTTGGCGCCCCAGTTCTTCTTGAACGCCATCACTGTCGAGTCGTTATAGAAGCGGCCCCAGTTAGAGTGCCACCCCAGCGATGGTCCGTTCAGCACCATTGTGTCGCCCTTGGCGTTCAACAGGTACAGTCCCTCTACATGCAGGGGAGTCACAAAGGTGGAATCCTGTGCTTCAGTGTTATCCGCCTGTTTCTTGGCGCCGTTGCATGATACGGCCGCACTCCCGACCATCAGCATCATAGCTGCTATAGCTGTTATTTTCTTCATCGTTCGTAGTATTATCTTAATTTAGTTTCAAAGAAAACAAAACATTGGCTAATAATCAAATCGAGGCACAATTTTACAACATATTGCAAAAATAATATCAAGAAACCATAGGCTTTTCTTTCAATTTCATACTTTCGCTATCCGGCATAGTCCTGAATACCTTACGCTGGACTAAGAAGGCGGCAATCACTACCATAACGCCGGTAGCAGCCCACGACATGGGATATATGCTGAGCAGCGTGGGATAACTGTAATCGATCAAGGGAAATACCCATACCCATATAAGCCGCAATACGCAGGATCCGAAAATGGTCAACAGCATGGGAATTACCGAATACCCGAGTCCCCGCATATACGAACCGGATATCTCGTAACTTGCGGCTATGGACTGGAACATCAGTACGTAATGAAAGCGGAGCTTGGCGTAATGTATCACTTCGGGGATATCGGTGAACACTCTAAGTGCGCCGTTTTCGAAAAAAATCAGGGCGAAATTGGCCAATAAAGATAGGCCGAAAGCGTATGCCATGGATATGGCCCAGACACGTTTGCAACGGTTCTTTAACCCGGCGCCGTAATTCTGACTCGTGAATGCGATGGCCGCGCCGTTTATGCCCCCTATGATGAAATAACAGTATGCCTCGTAAGTCAGGGCCGTAGCTGAACCGGCTATGGCATCGGCGCCGAATTTATTGATTGACGACTGGATAAATATATTGCTGATTGAAAACACCATTCCCTGCAGTCCGGCCGGCACTCCGATGCGCAGCATTTCCTTAAGGTCCGGCATTGATAGTTTCCATCGGTGCGGATTCAAAGGCATCTTGAACGGATCGTTCTCATGGGTCAGGAAGAAAACCATTATAGCGGCATTCACGGCATTGGAAATAACCGTGGCCCATGCCACTCCTTCCACACCCCAGCCGAACTGACCGGTGAACAACAGGTCGAGCAGGAAATTGCATAGAGTTGCCACGAATAGCGACTGAAACAGTTTGGGAGTGTCGCCGATGCTTCGTAATATAGACCCTCCGAAATTGTAGATCATCATGAACGGCATGCTGCAGAAGAATATTCGGAGATACTTCTCAGCCTGGTCTATGACATCCGGAGGAGCGCTCATTGCCTCGAGTATGGGACGTGTCAGTGTAGTTCCTATTGCTAAGAGCAGGAGACCGGACACAATGGATATGATTGCCACCGTACCTACGGATTCGCGGATGCGGTCAGATTTATTTTCACCAATGTAACGGGCTATCACTGCATTGGCGCCTACGGCGATGCCGACAAACAGATTGACCATTATGCTTATGATCGGGCCGTTGCTGCCTACGGCCGCAATGTCGTGACTATCGGAATAATGTCCTATCACGGCCACGTCTATCACATTGAACGACTGCTGCAGGATTCCGCTGGCAATCAATGGCAACGCGAACCATAGGATTTTGCCCGCCAATGGCCCCGAAGTCATGTCTACATGATGTCTCGACCTTGTTAATAACGCCATATCTTTATCCTATATACCGCTTCTCAGCTTTTCATCCTAATACCATTTCAGAAACGTATCGGAATCCCCTTAAATTATGTCTGCAATCCATGAAACCTGAACAAAAAGACAATTTCATAACTTAAACGAATAAATATATAGATATAGTAAGATGCAACACAACCGCTCTCTGCCCGGATATATGGTTGATGAAATATTTAGATCACATGATTCGTAATTTCGTACAGGAATAATCGTTGAATAATTAACGTTGAATAATCATAACGTAAGTAAGATGATAAAGACAATATTGTTTGATATGGGGGGCGTGCTGTTTGAGATTGACACGAATCAGGCTAAACGTCGTTTCGAGGCATTGGGTGTCGATTCGGAACGCTATCTTGATGCGTATGAACAGCGGGGAATATTCCTTGACCTGGAGAGTGGAGCCTTAGGGGATGAGGAATTCATAAGCAGACTCAGCGAGATGGTCGGACATCCCGTGTCGAAAGAAGAAGCACGCCATGCCTGGTTAGGATATGTGAAAGAAATCTCGCTGGATCGACTCAACAGAATCGGCAAGCTGCGGCCCGGATACCGCACCTGCCTTGCCAGCAACACCAATCCGTTCATGATGGATTTCACCGAAAGCGCTGAATTCAGCGGCGACGGCCATGGCATCGGTCATTATTTGGACCATCTATATTGCAGCTACCGGATGGGAGTATGCAAGCCTTCGGCCGAATTCTTCAACAAGATTCTTGAAGCCGAAGGGGTAAAGCCTGATGAAGTCATGTTTGTTGATGACAGCAAACGCAACATCGAAGCCGCCGCCCGTCTCGGCATTAACACACTGTGGGTTGATTCAGACAAAGACTGGCTCCCTGAGCTGGAAGCCAAACTGTCTCAACTTGATTGAATAATAGGGAACAACACAAATACAAAGCGTGCCGGGACCCAATCTCGGCACGCTTTATTATTACGTATTTATCTTATAATCAGAGCAGGGGGAGAAGTTTCTCCTCAAGATCGGCGAGCTTGACCAGACCTACGCTGCGGTCCTTCAGTTCTCCGTCCTTGAAGAAGAGTACCGTCGGGATGTTTCGTACGCGATATTCCATTGTGATGTCCGATTCCTCGTCGATATTCAGCTTACCGATCTCGGCCTTATCGGCATACTTCTCTGCCAGTTCCTCTACGATAGGTCCCAACTTGATGCAGGGTCCGCACCAGGTGGCCCAGAAGTCTATCACAACCACCTTGCCCGAGTTGATGGCCTCGCGGGCCGTCTCGTCTGTAAATTTCTTTGCCATTGTTTATAATTTTGGTTAATTGTATTCTTTATGATTCCATAGTCGACACCCTGAACTTCACGCCGTTGGCTTCCAGCAGTTCAATCATGTCGATGTCGATGTCGTAACGCCTGCGCGAATGTATCTTCACACTCTGCCGGGTCTTTCGATCTATCAGTTCCAGGTAAAGCTCGCCACTACGCTTGTTGCCGGTGCACTCGTTGATTTTCTTGAACAGTTCCTCGTTGTTGTAATCCACATCCAAGAAAATGGTAAGTGAATTGGCTATCTTTCCCTTGATGTTTTCAAGAGGTTCTATCTTCACGATGTTCATATCGGTTCTGTCAGGCTGATACCGGCTGGGAGTATAGGATAGTGCTACAAATATGGCTTCACCTTCGTGAAATTTATCACGGAAGTTGACATGATTCCGACCGAACAGCCTAATCTCAGCCTTGCCGCTGAAGTCCTCTATCTCTACAATGGAAAACTCCTTACCGGTACGTGACACCTTGGTCGACACCTTTGTCACCAGTCCGGCTATAGTCACGTTGCCCGGCACTTCCTCACGCTGCTGGAATTCATCGCAGGTGCATGTGCATCCGTACTTTATCTCCATGGCGTATGGATCAAGAGGATGCGCCGACAGATAACGCGTAACAAGCTCCTTCTCCTTGTTCAACAACGCCAGCTGAGTCCATGGCTCAACTTCGGGGAACGGCGGTCTGTTGGTCTCTATCGGCTCCAGCTCTCCGAACAGACTCAGCTGCAGGGAATTCTTATCATTCTGTACAGACTGCCCATATTTCACCAGACAATCGGTAAACGATGAATCGAACACTTGCTGCACGTAAGCCTCGCGTCGCTGTCCGAAGCTGTCGAACGCACCCGCCATCGCCAAGTTCTCGATGGCGCCACGGTTGCAGGCCGACAGGTTCACCCGCTCCACGAAGTCATAGACATCCTTGTACGGACCGTTGGCATTACGTTCGTCTATAATAGCCTTGACGGCGTTCAGACCAACTCCCTTCACCGCCGCAAGTCCGAAACGGATATCACCGGCGGAGTTTACACCGAATTTCTCAATGGACTCGTTGATGTCCGGCCCGAGAACTTTCAGACCCATGCGACGGCATTCCTCCATCACCTTGGTCATCTTGTCGCTCGCCGTCAGGTTGCGGCTCAGGACGCCGGCCATGTATTCGGCGGGGTAGTGGGCCTTGAGATAGGCTGTCTGATATGCTACCCACGTATAACACGTTGCATGACTCTTGTTGAATGCGTAGGAAGCAAACTTTTCCCAGTCCTCCCATATCTTGTTCAGCGTCTTCTCCTCGTATCCGTTGCCCTGGCCTTGCTCCATGAATTTCTTCTTGAGCTTCTGCATCTTATCTATCTGCTTCTTACCCATAGCCTTACGAAGCATATCCGATTCGCCTCGGGTAAAGTTGGCCAACAGACGCGACAGCAACATCACCTGCTCCTGATATACGGTCACGCCGTACGTCTCCTCAAGATACTGCTTCATGCAGGGGATATCGTACTCGATGGGCTCCTCTCCATGCTTACGCTTGATGAACGTAGGTATGTAGTCCATAGGTCCCGGACGATACAGGGCGTTCATGGCGATAAGGTCCTCAAACTTAGAGGGCTGGAGGCTGCGCAAAGAATTCTGCATACCTGCGGACTCGAACTGGAACGTTGACGTAGTGGCGCCTTTGCAGTACAGTTCGAATGTCTTAGGATCGTCAAGCGGAATATGGTCTATGTCTATCTCGTGGCCATGACGCATCTTGATGTTGTACTGGGCTTCCTTGATTATCGAGAGCGTCTTCAAGCCAAGGAAGTCCATCTTGATAAGACCCGTATCCTCGATGATGGAACCTTCATACTGGGTTGACACCACTTTGGAGCCGTCGGCATCGGTAGCCATCGACACGGGAACCCAGTCAGTGATATCATCGCGGCATATAATCACGCCACAGGCATGGATACCGGTGTTACGCACGTTGCCTTCAAGCTGTTCGGCATATTTCAATGTCTCACGCACGCGCTCGTCAGGATTGCTCTGCTCTGCGGCGAATTCCTTGCTGTATTTCAGACAGTTCTTCAGATTGATTTTCGGCGACTTGCCGTCTACGTCCGGAAGACGGTCGGGTACAAGACGCGCCAGACGGTTCGCTTCCGGCAACGGCACCTCAAGCACCTTTGCCACGTCCTTTATGGCCATCTTGGCCGCCATTGTGCCGAATGTGATGATATGAGCCACCTTTTCGGCACCATATTTCTCCGTCACATATTTCAGCACCTCATAGCGACCGTCATCATCGAAGTCCACATCGATATCAGGCAATGATATACGGTCAGGGTTAAGGAAACGTTCGAACAGAAGGTCGTACTTGATGGGGTCGATCTGCGTTATGCCGAGACAATAGGCCGCGGCCGATCCTGCGGCCGATCCACGGCCCGGACCGATGCTGACGCCTAACTTCTTTCGGCCTGTATTTATAAAGTCCTGCACGATAAGGAAGTAGCCCGGGAAACCCATGGTCTTCATTATATACAGCTCGAACTTCAACCGTTCGGCCACATCTTCGGGCACAGGGTCGCCATAGCGCTCCTTGGCGCCGTCCATCGTAAGTTTCGCAAGGTAATCGGCCTCGAACTTGATGCGGTATAGTTTGTCGTAACCGCCGAGACGGTCTATCTTTTTCTGCGCTTCTTCGGGAGTCAGAACAACATTGCCGTTCTCATCCTGAGTGAATTCATCGAACAGATCCTTTTCCGTGAGGCGCGCTCGGTATTCCTCCTCCGTACCGAATTCCTTCGGGATGTCGAAGAAGGGCATGATGGGGGCATGGTTGATGGAGTAGAACTCCACTTTATTCAGAATCTCCTCAGTATTGGTCAGGGCTTCCGGAACATCCTTGAATATCTCCTGCATCTGTTCCGGAGTCTTGAGCCATTCCTGCTTGGTATAGTGCAGTCGAGGCTCCGAAAAGGTCTTCTGCATCGACACGCATATCAGACGGTCGTGCGCTTCGGCATCCTCCTCGTTGGTGAAGTGCACGTCGTTTGTGCATATCACCTTTATGTCATGTTTCCTGGCCAGCTGCAACAAGACATCATTGACCTTGCATTGCTCGGTGTAAACCTCGCGGTTGGCATTTTCCTTGAATGTCTGGTGACGCTGCAGCTCGAGATAGTAGTCATCGCCGAACACGCTTTTGTACCACAACACACGCTCCTCGGCCTTTTCAAGTTCATCGTGCATTATGAACTGGGGCACTTCTCCACCGAGACATGCCGAGCATACTATCAGGCCCTCCTTATGGGCCTCGAGATCCTCGCGGTCAGTTCGGGGCTTATAGTAGTAGCCTTCAGTCCATGCACGGCTCACCAGCTTCACCAGATTATGATAACCCTTCAGGTTCTTGGCCAGAACTATAAGGTGATAGCCGTTGTCGCTCTTGTCTTTCTTCTCCGTCATCTTGTTGCGGGCCACATACATCTCGCAGCCTATGATGGGCTTGAACTTGTCGCCCTCCTCACGCTTGGAGTTCACCTTATCCACATAGTTCCAGAATTCCTTGATTCCGAACATATTGCCGTGATCGGTAATGGCTATGCCTTTCATGCCCGTGGATATAGCTTTATCCACAAGCTCGGGTATGGTAGCCTTGCCGTCAAGAAGACTGTACTGGGTGTGTACGTGAAGATGAGTAAAAGACATTCCGCTATTTTTTTACAAATTTAATAATAATAGTGCGATTCGCAAAGAGCGGATTTAATATTTTTCCTGAACACATTTTGGGACAATACGATACAAAAATAACTCCGCTTCACGCAGAGTGAAACGGAGCTATGATTGAATTCCGTCGATAACGGGCGGAATGTCGGATTACTTGTTGAAATATGTATCGAGAGCGTAGTTGATGTTCTCCAATACGTAGTTCACGTCGCTGTCATCGGGGTTCATGGACTTTGCGCGGTCGGCAATGGCCTTGGCAGCCTCGAAATAATTCACCTTCACATCCTGACGAGCCTCGGGAGCGGCGCCTTCGATGGCGTTCCATTTTGTGGTACCGGTGCGGAATATCTTCTTGCTGGCATTCTTCAGGGTCTCGAAGTCGGTGTCGGCAAAGCTTGCGGCCTTACGGTAGTCGGCTACTGATTCGTCATCCTTTCCGTTGCGGTCATAAACGAATCCACGCAGGCCATAGAGGGCACCGTTTTCGGGATTCTTGCCGATTTCTTCATTCAGCAGAGCCAGAACCTTGTCTGTCTTGTTCTCGTTCATCCAGGAATTCACCAGATTGTTGATAAACAGCATCTGTGAAGTACCGAACTTCTTATAACCGTCCAGTGCGATGTCCTCGATCTGCTTCTGAGCCTCGTCTGCTTTTGTGGAATCGTTCTGAGCCATATACTGCCAGCAGGCAATCTCGTACACATAGTTCTGAGCATTGTCATAATTGTTCTGACGGGCTTTCTTGAATGCCAGAGCGGCCTCGGGAAGTGCATTGCCTGCGTATGCTGCTATACCGGCGTTGAAGTATGCCGTGTTGATCACGGAATCGGCGGTTGCCTTCATCAGTTTGTCGGCATGTACGCTCTTGGGCAGATCGCCATACAACATGAACGATTCGTATGCCTCAGGATAATACATCTTCTCATTATAGAATGCGATAGCACTGTTGAAGTAATCGTTGAAGTGGCCGTTGATACGGCTTATCATATCCTTCGAATACTTGGGCTTTACCTTACCTTTGGCATCGGGTACGGAATCAAGGGGAAGTGCTTTCTGGAACATCTTGTATCCGTTCAGCAGCTGCTTGCCCATCTCAATCGGCTTGACGTCCTTGTCCTGAGGATTGATCATCTGCTTGGTACGGGCCAGATCGTAAACCTCATATTCGTTCTTACCTCCGACATAATAGGTCCGGGCATCGTTAGCCGTTTCGGGATTCTTGCTTGCCTGGTCAATCAGACTGCGTGATTCAGCAATCTTGTCGGCTTTGCCTGACAGCTTAGACGCCTGGTCTACCACTGCCTTCTGGGCCATCATCGTGCCTGCGGCTCCGACGCACAGCATCAGCGTGAGAATTGTCTTCATGTTATGTTCTGTTTAGCACCCGGCCCCGAGCTTTCGCGGCCGGATGCATAATTAATATTGGTTTCCTTTTTCTACAGTATGTGTCTTTCTATATATGATACGCACTGCGTCCGGAAGTTTAACTATTATATCGCGGTTATGCGTATATTATTGTCATTCCTCCGCATTTTGTTCCTCGGTTGCCTGAATATTGTCGGAAACTACATCGGACGCCTGGGCATCTTCAACAGGGCCTTCGGCTAAAGCCTCGTTATTTTCCGCATCTTCCTCCGTCGGTTCTGCTTCCGGATCCGACTGCACCTTGCAGACGGAAGCTATAGTGTCACCACGTTTTCCGAGGTCAATCAGTTTCACGCCTTGTGTAGCGCGGCCCATCACGCGGATGGACTTCACGGGCAGGCGCAGTGCGACGCCACTCTGATTTATGATCATCAGGTCGTTGTCGTCGGTCACATTCTTTATCGCAATCAGCTTGCCGGTCTTATCAGTAATCATAAGCGTACGCACGCCTTTACCGCCACGGTTGGTGATTCGGTAGTCCTCGATGTCTGAACGCTTTCCATAACCGTTTTCGGATACAACCATTATTGTCTCGCCATCCTTGCCGGTCAGCGTGATCATGCCGATTACCTCGTCGTTGTCATCGTCGAGAGTCATGCCGCGCACACCGGTGCTGACACGTCCCATGGTACGCACCGTTTCTTCGGGGAACCGGATGGCACGACCGTTTTTGTTGGCCAGCACTATCTGCGACTTGCCGTCAGTAAGGCGTACGCCTATCACCTCGTCGTCGTCACGCAGCAGAATGGCGGTAACGCCGATTGCACGCGGATGCGAGTATGATGCGAGCGATGTCTTCTTGATGACACCCTTCTTGGTTGCGAACACAAGATTATGTGTCGTGTTGTATGCCGGATCAAGCAACCCCTTCGTGCGGATGAATGCGTTGACATGGTCGTCGGGCTCAAGTTGCAGCAGGTTCTGGATGGCACGGCCTTTTGAATTCTTGGCACCTTCCGGAATCTCGTACACTTTCAGCCAGTAGCAACGGCCCTTCTGTGTGAAGAACAGTATATGGTTGTGGTTGGTAGCAGGATATATATATTCTATGAAGTCCTCATCGCGTGTAGAGCTTCCCTTGGCTCCGACACCGCCGCGATGCTGCGCGCGGAATTCGGAAAGGGGAGTCCTCTTTATATAACCTAAATGCGAGATGGTGATGATCATGGGGTCATCGGGGAAGAAGTCTTCGGAATTGAAGTCCCCGCTGAACGGATTCACAGTGGTGCGGCGTTCGTCGCCGTAACGGTCACGGATATCCACCAACTCGCCTTTGATTACCTCGCGGAGCACCTGTTCGCTGTTCAGTATCTCCTGATAACGTGCGATGGCGGCCAACAGGTTCTGATACTTCTCCTGCAGTTTGTCCATCTCCAGGCCGGTGAGCTGGCGCAAACGCATCTCGACGATCTTGTCAGCCTGGGCCATATCAAGCTCAAAGCGGTCGCACAGGCGCTGCTTGGCTTCTTCGGGAGTGACGGAACTGCGGATGATGTGTATTACTTCGTCGATGTTGTCGCAGGCTATGATCAGTCCTTTGGTCAGATGAGCCTCCTTCTCGGCCTCTGCCAGGTCATGGCGTGTACGGCGCAACACCACCTCGCGGCGATGATCGACGAATGCCTCAAGGATTTCCTTCAGGCTAAGCGACTTGGGTCGTCCGTTCACCAACGCCACATTGTTCACGCTGAACGACGACTGCAATGCAGTCATCTTGAACAGCTTGTTAAGCACGACCTTGGCATTGGCCTCACGCTTGACATCGATAACGATATTGATCTTGCCTCGGGCCGAGGTATCCGTCACGTCGGCGATGCCGTCGATCTTCTTCTCGTCGGCCAGTTCGGCTATATTCTTTACAAGTTCCGACTTGATTACACCGTAAGGAATCTCGGATATAACGATGGAATCGTGGTTGTCGTGCGTCTCTATCTCGGCCTTGGCTCGGATCACGATACGGCCTCGTCCTGTCTCGTAGGCGTCGCGAACACCCTGCAGGCCGTATATCTCGCCGCCTGTGGGGAAATCCGGAGCCTTGACATATTCCATCAATCCGTCAAGATCAATGTCGGGATTGTCTATCAGCGCTATGGATGCATTCAACGACTCGGTCAGGTTGTGGGGCGGCATATTTGTGGCCATACCCACGGCGATACCCGATGCACCGTTCACCAGCAGGTTAGGAATTCTGGTTGGCAGCACGGCGGGTTCGAGCAACGTATTGTCGAAGTTGGGGACGAAATCGACCGTTTCCTTGTCCAGGTCACGCAGCATTTCCTCGCCCATACGCGCCAGCTTCACCTCCGTGTAACGCATGGCGGCAGGGGAGTCTCCGTCGATTGATCCGAAGTTACCCTGACCGAACACAAGCGGATAACGCAACGACCATTCCTGGGCGAGGCGCACCATTGTCAGATATATCGAGGAGTCGCCGTGAGGGTGATACTTACCCATCACTTCTCCTACCACACGAGCAGATTTCTTGGTGTCGCCGGCAAAGGTGTTGTGCAGTTCGTTCATTCCGAACAAGACGCGACGGTGCACCGGCTTGAAGCCGTCTCGCACGTCGGGCAATGCTCGCGACACAATGACCGACATCGAGTAGTCGATGTAGGCTTCCTTCATCTCCGATTCTATATTAATCGGGATTATCTTGTCATCTCCTTGCATTTTATTCTATAATACCGCTAAATTCGGGTTTAGTTCTCTATTCCGGAAGCATCCGAAACGCTTCCTTAAATCATGCGGTTATTGCTACAAAATTACAAAAAAATCCCCATTAAACAAAATGAAATACATCCCCGGCCGTTGGCATTATCACACATTATACCGTATTTCATGTTATTTTTTACTAATTTCGCGGTCTGACATGTCAATGCGGAGTTGCCGCATATACTTTTTGGCATAACATTTGTTTATGGGTTATAAAACGATTGTAAATGAAACAAGACTTTTCAAAACTGTTCACACCAATACTTGAAGCCTCGATGCGGGAGGTGAACCGACTCGGATCGGTCGCCATCCAGCCCGAGCACTTCATGCTTGTTGCAGTGAGCGACACCGGCGGATATGGTTATAAGATACTGAGCCACATGCAGATTCCTCTTGACAAGATTCGCGAGGAACTGGAGCGGTATCTGTCGTCGGACGCACAGCCCGGCGAGACCACAACCCTGTTCGAGCAGCAATACCGCATCAGCCTTGGAGCGGTGCGTCATCTGCAGCTGGCCACTTCCGAGGCTCGTAAAATGAATGGCGGTGTCATAGGCAGCGAACACATCATAATGGCTCTGATTCACGATCCCCGTTCGATGGATAGCGAGATCCTGCGTAAAATCAAAGATGAATACCTTCATTTCGATATATCCATACAGGCCATAGGCGACATTTCGCCTATGGGTATGGGACAGAACAATCCCGTTGACGATGACGACGACGAGGAGGATGCTCCTGTAAGTCCGAAGAACTCATCGCGTCAGCAGTCTAACGGCAAGGGAAAGCAGAACAGCGACACACCGGCTTTGGACAAATTCGGTTACGATATGACCAAGGCTGCCGCCGAAGGCAGACTCGACCCGGTGGTAGGCCGTGAGCGTGAGATAGAACGTCTCGCCCAGATTCTGTCACGCCGCAAGAAGAACAACCCTGTGCTTATCGGTGAACCGGGAGTCGGCAAATCAGCTATTGTCGAGGGCCTGGCGTTGCGCATCAACCAGCATCTGGTGCCTCGTGTGTTGCTCAACAAGCGTGTGGTGAGCCTTGACATGGCAGGCATAGTGGCCGGCACGAAATACCGCGGTCAATTCGAGGAACGAATCAAGGCCGTGCTCGACGAACTGTCGCACAACGACAATATAATACTGTTCATCGACGAGATCCACACCATAGTGGGTGCGGGCAGCGCGCCCGGCTCGATGGATGCCGCCAATATGCTCAAGCCCGCATTGGCACGCGGCGAGATTCAGTGCATCGGTGCCACCACTCTTGACGAATACCGCCATAACATCGAGAAGGACGGCGCCCTGGAACGTCGTTTCCAGAAGGTGATAGTAGAGCCTACCTCGCCCGAGGAGACTTTGGCTATTCTGCGTCAGGTCAAGGATAAGTATGAGAAACATCACAATGTCACATATACCGACCAGGCTCTGGAGGCATGTGTATCCCTGACCGAACGTTATGTTAGCGACCGCAACTTCCCCGACAAGGCTCTTGATGCTCTTGACGAGGCCGGCAGCCGCGTGCATATAACCAACATCATCGTTCCGGAGGAGATCGACAGCATGGAGAAAGAGGTGGACCGCCTGACCGTCGCCAAACTTGAGGCCGCCAAATCGCAGGACTATGAGAAGGCCGCCAATCTTCTTGACGAGGAGACGAAAGCCCGCGAACGTCTTGAGAAAGCCAAGACGGAATGGGAGAACGGTCTCAGCAGCAATCCGCAGATTGTCGACGATGAGAAGGTGGCTGAAGTAGTGGCATTAATGACCGGAGTACCCACCCAGCGCATCGCCCAGACCGAAGGAACTCGTCTTCTTGAGATGGGCGAAAGACTGAAAGGTTCCGTAATAGGTCAGGATGATGCCGTGGCAAAAGTGGTAAAGGCCATCCAGCGCAACCGCATCGGTCTTAAGGATCCCGACAAGCCCATCGGGGTGTTCATGTTCCTTGGCCCGACAGGTGTCGGCAAGACTTTGCTTGCTAAAAAATTGGCCGAGTATCTGTTCGATTCACCCGATGCACTGATACGTGTGGATATGAGCGAATTCATGGAGAAATTCACCGTGTCCCGTCTCGTAGGAGCGCCTCCGGGATACGTGGGATATGAGGAGGGCGGCCAGCTTACCGAGAAGGTACGCCGCAAACCATACTCTGTGGTTCTGCTCGATGAGATCGAGAAAGCGCATCCCGATGTGTTCAATCTGCTATTGCAGGTCATGGACGAAGGCCGGCTTACCGACTCTTTAGGACGCCGCATTGACTTCAAGAACACCATCATTATCATGACCAGCAACGTCGGTTCGCGACAGCTCAAGGACTTTGGTTCCGGCGTCGGATTCAACACCGGCGAATCGCCCCAAGCACAGGCCCAGGGCGTTATATCCAAGGCTCTGAACAAGGCGTTCAGCCCGGAATTCCTGAACCGCGTGGACGACATAGTGATGTTCGACCAGCTCGACCGTGACGCCATCGGCAAGATCATAGACATCGAGCTGAAGGAATTCTATACCCGCGTCGAGAAGTTAGGATTCAAGCTTAAGCTGTCGCCCGAAGCCAAGGAGTTTATTGCCGAAAAGGGATATGACAAGAACTTCGGAGCACGTCCGCTTAAGCGAGCCATCCAGAAATACCTGGAGGACGAACTTGCCGAGATGATACTGAAACTTAACGCCGAATCATGTCTCGGAGGAGCTATCGAAGCTGTCAAGAGCAAAGACGGAGATGAGGAAAAACTCGCGCTTACCTATGTCCCCTTGCTTCCCGCCGAGGATGCTGCTGATTCAGAAATTAAAGGCATCGAATCCAATTGATGCAATAATGACCTACAATAAGAAAGACGTGTCGAGGACAATCCCTGACACGTCTATTATTTTATCTGATAAAATTTACAACAGCTTGAAACGGTCGGCGTCGCGCCATGCTGCGAATTTGACTCTGAATGCGTCGAGTTTGTCTCGCATCAGAGTAGCATAGATGAGTCCCGTGGACTCCTGAAGCACCGATATATCACGCCCCTTGAAATCCAAAGCCTGTGACGATTCAGGATAGACGAATCCTTTATCATCTGTGCCTGTGCAGTTCACGCCGCAGACATACGCCTGATTCTCTATCGCACGTGCCGGCAACAGTTTGTTCCATGCATCAATCCTCACCTCGGGCCAGTTGGCGACCACAAACAGAACATCGTATTCATTCTCGACATTACGGCACCATACCGGGAATCTGATATCGTAACATTCCACCATGGCGATGTTCCATCCGCGGTATCTGATCAGCATGCGTTCATAACCATGTGAAAACACTTTGTCCTCGCCGGCCATGTGAAACAGATGGTGCTTGTCCTCGAAGGTCGCTTCACCTCCAGGTTCGATGAAAAAGCCACGGTTGTACAGCGAACCTCCGGTATCGGCTATAAAACTTCCGGCTATGGCTACATTATAACGTGAAGCCAGTTCCTGAAGCCGCGACACCGTCTCGCCACTGTTACGCTCGGCCAGTTCCCGCACCTGTTCCTTGTCTTTGTCAACAGGGAAACCCGTTGAGAACGTTTCAGGCAAAATAACCACATCCGTCTGCGGATGCACCAGCTTGAGCGTATCTTCCAACCAGCTTAGGTTGGCCATCTTGTCGCCCCAGGTTATCTTAAGAGGCAACAGGCATACATGCAAGTCCTGGGATATCATGGTCAATATATAAATTTATCGGGATACTTGGCGGCATCCTTGTATTTTGCGTAATATCCTTTCACATAATCCATATCCTGCTCGATATTGCCGGTGGGCACATACAAATCGCGGATTATCACTGTCTTGGTCTTATAGTCGATGACTCCAAGCTGAATGGGCACATTGGCGCCGAGGGCTATATAAATGAATCCACGGCGCCATTTCTCGCGGGCGCTGCGCGTCCCTTCGGGAGTGACTGCCAGGTTCATATAGTCATGCCGGACAAAAGCCTCGACCAGATATTGACTGAGTTCACCTCCGGAACCGCGCGAGGGTACCGGAATGCCACCCAGGCGCCGCATCAAGATTCCCATCGGCCAGAAAAACCAGAATTTCTTCATCAGGAAATTAGCCTTGTAGCCTAACGACCTGTAGGCGGCCAGTCCAATGATAAAATCCCAGTTCGAAGTATGGGGCGCGACACATATTATGCATTTATCAAGATGGGGAGCCGAGATATCGACTCTCCATCCTGCGTTATGCAATAGTTTTCCCCAGATGTTGGCCATTGCCTGTTATGCTTCGGCTTCAGCCTTGGCGTATGCCTTGTTGCGCTCACGCTCGCTTTCGGGCAGAGCCTCGTTGAACACTTTCAGAGCCTGGTTCACCTCCTCGTTGAAGTCGGTGATGATCTTGTCGAACAGCGCCACGAAGAATGCCTTCTTGGCCTTGGAATATGCCTCCTTGCTTTCGAAAGCCTTCTCGCCACGGTCGAAGAAAACGTTGCTGTTGCACTTTGCGCGGCCTATTGCGCCAAGCACCTTCTCGATGGCCTGCGACACCTTGTCACGGTCCACTTCCTTTACGTTGTAATACGCTGACACCATCTCGTCAACAACTACCGATCCGAGCTGATCGACATATTTCTTGAAATCTCTCTTGCTTGCCATTGTTTCAGGTTATATTAGAGTTATTAGTATTTTCGGAATCATTAGAAACTGTTTAAATTTATTACGAATAATTTTTATATGAATCCTTTCAATGGCTTTTAAGAATCTTTTTGGCTGTTTTCGCCAAGTTTCGGCAGTCGCAACCGAAAGGTTTCTCCTTTCTCAACTTGCGAAAACATCTCAAAAATCTTCTCAAAATCCATTGAAAATAAATTTAAACAGTTTCTTAGAGTTGTCAGAAACCATAAATATCCTGACACCCTATTATTATAACGTCAACAAGACGCTTTTTATCGTCAAAGTGTTAAAATTTTTCAATCCAGGCGGTCCTTGCGCGATGCATCGAGACGTAACAGAATGAACAGCAATATGGTGAAACCCCACAATGACGAGCCTCCGTAGCTGAAGAAAGGCAGCGGAATGCCAATGACGGGACACAACCCGATCACCATTCCGATATTGATGCATAAATGGAATATCAGGATTGACAGCACACAGTATGCGTAAACCCGTTCAAACGGCGTTCGTTGTCGCTCGGCAATGTGTATCAGCCTCAATATCAATATCAGGAAAAGCAACAACACTCCCGTGGCTCCGATAAATCCCTGTTCCTCTCCGATAGTACAGAATATGAAGTCGGTGTGTTGTTCGGGCACATATTTCAGTTTGGTCTGTGTGCCGTTCAGAAAACCCTTGCCGGCCACACCTCCGGACCCGATAGCGATTTTAGACTGGTTGACGTTATAGCCGGCTCCCCGCAGATTCTCCTCTATGCCGAGCGCCACCTTGATTCGTTGCTGCTGATGGGGCTGCAGGATATTGTTGTAGGCGTAATTCACCGAAAAGAGGAACAGTACCGACACTATACAGAAGCCTATCGACACCACGAACTTCCCGATTCTGTGGCGGAACATCGCTATGCCCGTATATATAAGTGCGGCGGCTATGATGGTAAGAAAGTAGGCAAGACCGTTAACGCTGACGCCACATAGACTCAACACTGTCACGATTGCCCCTGAACCGACAAATCCGATGATGACATTGCGCGCTATGAACAGGTCGCGGCAATAGAACAGCAGCATCAGCGAATAAATCAGCATTATGATGATGAACACCGTAAATTCGCCCATCGGAAGTCCCAGAATCAGAGGGTCGGCGAATTTCACGGCCACCACAAAGTATGTTATGGCACATAACACCGAGAACAGTACCAGTCCGCTCATGCCCTCGCGATAAAGCACGAATATAAGCGACACATATACCAAGGCGCTTCCTGTCTCGTTCTGCAGCAATATCAGGATGATGGGCAGAAATATTATGATTAGTGCCCGGAAATAATTGCTTATCTTGGCATTGAGCGAGAAATTATAGGAATCAAACAGTTTGGCCAAAGCAAGTGCCGTGGCGAATTTACCGAATTCCGCAGGTTGCAGACTCACCGGTCCGAGAGATATCCATGAATGCGAGCCCTTGATATCGGGTGCTATGAAAATGGTCAGAAGCAATACAAACAGAACCGCGATGTATATCGGATATGCATACGTCTTGTATATCCTGTAGTCTATCAGCAATATGACGGCGCCCAACACCAGCGACAATCCGATCCACATGATCTGCTTGCCCGAAAACTCATTCAGGTCGAACAGTGACGCGTTGTCGAAATCATAACTCGCCGCATATATGCTGACGGCTCCGGCGCATACCAGCACCAGATATATCAGCACCGTTACCCAGTCCAGGCCACGGAACCCGCCAAGGCTATTGTCAGTGTTTGGTGACGCCACTGTTTGCTATGGTATTTGATGTTAACATTCGCGTTTCTATATGCTTGCGGTTTTCCGCTATAGATCCGTTAAGATATTTCTCTATTATCAGGCTGCCGATCGGCACTCCGAACGTGGCGCCGAAGCCTGCATTCTCTACATAGACGCATACCGCGATCTTCGGATTGTGATATGGTGCGAAACCCATGAACACGGAATGGTCGCGTCCGTGGGGATTCTGCGCCGTTCCTGTCTTTCCACACACTTCCACTCCCGGCAGATTGGCCGTTCGGCATGTGCCGCCCAATACTGCCATACGCATCCCTTCGGCCACATCCTCGTAGTATTCTTTCTTGATCTTGGGCCGATGACGCTCCTTGTATTTCGCATCTATGGTGCTGTCGGCTATTTCCTTCACCACATGTGGAGTGCGGAACCATCCCCGGTTGGCTATCGTAGCACACAGATTGGCTATCTGCAACGGTGTGGCCAGCACTTCGCCCTGGCCGATAGAAATGGATATGATGGAGTTGGCCGTCCAGTTCGCGCCACGGAAACTCTTGCTGTAATATTCGGGATTCGGGATAAAGCCACGGCTTTCAGAGGGTAAATCCACACCGAGCTTATATCCATAGCCCATCTGCACCATATAGTCCTTCCATTTCTCCAGCTGTCTGGTTGGAGTGGAGCCTCGTTTGTCTATGAAGTTTTTAAGTCCCCAGCAGAAATATGCGTTGCACGATGTCTGGATGGCCGGCTTCAACGCGATGGGGGAGCCGTGTCCATGGCATCCCACGCGCAGACCGTTGACATACCCTCGGTAACACGGATACATGGTGTGCAGATTGACGGTGCCTTCCTGCAGGAATATCAGGCCCTGCGTCGGCTTGAATGTCGATCCGGGGGGATATGCACCCTGAATGGCACGGTTGTACAGAGGCTTCCTGGGATTCTTTACCAGATCTGCATAATTTTTGCCTCGGCTGCGTCCTACCAGCAACGATGGATCGTAATTGGGCGATGTCACCAGACACAATATCTCGCCTGTAGCCGGTTCAATCGCTACAATGGCACCGATCTTGTTGGCCATCAGCTGTTCGCCATATTCCTGCAGGTCCCAGTCTATGCCCAACTTCAGATTGTGCCCGGATGTAGGTGCCACATCGAACGCGCCATCCTCATACTTACCCTTGATTCGGCCGTATGCGTCCTTCATGAGGATTTCCACACCCTTGTTGCCGCGCAGTGCCGTCTCGTAGCTTTTTTCGATACCGAGGTCGCCGGTGTAATCGCCGCGTCGGTAATAACGGTCGTTCTCTATATCGTTGGCCGACACCTCGCGTATGTTGCCAAGTATATTGGCTCCGGCCACAGTGGAATACTCTCTCACCGCACGCTTCTGGATGAAGAATCCTGGAAACAGGTATAGTTTCTCCTGCAGTTTACCGTAATCCTGCTGCGAGAGATGCGATATCAGTTTCTGGGGTGAATATGCCGAATAACCGGGATTTTTACGGGTGTCCTTCATTTCGGCCCACTTTTCCTTAAGCTGGGCCTTTGTGATTCCGAGCACCTTACACAGCGCCAGGGTGTCGAACGGCGTAACGTCCTTGGGAATTATCATGACGTCGTATGCCGGCTTGTTCAGCACTATCAGACGGTCGTTGCGGTCGTATACCAGACCGCGGGCCGGATATATGGTGCGACGCAGAAAGGCATTGCTGTCAGCCCTGGCCTTGTAATTGGCGTCTCCTATCTGCAGATAGAAAAGACGCACTATGTAGATCAGTATTATGACAGTGATGAATCCGCCGATCACATATTTACGCTTTTCCAGATTATAGTCTTTTCTCACGTCTTGAGATTATGAGGCTATCTATTGCCAATAGAATCAAAAATGTAAAGACGGCGCTTGCGGCCGACATTATCACAATTTCTTTAACGCTGGCAAAGCTGAAATATTCTATTGTGAATACCATGACGCAGTACAGCGCCGACATGGAGAGCAGGTACTTCGCGTAAACGGCGAATCCGAGAGTGGAGAGCGACGGCACCACGTTCTTGGTATGGTCGTCGCGCGGGATATAGGCATACAGCACCGGTCGCTTCATCATGGCCAGCAGCGTGCAGCTCAGGGCATTCACGCCGGGTGTGTCTACAAACACATCAACTAAAAGTCCGGATACAAACGCCCATGTCAGCAGCCAGTCGGTGTTCAGCTTCATCGGCATACTGACCACGATATATATGAACACGAAAGCCATGGCCACCCCGAACAGCATGACGTGGTTGCACACCAGCACCTGAGCCAGCACCAGCACTATCATCAACACAATATTTCCGAACAACTTAGGTCCCATATCCTTTTGCCTGTATAGCGGTCATTTTTCCTCGGAAGTCACTACGTCGAAGGTAGCCAGCGAGTCTATCTCGTTCTTATATATGTCTTTAATCACCCTCACGGCATTGATTGTGCGGAAATCGGACGTAAGTTTAACCTTGAACGTGAAGAAGGAATCGTCTTTGCTGTGCACCCGGTTCAGAATCACACCCACAGGAATGCCCTCGGGGAACGCCGTGGAATATCCGGACGTAACGATAGTGTCGCCGGGGCTGTATCTGGCATGACGCGGTATTTCCTCCACATATCCAATTTCCGGATTTCTTCCTTTCCATGACAACGATCCGACAAATGGCGTATCCTTGATCTTCACGGAGAAATGCTGTGTCTCGTTAAGCAGCGATATGACACGGGCCATGTGACGTCCGGCCACATTCACGATGCCCACGACTCCGTTCTGATCCACGACGCCCATGCCGGTGCGTACGCCGTCGTTCAATCCCTTGTTGATGGTGAAGAAGTTCTTGGGATGGCGGGTATTGTTGTTGATCACGCCCGCTGCTATGTAGTCAAACCGCTCCACAGTAGGAGTGGGGACACTGTCGCCGGCCGCGGCCCGTAGCTCGCGCAACTGACTCTGCAGATTCAGCACCTCGTTCTGCAACATCGCATTGCGGTGCTGTAGGCTTTCGTTGATGGAGTGAAGGTGAAAATATCCCGTAACAGACGACCAGCCGCTATATACCGATCCCGTCACAGCATTGGCCGAGGTCATATATATCGACTGCTGATAGTTGTTGTTAACTACCAGCAGAACGATGCTTATCAACACATATATCGTGAAGACAAACCATTTGGAGTATTTCAGAATGAAATTCAGGAGATTGTTCATTCCGACAATCTGTTATTCTATCCGATTGGGCTTGTGTTATCTAATCAGGAACGAGAAGCGGTTTATGTTCTTCAGGGCCACTCCCGTACCCTTTGCCACAGCGTGCAATGGATCGTCGGGTACCTTGAATTCAATCTCGAACTTATCGGAGAATCTCTTTGCCAGGCCGCGAAGCAGCGCGCCGCCGCCGGCCAGGTAGATGCCGTTGCGCACCACGTCGGCGTACAACTCCGGGGGAGTCTGTTCCAATGCGTCGCGGATGGCGTTCTCCATCTTCTGGATAGTCTTGTCTATGCAGTGCGCAATCTCGTCGTGCGTCACGGCCACTTCCATCGGGAGGGCGTTGATCTTGTTCGGACCGCATATCACGAACGGTTCCGGGGGATTATCCAGATTAGGAATGGCAGAACCGACATTTATCTTGATCTGCTCCGCCATGGTGGAACCGACCTTTACGTTATGTTGGTTGGCCATGTGGGCCTGTATGTCGGCCGTCAGGTCGTTGCCCGCCGTACGGATACTCTTGTTGGACACGATGCCGCCAAGCGAAATGACGGCAATTTCGGTCGAACCACCGCCTATGTCCACAATCATGTTGCCCTCGGGAGCTTCGACATCTATGCCGATGCCAAGTGCTGCGGCCATAGGCTCGTATATCATATATACATCGCGGCCTCCGGCATGTTCGCTCGAATCGCGCACGGCACGTATCTCAACCTCGGTCGAACCGGAAGGTATGCACACCACCATTCGGAGGGCGGGAGAGAACCAGCGGCGCTTGTTGTTCACCATCTTGACCATGCCGCGAATCATCTGCTCGGCGGCGTTGAAGTCGGCTATCACACCATCGCGAAGCGGACGGATGGTGCGGATGCCCGGAGGCTCCTTGCCTTCCATCTGATGCGCCGTCTCACCGACGGCGAGTAGCTTGTCTGTCTTATTCTCGATGGCCACAACGCTGGGCTGGTCCACCACGATCTTATCGTTATGAATGATGATGGAATTGGCTGTACCCAAGTCCATCGCAATTTCCTGTGTAAACGAAAATAATCCCATTTGCCTTATCTAACTTGTTAATGGACAGACCAATATCGCGCGCCCAACAGGTCAGCGCACACATCGTTGGTCTTTCAGCTTACAAAGTTAAGCAAAAATTCGCGCGTTACAAAAAAATACGTCACACGGGATTAACTTTTTTTCAATGCTTTCACAAAGTCTTCCGTTGCATGTTGCAGATCGGGGGCGAATGCGATGGCTCCGCTTACGGCTATACCGTTCACTCCGGTCGCCATCAATGGCTCCACGTCCTCAAGCCGGATGCCGCCGATTGCCACTACCGGAATCTCGATTTCATTCTTTTTCATCTCGTCACAGATGTGCCTGATTCCTTCCAGCCCCAATATCGGGGCCAGATTCTTTTTCGTTTCGGTATATCGGTAAGGGCCGATCCCGATATAGTCCACATCCAGGGTCTTGACTTTCTCCACATCCTCGAACGTATTGGCCGTCACGCCTATAACCGCACCTGCACCCAATTGCAGACGCGCCTGAATAGGCGGCATATCCGTCTTTCCGAGATGTACACCTCCGGCCTGCAGTTCCTTGGCCAGTTCCACACGGTCGTCAAGAATCAGGAACGTTTCGGTCTCTATGCACCAGGGCATGACTGTCTCCACCACCTGACGCACCTCGTTGTCGTCGGCCTCCTTCATGCGTATCTGCACCCAGCGGCATCCGCCGTTGATCACCGCGCGTATCTGATCCGTCACCGACACCGGCGACGACGTGTTCGTTATATATTGTAATGCCATAATCCAGGAAATTTATGTGTTACTTCTTATTTAATTAACGAATCGTATGCCTTTACAGTTTAGCGTCACGCCATGCCTTAATGTCTATAATATTCCTCAAGACATCCAAGCATGGCGGCTCCTACAAATCCTGCGGCCTGCAATTCGGGAAACTTATCCGGAGTCACACCTCCCAGCGCGATAACATTTCTACCGACTAATCGGCCCTTAAGTTCATCGAGGTTGAAACCGGAAGCATATCCTTGTTTTGATATTGAATCATATATGGGAGAGAGTGTCTGGTATTCCAGTCTGCATCCGGATGGAATAGGGGTGTCGAGTTCCGCGATGCTGTGGCATGACCTTGAGATATTCGTTACTTCCGCAGGCACTTCACGCTCCCGGCTGTTGAGATGCGCACCCCTCAATCCATATTTGCCGCACAGTTCAAAACAACTGTGCACACGAATCCGGTCGTAGTATGACTCGGGAATGCTATTTATCAGGGCCTCCATCTCGCCGACCGTGCACCCGGGTTTGCGCAGCTGCATTATGTCCACTTTTTCTTCAAGCAGCCGGACTATGGATTCACCCTCGCACAATCTTAAATCAGGCGGCGTAATGCCTATTCTGAGAAATCTCATTTATCCTCCGAAAGCCGCGGAAATAATTACCACCCGGTCGCCGTCGTGCAACCGGGCGTTTTCCCAATCACAGTGGCGCACTATCCTGTTGTTGACCGACACAGCCGTACCGCCGCCCTTTACACCGCGTTCATTAAGCAGTTCGGCCACTGTCTTGGTGTCATCGTTCAGTTCGACCGGCTCGTTGTTCAGTTCTATCTTCATGGTTATACATCTTTGTTTGCAACCACAAAGCTAATCAAAATTTACGGCACACGCAATATGTGTCATATATGCCCCGGAACCGTTTCAAATCCGGCTCAAAAAAAATGTGCAAAATAATGTGTTGAATATCAGAACGTAGTAGAACAATCGAAAAAAGCAATAGCAAAACAATTTTTTTATTAAGATTATTTATCTTTACTTTGCATAGAGAATAGGAGATGGGCTGACCGGACTTAAACACACAACCGCCTCATCTTGAACACTCAAACACCAATGAACAATTCGAACGAGCTACAAAACAGGTGGGCCAAATGCTGTGAGCTGCTCCGCGCCAATATCGGCGAGGACCGGTTCAGGATCTGGTTTGCCGTAGCCCGTCCCGTCAGCTTCGACAACGGTCAGTTAGTGCTTAAACTCCCTTCGGCATATTATGCCGACCTCTACGAGGACCAGTTTGCCAACGTGCTAAATTTCGCTCTCCGTCAGGCGTTCGGAAACTACACTCTCGTTCTGGAATACAACATCATCGGCAACGACAACCAGTCGCGCGTAAAGGTACTGAGTCCCGAACGGTCCAACTCTTTGACCAGTTCGGTCACAAGGCAGACTGAAACCGCACCTGTCGAGCAGCAAAGCAATAATTTCGACTCGCAGCTTAACGACAAGCTTTCGTTCGAAAACTATTGCGTAGGGGAGTCCAACAAGGTCGCATACACCATAGCGGAACATATAGCCAACAATCCGGAAAAACCGGAGTTCAATCCATATTTCCTTTATGGTAATGTAGGCGTAGGCAAGACCCATCTGATTCAGGCCATCGGCATCAGGATCAAGGAACGCAATCCCAAGGCACGCGTTCTGTTCATGACCATGCGTCAGTTCCAGAACATGTATCAGCATGTGGCCCTTGATCCCAATGGCAGCATCCCGGAATTCATCAACTATTTCCAGTCGATGGATTGTCTGCTGTTCGACGACCTGCAGGAAATGACCGGTGCGAAGACAGCAAGCGCGCTGTTCCCGATATTCAACCACCTGCATGCCCACAACAAGAAGCTGATTTTTTCATGCGACCGTCCGCCTCAGGAACTCGACGGGCTTACCGACCGCCTGATAGACCGTTTCAAATGGGGTATTACCGAGCCTCTGCCGGCTCCCGACCTTAACCTTCGCAAAAAAATCCTGCATGCCAAGGCCGACCGGAACGGCCTTGATCTGTCGGACGAAATCATAGACCTTATCGCCGAGCGCGCCACCGGATCTGTGCGCGAACTCGAAGGCATCGTCATGGGACTGCTGACCCGATCCATCAAGACAAACATGCCGCTGTCGGTCGAGATGACCAAAGAGGTGATAAGCCATACGGTGAAGACTCCCGTCAAGAAGATCATAAATTTCGACATGATTGTGGAAAATACCGCAGAGTATTTCAACCTGAATCCTGACAACCTGTTTTCCAAGAGCCGTCTGCGCGACATAGCCGATGCACGTCAGATCGTGATGTATCTCTGCAGCAAGCACACCGACCTTTCGACCCCGGCCATCGGAGCCAAGCTGAAAAGAGAGCACTCGACCGTAATTTACGGAATCAAGGCTGTCAAGGACCGTATTTCATGCTCCAAAGACACTGCCGCCGCAGTGGAATCAATCGAAAAAATATTACTTCGATAACAATATTTATAAAATACACATAAAGAATGATGCGACCTATATTATTTATAAGTCGCATCATTTTTAATTATGCCTGTTATAATCTTATGATTCCAACTGATCCATAACCTCGTCCAGTATGAGTCTCACTCCCTGCGGATCAACGCCTAATTTCTGCAATACAGGAATATCGGCAACGTATGCCAGCTCAAAATCAGACTTGTTCATACGGGCTGCTGAACGATAACGGCTCACGGCTTCTTCTATTCGGCCCGACAGGTGCGATACATGGCCGGCATTAAGCAGGTCGGTCATTTCCGATTCCTTTTCAAGCAATTCTTTATATAGTGTATCCGCCTTTTCTATATGTCCGGACATCAGCTCAGCCCAGGCGGCTCCACGCGTGGCTTCCTTCATATCCGGTCGCAGATAGTGCGCGTGATAGAAATAACCGGCCGCCTTTGACGGATTGTCGGCCATCAACGCCGAATTTCCGGCCGTTATCATCAGTTTAACATTCTCCGAATCACGTGCCAACGCCTTGTCATAGTATTCGAGCGCTTCAGAGTAGTTTCCGAGACGACGGTTGACGAATGCCAGTTTTTTCTCAATCCATAGGCTGTCGTCGCCAAGCAATACCGACTTCATGTATGCCTCGCGGGCGCCGGTGAAGTCTTGTAGTTTCTGACAAGCGAAACCAATCTTCTGCCAGATGGAATTGTCTTCATAATTCATTTCCGACAATGTGCGGAACAGGCCAAGCGACTCTTTGTAGTACTGCCTCTTGAAATAGAACTCCGCCATGGTCTCGATGAACTGGCCGTCATTCAGATGCCGGTCAAGACCCGGAATGTTAAGGAATTCAAGGGCTTTGGCAAATGGATTGTAGAAGTCTCCATCTTTGCGCGACAGCTTATAGAACCGGTACAGATCTCGCACAGCCTTGACCGATTCATTGTCGAAATCCGGACGCGAGGTGTCGGGTAATTTCTCTTTCAGCTCCTGCGACATCTGCTCGAACTGCATATCGAACTGCTTCAGCAGCATATTGCGCTGCATTTCGGGAGCCTGCTTCAATGCCAATGCAAGCGAATACTTGTCCGAGTCGCAGATAAAGGGCGTGAAATCCGTCATCCGTCCGATGGTTTCCGACATCTTCTCGTCAAAGCCCAGATCAGGATGTTTGGAATCAAAGGGCATAAACCAGTTGTTGACGCGGTGAAAGAAGGAGAAGCCTTTCAGCTGCGAGAACGTGACCATCATCAGGTCGGCACCGTCGTTCTGCATCTCGCTCAGCTCCTCCAGCTTGCGGCCTATGCCGGTCTTGTCGAGCATCTCCTCCCATTCCGGATTGTTCTCCAATGATTCAGGATCGATACCTTTTGACATTCCTTTAAGTTTCTGAATCATCTCAGGACGCAGTTTCATGATTTCGGGCAATACTTCGTTTTTCATTTTGTCCGAAATGCGCTGTGTGTCCAATGTTCCTGCAATGGCTTTGATTACAGTCTTGACTCTCGCGGCCATATCGTCGGTATCAAGCAACAATCTGACGCGGTCTTTAAGACGGTCTGTTTTAGCTATCCGTTCCGGCCACGCGGCTATACCGATCACCACTCCCGCAAGGAGTCGCGCTCTGGAAGACGCAGGCAGGCCGGAATGCATCAACAGCTCTATCATCAGGTTAAGCTTCATCTCGTCAAACCATGCAGTCAGGCCAAGCGTAAGAGCCGCAATCAGCTGATACTGCAATGCAATGTCGGTATCAGGGTTTTCCATTACCTTGCGCAGCGTCTGCAATGCTGCCTTGTCCTGAAATGTCAGCATTGTTGTCAGGAAGATGGTCTCAAGCAATTCATAGCGTTCGCGTGACATATCCACAGACACATTCTGCACCATACCGGCAAGCGCCATCTGAGCCATCAATTCCCGGTATCTCGTCAGAGACGCGTTAAGATTTCCTTTGCGCAACGACAGAAGTCGCTGTGAAGAATAATACACGCCAGGCTCCTCCGCTTTACTCCGTCGTGCCAATGCATCGGACACAGAGCGCAACTGCCCGGCCAGATCACTAAGCATCGATGCCCGGGTCGGATCCGGCTTCCCTTCCATATAGTATCTTCTGAGATATCCGTACGACTGCGAAGCGGCATTAAGTCGGTTCAGCGATTCATAATCGCCGCTCTGTTGCGCCACATCACGCAAATCGCGGATTGCGCGATTCAGCATTCCGCCATCTATGTTGCTCTCTATCTGCTTAAGCTTCCTTTCTATATCATTCATATTATTCGATAACAAATAATGCACCAAAAATCCGCCTGTCTATACAGGATTGGCACACTTTGTTTAATCCCTCCTGACATACGCCCCGATATAGTAACGCAAAAGCGCGTCTACAAATTTGTCAGCCGGCTCCGTTGTTTCAAATATTTTTGCTAATTTTGCAGTCGATATGTAGGCCTTATGCCGTATGGATTGAGGTCTTACCGCAATTTTTCACTGATTTTAGTACTAAATACTATGGTAATACAAAGATGGCAGTCGGTGCTTCTGCTGATTGCGGCCGTTGTGATGGGCTGCTTTACTTTCATGTCGCTCGGACAGGTGCAGTTGCCCGACTATACCTGCAATTTCACTACTCTCGGTTTTGACATAGAGGGCATTGCAACCGACGGTGGCCCTACCGGCTTCGTGGCGCATACATGGATATTCTTCGCAGTGTCCATGCTCAGCTTCATCATTCCGTTTATAGCGATATTCTGCTTCAAGAACATGCGTCTGCAGAAAATGCTGTGCCTTATTGAAATTCTGTTTCTTGTTGCGGTAATCTGCATCGGAGCCGTATACGGGTACTATTCCTTCCCGCAGGCTTCCGTCAGCTGGTCGTCGCTCATCATTGCGCCGTTCCTTGCAATCGTGGCCGATATACTGGCATATAACCGAATCTGCGCCGACGGCCGCAAGTTGCGTGCCGCCGACAGACTCCGATAGGTAAATATTACCTCATAATATAAGTTACACCGGGGTGGAGAATGAGTTGTCATTCTCCACCCCGGCCTTGTGTTTCATACAGTGCATTTCAGAGAATTATGCTTGACTGCTGATATGGTATGAACGCTGCGAAAAACAAGAACTATGACTTGAACCATTATTTGTCAGCATTGTTAAAATAGAAAACGAAAAACACAAATACTGTTAATTGCAATTCATCAACTTTTCGCATGGGTCACGAGTTATCATGCCGACACGAAATCTTAATCAGAGTGCAATGAACCGTAAACACACTTTCTATGAAAACACAAACGTTATCAATGCTGCTGTTAGCGATGTCACTGGCAATTCCTGGCATAGCTCAAGACACAGTTCCACAGCTTACCGATGACAACGGAAGCAAAATCGAGTTCAAACGCACTGACGCGGCAACCCGTGAAATCCTGAACAGGCACCGTCCGGTAGAAAACAAAGCCATTCCCGCACCTTCATTTGCCGTGAAGACGCGCAACAATAAGTTCATCATGACTATTGGAGGAAGCATCAACCTTATCTTGGGCTATGACATCGGCAACAATCTGTACAAACAGCCGGATGCCGGCATCGGATTCGTGACTTCGGCCATTCCCGTACCATCCGTGAAAGGCCATCGAAGCGATTTTTATATCAATCCGTTCAACAGCGCGGTAGACCTGCAGATAGTGGGACTTGCCAACACCAAGAATGAAATAAGCGCGTATGTCAAGCTCGGTACCAACGGCAATAATCTGAACCTGATGCTGTTGCGTGCATATATGACATGGCGAGACTTCACATTCGGCGAGAAATTGACTTTGCTGCAGGACTGCTATGCGTGTCAGCCTCCCACAATCGATCCGCAGGGCCCTTCGGGATGTGTGTCGAACGTAGCATACGAGATAAGCTATACGTCTCCGAGCTACAAGGGATTCCGCTACGCCATCGGTCTGGACATGCCTACGTATTATTCGTCCGCCGGTATCTACCGTGGACATGATTATCCCAAATTCGACGGCACTCAAGTCACAGACTATCAGGATGCCGAGCAACTTATC
>CAJKBH010000014.1 GCA_905198125.1 uncultured Porphyromonadaceae bacterium
ATATATGTCCCGAAGCCTTTGAAACGGTTTAAATTTCATCACGGCTTCGCGCACCCGCCGCACTTCATCCCCGGCCGGGGCCTCTGCGTTGCGGTCTGCAACTGCAAAACTACAAATAATTTCCGAGATTCCAATAAAAAGATATGAAAATTTAACGACGGGCGCGCCCCGGTGAGGACGCGCCCGTCGTTCGTGTACAAATTTTAGGAGATATCGCTTACGGCCCAGGCGGATATGTTACGTTCGCGTGTTGAGAACTCCACGCCGACCTTTACGACTGTTCGGCTGTCGGCCAGATATCTGTCGGCATAATGTCGATCTTCAATCTGAGCCAAGGCTTCTTCGGGCGACTTATCTACCTTGAATTCCATAACGTAGACATAAGAATCCGTTTCCACAATCATGTCTATGCGGCCAAGAGCAGTATGCAGTTCACAATGAACCGTCAGGCCCATCAGACGGCAGATGATGAACAGCACGTCGCGGAATCTGCCTTCATGGATTCGCTTACTGCTTTTGCCACTCTCGCTATAAGGCACACCGGCCAAAAGCGATTTCAGTATCAGCATGAATCCATCCACGTCCGCGACCCGGAGCGCTTCGATACAACGAGAGGACAGTTCCGTTCCGTCTGAAACGGTTTTCCGATTTACGTAAAAAGGAAGCAGTGCTTCAAGAAATCCGTCTTCGACTTCCTCGTTGGGGAATCCGAGGCGGTACATTTTCTTGCGGCCCACCATCATCGTATCCTTGATGGTAAGATAGCCGCTCTGAAACAGGACAGGGATGGGATCGCTCAATACCGGATCAAGCCCCATCAATTCGTTTTCTCCTCTGGCAGCCCCGTCAAGCTGGGTGAGATCAGTATCACAATCCCTCAGCAATTCCACCAGCATGGTCGGAGTAGCGGTCTGAAACCAATAATCGCCGAATTCTTCTTTCTTCAATACGTTCAGCACACTGAAGGGATTGTATATGCCTTCGTTCTTCCTGAACGAAAACCGGTAACCGTCATAACTCAATTTCAACCGGCTGCACGTTTCTCCGAAAGAGAGGTCATTGGCTTTGGCAAGGTTCTCTATACCGGATTTCAGATTGTCGGACAGTTCGGATTCGGTGATGCCGCAGATGCCGTTATACTTGCTGTCAAGAGTGATGTCTTCAAGATTGTTCAGGTCGGAAAAGACACTGACGCGTCCGAACTTAGTAATGCCGGTCAGAAAGGCGAATCTGATGTATTGGTCGCAGCTTTTGAGTACGCCGAAAAATCCCTTCAGCATGTCTCGAAACAATGCTTGTCTTGGCTGACGTTCCTTGCTGAGATTCTGCAGGAGCGGACGGTCATATTCGTCTATCAGAATCACGACCTGTCGGCCGGTCTTTTGATTAGCGGCGGTAATTACATCCGCGAATCGGGTGTCAAGATCCCTGATTCGCGGCTCCACGCCATACTCGGCTTCCCATTTGGTAAGATAGCCGTCTATGTGATTGTAAAGAGACAGGTCGTCGCGTGTGTAGTCTTTGGCGTTGAAATCAAGATGGAGTACTGGATGCTTAATCCAGTCGATAGACTCATGCGTGTCTATGGCCAGACCTTTGAACAGGCCCCTGTTCCCAAGAAAAAATGCTTCCAGCGTAGAAAGAAACAGGCTTTTCCCGAATCGGCGCGGTCGGCTCAGAAAATAATATTTCCCTTCCTCCACAAGATGATAGACATATTCAGTCTTATCGACATAAACATAATTTCCGTTTATGATTTCGGAAAAACTCTGTACGCCTATCGGATATTTTATGCGCTCGTTCATCTTGCTCATGTTTTAAATCTCAACGGCCTGTGATAGTCATGTACGAAAAACTGTCTTATTCAAATATCAGTATTTGGAGACGATTCCGGCCTCAATTCACAAAATTAATTCTTTTTACTGATATTTATTTATTTAGAACCAAAAAATTGTCAAGAAATTTTACGCATAAAAAGGGCCCACGCGGGTTGTCGCCTCGGTGTGCCCTTTACTTTTAATGTAAGTATCCTTTATTAAGTATCCTTTATAATGTCGGCGGGTGGTGTCAGTTCAGCCACTTTTTGTTTTTAGTGTCATATATTTTTGCCGATCCTCCGCCGGAACCATATTGGTTCTTCAGTATGACGCCTGACTTGACGTATCCGTAATCGTCGATATACTTTGCGAAGGCAAACGAAGCAGAAGTGGCTGTGGGCGAAATCTCCTGGTCAACCCATTCCTCGCTGTAAGGATTCCAGATTCTGAGCACGGCTGATGTCGGTTTGCCGTAATCAGCATTCGAGGGCAACCTCCAACGCAATGTGATCTGCGACGAAGTGGCGGTGCAGTTGGTGTATTCTACCGGGCCGGGAGCGCGTTGGTCATCGAATGTAAAGCTGACAGTCTCCGAGAAGTCGGAAGCGCCCGAGGCATTGGAGGCTTTGACTTTGTAATAATAAGTATTGCCGAGCTTTACCGAATTGTCGGTGTAAAAGCACAGGGAATTAAAACCTATGGGCGTAAAGCTGCCGGAAGCAGAAAAGGCGCGATAAACGGTGTATTGCGTGGCGCCGGCGGATTCATTCCAGCTGATGCGCACATCGGGTATATTGGTGTTGCCATAGTTCTCTACACGTAATCCCGTAGGGGCCTTGGGCGCGGATGATGTGCCGCCGCCGGGATTATCACCTCCGCCGGGCGTGTCGCCCCCTCCCGGATTATCGCCGCCGGGTGTATCACCGCCGCCGGGTGTGTCGCCGCCGCCGGGATTATCGCCGGCCGACTGCGTTACATCCAACGTGACACTCGTGTCTCCGCCGGAAACGGAGAATGAAACCGACCGTTGGCCTCCGCTGTTGGGCTGACAGCTGACACGTATGGACGTGCCTTCTATCGAAGCATTCACCCATGAACTGTAACCGTTAATCTCGCGAGCGGTTCCCCCGGAGACATACACATACTTCGTACCTCCTTCTGCGGAGAAATGTACCGAGGTCTCCGACAATTGGATGTAGGATGGGCCGTCATCATCGCCACCGCACGAACCCAGTGTCACCAGCCCTGTCAGTAACAGGACGGAACCGAGAAGTTTAAAAAGTCTTTTCATAATGTTATCAGGCTTACGACACCGGCACCGGGAGCAGTAATATGGAATGTTATAAATGTAAGTAAAAAAAGAAGCGTGATGCCAATACATGCCGCCGGTCCTTCCGCATAGAGGCTTCTCGCATTGCCCGATAAAGAAAGGACAGCAACACGTAGAAGCCCACGCCGATTTATGGTATGTATTTCACATACTTGCACATACGACATGAGCATCTACACGTGCCGGTAATGTCCTTGACTTTATCTGGAAATTTTGCGAGAATTTCTATGCGTCAAAGAAATAACGTCGTGTAAACGCTTCGATAATAAAGTTGCGACATACCGCACGACTTCTCTAAGTCCGCTCGATATGTCGCCGCAAATATAATACTAATCTTGGTAATGACCAAATGCGTCGGTAGAATTCACGTCAATTTACCACGGTTCTTTCATTTAAATCCGGGGGCGTCAGACGGTAAGTTCGACGGTATTGCCTTCCGGGTCGGCGACGACGCTTTCATAACAGCCGTCGCCTGTGGTGCGCGGCTCGCCGAGGATCGTTATGCCGGCACTTCGCATCAGCTCGGTCATTTCATCCACTTTCCCTTTGCTTCCCAATGAAACGGCGATGTGGCAGAATCCTGCTGTTTTCGCACGAAGGGCCGGAGCTGTTAGTTCGGGAACATTCATGATCTCAAGACTGGCCCCGCCGTCGGGGAATGTAAGGAAATATGAAGTGAAGTTCTTTCGCGGATTATGATACCGTTCTCCTGCCTTGGCGTTGAACCAGCGGCAATAGAACTCTTTCAACGATTCCAGGTCGTTGGCCCATACGGCGATATGACTGATGTTCATGCTTTTTTATTTTTATGATAAATGAATCTTTCGGACAGCCATGCGCGGTTTTATTCAGGAATCTGGCTGTCGGGGTGGAAGTGGGCGTAGAGGAGGCGGGCCTTGGCGGCGCCGATGGCTGCGGCAAGCTGCTCGTAGTCAGCTTCTTTGGCGCGTTTCAGGGATTTAAACGTCTTCATCAGCTGTGCGGCCGTGGCGGGGCCGATTCCCTTTATATTATCCAACTCGCTGGCTACCTGACCCTTACTGCGACGGTCGCGATGATGGGTGATGCCGAAGCGGTGCGCCTCGTCGCGCAACGCCTGTATCACCTTCAGACTCGGCGATTTCTTGTCCAGGTACAGCGGCAGCGTGTCGCCGGGATAATATATCTCCTCCAGGCGCTTGGCTATGCCCACCAACGCCACCTCGCCGCGTATGCCCATCTCGTCGAAAGCCTCGACGGCCGCGCTGAGCTGCCCCTTGCCGCCATCCACAACCACGAGCTGGGGCAACGGTTCTCCCTCGGCCATCATGCGCGTGTAGCGGCGGTGAAGCACCTCCTTCATCGACGCGAAATCGTCAGCGCCCACCACCGTCTTGATGATGAAATGGCGGTAGTCGCGCTTGGATGGCTTTCCGTTGCGGAACACCACGCAGCTGGCCACCGGATTCGTGCCCTGAATGTTCGAGTTATCGAAACACTCTATATGCCTCGGCTCTTTTTCCAGCCTGAAATCGGACTTCATGCGGGCCATCAGCTGGTCTATCCTATGGTCGGGGTTCAGTTTCTCCTGCTGCTTCTCCACGTCGTGCATATACTGCGTGGCGTTCTTCACGCCCACCTCCAGCACCTTCTTCTTGTCGCCGCGCTGGGGCACGGTAAACTCCACGCCGTCGAACTCCACGTCAGGCAGGAACGGCACGATGGCACGCTCCACCTTGCGGTCGAACCTGGACTCCACTTCCGCTATGGCGCGCGACAGTATCTCCTGTGGCGTCACCTCCAATGACTGCCCGCGACGAAACTCCAAGTTAAGGCTCTGCGTCACGGCGCCGCGGTGCAGATGCATGAAGTTGACGAACGCCATGTTGTCGTTCTCCACATACGCGAACATATCCGTATCGGGCATCGCCCGCTCCCCTACCACGCTGCGTGAATTGTAACGCCGCACAGCCTCATATTTCTCCTTCACCTCCTGCGCCTGCTCGAATTTCCATTCCTCGCTGAGACGCTTCATTTCATCCTGCAGGTTGCGCTCCAGTTCCACCGTCTCGCCGTTCAGAATCTGACGCACGCGTCCGATGAATTCGCCGTAGCTTTCCGGACTGATCAGTCCCTTGCACGGTCCGGCGCATTTGCCGATGTGATAGTCCAGGCATAACGAGAACCGGTTTCGTGCAATGCCGCGCTCGTCCAGCGCGTGACGGCACGACCGCAACGGGAATGTCTCGCGTATCAGGTCAAGCACCACCTTGGCCGACTGCAGATTCGAATACGGCCCGTAATATCTCGCGTCCAGACCGCGCTCACGCGTCATGAATATGCGAGGATACAGCTCCTTCGTTATCACGATCCAGGGGTAGGATTTGTCGTCCTTCAGCAGCACGTTGTAGTGTGGCTTATACTCCTTGATCATGGCGTTCTCCAAATGCAGTGCATCCTCTTCCGAATGCACCACGATGAAGCGGAGGTCGGCGATGTTGCGCACCAGGAGATTGGTGCGTGTGGAATCGTGCATACGGTTCCAGTATGAGGAGACGCGGCGTTTCAGCCGCTTTGCCTTCCCCACATAGATAACCTTCCCCGACTTGTCGACGTACATGTACACGCCGGGCAAATCGGGGAGGCCGAGAATCTTTTCGCGCAGCTTCGGGCCGGGCCGGTTATGCCGGATCTCGTCGGCCGTCCGCTGCTCGTTTATCTCCAGATCGAAGCCTCCGATTTCATCGATATCCCTGCCGGAACCGGCCAGAATTTCCTCTACCGAATGCACCGTAGGCACGGATGAAATTTCAGACCCCCGATCCGAAGGATTCTTATCTGATTCCTGCGGTATCAATTCTGATTCCTGAGTCATCAATATTTCAACAGAGATGTCACCTCGCAATCCTCGGGAAGATTGTCGCGGCCGTGCAGAGCCGTAAGCTCCACCACGAAGTTAATGTAGACCTTCTTCGGGTTCATCGATTTCACCAGGTCGTAGCAGGCACGCATCGTACCTCCTGTGGCGAGCAGGTCATCATGGATTACCACGATGTCATCGGAATTGATGGCGTCGCTGTGCAGCTCGATGGTGTCCACGCCATACTCCTTGGCGTATGCCTTCTTGATGGTGACGGCGGGCAGTTTACCGGGCTTGCGCGCAGGCACAAAACCGCAGCCAAGCTCGTAAGCCAAGACAGAGCCTCCGATGAAACCGCGGCTTTCGATGCCTACCACCTTGGTCACGCCCAGGCCACGATACAGGTCGGCCAACTTATCGCCCATCAGATGCAGAGCCTCGCCATTCTTCAGCAGTGTGGTGAGATCACGAAAAATAATTCCCTTGCTCGGAAAGTTCGGAATATCCCGAATCAGACCTTTCAAATCCTCTAATTCCATATTCGTTTATTTGATGTTATTTTTTTGTTTTCTTGATATTCTATTTGTCTTTATGCTTCCTTCTCTAAAGATCTAACAGTCGGGCTTATTCCAATGTTCCACGTGGAACATTGCAGCATCCTTATCCGTTCAGATCCTTTTATTGATGCGGTGTCCCGCACGACTGCATTCTTTAAAACAGACTTAACTATGCTTATAATTCCCCTCCAAATTTCGGGCCGTCTTATGCATCTATGTTCACCGCCCTATCAGCAGCAACAGCACGCTGATGTCGGCTGGACTTACTCCTGGGATTCGCGACGCCTGCCCCACTGTCCGAGGATGGATTTTCGTCAGCTTCTGTCGGGCCTCCGTGGAGATTGCCTCCATCTTGCCGAAGTCTATCCCTTCCGGAATTCGGACATCCTCAAGACGCTTCTGCTTGTCGGCCATCTCTGCCTCGCGGGATATGTAGCCGGAATATTTTATCAGTATCTCGGCTGCCTGCACTATCTCCTTGCGACGCGCTCCGTCATGCGGGGCGTCCACCTTCCCTATCCTATCTGCAAGCATCGGCAGATGCTCGGCAAGTGTGTAGAAAGTGATTTGCGGACGCCGCACCAGATCCGCTACCTTGACACTGGCGGTGAGGGGTGATGTTCCCAACGACTCCAGCCAGGTGTTGATTTCGGGCGATGATTTCACGTTGGTATTTTCAGCCCATTGTATGAACTCGTCGCGCTGACGCTTCTTATCCATCATCGCCTGGTAGCGTTCCTTGGATGCAAGGCCGATTTCGTAGCCGATTGGCGTAAGGCGCATATCGGCGTCATCCTGTCGCAGCAGGATTCGGTATTCGGCACGCGAGGTAAACATACGGTATGGCTCATCGACACCTTTTGTAACCAGGTCGTCGATAAGAACTCCGATATATGCCTGGTCTCGTCCGAGTATCAGTGGCTCATGCCCGGCGGCGCTTCTTGCCGCATTCACTCCCGCAATTAGCCCCTGCGCGGCGGCCTCCTCATAGCCCGTCGTACCGTTGATCTGACCTGCGAAATATAGCCCTTTCACTAACTTTGTTTCCAGCGAATGGTTCAGTTGCGTAGGGTCGAAATAGTCATATTCTATGGCGTAGCCCGGACGGTAAAGCTGCACGTTTTCCAGTCCGGGTACATGCTGCAACGCTTCGACCTGAACACGCCAGGGCATCGAGCTTGAGAAGCCGTTGATGTAATATTCCTCAGTCGTCTCACCTTCCGGTTCAAGGAAAAGCTGATGCGAATCCTTGTCGGCAAAGGTGACGAGTTTGGTCTCGATGCTTGGGCAGTAGCGGGGTCCGACACTGTGTATGTCGCCGTTGTACATCGGCGATTCGTCAAGGTGGTCGGTTATCTCTTTATGGCATTCGGGGTTGGTGCGGACTATCCAGCAAGGACGCTGTTTCAGGCTACGTTTGACTTCAGGAAGAAAGGAAAACTTCTCCCATTCTTCGTTGTCTCCATATTGAATTTCGGCTTTCGAGAAGTCTATGGAGCGGCCGTCGATACGCGCCGGAGTACCGGTTTTCATGCGTCCTGTAGTGAATCCAAGTGTTTTCAGTTGCTCGGTCAGACCCACGCTGTTTTGCTCGGAAATGCGTCCTCCGGGCAGCTTTGTCGGGCCGAAATGCATCAGTCCGTTCAGGAATGTGCCGTTGGTCAGAACCACCTTTTTTGCCTTGAATTCTATGCCGAGAGCAGTAATGACACCGACTGCCCGGGGGCCATTTTCACCGTTTTCTATCAGGAGTCCGGCCACGTTGTCCTGGAACATATCAAGGTTCCGAGTGCTCTCTAAGACGCTGCGCCAGTGACTTATGTACTTCTCGCGATCGCTCTGCACGCGGGGCGACCATACAGCGGGACCTTTGGAACGGTTCAGCATACGGAACTGTATCGCCGTCCGGTCCGCGGCTATGCCCATTTCTCCGCCAAGCGCATCTATTTCTCTGACAATCTGACCCTTGGCTATACCCCCAATAGCAGGATTACACGACATCTGCGCCACCCGGTTCATATCGAGTGTCACAAGCAGAGTCTTGGCGCCCACGCGGGCCGAAGCCACGCTTGCCTCGCAACCGGCATGGCCTCCCCCGACCACTATAACATCATATTCAAACCTCATAGGGTTATCTTTGATTATCGAATATTATGGTTAGTATATGTACTATTAAAGGAGCAGCGACGACGGCCACATATTGAGGGCGGCGTTCTCGGCGGCTTCCATTATCTCGCGCTCGCCGGGGCCCTTGTCGTTGATGCCTACCAGGTGCAGCACGCCGTGGATTATGACACGCATCAGTTCGCGACTATATGGCTGGCCGAGTCCTTCGGCATTACTGCGCACCGTGTCGAGCGAGATGTGAATCTCGCCGCACAGCCGACCGTCACGACTATAGTCGAAGGTTATGATGTCGGTATAATAATCATGGCCCAATGCCCGGATGTTCGACTCCAGAATTCCGGCATCGTCCATAAATAGATAGGAGAGACGGTACACGGTGCAGCCGTGACTTTGGGCCACGGCGTTGATCCAGTTGCGCACCTCGCGCCAGTCGAGGTCCGGCATCTCCACATTCTGCGTTTCAAATTCTATGCGCGGTGTCATGTCGTGATTTTCGCAATTTCGCGAAAATAGTTTAGAAAGTTGAGAAAAGCAATCAGTAAGCATTACTGACAGCATTAACTTGCAAATGTAGTAAAAAAGGCACAAATAATCAACGCCAATTTTACGAATTCTTGCTCGGTGCAATAAATGGCCCCGATTCCATTTATTTGGCAAATCCGAGACGCCATGTCTATAACATTTATTTAACGCTGATTACTAACGCTTTATTTAGTTGTCAGTACTAAATTAAGGCTCTGACGTTCGGATATGCGCCTCATTTCGGCCAGTCACCAAGCGATTTTCGCATTCTCAACGCTTCTTTTTGCAAAGTAGAGAAAACCAGCCGGCCTCGTCGCTGAAGCTCCGACCTGAAACAAAAGACAGACGACTCACTTCATAACAAAAGACAGACGACTCACTTCATAACAAAAACAGACGACTCACTTCATAACAAAAGACCGATTACCCCCAACCCCGCAGCGCATAGTAACACCGGATCTCTGAGCGAGCGCATGAAGCAAGAACCAAAGGTCTCTTGAAAAATCCGCCCATCGGAATGTTAATGAGAAACAACCTCTCTGAAGCAATACTTGAACTATTAATTCCATCACTCACCCTACCGCCAACATTCACCCTACCGCCAACACAGTGGCGTGGGCACTCCGTACCGTACACAACAACGGAATAAAGTCAGAATAAAGTTCGGAAGTGAAATCGCGCCATGTTCGGAAGTAAAATCGTGCCATGTTCGGAAGTGAAATCGTGCCATATTCGGAAGTGAAATCGCGCCATGTTCGGAAGTAATATCGCGCCATATTTGGAAGTAAAATCGTGCCATATTCAGAAGTGAAATCGTGCCATGTTCGGAAGCTAAAATACATTTTTGGAATTTATTTATTTGGATATTAAATAAATAATCACTACTTTTGCGTTGCTAAAATTAAGATTATGGACACTTATAATCCGAGAATAATAGATCGTCTTCTGAGTGATGAACTTGACGCAATGGGCGCAATTATTTTAGAGGGTCCTAAGGCTTGTGGCAAGACCACCACGGCGGAACAACGTGCGCACAGCGCCATATTTATGGACGATCCTGTAAGATGCAATCAGTATCTACAGATGGTCGAGACCGATATATCCTATATTCTTCGTGGAGAAACACCCCGGCTTATAGACGAGTGGCAGATTGCTCCCAAAATATGGGACGCCGTCAGGTATGAGGTTGACCATAGACGCGATGACGGCCAATTTATTCTCACAGGTTCAGCGGTACCACCTACACAAAACAGGGCCGAGATGAGACACAGCGGCACAGGCCGTTTTTCATGGCTTATGATGCGCCCTATGACACTTTGGGAATCGCACGACTCGAACGGAGCCGTCAGTATGGCCGATTTGTTCAGACAAGGTAATGCTGAGCCGGTCAGAGGCATTAATGATTTGAAGCTGGAGGACATTGCTTTCCTGACATGTCGCGGCGGTTGGCCACGAGCCGTGGACAAGGGGCGCGAAAAATCAGCTCTGCGCCATGCCATAAATTATTACGAGGCCATAGTCCGGACAGATTTGTCCCGTGTCGACGATGTGGAACGGGATCCGCAAAGAGTCCGCAGGGTGATGCGTTCATACGCAAGGCATCAGGGCACCCAGGCCAGCATAGCGACTATCATGGAAGACGTGGCACTCAACGATTCGTCCGAAATCAGCGACAAGACCATCTATTCCTATATAAATGCTCTTAAAAGCATCTTTGTGATTGAGGATATGCCGGCATGGAGTCCTAATCTGCGAAGCAAATCTGCCATAAGGACACTCGACACACGATACTATGTCGATCCGTCGGTGGCTTGTGCCGCGCTTGGCCTCGGACCGAATGACTTGATCAATGACCTGAACACTTTCGGACTTATGTTCGAAACCTTGTGCGTTAGGGATCTGAGGGTTTATGCCCAGTCTCTTGATGGCTCGGTGTTTCACTTCAGGGATAAGACAGGATTGGAATGCGATGCAGTCGTCCATCTACGAAACGGGAATTTCGGCCTGATTGAAATCAAACTCGGAGGTGACAGGTTAATCAGGGAGGGAGCTGAAAATTTGTTGAAGTTAAAGAATCGCATTGACACTACCCGCATGAAGGCCCCCTCGTTCACTATGATTCTTACGGCCGTGGGCGACTATGCCTATACACGCACTGACGGGGTGATTGTCGTGCCTGTCGGATGCCTGAAACCATAGTCGACTGTCCTTATCCACGCTAAGGAACAAAAAAGTCTCAAGTAATCTCTATTCACTAATCACTATACATTACCCTGTTGATAACTTTTTGAGGGAAATAACGTCTTTTTTCTGTTTTCAGTTGTAAATAATTTACAAAAAATAACTAACTTTACACCCAAATTTCCAATTAGGGAGCCGGAGCGAAAATGGAAAAGGAGATCTATCACATACCTGCATTGCTGACAGAAAGTATTGACGCATTAAACATCAATGCTCGTGGCAGTTATGTGGATGCCACATTTGGCGGCGGCGGTCATTCGCGCGCCATTCTCCAAAGACTCGGCCCCGCGGGACACCTTTACGGTTTCGACCGCGACATCGACGCCCTGCAAAACGCTCCCGACGATTCCCGGTTTACATTTGTACACTCCGACTACCGGTTCATCCCCAATTTCCTGCACTATTACGGCTGCGACAAGGTGGACGGCATCCTTGCCGACCTGGGCGTGTCGTTCCATCATTTCGACAGCGGCGAACGCGGTTTCTCGTTCCGCGAGGACGCCCCGCTTGACATGCGCATGAACCGGAAAGGGGAGAGGACCGCCGCTCAGATCATTGCGGATGCTTCGCCCGAAAAACTGGAGAGCATCTTCCGCGCATACACCGACCTGAAACGGCCCCGCCTTCTTGCCAACGCCATAGTGAAGGCACGGTCGGCCTCCCCCATCCTGACGACGTCTCAGCTCACCGATGCCCTGACTCCCGCCCTCAACCCCAAGAACCTGAAGAAAGACCTGGCGCAGGCATTCCAGGCGCTGCGCATCGAGACCAACGACGAGCTGCACTCGCTGCAACGGCTGTTGCTCAACTCCCTGTCGGTGCTCAAGCCCAGCGGCCGCTTCGCCATCATCACATATCACAGCATAGAGGACAGAATGGTCAAGAACTTTTTCCGTTCCGGCAATCTGGAGGGGAAGGTGGAGCAGGACTTCTACGGCCGCGTGCTGACGCCCTGGAAACAGATAACACGCAACCCTGTGGTGCCGTCCGCGGAGGAGATTGAACGCAATCCCCGCTCCCGCTCGGCCAAACTCCGGGTGGCCGAACTGATTGACGACAATAACTGAACCAATAACTCCTCGATTTAATGTCATTATTTTCCAAGAAGAAAGACAAGAAACTGAATAAGAAGCCCAACGGCAAGAAAAAGACGCCGGGCTGGGTGGCCGAGCTGCGTTACGGCCAGTCGATCTCGATCGAGTTTTTCCGCGCCAACGCTTGGCTCATAATGGTAATCGTTGTGGTGGTGATAGCCCTGATGGGACTCCGCTACAAGACACGCACACGCATGGAGGAAATCAAGAAACTCACCTCCGAACTACAATTGGCCGAAAGCACCATGCTCGACGAAAAGTCGAAGTACATGACCCTGGTGCGCGAAACGGAAATGAAGAAGATGGTGCACGACCGCGGACTGCATCTGGAATTCCAGGAACAGCCCCCGTACATCCTTTCCGACAGCGAACAGAACTGACTTACAATTTATAATTACAATCACTACTATCAGCAATGGCCAAAAACACAAAACGAAACAACAAGAAGCACATCCTGGGACGCTATGCCTTCATAGTGATTGCATGCGTCGTGGTGGGACTGGGAATACTGTTCAAGCTGTTCGAGACCACCGTGGTGGAGGCCTCGGACTGGAACGCCCGCAGCAAGGCCATCTTCTCAAAGATAGACACCATCGCTCCGGAGCGCGGCAACCTGCTGTCGGACAACCACAACATACTGGCGTGCAACCTGCGCGTCTATGACATCCTTCTCGACCTGCGCCACAGCAAGATCCTGAAGATGAATCACATCGACATGGATTCGGTGTATGCCCTGGCCGATTCCCTCGACAAATATTATCCGCGACGCAAGGACCTGACGAACCCTGATTCGCTGGCCAAATACTCATGGCGTACCAAGCTGAAGCGCGAGTTCGAGAAGGAACCCGAGAAACGCACACGCGCCCTGCGCATGGTCAAGAACGGCTCGCTGCAGGACTACGAAAGGGTAAAATATTTCCCATTTATAGCAAAATGGTACAAAACCAGCAATACTCCCCTCTATAAGACGCCGCGCTACAAGCGCACCTATCCCTACGGCAAGATGGCCTACCGCAGCATCGGCCGGGTGAATCAGAACGCCCAGACGCGCCAGACGCACGGATACTCCGGTCTGGAGCGCGACCTCGACTCGCTGCTGTACGGCAAGCCGGGACTGGCCAAGAAAGTGGCCATGACATCGGGCATCGGCAACTGGACCACTACCCCACCCCGCCGCGGATACGACATCTGCACCACCATCAACATCGACCTGCAGGACATGCTGGAGGAGGAGCTGCACAAGATATGCCAGGAAGCCAACGCCGTGTGGGGCACCGCCATACTGATGGAGGTCAAGACAGGGGAGATAAAGGCCATCTCCAACATCGAGAAACTGGACGACGGCACCTACGGCGAGGCCCTGAACCGCGCCGTGCAGGCATACGAACCCGGCTCGGTAATGAAGCCCATATCGCTGATGATAGCCTTTGAGGATGGCCTGGTAAAGAACGTCACCGACATGGTGGACTGCTCCCCCTTCATGCGCACCAACGACCCCCACGGCTCGGGCCCCAAGACCATGAAGCAGGTGATAGAGCAGTCGTCCAACACCGGCATAGCCCGCGTCATATTCCGAGGCTATGCCAAGAATCCCGAGAAATGGTACGACCGCATGGCCGGCCTGGGTTTCTTCGAACCGATACGCTCGGGCATCTACGGCGAGTGCACGCCGCGAATCCGCCGCCTGATAGACCATGACTCGCGCGGCAACAACATCACCATGACGGCGCGTCACCTCGACCTGGCCCGCCAGGCATACGGCTACAACACGGAGCTGCCTCCCCTGTTCACGCTGTCGGTGTACAACGCCATAGCCAACGACGGCAAGTACGTGCGCCCGCACCTGGTGCGCAGCCTGATTGCCGAGAACGGCCGCGACTCCATCCTGCCCATACAGTACATCCGTCCGCAGATATGCAGCCCGGAAACGGCGGCCAAGGTGCGCGAGTGCATCCGCGAGGTGGTGTGGGGCGAGCATGGCACGGCACGCGCCGTGCGCGACGACCGCGTGGAGATAGCCGGCAAGACCGGCACCGCTTTCCCGGTGGAAAACGGACAATATAACCGCGCCCAGCGCCGTTACGCATTCGCCGGGTTCTTCCCTTACGAAAACCCGCAGTACAGTTGCATGGCCCTGGTGCTGGCCGGCGGCGGCAACTCCGCCAACCGCACCTCGGGCCAGGTGGTGAAGAACATGGCCATCAAGATGTATAGCCGCGGCATGCTGAACAATGCCTCCGACTATGCTATGGAGAAATGCCAGTCCAAGCCTGTGATAGCCGCGTCGTCGTTCGACAATTCGAATCGGATCGCCGGCATGACCGGCTCGCGCTCCGTGCGCCGCCTCAAGGCCAACGACGTTTCCGATACGGGCAAGATGCCCAACCTTATCGGCTACGACGCGGCCTCGGCCATACGCATCATGGAGCAGCGCGGCATCAACGTGCGCATCAGCGGCACGGGCTACGTCTGCTCGCAGTCCATACCGGTCAACACCCCGCTGAGACGCGGACAGACACTGGTGCTGAGACTTAAGATTTAGGTATGAAATATGAGTGACGAGGTAATAATAGATAAGATATTTAGACAATATAAGATATGACTATGAGACTGTCACGCCTGCTGCAGGACATCGACACACTGCAGATCATAGGCGATCCGGAACGAAATATCGAAAGTCTGCAAAGCGACTCGCGCCTTGTGGAAAAGAACGGTATGTTCGTGGCCGTGCGCGGCACCACCACCGACGGCCACAAGTACATTCCGATGGTAGCCTCCACCCACGTGGGGGCCATTGTGTGCGAGGAACTCCCCTCACAGATCGTGAACGGCATCACCTACATCCAGGTGGCCGACACGGCCGAGGCCTTAGGCAAACTGGCCTCGGCATGGTACGGACACCCCAGCTCGAAGCTGAAGCTGGTGGGCGTGACCGGCACCAACGGCAAGACCACCACCGCCACCCTGCTCTATGAGATGGCGCGTCTGGAGGGTTACAAGGCCGGACTCCTCTCCACGGTGTGCAACTATGTGGACGGACGCGCCGTGCCCGCCACACACACCACGCCCGATCCGCTGCCGCTGAACCAGCTCCTGGCGGAGATGGTTGAGGCCGGCTGCGACTACGCCTTCATGGAGGTGTCCAGCCACGCCGCACATCAGAAACGTATCGCGGGCCTGAAGTTCAAGGGCGGCATCTTCTCCAACCTGACACGCGACCACCTGGATTATCACGGCACGGTAGAAAATTACCGCGACGCGAAGAAGATGTTCTTCGACTCGTTGCCCGCCGACGCATTCGCGCTCGTGAACGCCGACGACAAGTCGGGCCTGTATATGACGCAAAACACCAAGGCGAAGGTCTACACCTATTCGCTGCGCACCGACGCAGATTTCCGCACCAAGGTTATCGAGACGCGCCTGGACGGCACGCTGCTGTCGTTCAACGGCCACGAGGTGGAGGTGAACTTCACCGGTCGCTTCAACGCCTACAACCTTACGGCGGTGTTCGGCGGCTCCATCCTGACGGGTTTCCCCGAGGAGGAGGTATTGGTGAACATGAGCAGGCTCGTGCCCGTGGCCGGACGTTTCCAGACGTTCCGCAGCGCCGACGGCCGGGTTACGGCCATCGTGGACTATGCCCACACGCCCGACGCGCTGGTAAACGTGCTTGACACCATCCGCGAGATAGTGGGTCCCGACGGTATCGTCACCACCGTGGTGGGCGCCGGCGGCAATCGCGACCACGGCAAGCGCCCCATGATGGCCCGCGAGGCCGCATGCCGCTCCGACCGCCTCATCCTGACCAGCGACAACCCCCGCGACGAGAATCCCGAGGACATCATCAACGACATGAAGAAAGGCCTGATGCCTCAGGAACTGCGCCATACACTCTGCATAACCGACCGCCGCGAGGCCATCCGCACCGCCCTGCAGACCGCCGAGCCGGGCAGCGTGGTGCTCATCGCCGGCAAGGGCCACGAGCCTTACCAGGAGGTGAAGGGCGTGCGTCATCACTTCGACGACCGCGAGGAGGTGCAGAACGCTTTCAACGAAATGAAATGACCGGTAATCGACCTAACAGCTGAGAATCATGATTTACTGGTTGTTGCAGCAATTCAGCGACTTCGACTTTCCGGGTCGCAACCTGATGGGGTACATCACCTTCCGCGCGGGCGTATCGTTCGCGCTGGCCCTGTTAGTGGCCCTGGTGTTCGGCCATGCCATAATCCGCCGCCTGCGCATGATGCAGATAGGGGAGGACGTGCGCAATCTCGGCCTGGAGGGACAGGTGCAGAAGAAAGGCACGCCCACCATGGGAGGCATCATCATAATCCTCTCGACACTTGTGCCTTGCCTGCTGATGGGCAATCTCGGGAACATATACCTGATACTGATGATTGTCGCCACATTGTGGATGGGCAGCATCGGATTCCTGGACGACTACCGCAAGTTCAAGTTCCACAACAAGGATGGCCTGAAAGGGCAATATAAGGTGATAGGGCAGGTGGGCCTCGGCCTGCTGGTAGGCGTCACGATGTGGCTGTCGCCGCAGATAGTGATGAGCGAGAACTTCGAGACCCAAGCATCCGTCAACACCGAGAATGTCGAGAATGTAGCCGCGGCCCGGACTCCTGAAGCCGAGACCGTTTCCACCAAGGTGATAGTCAGCAAGGAGCAGATCAAGTCGCCGCAGACTACCATACCATTCGTGAAGAACAACAACTTCAACTACGAGTGGCTCACGTCGTGGGTCAAGGACAAAGAAGCGGCCAAGACATTAGGCTGGCTGGTGTTCGTGCTCGTCGTGATTGTGGTGGTTACTGCCGTGTCCAACGGCGCGAACCTGACCGACGGCGTCGACGGACTATGTGCCGGCACCTCGGCCATTATCGGCGTGGCGTTGCTGATCATGGCCTACCTGGGCGGCAACGTGATATACTCCAGCTATCTGAACATCATGTACATACCCGGCTCGGAGGAGCTTGTGGTGTTTGCCGGCGCATTCATCGGCGCCCTGGTGGGCTTCCTGTGGTACAACACGTTCCCGGCGCAGGTGTTCATGGGCGACACCGGCTCGCTGACACTGGGCGGCATCATAGCCGTGTTCGCCATCCTGATACGCAAGGAACTACTGATTCCGCTGCTGTGCCTCGTGTTCTTCCTCGAGGACCTGTCGGTGCTGATGCAGGTTTCCTACTTCAAATTCACCAAGAAGAAATATGGCGAGGGACGCCGCATCTTCAAGATGACGCCTCTGCACCATCATTTCCAGAAGGAAGCGCAGCCCGGGGCATTGGTGCTATGGAACAAGCCGGCCATGCCCATGCACGAATCCAAGATTGTGACCCGGTTCTGGATTGTGAGCATTCTGCTTGCGGCCCTCACCTTCGTGACACTGAAAATCAGATAATCAAGACTTTAAAAAGATTCGAGTCGGATAATTCAAGACTTTAGAAAGATATAGCAAGATATGGCAAAAGAATTCATGGTAGTGCTCGGAGGCGGGGAGAGCGGCGTAGGCGCCGCCGTCCTGGGCAAAGTTAAGGGTTATGACGTCCTGGTGTCGGATTCCGGCATCATAGGCGACGAACATCGCCGTATTCTTGACGACGAACATATCGAATACGAAGAGGGCGGCCACTCGGTAGACCGTATCATGACGGCCTCGCTGGTGATCAAGAGCCCGGGTATTCCCCCGACGGCTCCATTAGTACAGGCATTAGCCGAGAAGGGGACACCCATACTGAGCGAGATAGAGTTCGCCGGCCGATACACCGACGCCAAGATGGTGTGCATCACCGGCTCCAACGGCAAGACCACCACTACCCTGCTCACCTATCACATACTGCGTCAGGCAGGCTTGAACGTCGGACTGGCCGGCAACGTAGGCAAGAGCCTGGCGCTGCAGGTGGCCCGCGAGCACCACGACGTGTACGTGATCGAACTCAGCTCGTTCCAGCTGGAGAACATGTACGATTTCAAGGCCGACGTGGCCGTGATAATGAACATCACGCCCGACCATTTGGACCGCTACGACCATAAGATGGAGAACTATGTGGCCGCCAAGTTCCGCATCCTGCAGAACCAGACCAAGGAGGACTTCTTCATCTACTGGCAGGACGATCCCGTTGTCACCGCGCAGATAGCGCAGGTGCAGTCCGAGGCGCGCCGTCTCCCCTTCGGCGAGATGCGCGAGCAGGACACCGCCGCATGGGTGGACGACAACAACGTGGTGCATTACCATACGCCTATGGATGTGTTCGAGATTCCGCGCGACCGTCTGTCGCTGCCGGGTCTGCACAACCTGTACAATTCCATGGCTGCCGGTCTGAGCGCGTCGCTGCTCAGTGTCAGGAACGAGAGCATCATCAAGTCGCTCAGCGACTTCGAGGCCGTGGAGCATCGTCTTGAATATGTGGACACCATCGACGACGTGATATACATCAACGACTCGAAGGCCACCAACGTCAACTCCACCTGGTACGCGCTGGAAAGCATGACGCGTCCCACCGTGCTGATTCTCGGCGGCAAGGACAAGGGGAACGACTACACGGAGATCGAGGAGCTTGTGAAGCAGAAAGTCAAGGCCATAGTGTGCATGGGCAAGGACAACCGGAAGCTGATGGACTTCTTCGGCGGCAAGGTGGCCAAGATAGCCGACACCCACTCGCTGCAGGAGGCCGTCGAGGCCTGCCACGGCTTCGCCGAGCCGGGCGATACCGTGCTTCTCTCCCCCTGCTGCGCCAGCTTCGACCTGTTCACCAGCTACGAGAACCGGGGCGACCTGTTCAAGGAAGCCGTACACAACCTTAAGAAATAAACACTTAATCCAGACATAAACCAGCATTGATACATGGCAAGTCCTCTCTATGACTCGATAGAAATCCGCGAGACGGTGGACGGCGAGGCAGTGACCGGCACAGGCCGGCGTTCCGCCCAAAGCGTCTCCCCTGCTGCAGCGTCCGTAGCCGAAACCGTGGCCGCGCCCAAGCCCAAGACAATGGCCAAGGTGCGCCGCGCCGACCCCTACATCTGGGGCATCTACCTGATGCTGCTGCTTATCAGCGTCGTGGAACTGTTCTCGGCCAGCAGCTCGGAAGTGACGGCGGGCAACGTATATTCGCCGCTGATTCGCCACGGCATATTCCTGGTCATGGGATTGGGACTGGTGCTGTGGATCCAGCGCATACCGTACGTGATCATCAGCAAGCTGTCGTGGGTGTTCGCCGTGGTCTCGCTGGTATTGCTTGTGCTGTCGGCCGTGGTGGGCGTGGAATACAACGGCGCCCAGCGGGCCCTCAGGCTGGCCGGAATGACCATACAGCCGGCCGAGATTTCAAAGCTGGCGGTGGTGTGTGTGCTGGCCACCATACTCGGCAAGAACCAGCGTCCCGGCGGCGTCTCCAACCGCGCGGTCATCACCTCGGCCATCGTGGTGGTGGCCTTCAGTGCCGCCATGATCACCAACGGTATGACCAACATGCTGCTGATGATGTGCGTCAGCATGGCGCTGATGCTCACCGGCGGCATACAGTGGCGCAAGATGGCATACGTTATCGCGGCATACGCCGTGGGAGGCATGGTGCTGTATGCCGCCAAACAGTTCAGCAAGCCGCAGGAATCGGAATTCGACCGCCTCAAGACCGAACAGACCATGCTCGCCCAGGCCGGCGGCAATGTCAGCGCCGTAGCCACAATAGGCAATGAAAACTCCAAACGCGGCAAGATCGACCGCACGGAAACTCGCCAGAACCGAATAACAAACTTCTTCAAGGGCGTGCATCCCGACGACCCGATGACCGACGAGAACCGCCAGGTGATGCTGGCGCGCTTCGCCCAGGCCAACGGGGGCCTGGTGGGCCAGGGACCGGGCAATTCGCGCGAAAGCGCACGTCTGCCACTCGCCTTCTCCGACTATATCTATTCCATCATCGTGGAGGATACGGGCTTCGTGGGCGGCGCACTGGTGCTGCTGCTGTTCCTGCTGATGCTGGCGCGGGCAGGACGCATCGCCTTCCGCTGCGTCAGGGCCCTCCCCGCCTTCATGATACTGGGATGCGCCATGCTCATTGTGCTCCAGGCCCTGGTGCACATGGCCATCGTGACGGGAATAGTCCCCGTTTCGGGTCAGCCCCTACCCTTCATCTCCAAGGGCGGAACCTCGGTATTAGTCATGTCAATGGCCATCGGAATCATGCTTTCCGTGAGCCGTTTCGCGGCGTTCAACACCGACGGCAAGGCCATCAAGGCCGAGCTGAACGCCCTCCCCCCGGAAATGCAGGCCGAGAATTTCTCAAAATCATAACAAGCGTTTAAACGTGATTACATCCATATCATAAAATGGCCACTCACAAACCCAAGATATTGATATCGGGAGGCGGCACGGGAGGACACATCTTCCCTGCCCTCTCCATCGCCAACGCGCTGCGCCGGCGCCTTGACGCCGACATCCTCTTTGTCGGCGCCGACAACCGCATGGAAATGGAACGCGTGCCGGCTGCGGGCTATCCCATCAAGGGACTCCCCGTTGCGGGATTCGACCGCAAGCACCTGCTGCGCAACATCGGCGTGCTGATCAAGCTGCGCAAGTCGCTGAACATGGCGCGCCGCATAGTCAGGGATTTCCAGCCCGAAATAGCCATAGGCGTGGGCGGATACTGCTCCGGCCCGACACTGAAGGCGGCGCAGAAGGCGGGCGTCCCTACCTTGCTTCAGGAACAGAATTCGTACGCCGGCGTCACCAACAAGCTGTTGGCCGCCAAAGCCGACGCCATCTGCGTGGCCTACCCCGACATGGAACGCTTCTTCCCTGCCGATAAGATAGTGATGACAGGCAATCCCGTACGCCGCGACCTGCTGGAGAAGGCTCCGGACCGCGCCAAGGCCCTGGAAAGCTTCGGACTTCATGCCGACGCTCCTACCCTGCTGGTTATCGGCGGCAGCCTCGGCGCACGCACCCTTAACGAAAGCATGGAGGCCGGCATACGCAAGCTGGCCGAGAACGGCATACAGGTGATATGGCAGACCGGCAAGAACTTCGGCGACCGCGGTCCCGCCGCCGTAAAGGGCCTTAAGGGCATCGTCGTGACCAAATTCATCACCGACATGGCCTCGGCATACGCAGCCGCCGACTTAGTGGTGTCGCGTGCCGGCGCCGGCTCAATCTCCGAGATAGAGCTGTTGGCCAAACCCTGCATCCTTGTCCCCTCGCCCAACGTGGCCGAGGACCATCAGACCAAGAACGCCCGCGCACTCGCCGACCACGACGCCGCGATACTCATTCCCGACGACCGGGCGCGCGAATCGCTGGTGGACACGGCCATCGAGACCATACGCAATCCTAAGAAATTAGCCGAAATGTCGACCAACGTGGCAAAACTCGCCCTGACCGAGTCCGACGACAAGATTGTGGACGAGGTCATAAAAATTCTGAACCGCAAGTAAGCATCGTTAGTTAGTAAGAATCTTACTGAATCAATGGAGAAAAAACTATATTTCGTGGGGGCCGGGGGTATCGGTATGGCCAACCTGGTACGCTATTACCTGGCACATGGCGCCGCCGTGGCCGGATACGACCGCGCTCCTTCCGAACTGACGGCCGCTCTTGAACAGGAAGGGCTGCAGTTCACCGACCTTGACGACCGCAACGCCATCCCGGAACCGTTCCGCAATCCGGACGACACACTTGTGGTCTACACTCCGGCCATACCCGAAGACAACGACATACTGAGATATTTCCGCCAGAACGGCTTCCGCGTCATCAAGCGCGCGGCGCTGTTGGGCCGCATCACGGAGCACACCGACGGCATCTGCGTGGCCGGCTCGCACGGCAAGACCACCACGTCGTCGATGATAGCCAACATACTGCGCGGCACCGAGGCCGGTTGCACCGCGTTCCTCGGCGGCATACTGCGCAACACCGGCTCAAACCTGGTGCTGAACGAGAAATCGCGCTATTCCGTCATCGAGGCCGACGAATACGACCGTTCGTTCCATCAGCTGCATCCGTGGCTGGCCGTAGTGACGAGCACCGACCCCGACCATCTGGACATCTACGGCGACGAGGAGCACTATCTGGAGGCTTTCTCCATCTTTACGTCGCTGATACGTCCCGGAGGCCATCTGTTGGTCCATACGGGGCTTAAATTCAAGCCTGCGCCCGGTCCTGACGTGACGGTGGCCACATACAGCGGCGGCAGCGAGGGGGACTGGCACGCCGAGGACATAACCTACGGCGACGGCACCATCACGTTCACTCTGGTCGGCCCTGACGGGCTGCGTATCGAACGCCTCAGCCCCGGAGTGCCCGTTGACATCAACATCGACAACGCCGTGGCAGCAGCGGCAGCAGCAATCACGGCGGGAGCCACACCCGAACAGGTGCGCGAAGGGCTCGCCTCGTTCCGTGGCGCGAAACGCCGCTTCGAGATATGGCGCGACGGCAAGGACGGAGGCACGGTGCTGATAGACGATTACGCCCACTCGCCCAACGAGATACGCGCCAGCATCCGCTCGGTGCGCAAGCTGTTCCCGGGCAAGGACCTGACCGTGATATTCCAGCCGCACCTCTACACGCGCACACGCGATTTCGCGCCCGACTTCGCCGACGCACTGTCGGAATGCGACCACCTGGTGATGCCCGAGATATATCCGGCGCGCGAGCTTCCCATACCCGGAATCTCGTCGCACACCATCCTCGACGCCGTCAAAGGCCCGCAAAAAACTTATTGTGAGCGAAAAGATTTGCTGAATCTGATAAAAAATAGTAACTTTGACGTTCTAATGACTCTGGGAGCCGCCGACATCGACCGGTTGCTTCCCGAGATTTCGCATATCCTGGAAGAAAAAGCAAAAGCCGAGGCCTGATGAAAAAGGGGACAGCGATACTGAAGTGGGTGTGTCTTGTCACATTGATGGTATATGTGACATGGGCCACCGTGTGGGCTCACAACGAGGCCGCGCACCATATCTGCCGCGACATCGCGGTGGATGTGGAATCGCCTGCTCCCATCGACTCGATCATACGCCGCGGCGTGGCCATGGAACTGAAGGATTATCCCGGCAGGATAGTGGGAGTGCCCATCAACCAGGTGGATACCCGCAGGATAGAGAAATACCTCGGATCGCTCAACACCTTCGAATCGGTGAACTGCATGGTGTCGGCCGGCGGCACGCTCAACATCCGCGTCACGCCCATGATTCCCGTGATGCGCGTGTTCTTAGGCAACAAGTCATACTACATCAACAAGGACGGCAAGCACATAGCCTCAAACGCGGAGTTCTATCGCGACGTCCCGGTCGTGACGGGGCGTTTCACCCGCGACTTCCAGCCTGTGGACGTGCTGCCGCTGGTGCGCTTCGTGGAGCGCGACAAGACCATGCACGACCTGACGGCCATGATCGAGGCCCGCGACTCGCGCAACCTGATAGTGGTGCCCAAAATCACCGGCCATGTGGTGAACTTCGGCGACACGACGCGCCTGGAACAGAAACGCGACGCGCTGAAGCTGTTCTACACCAAGGTGATGCCCCACAAGGGCTGGGAGCAGTATGACACGATATCCGTGAAATTCCGCAATCAGATAGTGGCCACGCGCCGCGACAAGACACGCCTCAACGTGTCGGAGGAACCGGTGGAGGAAATCGACCTGGAGGAAGGCACCCTTCCCGGTATCGGCGAAACGGCGGGAGGAGCCTCGGCCAACGCGGGCGCCGCCGATGCCGCCGCCAAGAAAGTACCGTCTCAACAAAAAAGTACCGTCTCAACATGAGTAACGAAAGATATGTGGCTGCCGTAGAAGTGAGCAGCTCCAAGATAGTGGCCGTCGTAGGCAAGATTGACGACGAGGGACAGTTTGAGGTGATAGCCTCGGACCATGAGCGCGGCGTGGAGAGCGTGCGCTACGGCATAGTCCAGAATCTGGAGGAGACGGCGGTACGCATAGACCGGATACTGCAGCGCCTGGAGCGCAAGCCGGCCATCGCGCCGCACACCATCACGGGCGTGTTCGTCGGCCTGTCGGGCCGTTCGCTGCGCTCCATATCCACCACAGTGTCGCTCACGCTGCCCAACGACACCGAGATTACCCAGGCCATCCTGGACCAGCTCAACACCCAGGCGCGCCAGACGGACATCGACTCGTCGCTGATGGTGGTGGACGCCATTCCGCGCACATACACCATAGGCAAGTACGAGACCACGTCGCCGCGCGGCATGGTGGGCTCGGACATCACGGCCACATTCGACCTGATAGTGTGCCGCCCCGAAATGCAGCGCAACCTGACGCGCACCCTCACGGAGAAGGTGAAGGTGGACGTCAAGGCCTTTTTGGTCACGGCGCTGTCCACGGCGGCCGTCACGCTGTCGGTGGAGGAGAAGCGCCAGGGATGCATGCTGGTGGACATGGGCGCCGAGACCACCACGGTGACCATCTACAAGAAGGGCTCGCTGGTATATTTCGCCACGCTGCCCATGGGAGGGCGCAACATCACGCGCGACATCACCAGCCTCAACGTGCTGGAGGAGAAGGCCGAGGACATAAAGACCACGTCGGGCAACGCCATAGCCAGCGAGACGCAGTCGTCGCTGAACCTGGGCGGCCTCAAGATGTCGGAGGTGCAGTCCATCATCGTGGCCCGTGCCGAGGAGATTGTGGCCAACATCATAGAACAGATCTCGTACGCCGGGCTTAAGGAGGCCGATCTGCCCGGCGGCATAGTGTGCGTGGGGGGCGGCTCGCGCCTGAACGGCATCATGGACCTGCTGGCTCAGAAAACGGGGCTGAACGTGCGCCGCGGACAGCTGCCGGCATACATATCCATCTCCGACACCCGCGCACAGCAGGTGGACACCCTGCAGGCCATAGCGCTGCTTTACATCGGCGCCACCAACTCCACCGACTCCTGCCTGGAAATCCTGCCGCAGGACGAGCTTCCGGCCACCGGCGTGGCCAACGCCTCGCAGCCCGCGGAGGAACCGAAGCCCAAGACCAAGCCTAAGAAGCGCAGCGGCTGGCTCTCGAGCATCAGCGGCCGCCTGGCCGACATGTTCGCCGGCGACAGCGAGGACGATTCTGACCTTATGGACCAATAACACACACCCCATCTCACAGATATGGACCGTAATTACGATATGGACATCAACGACACCTCGAGCTTCAAGGACGAGGATGTCACCAACGACATCATCAAGGTGATAGGTGTCGGAGGGGGCGGCGGCAACGCCGTGAACTACATGTACAAGCAGCAGATACCGCATATACAGTTTGTGGTGTGCAACACCGACAAGCAGGCCCTGGACCGCTCGGAGGTGCCCAAGCACGTGCTGCTGGGCTACAATATCACCAAGGGACTCGGAGCCGGCAACGTGCCCGAGGTGGGGCGTCAGTGCGCCGAGGCGAGCGAGGAGGAGATCCGCGCCCTGTTCGACGACAAGACCGAGATGGTGTTCATCACGGCCACCATGGGCGGCGGCACAGGCACCGGCGCTGCTCCCGTAGTGGCCCGTCTGGCCAAGGAGGCCGGTATGCTGACCATCGGCATCGTCACGGTGCCTTTCTACTTCGAGGGGGAGAAGAAGATTCTCAAGGCCCTGGAGGGCGCCAAGGAGCTGAAGAAGCACGTGGACGCGCTGCTGGTCATCAACAACGAGAACCTGATAGAGCTGTACAAAGACTGGAACTTCTTCAACGCCTTCCATAAGGCTGACGACACGCTGGCCAACGCGGCAAGGTCCATATCCGAGATCATATCCGAATCCTGCTATGTCAACGTCGACTTCCAGGACGTGAAGACCACGCTGAAGGATTCCGGCTCGGCCATCATCGCCACGGCCGAAGGGGAGGGGGAGCACCGCATCACGCAGGCCATCAACGCCGCGCTGCATTCGCCGCTGCTCAAGGACCACGACATCAACACGTCCAAGCGCCTGATGCTGAAGTTCATGTGCAGCAAGGACAGCGACAACCCCATCCGCGCCGAGGAAATCAACGAGATAACCAGCTTCACCTCCAAGCTGTCGGGCATCGACGTGAAGTGGGGCATAGGCGACGACCCGTCGCTGGGCGACAAGGTGAAGATCACCGTGCTGGCGTCCGGCTTCGACGTCACCATCGCGGAGGGCGACGAGAACAAGAAGACCATCGTGCTCAAGAACGAGCCGGAGAACAAGACCGAACTCTCGCAGAAACAGAAGGAACAGGAGAACGAGATAGCCAAGGTGTACGGCATGGACAAGGTGAAGCAGCAGCAGCAGCTGGCCGCCAAGATGAAGTATGCCGTGCTGACGCCCTCGCAGTTCGACGACCACGAGGTGATAGCCATGCTGGAACGCTTCCCGATACACAGGCGCTCGCCGCGCTTCAACGAGGAACTGGCGGCCCACACCGGCAAATCGCAGTCCAAGGCCAGGCCCGACGAAGGCGACCAGACATGCCAGATACTGTTCTGATGAATCAACGTCTATATTAATCATTTAACAATACATAACTTTTGAATCTGTCGGGATCGCGTCCCGGCACTCTGATATGGAAAATACCTTTTCAATGGTGGCCAAGACCTTCAAGGGACTGGAGCCGGTATTGCGCGACGAATTGCTGAGCCTGGGGGCCGAAAACGTAGAGATGGGCACCCGTATGGTCAGCTTCGAGGGAGACCTGGAACTGATGTATCGCGCCAACCTGTGCCTGCGCACAGCCCTGCGAATCCTCAAGCCCATTGAGAAATTCACCGCCAACGATCCCGACGAGCTTTACGACATAGTGCGCGACATCGCCTGGGAAAAATATATGACTCCCCAGACCACGTTCGCCATCGACACGACGGTGAACAGCGAGGACTTCAACCACAGCCGTTTCGTGACCTATCGCGTCAAGGACGGCATCGTCGACCATTTCCGCGACCTGCAGGGGGAGCGTCCGTCCATCCGCGTGGCGGGCTACGACCTGCTGTTCAACGTGCACATCGACGGCGACCGCGTCACCATCAGCCTTGACTCCAGCGGCGAGCCCCTGTCCAAGCGCGGTTACCGCGAGGAGCAGACCGAAGCCCCCATCAACGAGGTATTGGCAGCCGGCATCATCATGACCACCGGCTGGCGCGGAGAGTCCGATTTCGCCGACCCGATGTGCGGTTCGGGTACATTCCTGATCGAAGCCGCCCTGATAGCCGCCAACATCAATCCCGGCATCTACCGCAAGGGATTCGCCTTCGAGAAATGGCCGGACTTCGACGCCGACCTGTTCGAGACACTCTATAACGACGACTCGGCCGAGCGCCCCTTCGACTTCAAGATCATGGGCGGCGACATCGACCCCGAGGCCGTGGCCATAGCCCGCAAGAACATCAAGAACGCCCAGGTGGACGATATGGTGACGGTGGAAATGAAGGCCATGGCCGACTGGACCGACAATCCCGAGGAGGGATGTCTGGTGATGAATCCGCCGTACAACCACCGTCTGAAGCAGGAGGACATGACCGAGATGTTCCGTGGCATCGGCAACTGCCTGAAACGCAATTTCTCGGGCTGGAACGCATGGATCATCGGGCCGGACACCGAGGACTTCGACAACATCGGCCTGAAGCCGTCGCTGAAGATACCTATGCTGAACGGTTCGCTGGAATGCTCGCTGCGCGAGTATGTGCTGTTCAACGGCCGCTACAACGACTTCCGCGCCGACGGCGGCACGGTCAAGGGTTTTGACGACGATTTCCGCCGCGACCGCGAGCCGAAGAAGATGCGCCGTGTCACCGACGACGAATGGCGCGCCGAGTCGCGCAAGTTCGGCGACCACAAGCAGAACCGCAAGCCCGGCGGCGACAAGAAACCCTTCCGCAAGGACAACGACCGCATGGCATTCAGCCGCGACGACCGCAGCGACCGTAAGCCGTTCAACCGCGACGACCGTAGCGACCGCAAGCCGTTCAACCGCGACGACCGTGGCGACCGCAAGCCGTTCAACCGCGATGACCGTGGCGACCGTAAGCCGAGCCGCTTCAACAAGCCGGCGCACGAGGTGGTGGACCGTGGCCCGCGCATCAGCGCCGACAAGTCGCAGGTGGTAAATCCCGTCTATTTCCGCAGCCGCAAAAACAAGAATTACGACGATAACGATTGAACTGACGTAATCGATTGAACTGACGTATGGGAATATGCCTGCCATCGCCCGTTGACTGGAATCTGACGCCGCTCGCTTCGCTGCTGCTCAATGTCGGACTCTTGGGTGTGTGCGCGCTGGTGCTCCTGCTTCTTTCCAAAAGTTTCTCGGTAATCAAAGGGAAAGGGGGCATCCTGACCCTGCTGTTCCTTGTCACCTCAGTCTCGTTTCCGTGGGCTCCCGGCGGCATGCTCACCACGTCATTGATACTGGCGTTAGGGATGCTGCTGTGCCTCGGCATACTGTTCAGCGCATACAGGAAAAGCAACGCCGCCCGGCAGCTGTTCCTGATGGCCACCATCCTGGCCTTAGGGTCGATGGTGCAGTACAGCTTCCTGATCATGAGCATCCCGCTGCTGATAGTGGCGGTGACGTTCAAAAGCCTGCGACTGCGCGAGGTCATTGCCTTCGCGATGGGTCTGTGCGCGCCTTACTGGATAGCCCTCGGACTGATGCTGATACCCGTAGACTGCCTGCGGCTGCCCGAACCCATGACACTGTGGAACGGGATGCCCTCGCACACGGCCATCTTCACCGGCCTTACCAACCTCGGATTCACGGCGGTGGTGTCCCTGATTCTCGGGCTGAACAACGGCATGAAGCTGTATGCCGGCAACACGCGGCGGCGCATGTTCAACATGGCCGTCGACATCGTGCAGGCGGCCGCCCTGATAGCCATGATATTGGACTTCAACAACATGACCGCCTACGTGGTCACCTTCTTCATGGGAGCGGCGTTCCAGTACACCAACATCTTCTCGCTGTGGAACCTGCGCCGGCCCTGGATATGGCTGACGGGCATCTGTGCGGTGTACATGGCGTTCCTCATCCTCGCTTATATGTATCTATGAAGATAATAGCAGACGAAAACATACCTTATCTGCGCGGCCGCATCGGTGGCGGCGCAGACGTGATATATGTGGACCAGTCGGAATTCAGCCGCGAGCTGGTCCGGGACGCCGATGCGCTGCTGATACGCACGCGCACACGCTGCGACGAGGCACTGCTGCACGATTCGTCGGTGCGCCTCGTGGCCACGGCCACCATCGGCACCGACCAGATAGACATACCCTGGTGCGAGAGCCACGGCATCGCGGTGGCGTCGTCGCCGGGCTGCAACGCTCCGGCTGTGGCGCAGTACGTGTGGAGCGCGCTGCTGCGCCTGGGGTTCGACCCGGCCGCCGGCGAACGCCTCGGCGTGGTGGGATGCGGCAACATAGGCAGCATCGTGGCCGACTGGGGACGCAAGATGGGTGCCGAGATATGGGTGTCCGACCCTCCGAAGCAACGCGCAGGCGTTCCGGACAATTACCATACCCTTGAGGACATCATGAGGGAATGCCGCGCCGTAACATTCCACACGCCGCTGACTAAGAAAGGTCCCGACGCCACGTTGCATCTGTGCGACGCCGAATCGCTGGAGCTGATGGGGGAGAACCGTATCCTCGTCAACGCCGCCCGCGGTCCGGTGGTGGACAACGACGCGCTGCTGCGCAGGATGTATGCCGACCCGACGCTGCGCGTGGCCCTTGACGTATGGGAAAACGAACCCGACCTGAACCGCGAACTGCTGGAGAAAACCGATTTCGGCACATTCCACATAGCCGGTTATTCGCGCCAGGGCAAACAGCGCGCCACGCGCATGGTGCTGGAGGCTCTGAACCGCACTCTCGGCGTGCCGGTAGACACAGAGGGCCTGGAGCCGGTCTACAATCCCGCTCCGGACGCAGTACCTGTGCCGCGAGACATTCTGCAAAGCTATGACCCGACCGTGGATTCCGACATGCTGAAACAGAATCCCGGCGCGTTCGAACAGCTGCGTCACGACTACGACTATCGTCCCGAATATGAATTACAGTAAGAGGTTTTATGTGGTGTTCGCGGGTCGTCAGCCCGGCGTGTACGATGACTTCAACGACGCGATGGAGCAGGTGGACGGCTTTGACGGAGCCTCGTTCAAAAGCTATGCCTCGCCCGAGCAGGCCGCCGAAGCATTCCGCAGGTTCGACCGGAAAAGCGATTCACGTTCCATCGGAGCGCTGCTTATCAACGCCACGGAACAGAAACGCAAGGAACAAGGGGCGAGAGGCAGGGAAGACCGCATCGAGACAAAAACTGATTATTTCGCTTTCCCAGAGATAGACCTGAACGGCTGGGCGGTCGACGCTTCATGCATGGGTAATCCCGGCGTGATGGAATATCGCGGCGTGGAACTGATGAGCGGCAAAGAAATATTCCGCGTGGGGCCGTTCAAAAAGGGGACGAACAATATCGGCGAATTCCTGGCCATAGTCCACGCCCTGGCGCTGATGCAGCAGAAAGGGGAGCGCCACACGGTCTATTCCGACTCGGTGTCGGGAATGGCCTGGGTGCGCAACCGCAAGGTCAAGACCCAGCTGGCGCGCAACAAGGACACTGAACCCGTGTTCCGCATGATGGAGCGCGCCCTGTCGTGGCTCAACACGCATCAGTACGACGTGCAGATACGTAAGTGGGACACCGACCGCTGGGGAGAAGTACCGGCCGATTTCGACCGCAAATAACATCTTTGGGATGGACCGGGAGGGACTTCGCGCGGCGTTGCTTGAGGCGGGAGCGGCAGCCGTAGGTTTTGCCTCGGCCGGGCCCGTGAGCGAGGACGAGGACCGGCGGCTGCGTGGCTGGCTGGCCGCAGGACACCATGCCGGCATGGCCTGGATGGAACGTCACGCCGACCTGAGACGCGACCTCGACAACGTGTTGCCCGGTACCCGCACAGTCATTTCACTCGCGTTCCCATACGCACCCGAGCGTGAACGCCCCTCTGATTTACCCTATCTGAGCCGTTATGCGTACGGCACGGACTATCACGAAGCCATACGAAGCCTTCTGACGGCCGTTTTAGAACAGACGGGTATTTTATCATCCTGCCGCATCTGTATCGATTCTGCGCCCGTTTCCGAGCGATTCTGGGCCATTCGCGCCGGCATCGGCTACCGCGGCGATAACGGCGCCCTCATAGTCCCCGGCATCGGACCCGAAGTATTCCTTGCCGAAATTCTCACGACTATCGAATTCGAACCGGACACACCCTCTAATGCCGAATTTCTGCATTCTAATGCCGAATGCCTGCATTGTGGCGCATGTCGCCGCGCATGTCCTACCGGGGCATTGCAACCCGACGGCACCATCGACTGCCGCCGTTGCATTTCCTACCTCACCATAGAGCATCGCGGTCTCTGGACCGACCCCGACGCCATAGCCGCCATGAGCACCCCCGCAGGCCGCACCTCCCTGTTCGGCTGCGACCGCTGTATCACCGCCTGCCCCTTACGCAACGACACTTCCAGCCCTCATGCCTTGAACCCTACATTACCCGCCATGCTCGCCCTCACGCCGTCCGACATTCCCGCACGGCAGTCAGAATTCAAGCGCCGCTTCGCCCACACCGCCCTGCTCCGCCCCGGCCTCCAGAACCTGCTCCGCAACATCGCCAACCTCGACCTCCGCAGCCAATGAAAATGTTGCCAACATAGCTGATAATCAAAATAAAAGTGTTACTTTTGTAGCATGAACGACTTGACAATATCAAATATCGAGCGGCAGAACGTATTGAATAACCGTTATGCCCTTCAGACTATCCAAGAAAATCTGGAGGTCAACGGTCTGCGCTTCCACGACCAACTGCTTTTCACCACTAAAATGGTAGCGGATTTTTATGAAGTGGATGAACGAACGATTAAACGTTATATACGAGATTATGGTGATGAACTTCGTGCTAACGGATATTTTTTAAGTCAGGGTAACTCACTGAAAGAATTAAAGTTACATTTTGTTAGGGACATTAATGTCCCTAAGTTTACACGTCAACTGGGAGTCTTTACATTCCGGGCATTTCTGAACATAGGGATGCTCCTCACAGAGAGCGAAAAAGCCAAACAGCTGCGCACTCGCATACTCGATATTGTCATCGCCACAATCAATGGACGCGCCGGAGGTGGCACCAAGTATATCAACTGGCGCGACCGCGACTATATTCCTACAGCAATAAAGAGCGAGAACTACCGCAAGAACTTCACCCAAGCCGTAGGCAAATATGTGGACGGCATTCCGACCTACAAATACGAGCAGATAACCGACTTGATATACAAAGCCGTATTCCGGGAAAACGCAAAGGAATACCGAGTTGTGCTTCGTCTGCAGAACGAGGAAAATGTGCGTCACACGCTCTATGCAGAGGTATTGCTTTGCATATCCTCATTTGAGAATGGTGTGGCCTATCAGATTGAGAAACAGTACTCCGAGAACGGCAATAAGCAGCTCTCTGTCGCAGAGGTAAAAGCAATCATTGACGAACTGGCGGCAGCCCCTATGATGGAACCGTTTATCAACGACGCAAGATCCAAGATGGCATCGCGTGATGTCGCATTCCGTGATGCTTGGCATGGAAATCTTGCTGAATACCTCCGCGCGGTTACTCCCGATGAGTTCGACAAATTCATAGGCGACGCGTCAATCGACTTTGATAACATTCTTGAAGCCAACCGAGAAGTTCTAAAACGCCTGAAGCAGGCCGACGACGATGAGTGAGGAACTGAAATACATCGACTATGAAGGAGCGTTAGAGGTCTATCGTAAGACCGTAGCCGCCAGCGGTGGCGGTTTGCAGGGCGTAAAAGACGAAGGCGGCATACGCAAAGTTCTCGACTTCGTGCAGAGCGACCTGTACTATCCCACATTCGTTGATAAACTGACCTATCTGGTATTCGGATTATGCACCGGCCATTACTTTGAGGATTCCAACAAGCGGGCGGCGCTGACCATCGGCGTCTGGTTTCTCGTTCATAACGGCTACTATTGGCACGCCTATAGTTTCATGCAGTGCATGGAGGCAATCATCTACCATGTCGCCGCCGGCCGCATCGATAAAGACCTCCTCCATCGCATCATCACCTGCTACATGGCAAATGAAGACTATCCCGAAGCCCTCAAACTCGAAATCATCCACGCCATCGACGACCAATCCACAGGATTTAACGAATAAACTTTTTCTTCTTTACAATTGGGGACTCCTGCCGATAATTTGTTTCAAATTTGTATCGGGCACATAAATTAGATACGTTTTTGCCTGCATATTGCCAACTAATCGTTAACTTTGCAGAATGAATGATATAGAAAATATCAAAGCTGAAAGCAACGAGCAGGACGTAAGGCAAAGGCTGGAGCAGGAGGACGTGAGGACTGACGTGAGGACTGAGGACGTGTGTCATCCGCTACGTATGGGCAAGAGCGAGCGGCTGCACCACCGCACATTAGTGGAGGGGCTGTTCGCGGAGGGCAAGAGCATGTACGAGTTTCCGCTGCGAATGGTGTGGCGCTGGATGCCGGCCGAGAAGCTTGACTCGTCGTTCCGCAACGGACGCCCGGCCGGTATAGCACCGGTGCAGATGATGGTCACCATTCCGAAGAAGAAGCGGCGGCATGCGGTGGACCGCGTGCTGATGCGCCGCCGAATCCGCGAGGCTTACCGTCTGAACCGTATGCCGATGCGCGAGGCATTGGCTCAGCTCCCCGCCGACGGTTTCCTGCAGATAGCATTCATCTATCTGCACAACGAGAACGCGGAGTATGCCGAGCTGGAACCCAAGATGCAGAAGCTGCTCGCCAAACTTACCAACAAGCTATGCCGTCATTGCTGAGACGAACCGTGCGCCAGGTGGTGTTGCTGCCGGTATATTTCTACCGGGCGTGCATCTCGCCGATGCTGCCGCCGAGCTGCCGCTACACTCCGACGTGCTCGCAATACGCCATCGAGGCGGTCAAAACGCATGGCATATTCTCAGGCTCATGGCTGGCCATCAGACGCATACTGCGCTGCAATCCCTGGGGCGGCTCGGGCTACGACCCGGTCCCTCCGAAAAAAGTTGAGAAAGTTGAATAAGTTGAGAAAGTCAAGATAAATGTGCAGCTATCTGAATGTTCGTCTTGGTATTCTCTTAACTTTTTAAACTCTTTCAACTTTGTCAACTATCGGTTCTCGGTATTCTCTTAACTTTTTAAACTCTATAAACTTTATAAACTGTTAGACAATTACCCTATGATACTTGATATCCATACACACAAGGCGGCTCCGCAACCGTTGGCGGTGGTCGACATCTCGTTTATCAGAAACCCTGAGTTCCGGGCTGTGGACGGACAACTGTATTCGGCCGGCATCCATCCGTGGGACACCCATCGCGACGTGACGCCCGAGGAATGGACGCGTCTTGAGGAATTGCTGCGTCGTCCCGAATTCGTGGCGGTAGGGGAGGCCGGCGTAGACCTGTCGGGGCGCGGAGGCATGATGTTCCGTCAGCTGAACATCTTCAAGCGCCAGATAGAGCTGTCCGAAAGCCTGAAGAAACCCATCATAGTGCATTGCGTCAAGGCCGAGGACGTGCTGTGCGGCCTTATACGCGACCTGAAGCCCACGCAGCCCTGGATAATACACGGATTCCGCAAGAAACCGCAGGCGGCGCGACAGCTGCTCAACGCCGGATGCTACATCTCTTTGGGACAGCACTTCAACCCTGACACGCTCCATGCCATTCCGCAGGACCGTCTGTTGGCCGAGACCGATGAATCCGAACTCTCCATTCAGGAAATCATCGGAATCCAGAGCAACATCCTCGGCACCGACCTCGAGCCCGTCATCGCCGCAAATTCGGCAAAAGTGCTGGGACTCTAAAACGAAAAAAGCTGAAATGACCCCAAAAAGTCCGTTTCAATTGTTAAAATGACCGTTTTGGCCCCATTTTAACACTTGAAACGACCCAAAAAAGTTCATCTCAGCAGAAATCTATACTATAAAATTGAGAGAAAATGATTATCTTTGCGAAAGGATCAAAACGCTAAAGCATGATAATAAGCCTTCGCCTGAGGAATTTCTACTCCATGAAAGATGATGCCGTGCTCGACTTTACGGCAGAAGCATCTTCACGCAAAACTGCAGACAGGCTATCTGAAAATCTGATTGAATTCTCCGACGACAGTTTTGTAAATATAATCGGTCTTTTCGGCAGCAATGCTGCCGGCAAGTCGAACATGATCAAGGCCATTGACTTCTGCCGACGACTTATACTCGACTCGCATCTGAATAATGAAGGGAGCGTTTTTGATTTCGAACCCTTTAAATTCGACATCGACAAGCCTTCCGAATTTTATATCGACTTTATAACCGAAGGAGTAGAATACGAATATTCTTTTACGTTGCATAAAGGCAGAGTGAAACAGGAATCACTGTATTATTATCCCAAAAAGAGAAAAGCCAAAATTTTTACCCGGGATAACGGTGATACATACACCTATCGCAAAGGCACCATCCAGCGCCCGGCTGAAATAGAAGCCAACACGGGACCAAAGACTCTGTTCCTCAGCAGAGCGAGTTCGATGAATCGTCCCCTCGCTCGTACCGTCTATAGATTCTTCCTTAACGAGATGGTGGTTGGCATCGGAGGTTTTGACCTTTCCAAACTGTCACGCGAAGATTTCACGGCAAATAAGGATGTCCTGCTGAAAGCCTTTGAAGTCAGCGACAGCGATATTTCGGATATCTGTCTGAGCGAAGATGCAACCGGAAGACCCCGACTGCTTACTTTCCACCGCGAAAACCCCTCTATCGCGTTCGATTTCGAGAAAGAAGAATCTGAAGGGACCAAGCGGCTTTTCTTCATTTTGCTTATGCTATTGAAGAAGTCTACGGCAGGAGCTGCTGTTTTTCTTGATGAATTTGATTTGAAACTTCATCTTCGTCTCGCTGAATTCATTCTTGACGTGGTCAGGGCTTCCAAAGGGGCTCAGATGGTATTTACAAGTCATAACCCTCTCCTGATCGATATGACGAAGCTACGCAAGGAACAGATCGTATTCGTCAACAAACAAAGTAACGGCAATTCCGAATTCATACCCCTATCCGATTATGAATTAGGGAAGAAAACCGATATAATGAAAGCTTATCTGCAGGGACGCTTTGATGCGGTTCCATATATCGGTAATATCTACGCTATACTCTCCGAAATGATGAATGCGTGATGAGAGAGAGGAAATACAAGAAAAAGCGACTGCCGCGCAAGGTCTATCTTGTAATATGCGAAGGAGAGACTGAAAAAGTGTATGTCGAAACTCTCCGCCAACATTATCGCCTTCCGGTAACCATAAAGGCCAAAGTAAGCGGCAATAGTATCAATGGCCGCCTTGTGGATCAATATATCAGCGAATTAGGAGTCGACAAGAACGATGACTATTCGATATTTTATGTATATGACGCCGACGTGAAAAGCGTGGTGGAGAAAGTAGCTTCATTACCCGGGGAAATGATTCTTACGAATCCATGTCTCGAACTCTGGTATATTCTCCATGCAGATAATCATTCGAAAGCCATCAATTCCAATGACGTGATAAAATTGCTCAAAATCTCACATCCGGCATGGAAAAATTATATGAAGGGACATCTGACATCCGATCAGAATTCTCTGCTTATAGCAAACTGCAAGGATGCCACAGAACGAGCGAAAAAACTAAATTGGCCCGACAATCCGTCTTCCAATATATGGCTTTTTATCGAGGCTCTTGAAAACGAAAAAAGCTGAAATGACCCCAAAAAGTCCGTTTCAATTGTTAATACAGCCGTTGTGACCCCATTTTAACACTTGAAACGACCCAAAAAAGTTCATCTCAGCAGAAATCTATATTTTAGGCCCGTCATCGCCGCAAATTCGGCAAAAGTGCTGGGACTCTAAAACAACTTACCCAAAAACTGAGTTATAAGTTAGTAGGTATAAGATACCAGATAGTAATTGTAAAAAAATATAAAAAGACATAGGTTATGAAAAAGATGATAATGGCGGCACTTGCCTCAGTGGCCGTTATGGTATGCCCGGCACCCGCCACGGCTCAGACACAGGACGAGAGCACCAAGGCTCTGGAATCGGCCCACTGGTATGTGCCCCTCAGCTACGGAGGCTTCGATTTCGAGATTCCCGCCGGTTCGATCGTGCAGAAGGATTCCAAGATGCTGGTGAAATATCCCGACGGATCTTTCGGCGTCTCGATGGAAAACGAGTCGGTCGGCCTCACTCAGAAAATAGCATTCGAGAAAGCCCGCATGTACGCCACCAAATACAAGCTCACCGATCCGAAAGTGGAGAAAGTGACCGTCGGCAACTCCAAGGGCGCCCGTGCCAAGGGTATGCTGGAGAACCATGAGGTGACGGTGCTGATCCTTCCGGTCAACGACCAGCAGGTCACCACCGTGATCATGGCCACTCCCAACCGCCAGGAATGGGCCAATCACTTCGTGAATTCGATGAAGAACTGATATACAGAATCACAACATTAAAAACAGACAAGGCGCCCATATTACGGGTGCCTTGTCTGTTTAAACCATCTCGATTTCTCTTAAAATTCAATTATTTTGATTATCTTTGCATTGTAATCGGATTAGGAAAGCAATGTGCACTACTGATGACTGTATCGCAACGCTGAGAAAAAACATTCCATATATCCAGAAGGAATATGGAGTGACAGGGATGTGCCTGTTCGGATCAATGGCCAGAGGCGACAATCGCCCTGACAGCGATATTGATATTTTGGTGGATATGCCTCCCAGAATATTTGCCCTGAGTGCCTTACACAGGTATCTGGAAAGTCTGCTTCAATCTTCTGTGGATTTAATCAGAAGGCATTCACATCTATCCTCACAATTTCTGAATCAAATAAACCGCGATGGTATCAAAATCCTCTGACATAGGAAATATGGCACCTCATTGCGTTCCATCTTGACCAAGAATGGTCAAGATGGAACACTTCTTTTGTTATATGGTGCTTATTTCGTAATTTTGCGTCATGTTTAAGAAGTTAAATATCATATTGCTGGGAGCGACTGCCTTATTAAGCGCTGCTCCGGCATCGGCACTGACGCTGGAGAAGATCAAATACGGCGATTTCTCGCAGTGGGTCACACGCGAGATAACTGAATCGTCAGTACTGGGCGGCGACACCAAGAAGGTGTATGCCGTTGGCCCCACGCAACATCTCAAGGGCAACAATCCTTACAAGCCTCAGGGTGGCACACCCTGGGCATCGAGCAACGTATATGCCAAGGTATCGGGAATAGTGAAGGCTTCGAATTCCGTCGAGCCGGCTGTGCTGAACGGCAACAAGGTAGCCAAACTGCAGGCCAAGATGGAGCATGTCAAGGTGTTGGGCGTGATCAACATGGACGTGATGGTGGCCGGCACCCTCTACTTGGGCAAGCTCAACGAGCCTGTGACCAGCACTTCCACACCCTTCTCCAAGATGGCGATGGGCATGCCTTACCGCAAAAGCCCCAAGGCTCTGGTATTCGACTACCGCATCGACATGCCCAACGTCAACACCCGCGTCAAGTCCACCGGCCTGAGCCGCAAGAAGACCCTTCAGGGCCGCGACCAGGCCGAGGTGTATGTCCTGCTGCAGAAGCGCTGGGAGGACACCAAAGGGAATGTCTACGCACAACGTGTGGGCACTGGCCGCGAACGTTACAGCAAGTCCGTGCCCTGGACCAAGGGACATCAGCTTCCCATCCATTACGGCGACATCACCAAGAAACCATTCTACAAGCCCTACATGGGTCTGCTGAACGGCGAAAAGGCTTATTACGGCTATAATTCCAAAGGCAAGCTCGTGCCCGTCAAGGAAGTAGGCTGGGCACCCGTAGGCACTCAGCCCACGCACGTGCTGGTGATGGCATCCACATCGTGCGGCGAACCGTTCGTCGGCACCGAGGGCATCACGATGTACATCGACAACGTTGCCTTCGGCTTCTAAACACTTACCGTTATGAAAATTGCGCTTATAGGATATGGCAAGATGGGCAGAACCATAGAGCGTCTGGCCCTGGAACGCGGACTGGAGATAGGCTGCGTCATCGACGTTGACAATCTCGATGCCTTCGATTCCGAAGTGTTCATGCAGTGTGACGCGGCCATCGAGTTCACCACACCGGCCACCGGCTTCGACAACGTGGCGCGCTGCCTGCGCCGCGGCGTGCCAGTGGTGAGCGGCACCACCGGCTGGCAGGCACGTCTGCCCGAGGCCATGGACCTGTGCCGCGAACTGAACGGCTCGCTGATATGGGCTTCCAACTTCTCGGTGGGCGTAAACATCTTCATGGCCGTGAACCGTCAGCTGGCGCGTATCATGAACGCCTTCCCGCAGTACACCCCCTCGATGACCGAGACACACCACATCCACAAGCTGGACCATCCTTCGGGTACGGCGGTGACACTGGCCGAACAGATCATAGACGGCACCGGGCGCATATCGTCGTGGACCGAGCCTGAGGAGGGCAAGACCGTGGAACCGGGCGTGCTCCCCATAGACCATGTGCGCGAGGGCGAGGTACCCGGCATACACACCATCCGCTGGGATTCTCCCTCGGACATCATATCGATAACACACAGCGCCAAGAACCGCGACGGATTCGCTCTCGGAGCCATCCTCGCGGCGGAATGGCTCGTAAACCATCCGGGCATCCACACCATTCAGGAAATGCTCTCCGATATCTCCGGTTATGACTTCAATTAAAGATCGTTTAAAGGCCGTAAAGCCCACGCGCTGGCTGCGGTTCGGCATCGCAAGCGCCATATACATCCTGTGGGTGGTGCTGATGGGCAATCCCTGGCTGCTGTTCGGCTGGCTGCTCATCATCGACATCTATATCACGGCCTTCATCCCCTGGGGATGGTGGAAAAACAAGAAGGGCCTCACACGCACCGTCATGGCGTGGGTGGACGCGATAGTCTACGCACTGGTGCTGATTTACTTCATATTCGGGTTCATAGGCCAGCAGTACGAGATACCGTCATCGAGCCTCGAGAAATCGCTGCTCGTAGGCGACCGCCTGTGGGTGGACAAGACCGTCTACGGCTCGCGCGTGCCGCAGACCCCGCTGCATTTCCCGTTAGCACAGCACACCCTGCCGCTGGTCAACACCAAGAGCTACATCGAGAAGCCTCAGCTGAAGTATCACCGTATGCCCGGGTTCCGCTCTATAGAGCGCGGCGACATCGTGGTGTTCAACTATCCGCAGGGCGACACCGTGGCGCTCAAGATTCAGAATCCCGATTATTACCAGATATGCAACGAGTTGATCAAGAACGGCATTAAGGATCCGAAGGCATACATACAGCAGAATCCGGAGAAGTTCGGCGAACTGGTGTGGCGTCCCGTAGACCGCCGCGAGAACTATGTGAAGCGCACCATCGGACTCCCCGGCGAGCGTATACGCATAGTGAACGACACTATCCTGATCAACGGCAAGGCCATAGCCGAGCCTGAAAACGTGCAGTACAACTACCTTATACCGGTCAACGGACCCATAGCCGCACAGAAATGGATGGACCTTGGCGTTCGCGTCGAGGACTTCGACCAGGCTCCGATACAGGACCAGATGACGGGCCGGTATTACTACGACCTCCCTCTGACCAAGGCCATGAAAGCCCGGGTGGAGAAATGGCCCGAGGTTGCCGGACAGCTTATATCCGAAAGCGAATCGGGACTTCTGGACTTAGGCGGTGTGTTCCCCTACAACGGAACCTACAACTGGCAGCGCAACAACATGGGCGAGATATGGATTCCTAAACGTGGATCCACACTCCATCTTACTCCGGCCAACTATGCCATATACGAGCGCGCCATCCGCACATACGAGGGCAATGACCTGCAGATGAAGGACGGCAAAATCTACATCAACGGCAAGCCTCAGGACTACTATACGTTCAAGATGGACTATTACTGGATGATGGGCGACAACCGCGACCGCAGCGCCGACTCGCGTTACTGGGGCTTCGTCCCCGAGGATCATGTGGTAGGCTCGCCTGTGCTAATCATCATCTCGATGGACAAGGACCGCAAACTGACCGACGGCAAGATAAGATGGAACCGCATGTTCCGCAACCCGAATCCGGACAAGAAGGACGGCAAATGGTGATACCGCCGTTTGCGGCGTCTGCCGGCTGGTACGTCCGCTGGCTTGCGGCGCGTCTTGACGGCGCCTCGGATGCCGAAGCCATCCGCACGGCGTGTGATGACCCGGACTTCGACCCGAAGTCGCTGAGACGCACCCGCATGGCCGACGGCGACAACGTGACGCTGCTGTCCGTGCCTGTGGCCAAAGGTCCCGGCATGGTCCTGTCCGGCCACGGCAACTGGCCCCACGTGCACCTCGGCACCCTCAACGCCATATATGGGCGCACGCCATATTTCCCGCATCTGTTCGATCCTCTGACCGCTCTATACCATAACACGCCCGGGACACTCCCCGAACTGAACCGGGCCATGCACGACCTCGTATCGAATTGGATCGATACCGAGGCCGCGGCTATGGCCGCCACCGCTATTGCCGGCGACCGGAATTCGGAATTAATTGCTTATTGCGCTGACATTGAAACAAAAGTTAACTATTCCGTTTCAATTTTAGACGTGATTTTCCGTTTTGGTAAAGACACATTGTTCGTCCTGATGAACGGATGGATCAAAAGCCGAAACAATAAATGAAAACGCTGCGCCACAGACATACATCCTACAACCTGTCGCGGCTGCCGCTCATCATAGCGGCGGCTGTGGTGGCATTTGTGTGTCTCGTCGGCTCCGCTCCCTGCCGCGCCGACGAAGTGCCCGACTTGGAGCTGAAGGTAAAGGCCTACCGCGGATTCACGCACATAGTGGACGAATACGGCGACACCTGCCGCCTCACCTACATCCGCGACGTATACGTGTTCCCGCCCCTGAAATTCAAGAACAAGAAGCAGGAACAATTCTACTGGCGCACCGTGCGCGACGTGCGCAAGACCCTACCCTACGCCAAATTGGCATTCGCCACGCTGTGCGAGACATACGAATACATCCAGACCATCCCCGACAAGAAGGAGCGCGAACGTCACCTCAAGACTCTGGAGCACGACATATTCGAGCAGTACAAGCCTGTGGTGAAGCACATGACCAAGAACCAGGGCAAGGTGTTGCTGAAGCTGATAAACCGCGAGACCGACCAGACGTCGTATGGCATAGTCAAGGCATTCTTGGGCAGCTTCCGGGCCGGATTCTGGCAGACATTCGGCCGCTTCTTCGGCATGAACCTGCGTTCGGGCTTCAATCCGAAAAAGAACAAGGACGACGCCATGATCGAGCGCATCGCCCTGCTGATAGAACAGGGAGCGCTATGAGTATGCGGTTCAGGACGGAAATAGAAACCAGAAGGAGCGATATAGCGCTGGCGGCGTACAGGCCGGTGCTGAGCGCGGGGAGTTGCTTCGCCGAGAACATGGCGGTGCGGATGCGGCAGTGCCTCTGGCCCGCGTCGTTCCCGTTCGGAATGCTGTACAATCCGGCATCCATAGCCATGGTGTTGCGGCTGATGCTTCTTACCGACCCGGCTACGGCCATGCGGCAGTTCGAGGACACTATGTTCGAGGCCGGAGGCAGATGGCGCTCATGGATGTTCGATTCACGCCTCACCTCCGATTCACGGCAGGGACTTGCCGATGCTTTCGCACGTCTGCGGCTTGATGTGAGCCGTACCATGACCTTATGCGACACAATCCTGGTCACATTCGGCACGGCATGGTGCTATGCCCTGGCAAGCAACGACATGACCGTGGCGAACTGCCACAAGCAGCCGGCCGCGCTGTTCCGCCGTTATCGCCTCGACCCTGACGAAATCACCGGCCTGTGGATTCCGTTAATCCGTGAATTGAGCGCCCGGTATCCGGGACTTCGCTTCATATTCACCGTCAGCCCTGTCAGGCATCTCAAAGATGGATTCCACGAAAACACACTCTCCAAAGCCACGCTGCATCTTGCCGTGGACCGGATATGCTCACAGACCGAAAACACACGCTATTTCCCGGCGTTCGAACTTGTGACGGACGACCTGCGCGACTACCGTTTCTATGCCTCCGACATGGCGCATCCGTCGGAGATGGCCGTGGAATATGTGTGGCAGCATTTCTGCGACACGTACATGAGCCCGGAGACACGTCAGGCGATAGCCCGCGGAGAGAAAATACAGAAGCGTCTGTCGCATCGTCCCATGTCGGGCGCACCCGATCCGGAATTCACGGCCGAGACCGAACGCCTCTTAGACGAATTCAGACGCGATTTCCCGCAATTACTCCTTCCGCAATGAGATTCCCATCAATTACCCTTCTGATTGCCGCCATAACGCTTTATATCGCGTCCTGTCGCGCCGACAGTTACAGCGAATACATAACCCTGTACAGCGACATGGCCGTGGAGCAACAGGAGCTGCACGGCATCCCGGCCTCCATCACTCTGGCACAAGGCCTGCTGGAGAGTGCCGCAGGACGTTCCACACTCGCCGTGAAAGGCAACAATCATTTCGGTATCAAGTGCCACAGCTCGTGGACCGGCGACACGCTGATACGCAGCGACGACCGTCCCGACGACTGCTTCCGCGCATACCCCGACGTACGGCAGTCGTTCGACGACCATTCCCGGTTCCTGTTGCGCTCGCGCTATGCCTCGCTCTTTAAGCTCGACCCGCTGGATTATGCCTCCTGGGCGCGAGAGCTGAGACGCTGCGGCTACGCCACCGACCCCAACTACGCCTCGCGCCTGATAGCCATCATCGAGCGTTACGCCCTCTATCTGTACGACACGCCCGAAGGCAGGAAGGCCGACGAGGACGCCGCGTTCATCCAGGCGTCGCTAATCTCCACGCATCCCGTGAGACGTGCGCGCGGGCTGCACTACGTCATCGCCGCGCCCGGCGACACGTACACCACGATAGCCCGGGAATTCAAGCTTGACGAAAAGAATCTTCGTGAATTCAACGACGCCGGACGCCACGACAAGATCAAGGACTGGGAGGAAGTGTACCTCGAGTCCAAGCTTGACGACGCCCCGAAGCACATCGACAAAGCCGTGATAGGCGAGCGCGAGTCGATGCACTCCATCGCCCAGCGCTACGGCATGAAACTGTCGCGCCTCAAGGCCCTGAACCCCGGCGTCCGCGACAAAGCCGGCGCCACCCTCCGCCTCCGGTAGTGGGAGGAGTGGGAGTATTGGGATTAGACTTACGGCGGAGCTTCTCGGAGAGGGTCTGCATGAAGGCCCAGAAGTTGGGGACGAAAAGGGTGCCGATGAAGGCGTTCATGGCCATGCCGAACACGACAGCCGCGCCAAGGGCCTTGCGGCTGCCGGCCCCGGGACCGGTGGCGAACAGCATCGGCATCACGCCGAACACAAACGCCAAGGCGGTCATCATGATGGGGCGGAACCGTATCTGTCCGGCTTCCTGTGCGGCCTGGATTATAGGCACTCCCTTCTTGCGGTAGTCCATGGCGAATTCCACAATCAGAATGGCGTTCTTGGCGGCCATACCCAACAGCAGGATCAGTCCGATCTGCGTGTAGATGCTGATGCTCTGGTCCATGCATATACATCCGAACACGGTGCCCAGCACGGCCACAGGCATGGCCAGCACCACCGCTATAGGATCGCTCCAGCTTTCATACTGGGCCGCCAGCACCAGTATGGTCATGATGATGGCGAAGATGAACACTACGTTCACCGTCAGGCCAGACTGCGTCTCCTGATATGCCTCGCCGGTCCAGGCGTAGCTGTAGTTCTTTCCCAATTTGTCGTGCACCATCTGCTCCATTGCCTTGATGCCCTCGGACGAGCTTACGCCCTTGGCCGGCGTGGCGGTCACTCCGGCGGTGGTGTACATGTTGTATCGGTTCACGGACGACACGCCCATCATCGGCTCGATGGTGGTGAACGACGAGAAAGGCACCATCTCGCCCTGCGCGTTGGCCACACTGAGGTGCATCACGTCGTCGATGTTGGCGCGTGCGCTGCCGGCTCCCTTCATCACGACCTGGAAACTGCGGCCGAATTCGTCGAAGTCGTTGATATATCCCTGTCCCATGAACGAGGACAGCGTGTTGTAGATGGATTCCAGCGATATGCCCATCAGTTCGGCGCGGTCGCGGTCGAACTTGAGCCTGTACTGCGGCGTGGAGCCCTGGAAGGTAGTCGTGATGGACGCGATCTTGGGATTATCGGCCGCTGCGGCCTGCAGCGTCTTTACCGCCTCCTCAAGCGCTTCGGTGCCGAGGCTGGATATGTCCAGAATCTGCATCTCCAGGCCCGACGACATGCCGAGGCCCTGGATGGCGGGTGGATTCACCGAGAACGACACGGCTTCCTGGTATTTTGACGTGATGGCGTTGACGCGCTCTATTATCGAGTTGATGTTTCCCTCCTTACCCTTGCGCTCGCTCCACGGTTTCAGCTGAATCATGAATGAAGCGCCGTTCGAGCCGGAGCCGCCGAAGAAGGACTGGCCGGCCATGGAAATGATATATTCCGCTTCGGGCACTTTCTCCTGAATCTCGCGCTCCATGGCGTCCACCACTTTCTGTGTCCTTTCAAGCGAGGCACCCGGCGGGAGCTGTATGCTGGTCATGAAGTGACCCATATCCTCGGCCGGTATATAACTCGTGGGCCACTTTATAAAGCCCCAGAAAGCCACTATTGTAATGGCAAGATACACAAGCATGGCCACCTTGTCATGCTTCAGCATCTTGCCGATACTGCGCGCGTAGAGTGCTTCGAACCACGCCCAGAAGCGGTTGAACCATCGGTAGACGATGAATTTCGATTCCTTCGGCGGCTCCAGGAACAGGGCGCATAGCGCTGGAGTAAGCGTCAGGGCGTTGAATCCGGAAAATGCCGTGGATATGGCTATGGTGAGGGCGAACTGCTTGTAAAGCTGTCCCGTGATGCCGCTCACGAACGCCGTGGGCACGAACACCGACATAAGCACCAGCACCTCGCCGATGACCGGGCCGGTCAGTTCCTGCATGGCCTGCCGGGCCGCCTGTTCCCGGGTCAGCTTGCCTTGGGCCAGCAACCTCATGCAGTCCTCCACCACCACGATGGCGTCGTCCACCACGATGGCTATGGCCAGCACCAGACCGAACAGCGTGAGGGTATTGATGGTGAAGCCCATCAGCTTCATAACGGCGAACGTGGCTATCAGCGACACCGGAATGGTGATCATCGGAATGATGACCGCGCGCCAGTTCTGCAGGAAGATCATGATGACCAGCATCACGATCAGCGTGGTCTCCAGGAACGTTACCAGTACCTCGTCGATGGACTTATGCACGAAGTCGGTGGAGTTCATCACCACGTTGTAGTGCACTCCGTCGGGGAAATACTGCGACAGGCGGTCCAGCTCCTTGATGGCGCCGTCGGCCACCTCCAGCGCGTTGGCGCCCGGCAGCTGCGATATGCCCATCAGGGCCGTCTCCTGACCGTTTACCTTGGTGACAGTGGAATATGAGCTGCTGCCCAGTTCCACGCGGGCTATGTCCTTAAGCCGGAGCAGGCCGCCGTCGGCTGAACGAAGCACTATGTCCTCGAACTGGCTGACGTCCGACAGACGCCCCTGGACCGACAGCGTGTAGCTGAACTCGTCGTTGCCCGACAGGGGAGCCTCGCCGACCGAACCGGCCGACACCTCCATGTTCTGCGCCGACACAGCGGCCCGCACGTCGGCCGGAGTCACGCCGCGTGCCCGCATCTTGGCCGGATCCAGCCATAGCCGCATGGAGTACTCGCCGGCACCGAACGCACCGACATCACCCACGCCCTTGACGCGCGACAGCGGGTCGACCAGATGCAGCTGGGCGTAGTTGGTGAGATACAGCGCGTCATATTCCTTCGGGTTGTCGCTTTCGAGGGTCACGAACAGCACGTTGTTGCTGCTGCGCTTGCTCACGGTGACCCCCTGTTCCACCACTGCCTCGGGCAGCTGCGCCTGAACCTGCGACACCTGATTCTGTATGTCGATGGCAGCCTGGTCCACGTCCGTTCCGTTCTCGAACGTCACCGTCAGGCTATACGATCCGTCGTCGCCCGAAGTGGACGACATATACATCATACCCTCCACGCCGTTTACCTGCTGTTCCACCGGAACGCCGATGGCCTGGGCCACCGTAGTGGCCGACGCGCCGGGATAGTTGGCCATGACCATAACGGTCGGAGGCGTGATGTCGGGATACTGTGCGATCGGCAGGGTGTACATGCACAGCAGACCGGCCAGTACCATCAGTATGGCTATGACCGTGGCGAATATAGGCCGCTTTATGAAGAAGTCACTGAACATGGCTCACCTCGTTTTATTTTGCCTGTACTTTGCTTTGCTTCGTCGCGCCCTGCACCACAGGACGCACCTTCTCGCCGTTGCGCACCGTCAGCAATGCCTGGGTCACATAGCGGTCACCCGGCTTGATTCCGCTGTTGATGATGCGCAGCGTGTCGCGGAACAGCTCGCCCGTCTGCACGGGAGTGTACACCACCTTGTCGCTGTCGTTGACCACATACAGATAGCTTCCGCGCTGGTCGCGTCCGATGGACGCGTCGCGCACCAGCACCGCATGAGGCTCCACGCCGTAGGGCAAATCGACGGTGACATACATGCCGTCTTTCAGCAGCTTGTCCTTGTTTGTCACCGTTCCCTCCAGAGTCAGCGTACCGGTAGCCGCATCCACGGCCGGAGAAGTATAATAGAGATCGGCAGTGAAGGCGACGGGCAGATCGGGGGTGAAGCGCAACGGTACGGCCGTGTAGAGAGGGCCCTTGCCCTCGGCGGTATTGACCGACATGAGACGGTACTGCGCCTCCTCGATGTCGAACACCGCCTTCATCTGCCGGTCGTCGTAGATCGAAGCGAGTTTAACGGGCTGTGCCGCACCGGCCACATAATTGCCGGCCGTCACCACAGGAGTCGTTATCAGGCCCGAAACCGGCGCCGTGACGGTGCAATAACCCAAGTTGGTGCGTGCGGTGCGCAGAGCCGCCTCGTAATTGCGGATGGAGGCCTCGGCGCTCTCCATGCTGCTCTTGGCCTGCAGCAGTTCCATCTCGGACACGGCATCCGACTCAATGGCCTTCTTCATGGCCTCGTACTGGCGCGAGGAATAGTCGTACTGCGCACGGGCCGTTGAGAGTCCTGCCGACGCCTGGTTCACCGCATCGCGGTATTTGGTGGATTCGATGGTAAAGAGCACCTGGCCCTTCGATACATAGCTGCCCTCCTTGTAGTTCACGCTGAGGATGCGGCCGTTGACCAGCGCCATCACATCGGCCGAACTGACCGAACGGATATAGCCGGGATAGGTCTTGTGCAGCACTACGGAATCCTGCACGGGATAGGCCACATTTATTTCCGGAACCTCCGCGGTCTCCTTCTTCTCCTTGCGGCAACCGCAGAAGGCTATCAGCAACGTCAGCGCCAGGGGCACCAGTATCAGGTCCTTTAATTCCAATTTATATGTGAGTCTGCGTGTTTTCATAATATCGGGGGGCTAAACTGTCTTATCTTCTAACTCATCACTTGTCACTATCACCTACACCGGTCCTGCCGTGCACTGATATATCCGGATGGCGGAATTCAGCGCCGATGCACGGGTCTGCAGCAATGTGTTCTGATACTCCAGAAGGCTTACCAGCGAGTTCATCACGTCAGTAAATGGCGCCAGGCCGCGTTTGTAACGGTCAACGGAGAGATCGAGCGACTCGCGGGCCTGCTCGTTCACCTTGCGTATCAGGTCTATCCGTTCCAGGTCGCTGCGGTAGGTCTGCAGCGCGTCGTCGGTCTCGATCACAGCGTTCATCACCGTCTGGTTGTAGCTGTCTATGCCGAGCTGCATCTGCTCCCTGGCCTCGGCCACGCGGTATTTGCGGGCCAGACCCTCGAAAATGGTCCAGCTGAGTTGCGGGGCGATGCTGTAAGTGAAACTCTTGTCTGTGAACATGTCGCGCAGGTCGTGCGCCTGGGTGCCTATGCTTCCGGCCAGCGACAGTGTGGGCAGGAAATCCTTCTTTGCCACCCCGAGTTGCGCGGCATATTCCGCCACCAGCATCTCGGCCTGCAATATGTCGGGACGGCGGCGCAACAGGTCGGCCGGCACGCCGATGTCTGTCATTACGAACGGATTGGGGAGCTTGGCCGGTTTGTCAAGAAGATAGGCGAGCTTTTCGGGATAGCAGCCCACCAACATGGCCAGCGAATTGAGGGCGGCTGTTTTCTGCTGCCGCAGCGAGGGGAGCGTGGCCTGGGTGGAATAGAGCACCGTGAGCGACTGCGCCACGTCGAGTTTTGAGACAAGTCCGCATTCATGGCGTGTCTCGGTGATGGAATGTATCTTGGTCTGAGTCTCGATCTGCTGTTCGGCGACCTGAATCTGACCCTCGGCCAGCAGCAGGTTCATATAGGCCGTGGCTATGTTTGCAGCCAGCGACACCATGGCGGCGTCATATTCGGCCTTGGTGGCGCGGTAAGCCGCCTTCCCGGCCTTGGACTGCGCTGCCACACGACCGAACACGTCGATTTCCCAATTGAAATTAAGACCTAAGGAGAAATAGGACATCGTCGCCGGTTTTCCGAGAGGAGAGGTGTCGCCCGACGAACGGTCGCGGTTCCAGCCGGCGGAAAGGCCAAGCTGAGGATACCACCCTGACTGAGCGGCACGCCAGGCGTTGCGGCTCATCTCGATGCGGCGCATGGCCTGACGCAGGTCAAGGGAATTCTCCATTCCCTGATCGATCAGGGCGGTTAGCTGCGGGTCGCCGAAGTTCTCCCACCAGCGGCGGTCGGCTTCGGCGCTGGCCGTCACCTGCGGTTCGTATGTCCATTCGGCGGGCAACGGAACGGCCGGCTCGGGCGTCTGTGCCCGGAGCCGGGGTGCTCCTGCAGCTACGGATATCACCGCAAGTGTAACTATCAACCTTTTCATGCCCTTGATGTGTGTCTGTGTTTTTCAATATTTTCACAATATTAACAAAATACAGAAACATTTTGGTTCACACCAAGGGAGCGATTTTTCTGAGTATACCGGGACCGAGCAGGGATATACCGGCTCCGATGCGGTTCTTTATTCGGGATTGGAAATTGAAGATTGAATTGCTGCGGAGACGTCTGATCTGGGCATAACAACCGGCCTGAATATCACGCGCTTGCTGTCGCGTGATATCTCCGCGACGGGCGGCAAGTTCGGAAAGCATGAATATATTGAAGTTGGCGCTCATTCGCCGGTCGCGCATGGCGCGCAGTATTTCGGGGCTGCGGCTTTGGCCCCAGGTCTCGAGCTGTTCAGTCACGGTCAGCACGTCCAGACGCTGAAGCGTGAAGCGATGCATATAGCTGTCGGGATTCTGACGGTAGCCATACAGCGGAGCATCGACACATACTATCCTGTCGGCCGATTCCATCAGCCTGCAGGCTATCTCCAGGTCCTCGTACCAGCCGGGATAGAACCGTTTATTGTCCCATAATCGCCGATTATACAGTTTTCCGCAAGCCGAAACATTCAGGCCCGAGGTTTGGTAATAGGCTTCTAAGATTGCGTTCTGAGCAGCAAGAATTCTTTCTTCTTTATCGTTATATGATGATACGAGCCATTGTGATTCTTGCCTTGATGAAGTGAATTTGTATATGCCACAACTTACCATGTCGGCATCATGCCGCACTGCCAATCGATGCAACAGGCAAATCATGTCAGGATGCAATACATCGTCCGCATCCAGAAATGTAATCCATTCCCCATGACACACATCCAAACCGTAATTGCGGGCTGACGAAAGGCCGCCGTTCTCTTTGTGCTCTACCCGGATACGCGGGTCGGAAGCGGCATACCCGTCACACAGACCGGGAGTGGCGTCGGTGCTGCCATCGTCCACCAACATCAGCTCCCAGTCCTGTTCGGTCTGTGCCAGCACGCTCCGCACGGCAGCCGGAAGCCACCGCTCGGCGTTATAGGCCGGCACTATTATGCTGACCATATTGTCTGTACGGTCAGGGTATTATACGGTCAGGATCTCCTTCTCCTTCTCGGCGAAGATGGCGTCGATCTTCTTCACATACTTGTCGTGAAGCTTCTGCACGTCGGCCTCGGCATCTTTCTCGGCATCCTCGCTCAAGCCGTTCTTGATTTCCTTCTTCAGCCCCTCGATAGCCTCGCGACGGGCGTTGCGCACCGACACCTTGGCGTTCTCGGCCTCGGTCTTGGACTGCTTAACCAGCTGCTTGCGGCGCTCCTCGGTCAACGGGGGGATGCCTAAGCGGATCACCTCGCCGTTGTTCTCGGGCGTGATGCCGAGTTCGGAATTGATGATGGCCTTCTCAATCTCCTTGAACATAGCCTTCTCCCACGGGGTGATGGCGATGGTGCGCGCATCGGGCACACTGACGTTGGCCACGTTGGAGATAGGCGCTTTCGTGCCGTAATAGTCCACCTTGATGCCGTCCAGCAGCTTGGTCGACGCCTTGCCGGCGCGGATGTGCTGCAGAGTTTCGTCCAGATAGTCCACTGCCATCTCCATCGAGTCCTCCGCGTCCTGCAGATATTCCTTTACCTCTTTCATTGTATTTCGGTTTTATTATTATCTTGATTATTTGTGCAGCACGGTGCCGATGGGGTCGCCTGCCAGGATACGTCCCAGGTTGCCTTCGGTGTCCATGTCGAACACCGCCACCGGCATGTCGTTCTCCTTGCACATCACCGTAGCCGTCAGGTCCATCACCTTCAGGTTCTTTTCCAACATCTCGTCGTAGGTGATCTCGTCATATTTCTTAGCTGTCGGATCCTTCTCCGGGTCGGCGGTATAGACTCCGTCCACACGGGTGCCTTTCAACATCACATCGGCCTCTATCTCGATGGCGCGCAGTGATGCGCCGGTGTCGGTGGTGAAGTAGGGGTTGCCGGTACCGCCGGCAATGATGGCGACAGTGCCCGTCTCCATAGCCTTGATTGCCGCCCATTTGGAGTAAGCCAGGCCGATCGGCTCCATACGTATGGCCGTGAACACCTGTGACGGCTGACCGATAGCCTCTAACGCCGAACTTAGCGCTAAGGAATTGATCACGGTGGCCAGCATACCCATCTGATCGCCCTTGACGCGGTCAAAACCCTTGGAGGCGCCCTTCAGGCCGCGGAAGATGTTGCCCCCGCCGATCACTATACCTATCTGCACCCCTTTGGACGCAGCCGACGCAATCTGCTTTGCGTATGAGTTCAACCGGTCGGTATCGATGCCCCGGCCTTCGCCGGCACCCAGGCTCTCGCCCGACAGTTTCAATAATATCCTGTTGTATTTCATCTCATCATTTGTTTAATGCCAAAATTAAGAAAAATATCTCATACTGCGAAGAATTCTGTGGGGAGAATGCAAAATTTTCATATAATTCAACTTCTGCCAGCTCCGGTTACAATTGAAAAATCAAGATCATACCAACTCCGACTTACAGAGTCTTAAACCCACGCTTACAAAGCCTTAAACCCGCATGATGCTTCGGAGAGCCTGCGCCTCTATTAATTGGCGACGTGGACGTCGCCATTCCAGTCGCCGCTACTGTTCTACTGTTCTACTGTCAGCAATTTTGGAGGGGCGGGCGTTGTGTCGGTCGTCCCAGACTACGTAGGCGGCGGAGAACAGGCCGAGCACGACGAGCCAGGCGGCCTGCATGCTCCACATCACCAGCGAGAAAGCGGTGCCCTGCGTGTCGCTGATGCCGTAAAGCGTCAGGGCGTACATCACGGCTACGTTCCATGGGCCGAGACCGCCGTTGGAGGGTACGGCCATCGAGAAACTGCCGAACACAAACACCACCAGGCCCGGTATCAGTCCCAGGCAGGTGCCAGGCTCGGAAACAAGCGCGCGCGTGAACGGGAAGGCAAAGAACGTGACGTAGGTCTCAAGAAAATAGCAGGTCCATATCCCGATGGTCAGAAATGCGTATGCCCACTTCCCCCTCATGGTGAACAGCACCTTGAAACCGTCCCACATCCTGGCCATGCTGCTGTCGATGTCGGACACTACCTTGAATCTGCGGCAGAAGCGTAGCACGGCCCATATCGCGCCGACTATGGCGGCGATGACGCACCACATTCCGGGATCGTGCAGCATGTCGCTGATGTCACGGCCTATGGCGTAATGCACCAGAAATGAATCCATGGCGCCTTTGGCCACAACGAGGGCAAGAAGGAACAATGCCAGCACCACGACTAAATCCGAACCCCGGTCGCCGATATCCGTTCCGACTACAGTAGAAAGCGGTACACGTTCGCGTTTGCTGACGTACACGCATCTCCAGGCCTCGCCCAAGCGGGGAAACACCAGGTTCAAGGCGTATGCGCCGAAGATGGATACGGATTCCCTGACTACGGGCATACGCGGTACGCCGGCCCCGCGCAGCTGGATGCCCCAGCGGATGCCGCGGATTATATGCGACAACGTGGTGATGGCCATCATCAGCACCAGATACCAGACGTTGCATTCGGTGCGCACCACGTGCATCACGTCGCGAAAATTCACCTTATGGAACAGCCACACCACAAGCACGACGGAGATGGCCACCGGAAACAGATACTCTATTCCCCTGACGGCATATTTCCTGACGCTCGCCCACCGCGACGTTGATTTTGTCCCTGATGCTGTTGTGCTTCCCATAACCTTGACTTTACCGTTAAAAACGTCTGTGCCATAGGTTTGGTTGCAGCGTCTTATCGGTTATAGATTTTGCGGAGCCTGGATTCGCAGAGGCCGATGCGGAGGCTGTTCAGAATGGATTCATGGATGAATATGGAGGATGTGGGGCAATGGTCGGCGCAAATGCGGCACAGGATACAGTCGCGGTCGTTGCCGGGCAACACATGGCTGTCCTTACGCTCGAAGACGTGCATCGGACAAGCTGCAATGCATCTGCCGCAGCCGACGCATGTGGATGTGTCAAGAAACACTACTTTGTCGCCGGCTACGACGTCCGAACCTTTGCGGCGAGCCGGGACGCCTTCTATGTTGTCTTTAACCGGCTCGTGATATATATCGGCCAAAGGATGGAGTTTCCAACGCAGTCTTTCGGCAAACAGTCCGGCCCTGAATACATCGCGCCCGTCGGGACGCGCCTTGTTGTAGCCGTCCATCAGCACCCAGGGACCCGTGCGGTCATAGCCCCGGCAGGAAAACTCGCCTACAATGATACCGCCTCTGCCTTTGATTATTTTTCTGAGTGCTTTGTGGTAACCTCCCAAATATGGGCGGCAGCGGGTGGAAAATATGAAGACATTCTTATTCTTGAGATTCTGCTGTTCGGCAAACCTTTGCAGATGTATGTCATGCGCCGCGAAATGGATGGCCGATCCGAAACCGATCAGGTCGTATTCCGATAAATCCACACTCGGATTGGAGTCGATCGACATCAATTCGGCACCAAGCACCTCCGCCATCTTCTGCGCGATTTTCAGCGTATTCCCTTTATACGCCGACCGATAGAATATGATAGTCTTCATTATAATTATTTATGACAGTTACCAGTCGTCCTTGTCGTTATCGTCGTCCCAGTCATCGTCGTCATCGCTGTCCCAGCTGAAGTCATCGTCATCTACCTCCCAGTCCAGGCCGTCATCGGTTTCATCGTTGCAAAGAAGGGCGTCGGTCTCCAGGTCCTCCAGTTCATTGCGGATCTCTTCCAGCTGGTCAAGCCAGTCTTCTATGTAGACGGCATCGGCGGAGCAGTCGCGCTTCAGATACTTTTTAAGCTCGCGCAGTCGTCCGGAAACATACAGGTATGCGCCGTCAAAATCATCCGGATCAAGCTCCGTCAGGAACGATGTGTTCGCTTCGACATCGTCAATCTGTTTCACCAGCTCCTCCAGCTTCTCATAGTATTCGTCGCTGCGTTTCTCATAGTCCGTGCGTGCGTCCGTCCAGGGGAGCCCCGTCTTTCCACGTCTTTTTGAATCGAAATACATACTTTTAAAATTAAGGTCAAAAATTCAGTAACGTTTAGTGTCTGTGTCGCAAAGTTAGCAAATTCCGGCAATAGTCAATCGTCCGTCTTGAACCCGATACGCTTTCGTGGAGGTGCTTTCTTCCTGTCAGACTGTAAGTCGGCAAGAGCGGTGTTTATGGCGTCAAGCTGAATGCGGGTATCTTCGTTTATATCATTGTAATCGGCAAATATTTCCTCAAGATCCTGTTTCAATTCCTGGAAATTCTTTTCAAGGGTAGACAGGCGCAAGGCAACGGGATTGGCGGCTATCATCTGTCTGACCGTAACAAAGGCCCGCATTATTCCCCGGTTGATTTCTATTGCCGTTGCACTCCGTAAAACACTTGACAGCATGGCTACACCCAATTCCGTGAACGCGAAGGGGAGATAGCGCGTGCCACCATGACTTGAGATGCCATTTTGGCATCTCAAGAATTCATCGGAGGTTAGTTCAAACATGAAATCATCGCCTTCGAATCTTTCCATGTTTCGTCTGACGGCTCTTTTAAGCTGTCCGGTCTCGACTCCATACATTGCCGCGAGATCGAAATCCAGCATCACTTTCTGTCCCCTTATCTCGTAAATTTTGGAGCGGATTATGTCTAAATCATTTTCCATGTATGCCATATCAGGTCAGGTATTTTCCACAAAGATAACGCATTTGCCCCATTAATGCAAATGGCGGACATGACGTGCAAGCCACAGGTTGTAAAAATTGTAATCCTGTTAAATTGGGCACTCTATTCAGCGGTTTTCCAGGCGGTGATGTTGCGGGTGCTGGTGCTGAAAGTGATGCCGAGGCTGATGACGGGGCGCGAGTCGCCGGCAAACTGACGGGCGTAATCTTTCTTACAGATCTGGTCTAAAGCCTCCCGGGGCGTTCCGTCACGCTTCAACTCGATGATGTAGATGTAATTGCGCATGCTCAGCAGCAGGTCGATGCGGCCGTCTGACGTGTGCCACTCCGGTCGGGCGTCGACACCTATCAGCATGAAGATGATGAACAGGTTGTTTTCGTAATGCAGTTCGGTGGCCTTGTCGGCGAATTCGTAAGGTATGCCGGCCATGAACGTGCGCAGGCGCTCCATCGCCTCGTCGATGCGTCCGGACTCAAGCAGTTTCCTGACTTCGTGCACATTTCTGGCAACCCGGTCGCCATCTTTGTCCACATAACAGTCAGACAGATTCTGGAACAGTCCCTTGCGTACCTCTAAGTTGGGGATGCCCAGATGGAAAAGGTCCGGCTTCTCGAAGCGCTTGATGGTCAGATAACCTGTCTGATAAAGCAGGGCTGTGGGTTTGGTATTCGAGATGTCGTTTGACGACAGGGTACGGACTTCGACGGTTTCGTCAAACATATCGGGCAGAAAGCTTCCGCTTTTCTGTATCTGGCGAATCAGGAATTCCGGCGTGCCGCTCTGGAACCAGTATGCGCCGATTTCACTGTCTTTCAACGCCCACAACAGGCTGAACGGGTTGTAAATGTCGGGACTTGTCTTTGCGAAATGATATCCGTCGTAGTTGGCCTTGAGCAGTGCGACGGCGCCGTCGTAGTCGGTGTCGTATTCCTGCGCGAGCCTTTCGATGCCCTGCCGGAAGTTATCGGTGATTTCCCGGTCGGTTATGCCGCATATCGCGGCGTATTCCCGGTTGAGGGAAATATCCTGAAGGTTGTTCAGGCCGGAGAAAATGGTCATCTTGCTGAAACGGCTTACGCCTGTCAGCATCGTGAAGCGGATGTACTGGTCCAGGTCCTTGATGTTGACGTATATTGATTTCAGCAGCAGGCGGTGCGCCTCGCTTCGTTCCGGATCGTGCATCGTCTCGATCAGCGGATGGTCGTATTCGTCCACAAGAATCACCACCGGCTTGCCGGACGCGAGATATGCTGCCCGTATGATGTTTTCGAAACGTGAAGCAAGATTGGTAGACTTGATTTTTACATCATACTGATGTTCCCAGGTCAGAAACTGGTTATTGAGAATTTCCTCAAGACTCCCTTCGATACTTGAATTGTATTTCGCAAGACTGAGGGTCAGGACGACATGAGGCTGCCATTCCGTTTCCAACTGTTCGATGGCAAGTCCCTTGAAAAGTTCCTTCTTTCCTTCGAAATAAGCCTGTATGGTGGAAAGCAGCAAGCTCTTGCCGAAGCGGCGGGGCCTTGACAGGAAAACACAATTGCTGGACTTGACAAGGTTATAGATAAGATCTGTCTTATCTATATAAATGTAAGAGTGTTTGCGTAGCTTCTCGAAACTTTGTACACCGATTGGGTATCGTATAATATTGTTTTCCATATCAAGTCCGGTATTTTCCACAAAGTTAACGCATTTGCCCCGTTAATGCAAATCCCCGGGTATTTATCCGTAGGCACCGTTTCGTGTCAAGGCGTGTCAAGGTGAGGCTGAGGTATGCATCCGGACAACAAAAAAGAGAGGCGAAAGGTCGGAGGGCACTGAAAAAGTCCCTTTATAGACTGCACCCATAATTCAATTAATTCAATCGGCACATATCAAGTTAAAAAAAGCTTTGATATGTGCCGATTTTTTCGTACCTTTATAGGTATAAATCGACATGATATGCTACCACTACAACGAACCATCCAGTTCAGTGATTACAGTGATCTCTACGACTTGATTATCCCTCAGGACAATCTTCTACGCAGGATCAATGACCTCGTGGACTTCTCGTTCATACAGAAGGAACTCATGGACAAATACTGTCAGTACAACGGCCGGATGGCATAGATTCAAGAACGAAGTGCAAAAAACTTCAATCTGAATAGAGGGCACTGAAAAAGTATTGACTTTTCAGTGCCCTCGAAAGGTCGTCTCTCTTTTTTGTTGGTCATTCGGGATGGCGGTTACTTCGCGGGGCGGGGATAGTTGTCCTTCTCGCAACGTTTGGTCATCTTCTCGATACGCGCCTTGGTCTCGGGATGCGAGGAGAACATTTTGGTGATGTACGAACTCTTCTGATTGCCCTCCATGGCCTGCAGCGTTTCAAACGCCATCACCATTCCCCAGGGGTTCTTGCCCTTGGACACCAGGAAGTCATATCCGCAGTCGTCGGCTTCGTTCTCCTGCTTCTGCGAATATTTGGCGTTGATCAGCGCTTGGGTCAGAGTTCCGAGCTGAGAGTCGGAAAGAGCCGCGGCCACGCCACCGGCCGATGATATGCCGTCCTTCAGCGCATCGGTAAGGAGCGAGGTCTTGAAGGCGTTCTTGGAGTGATGTTTCAGCACGTGGCCTATTTCGTGGCCGATGACACCGAGCAGCTCGTCGTCGGTCATCTTGTCCATCAATGCCGCGAACACGCGTACGCTTCCGTCGGGACACGCGAATGCGTTTACGTCCACAACGTTGTAGACCTTGAAGTTCAACGGGATTCCGTCAGCCTCCGTGATGCCGGCGGTAAGTTTGCGCAGACGCACGGTGTAAGGGTCGTCCTCGGGCAGCACGGGGTTGTTCTTGTCCATCCAATCCACGGATTCCTTTACGTATGCGGCCATCTGGGCGTCTGTCAGGGTCAAGGCTTTCACGGCCTTCGCTCCACCGCTAATGGCCTTTTTCAGGTTGAACTGAGCGGATACCGGTGTGGCTCCAACCAGTACCATCAGTAGCAAAAACAGTTTGAAATTCAGTTTCATAACTTATGTTAGTTATTGACGTTGATTATATCGAGTCCGATTTTTACTGCAAAATTAACGCATTTGTCCGGTTAATGCAAATCTCGGGGCGTATGGCCGTAAAGACTGTGGCGGCGACAGGCAGCATGAACTCAGCTTCCATAATTCTTATTCTATTTTCCAAATGTAAACCTTATACCCAAGTTCAGATTGAAATTAAATGGCTTTTCTTTATAAATCGTCCGGATATCCGTTCCGTCATTGAAATAGTAGCTGATGCCGGGCTCAACGAATATACTCATTGACTTTACAAGAGTGCATTGAACTCCTGCCGAGGCATTAACCGACCATTGCATAGGCTTTGCTGACAGATTTTCCGATACACTTCCCTTCTTTTTATTATCAAGAATGAAATCCTTATCAAGTTTTGCAGAAACGCATTTCTCTGCAAGCACACCTGCCGATGCATACAGATCCAATCTTTTCCACGAAAGGACACGGTATTTCAGATTGAGAGGAATGCCGATATAATGCAGCTTTTGTTCGCCGGTATAATAATGGCTCTCGCTCCCTTCCCTGACATCAGAGGTAAGATTGGCATAACTCAGGCCTGTTTCTATGCCGAATCTTTCGTTGAAATTATAAGTAAATGAAATTCCGGCCCGTATAGGAAGTCGATGTTTGATGTCCGTTTCAATGTCTTTGCCCTGATTAAAGAGAAGAATACCTAACAAGGGCTTGTCCGCCCAGTCCGAATCATCCGGTCCGACTGTGGCTTCTACAAATGAATCACCTTTTGAATTGTAGTACAATGCCGAACCGGTTCCACCCGAACTGTATATGGAAACGGATACATTGTCAGAGGTTGACACTTTTTTAGGTATTGAAGCGATGTAGCCATTATCAGTCTTCGAAGGGAACTGTTGCTTTCCGATACGCTCAACACTTTCCGCGGTGTCATTGGTTTTAACCGGTTTGTCTTCGACCACAGATGGATTATCCCGATTTTCATCAGGATGATTATCGGCTGTCTCCGCCTGCACTTCCGTCTGCACGGATGGCAGGGGCGGCAACATATCGGAGTCATGCGCCGGAAGCGTGTTTTGAGCAATCAGAGTTTTAGACGGTTGCTTGTCCCGGACAGTGTGAGCAATTATGTTCTGCGTACTATTTTTCAAACTGCTCGCAGGATTATCGGTTGCTTTGGTCCGCAGTGGTGCCAGGGATGCTTCCTGTTTTATATTGATTAAATGAACGCCCGCTGATATGACGACTGCAATCATTGCGGCGGCAGCGATACTCCTTTTTACCCATATCATCACAGGACGCTTCATCGGACGGGAAGTTGATGAAGTTTCAGCCCGTTGTGATTCTATGGCCTCCCACAGATTATCCGGCTCGTCAATTTCGTAGCCGGTCATCCGGTCATGGACTTTATGTAGCCAATCTTCGTTCATGGTAATATGGGTATTAATAGTTATATTGCCTGATTTTAGTAGCCAGTAAAGATTTAGCGCGGTGCAATTGTGAGGCTGAAGTGCTTTCTTTTATGTCAAGCAATTTTGCAATCTCCTTATGACTTTTGTTTTCAACGACATATAAGTTGAATATTGTTCTATATCCATCGGGAAGTTCACGTATGAGTCTGAATAAAACTGACGAAGGCAGTGCATCTACATCCGGTTCCATATCCGGCTTGTCATGTTCTTGTTCCGATATTTCAACAAATTCAAAGCGATTGTTTTTTTGAAGAAATTTCAGTGTTTCATTAACGGTGATTTTTGTCATCCATCCTTTCAGAGAACCTTTTCCACGATATTGAAATGAAAGAATACCTGAAAATATCTTTAAGAAACAGTCTTGAAGAACATCTTTCACATCCTCATCATTAACGATATAACGGGAACATATAGCCGCAAGATATCGGATATATGTGGAATATACCGTTCTCATAGCCATAGGATCGCCTTGTTTGACAAGGTTAAGAAGCTGTTCCTCGTTGTCAGTTTCTATGGATGCCACCAGACCTTAGATTTATAAGAATGGCTCGGGAGAAACGGTTATATGACATCCGTTTCTCCTTCGCCAATAAGGGTTAGCGTATTTTTACTTTACGGTTACGGAGATAGTACCTGTTTTCTTGTCCTTGTCTGTGACTGTAATGGAGGTGGTTCCGGCTTTTACGCCCTTTACAGCGACTTTGTCATCCGTAACAACGACAGCCGTTGTGCCTTCTTCGACACTGGTTATGGTCATCGTGTTGTCGTTTACACTTGCCGTAGCGATTTGGGCATCGCCCGATGTGACGGTGAAGGGAGCCGTGCCCTCACTTACCGTCACTGTTGCGGTTGCACCGGGTGCCACTGCTACATCGGCAGGGTCGAACTTGAGTCCGGAGCCTTTGGGATCATCGTTGTTGTCGCAGGATGTCACTGCAATAGCTGACACGCAGGCCAGCATGGCAGCGGTAAGTTTGACGGACTTTGATATTTTAATCATAATTGTTTGTTTATAGCTGAAACCTATTTCCTGAGAGCTCCCATTTTTTAAGGAACGATGCCTGAATCTTCCTTTTGCAAAATCTTGCATCGGAAAGACGATTTTTTGGCTGTTTTATTCTATGCCTTTGGAATGCCGGATATTATTTGCATCGATTTCTTGCTTTATCGGGCGCATCTTTATCTCAAACTCAGCAGATTTATCGCCTGTAAAGGACTTCCACTTAAGTTTGATTTTGGCTTTGCCGGCGTCGGCGCCAGGCAGTTTGTTAAGATTAAACGCTATCAAAGCGTCCCCCCAACTTCCGTTATCGTCTCCTTTGGCATTGTGTCTTAATTCAAGTTCATAAGGGTCTTTAGGATTGGTTCCGGTCACAAGATTAAGAACGTGGGTAGCATGGGGAGAACTCCAGAGAGCGCGTATCCGCAGCGTCAGATAGCCGTCCTCAGCCACAGTAACCCAATCCTGCACGATTTCAACGGGATCATTCCCAAATTTGGCGGCATCTTGCTCACCCAGAGTTTCCACCGGTAATTTGGTACGGATGCTGTCAAGCCAGTTGACTTCGACATTCCTTGTTTTTTTGTCTTGTGGCGAAACATTGGTTTCCGTATAGTTCACAAGGGCTCTGACTTCTTTTGCCCCGAAAGGAGAAGATTTCAGATTCGTCGGTACTAACTGTGTCTCGTCGTCGAGTTGCATTATAAAGCTGCCATCGGCATTAGGACATACGGTAACAAGTGCCGTCGGCCTCAGCAACTCGGAAGAATCGTCGTCATTGAGACATGATGGAAACATCACGAGCAGCACAACTACGACGACAGATAATAAAAGATGTTGTTTTGCCATATCGCTATGATTTTATTGTTCTATTATATTAAATCTAAGGATAATGAAAACCTTGCACCGGATAATAAAAAATTCTTTAGACAAAAAAAAGAGACTGCCTGAAGGCAATCTCTCTTGTGGTGACCCCGGTGGGGCTCGAACCCACGACCCAATGATTAAGAGTCATTTGCTCTACCAACTGAGCCACGGAGTCATCTTTATGTTGCTTGCGGGGTTGGTTTCCCGTTTGCGAGTGCAAAGTTAATGCTATTTTTTGAATTGAACAAATTTTTCGCGATTTTTTTGAAAAATTTGTTCAATTCAAGGGTTTTTAAAATTGTGGGCGGTGAGGACACCGCCCATCCAGTCATGGCGGGGCGGGTCGGCGACTGGAATGACGACGTCCACGTCGTCAACCTACAGGCGGTGAGGACACCGCCCCTCCAGTACGCCGACGTAGGCGCAGCGGATTGGGTTATTCGTAATATTCGATTTCGCGCTCTATGACTTCGTCGTCACGGCCTGATTTCTTACATTTAAGCCAATTGCCCCGGGCGTCTCTTGCCGGATCATACTTCATATTGTTGACAAATGTTCCTGCTTCGTTTCTATATGTTATTTTAGTCAACATGCCATTGGCATCATAACTGTAAATCTCATTCCAGTTATCGTACTCACTGCTATTGGCAATCTTGGAGATTCTGCCGTCAGGCCGTAATGTCAGACATCTTGACCATAATTCATACGAAGGGTTGTTATTATCGCGGATTATAAACGATGAAGCCTTACCTGCGGCATTCCGTTTGATGACCATCGCGGCGTTGATCTGCTCTTCACCCTCCAGTATCTCGTCGTACGTGGCTTTGGTCAGGCGTCCCTTGGCATCGGTTGCAAATTCGTGAGGCGGACGGGAACCGTCCGGAGCAATCGTCTCATAACCACTAAGGAATCCATCTTCCGTAAAGGTATATATGGTAGTTCCCCAGGGTTCAAGACCCTTTTTGCTCTTTTGTTCGTCTATGTATCCGTTAGAGTCGTAGACAGGTTCCGTGTATCCCCAGATAAATTTTTTCTCCGTAAGTTTCCTCACCTTGCCTTTGAGGCAGAACAGGGGCAGGTCGCTGGCGGGCGTTGTCGGGGTTACGGCCTTGGCTTTGGGTTTGGCTTTGGCTGTGGCGGTAGTGCGGGCCTTGGCGGCCGGTCTCTTGGCCGCTTTGCGGGCCTGGCCGTTCATCGTCAGTGCGCCGCACAGCACGATGGCAGTCAATAAAAACAGAATTCGCTTCATAATGATATATTGTTTAACGGTTTTATTTCAGTATCAGCTGCGGGTTCCAGTGGAAATCTTTCTCGCCTACATAGAAGTTGTGTTTGACGGTGCTGAATTTTTGGTTCGCCCATTCCGGTACGATGAGGGTGCCCTTTACGGTGTCGCCCGAGTCCAGGGTCTGGGGAATCTTTACAGTGGTGGACAGGCGTTCGCCGTCCAGGGTGGTGGCGTATCCGTCCTTGGCCTGGAGTTGCTTGTTGGATCTGCCCACGTTGGTCAGCGTGAAGTAAATGTAGCCGTCGCCGTTGATCACTTCGCCGCCGATTAATGCCAGCTCAATCTCGTTGTCGGTGAACATACCGCCGGGGAGGCCTTTTGTCTGGTCGGCGGCTACCTTCTTAAACTGAGGGATAGGGATGTTCGAGAACGTGTAGGAGAAATCGCCGTAGTAGTTGTTGTCGGACACTTTCGGCGAGTCGGGGGCGCGGCCTACTATCTTCAGTTTCGTGAATGCGGTGGCGTTCAGCGGCACGCCGCGGACCTCCACGTAGGGTGCGATCGGCTCTCCGTCCGAGGGCACCTCCACCAGGGTGCCGGGCATGTAGGTGCCTATCGGACCTTCGTCGTCGATCCAGGCGTAGTCGTTGTTGTCGATGCTGAGTATGCCGATGTTCTTGTTGCCTGTCTGACGGAATATCGGGTAGAACATCACTTCCTGGCCGCTGTGGCGGATGCGTGCGTCGTTGATGCTGACGGTCATGCCGGGCACTCCGTTCTTGTCGTTGGCGGTGTGTGTCTCGGCCACAGCCACGTTCCAGGCTGAGGCGACGCAGCCCATTGCGATGGCTGCGAACAGTCTTGTTGTAGTTGTCATACGTGTTTTAATAAACGTGTGGTAAGAAAAATGTGTAAACGTGGTGTGGCGTTGAGGAGACTGACCCTCACCGCTTGCAAAGGTAAACAAAAAATCTGATATTCCGCAACAGCAGGGGCATTGTGCTGTCGCTTCGGCTTCATTCCTTAGGCGGAAACAGTGTTTTGCGCAGTCGCTGATAGCTGAATGATATCACCAGCAGCACGGCTCCGAGCAGAATCAGCACGGCGATTCGTCCCACGATGGGGAGTTGCCACAGGTCGTATGCCACAAGCTTCAGCAGCAGTATGCCGAACAGCCCGAGACTCACGAAACGCACCACGGTGCTGCGGTATCTCATGCCGGCCACCATGGTCAGCGCGCCGCAGACTATGAGCCCTAACGAGAATCCGGCGCTGTAGTATCGCGTAAGGTCGGCGGAATAGAGTATCATCTCCAGCGCGATGATTACGAAAAGGCTCGCAGCCAAGGAATAGTAAACGGCGAAACCGCTTCTTCCGAATATACCCATAGCGGCATGGCCGGTGAATATGCGCCGGCCCTGGATGGCCAAGACGGCTATGCACAAGGCGGCGGCCGACCATTCCAGCAACTGGTTCAGCGCAGTAGGCTTGGACAGCGATGTGGCGAAATACACGATGAACATCAACGCTCCGATGCCGGGGAACAGCCAGCCGGCGTCATCGCTGCGGCGGTCAATAATGGAGATAAGGAGCAAAGCGGCCATCGAAGCCGTCATCAGTGCATTCATGGCCATTATGCTTCCTGCGGTACGTCCCACCCACAGGTAAGCCGATACGCACATTACCACAATTCCGCCCCACAGAGCGCAGCGGTAGCTCCACAGCATGCTGACGGTGTCGGATTCCGGACGTGTCAGGATGTATCGGTGGATTATGAAGGCCATGGCCGAGTAGCAGGTTCCGCAGATCAGGAATGTAGGAGGAACGCCGGCCGGTATCTTCTCGAGACTCGGCCATGTGGCGGCTTCGGCAAGACGTAAGGCCACGATGAAGGCCATTATGATTGCCGCTGCTCCGAACAGCTTATTGCCGCTGCGGGCATAGACGCCTGTAAATGCGACGGCCAGTGCGCCGAAGCATAACGTCACTATCCACGGCCTGGAGAACTGGATGGGGAAAATGATGATGAAGAAAAAGATTGCCGCCCCCAGCAGCAGGTCGCGCATCATCATGTCGGCCGGGCCGCGGTAACATATCCCGATCAATGTCGCGCAGATCGATGCCGGAATGAACGGTATGATGCCTTCCAGGTTCTTCAGCACAGGTATATAGTCTATATAATCCAGTCCGATTATCAGATAAGCCACGAAATTGATGGCCGATGTCAGGATAAGAACCATGCCGAGCCAGGATTGCCTGCGGTCGTGTCTTAATACTGTGGCCAGCGGCAGTGAGAAAAGCATTACGAAGAATGTGATGTAGCCAAGCGTCCATGCCGCTGTTTCGGAAGTAATATCTTCTGAAATATAGTTTATGCACACGATAATCCATGTCAGCAGACAACCGATGGCGGCCAGCTCCCACCATTTGCGGCGCACGGTGATGATGGCCATGCCTACGTTCAGAACGGCGATATAGCCGAACAGCATGATGAAGCTGCCCGAATCGCTGATGCACAGGAATGGCGCCACGAAACCGCCGATGAATCCGACGGAGGCGAGTTCCCGGCGGTTGAACCGCAGCGCTATGAAGATCATGAACGCCGTGAGGCACACATAGATGGCGAACGAGGCGGTAGGGCTGAATATGTGGTAGAAATTGTAGGCTATGGCCACGGTGACGAAGCACACGGCGAATCCGCCGCCTGACAGCACCGACGAGAAGCTGCGGTATTTGTCGCGCAGGAACCAGGCAATGACCCACAGTCCGCAGCCTACCATAAGGCCTAAGACGGTGCGGCCCGTTTCGTTTAGCCAGTTGTTGTCGATGGCGTATTTCACGAAGAATCCCATGCCGATCACCAGGGAGAGAATACCGATCTTGCCCAACAGATTCTCGCCTACGATTTTCTCGAAGTTGCGGCGCTTGGGCTTGCGTCTTGGCTTCGGTTCCGGTTCGATGGAAGGCACGGGCTGCGGTTGGCTTGAAGATTCCTCTTTCAGATGTTCGGGGACAGGCGGGGGCGTGACTGCCGACATGGCCAGTTGTGCCAACACTTCTTCCGGCAGCACTTCTTCCGGATGTATGGACTGTCGGGGCCACGGAAGGGGTTCGCATTCGGGCAGATGTTCCGCCTCTGGCTGTACAGCGGGCTGTGCTTCCCCTGCAGGCTCCTCCGGCACAATGTCGGGACCAGTAGAACACAACAATAGTTCCAGGGCGTTGAGACGATTGCTTATATTGTCGCCGGTCTTTCTTAGCTTGTCTATTGCAGAGGCTATTGAGAAAAGTTTCCACAACGTGACAATCGGCACGATCAATACCACCAAAACAAGAATGCAGACGAGCCCTTCCATAAATCCATAATTCAAAGGTTAGCGTCACAAATATAACACTTTCCCCTGTAACTGCAAAATAATATTGAAGTTAAGTGCTGTTCCGGAAGTCAGTGGCGCCAGAACTTGCGGCTGAAGATGACGATGACGGTGAACACCTCCAGACGCCCGATGAGCATCAGCAGCGAGTAGAACCATTTGACCGTAGCGGGCAGCGTGCCGAAGCCTCCGCCGGCACCGGTGGCTCCGTACCCCAGCCCGTTGTTGCCGATGCACGACGCGGATGCAAACAGACTGTCGGTGAACGAATAGCCGTAGGCGCTCATCAGCATGGCGCCGGCCATCAGCAGGACGGTGTAAATGGCGAACAAGGACATGATTCTGGACATCTGTGTATCCTCCAGGGCGTGGCCGTTGATTTCGACCGTGACCGTATGCTGCGGATATAGAGCCAGTTCCACGCTTTTGCGCATATTCTTCCATAGCGCCACGAACCGGTCGATCTTGACGGCTCCGGTAGTCGAGCCGGCGCATGCCCCCATCACCATCAGTATCAGAATCACGGAGAGCGCCAGCTGTCCCCACCCCTCGTAACTGCCGAACGAGAAGCCCGTGGTGGTTATGGTGGTGGCCACCTGGAACAGCGGTTCCAGCAGGTTGCGTCCAAGGCCGCCGTCATTGCCGTTGATGAAGCGCGCAAGGGCAAACAGAGCCCATGATATAAGCACGATAAGGCCGTAAGCGCGGAACACGTCGTTGCGCATCAGCGGGCGCCAGTTGCCACGCAGCAATCCGTAAAGCAGCATGAAGTTGACCCCTCCCACCAGCATGAATACCGCCACCACCCAGCCGACATAGTCCGAATTCCAGGCCGCGATGCTGGCGTTGCGCGTGGAGAAGCCGCCCGTAGACATCGTGGAGAATCCCTGACACACCGCATCAAACAAGTTCATCGGTCCGCACCACAGCAGCAGGATCAGCACCGCCGTCAGCAGCAGGTACACGTAGAGCAGCGATTTGGCCGTCTGCCCCACACGGGGATGCAGTTTGTCGTGGGTGATGCCCGTTACCTCGGCGTTGAACAGCGACACGCTGCCCGACTGGTTCAGCGCCGGCAACACCACGAGCATGAATATAACGATGCCGAGGCCTCCCACCCATTGCGTCAGCGCGCGCCAGAACAGGATGCCGTGGCTCAGCGACTCCACGTCGGCAAAGACAGTGGCCCCGGTGGTGGTGAAGCCCGACATGGTCTCGAAGAATGCGTCCGTCACGCTCAGCGGCGCGGGCATGAACATGAACGGCACCATGCCGATAAGGGAATAGGCTATCCAGATGAAGGTGGTGAGCAGGTATCCCTCGCGGCGGTTCATCTGCAACTTGTAATGCCGGCCTCCGCCAAGCTGTATCAGCCCCACTCCCACCGTAGCCGACAGCGCCGCAGCCGACAGGAATATCCACCATTCACTCTCGCCATACATCAGCGACACCAGCAGCGGCAGCAGCAGCATCACCGCCTCGACGAACAGCAGACTGCCCGTCACGTTGCTTACCGTGCGGTAATCGATGTGTATCCTCGACAGACGTTTCATCTGAACAATTTTTCATATTTGTTCAGCGACCCCGACAGACTGAACACCACCACGTGGTCACCGGTCTGTATCCGGGTGTCGCCCGACACCAGCATTCCCTCGCCGTTCCGGACTATACCCGCCAAGGTCATTCCGTTTGGCAGCTTCAGGTCTTTGACGGCGGCTCTTGTGATTTTGGAATCCGGCGCCGCGACTATCTCCGACACGTCGGCATCCTCCAGCGACAGGCATCGTGAGGTCTCCATATTTTTTGAATCCAGCAGCATCTGCAGGATGGAGCTGGACGTAAGCAGTTTCTTGTTGACCACCACGTCGATGTTGAGATTCTCGGCCTCTGTGAAATACTGTATGTCCTCGATTTCGGCTATGGTCCGGGGCACCCCCGCGTCCTTGGCCAGCAGGGAGCCGACGATATTCATTTCCGACGAGTCGTTAACGGCGATGAACGCATCGGTGCTTTCCAGCCCTTCGTCGCACAGCATTTCGTAGTCGCGCTGGTCGGCGTTTACCACGGTCACGGAAGGATAGCGCGCCGAGAGCTTGCGGCACCGTGCCGTGTCGGCATCGATTACCGTGATGTCATAGCCCGAATGTTGCAAAGCCTGCACTATCTGACGCGCAAGCTTGCCGGCGCCGGATATCATGACCTTCTGCACGCGGCACGGACTGTGGCCGCATAGCCCGGCCACTCTGTCGGCCCCGTCGGGCAGCATGGACAGATAGACTATGTCGTTGGCCTCAATGCGGTTGTCGCCTTTCGGGATAATGGTCTTGCCCTTGCGCCTGATGGCCGCCACGTGGAACGGGTGTTCCGATTTCAGCAGTTCGTACAGATGCCGTCCCGCCAATTCAGATTCGGGTCGAACCTTAACGCCCACTATCACCAGTGCGCCGTCGTGCAGTTCAAACCACTGCTTCACCCAATTGTGTTTCAGCAAGGTGCGTATCTGGTGCGCCACAAGGTATTCGGGGTATAGTGCGATGTCGATGCCCGTGTGTCGCAGCACATCGCGCATGGCGTCGGTTATCAGCTCGCCGTTGTCGATGCGGGCCACGGTACGCCCGGCGCCTAACGCTTTGGCCAATTGCGACGACACGATGTTCTCGTTGCCCCACGGAGTGACGCTTACGAACAGGTCGCACCCCGCGACGCCCGCACTTTTCAGGTTGGACGGCATCACGCCCGACCCGTACTGCACCATTATGTTGTTGCGCGAGTCAAGTTCCTCCAGGCGCTTGCGGTCCTCGCCTATGAGCACCACATCCTGGTTCTCGGCGCACAGTTGCCGCGCCAGATGACACCCCGTGTCGCCGTCGCCCGCTATTATGATCTTCATCTCGATTCAGGGTCAATTGTTTATCCTGCTGCAAATATAACACTTTTACTCGTAAACTTATGAAATGTTTAAAAATAAAGTTGCAACGTTTGCGTAAACGGCAATAACCTGACTTAGCCCATTCCTCCCATAATTATAAAAACCATGTTTTACAGCATAATCTATTGCTGTCTCATAAATTTGTTGTAACTTGGAAGAAATAACCGAAGAAAACGATTGATATCATGGATTTCCTGAAACGCAAGGGCTATTATCGCCATCTGATTGTCTACAAAAAGGCAGGATGCATTTTTGACATTATCCCTCCCGATATTTATATTAATACCTGTCTGACTTCAGGCCATCGGCGTGAAATTAGTTAAAAAACATCTGAAAGGAAGAAAAATTATGTTGTTCTGGAAGTACTTACGAGAATTTTTGATATTCCGGTGGCTATTCGGATCGGACCGACATGAGGAGCACAGCGGCCGTACGCAGTCAAGTACAGATTATGAGGCCTGCCATCATGATGACTATTGCGATTATGACCATCACGGCCATAATGTGTATTCGCAATCATACGACGACTTGCTTGAGGATCCGGAGGATCTTGACGACTATACCTCAAGGCATCGCGGCCAGGATTATTACGATTCGATGTATGGTGACCATGACGACTATGGCTCGTCGTATGGAGGCTATGACGATTACGATTCGATGGGCGGCGTGTTCGACGACTTCGACTCCAGCGACGACTGGTAAAAATCCGCTGACCCAAAACAACCCCATTCGGCTTGGGTCCGTTTATACTCGATAAAAAGAAATCCCCTAAAACTCAAAGAGTTAAAGGGGGTTTGCTGTGCCCAGAATAGGAGTCGAACCTACACGCCTCGCGGCACTCGCACCTGAAACGAGCGCGTCTACCATTCCGCCACCTGGGCTCGTAATTCGAAAACCGTCAGAAATACAGTTGTTGTCCGGAATAAATTCCTTATTTCTGCATCCGAGAGGTATTCTCAGGTTATTCGGTTTGTCTGTCTTTCAGTCTGGTCGGGGTGAAAGGATTCGAACCTTCGACCCCCTGCTCCCAAAGCAGGTGCGCTAACCGGACTGCGCTACGCCCCGAAATCGAGTGCAAAATTAATGCGTTTTTCCGACATTTCCAAATATCCGGCAAGAAAAATTATTTTTTTAACACGGCTCTTTCATTTAAAAAAGACTTGAGCTTCCGAAAAGCCTGTTATTTTATA
>CAJKBH010000015.1 GCA_905198125.1 uncultured Porphyromonadaceae bacterium
TATAAAATAACAGGCTTTTCGGAAGCTCAAGTCTTTTTTAAATGAAAGAGCCGTGGGAGCTTGTGCAGATTTATGGCTAAAAATTTCTTTAATTCGATTTTTTTCACTTATTTTGCACTCTAAACCGAATAATGGAGTGTCTGAAACTGCTGAAATGCAACCTGACACGCCGCAACAACAATAGGAACATTGGTCAGGATAGCAGTGAAATGCCTGCTCCCGGCCGACAACCCCTGGAAATAATTAACCAAAATACACAAAGACATGTCTGACGTAGAACAGAAAGTAAAGAACATCATCGTCGAGAAGCTGACGGTAGACGAGAACGAGGTAACACCCGAAGCAGAATTCAACAAGGATCTTGGCGCAGACAGCCTCGACACCGTTGAGCTGATCATGGAGTTCGAGAAGGTATTCGATCTTCAGATTCCCGAGCCCGAGGCAGAGAAAATCAAGACAGTGGGCGACGCAGTTGCTTACATCGAGGCACACGTAAAATAAAAAGGGCCAATCCCGACCAGATAAATGGAATTAAAGAGAGTTGTAGTGACGGGACTGGGTACGATCAACCCGTTGGGCAATGACGTAGCCAGCACGTGGGAAGCCGCCAAGCGCGGCGAAAGCGGCGCAGCCCCGATCACCCACTTCGATGCGAGCCAGTTCAAGACACAGTTCGCATGCGAGGTAAAAGGCTTTAATCCGGCGGATCATTTCGACCGTCGCCAGATGCGCCAGCTGGACCTGTACGCTATGTACGCGATGACGGCGGCCGACGAGGCGATAGCCGACGCGGGTCTGGGGAACGAAGGCGTTGACCGCAACCGTGTGGGCGTTATTTTCGCCGCAGGTATCGGTGGCCTTCACACCTTTGAGGAAGAGGCCGGATGGTATGCCGTCAACGGAGAGAAGCAGGGTCCGAAATACAATCCCTTCTTCATTCCAAAAATGATTGCCGACATAGCAGCGGGCCACATCTCGATCAAGCACGAGTTCCGCGGTCCCAACTATGCTACGGTATCGGCATGCGCATCCTCGAACAATGCGCTCGTAGACGCCTTCAACGTGATCCGTCTGGGCATGGCCGACGCCATCGTGGCCGGCGGTGCCGAGGCTGCCGTATTCCCGGCAGGTGTGGGCGGCTTCAATTCGATGAAGGCCCTGTCCACGCGCAACGACGACCCCAAGGGCGCATCCCGCCCCTTCAGCGGCTCGCGCGACGGTTTCGTGATCTGCGAGGGTGCAGCAGCGCTTGTGCTTGAGGAACTTGAGCACGCCAAGGCCCGCGGCGCACACATCTATGCCGAGGTGGCCGGCGGCGGCATGAGCGCCGACGCTTACCACATCACAGCCACTCATCCCGAAGGCCTGGGCGCAAAACTCGTGATGGAGAACGCCCTGAAGGACGCCGGCATGAAGCCCGAGGACATCGACTACATCAACCTGCACGGCACGTCTACTCCCGTGGGCGACCGCAGCGAGGCCAAGGCCATAGTCGAGGTATTCGGCCCTCACGCCTACGAGATGAACCTGAGCTCAACCAAGTCCATGACCGGACACCTCTTAGGTGCCGCAGGCGCCATCGAGGCCCTGTTCAGTGTCAAGACCATTACCGACGGAATCATCCCGCCCACCATCAACCATGAGGAAGGCGACGACGATCCCGAGGTGGATCCCAAGCTCAACTTCACTTTCAACGAGGCTGTGAAGCGCGACGTAAAGACCGTGCTTTCCAACACGTTCGGATTCGGCGGCCACAACGCCTGCCTGATCCTGAAGAAGTACGAAGGCTAATTCCCTACGAAATCATATCAGAAGAGTGCGACCCCGGGGGCCGCACTCTTTGTTTATGTAAGTCGTGATTAAGCGGATTGGCTGTTATTTTTCGATATATGAGAACTGAAGGGTCGTGGCCTTGATGCATCCTTCCATATTGCCGTCGTGGATGGTGAATGTTTCCAACACCAGGGGAGTGCCGGCCTTTACGCCCAGTTCGGTGTCGCTGATCAGGTCCATGGGGAAATAGCCTATTTTCGACTCCAGCACCTTGTTGCCTTCATTGTCGAGGCCGATGAGATATACATGCTGGGAGAGTCCTTTATAACGGGAGGGATCGGACGACCCGTCGGAGAGTGATCTGGCGTTCTCGCTCTGATAGTTTTCGCCGGCCACTATGTCGCCAGCGAGTTTGAAACGCGGGTCCATGCTTGACATGCGGTCGAATGTCAGCGTGAGGGGCGACTTGACCGTGAACTGAGGTGTGGACTGAATCTCGATGGACTTGCCGTCCAGCCCCTTGGCGGCCTCCTCGATCTTTGCCTTGTATTCCTCTTTGGAGGCATTGGCCTCGTCCATGATTTTGCCTGCGGCTTCCGCCGAATCGGCCGTCTTGAATTTCTCCTTCAGTCCGTCGTTGGTCTGTTCCCATTCGGCGCAGAGGCCGGGGACGTTGCCGAAGAATCTGGAATCGGATGATGAGCCGCCTCCGCAGGAAGCGAGAATCAGCGAGGCGCACGCGATGGCTGCCGCTGTGATGAGTTTGTTGGTCATGTTAAGATTGATTTTGGTTTGCCCCTCAAAGATACGTAAACTGCACTTCGATGCCCTTTTATTCTGACAAAAAGAGTTAACAATCCGACAAAAAGCGGTTAACAATGCGGCAAAATCAATTAACCTTATCACAACGGCATGATAATCAGTCGCACCCGGAGGCCCTGAAATCGGAGGGAGAGATCCCTTTGGTCTTGGTGAAAACCCGGATGAAGGCCTGCGGAGAATTATATCCGGACCGTTCGGCTATAATCTTCACGCTCCAGTCGGTGTCGCGTAGCAGGCGGCAGGCGTGGCGTACGCGCAGGCGGTTAACGTAATCGTAGAATGTGGAAGCGACCTCGCGGTTGAAGTACGAGCTGACATACGTGCGGTTTGATCCGACGGCTGCGGCAACGTCCGATATCTTGAGGTCGGGATTAAGAAATATCTGCTCCTCGTTGAAAAGCCGTTCGATGCGTGTGCCTAAATCCGACAGGGCAGGAGTGTCGGCGGTGATTTCCTCGACTTCGGGCAGACCTGCGCCGAGGCTTTCCATCACCGCCTCGTGCCGGTAGATGAAGTAGTCGATGATCATCCACATCACCATGGAGGCCGTCAGATAGAAGCAATCCATATTGGCGAGTACGCACACAGTGTCGACAATCCAGATGGCCAGAAGCGCGAAGAAGAACCACAGTATCTTGCGCAGCCAGTCAAGGTCGATGTTCTCCGTGAACGAATACTGCTCCTTGAGCTGACGGTTATACCGGATGATGTTAAAATGCGTCCATATCGAGTAATAGACGCCATACACGCCGGCTCCGGCTATCATAATCCAATAGATAATCCCCGTGCCGATGACGGCATATAGGATTCCGGCTACGGCAAAGGGGAGCACATTGGCCAGGGATACTTTCCATGAGACGCTGCCGGGTCTGACCAGCTCCTTCAGGATCAAAGCATAGAACGGCACGGCCACGATGTCGATACAGGTCAGAACCTTCCAGTAATACGGGTCGAGATATACGTTCTCCAGGATGAACCACATCGAGCAGAAGCACTGCAGTCCGAGCAGCGTCATCAGCGAGGCCACGATGGCCGACAGTCGCCCCTCGCGACGGAAAAACAGCCATGCCGTCATGCCGAAAAACATGACGGACAGGCCGAGTATGAACGTTGTTATAATGTTCTGCATATCACTTGCCGGACTGCGCGGCTATTGTATGGCGGGCATAATTATAGTCCAGGGCGTCGTAATGTGCCGCAAGGCGAGGCAGCCGCGTCATGAAGTCATCGAAGCCCTTCTTGTCCTGCGCGCACCACTGCACTTCGGACAGGGCGGCCATGCGCGGCAGCTCCATATACTGGGCGTGGCGGAACGAGGGGACGTACTCGCACCACAGATTGGCCTGCACGCCCACGATATGACGCTGCTGGTCGGCGGTGAGGGCTTCAGGCGCGGGATTGAAGCAGTACACATCCTTCAGCACGATGGGGTGGCTCCAGCCGGCTGCCAGCGGCTCCCGGGCAGGATCGCCCTGTGCGAAATCGAAATAGAAATAATCGAACGGAGTCAGGATGGCGTCGTGTCCCATGCGGGCGGCTTCAATCGCACCGTCTATGCCTACCCATGACATGACCACGGCGCCCTCGGGCAGACCGCCTTCCATCATCTCGTTCCAGCCTATCACCTTGCGGCCGCGCTGCTGCAGATAGTCGGCGGCCTTGGCCATGAACCATGTCTGCAGCTTCTGTTCGGCATTGCTCCGGCTGTCGGCGCGCAGTCCCAGGTCCTTGATCCTGGCCTGGCATCTGGCGCATTCCTTCCAGCGGTCCTTGGGGCATTCGTCGCCGCCGATGTGGATGTATTCGCCGGGGAACAGGTTCACTACTTCGTCAAGCACGTCCTTTATGATGCTGAACGTGCTGTCATTGCCGGCGCACAGCACCTCCCTGGAGATGCCCCAGCCCTTCCATGCCTCGTACGGGCCGCCGGTACAGCCTAATTCCGGATAGACGGAGAGAAGGGCCTGCATGTGGCCCGGCATGTCGATTTCGGGCACGACGGTGATATGACGGTCGGCGGCATACCTGATGATGTCGCGTATCTGGTCCTGTGTATAGTAGCCGCCGTAGCGGACGGTGTCGTACACGTTCAGATGCTCCTGTTCCCCTTCCTTCATGGAGCCGATTACGGTGCCTGAGCGCCACTGCCCTTTTTCAGCCAGTTCGGGGTGGCTCTTGATCTCCATGCGCCATCCCTGGTCGTCGGTCAGGTGCCAGTGGAAGGTGTTGATGTTGTGCAGGGCCAGCATATCTATGAATATCCTGACCGAATCGGGCGCGAAGAAATGGCGTGCGGTGTCGAAGTGGGCGCCACGGTAGGCGAAGCGGGGCTTGTCGTAGATATGACCGGCGGGGTAGGCCACGTTGAAGCTGCGGGTGCTGTCGGCCGCGATGGCCTTGCGCAGCGTCTGCAGGCCGTAGAACGTGCCGGCAGGGGAGGCGCCGTTCACCACGATGCTGTCCGTATAGATGCGGATGTCGTATGCCTCGCTGCAGCTGTCGGGCAGCTCCGAGCGAAGCTTTATGACGTTTCGGACCTGATTCTGTTTTGTCTTCAGCCTGATGCCTGTCAGGTCGTCGATGTATCCGGAGAACAGCTCCGCGTTCTTCATCATGGCGGAGTCAGACGGGTTGACGCTCAGTGCCGTCTTGCCGGACATTACGAAGGGTTCGGCTCCGGCGGTCAGCTCGATGCTTTGGGGTAACGGCACCACCCGGTAGTCGGCGGTCTTTACGGGGCGTGACGTGCACGCGCCAAGCATTACGGCCGATAACGGGACCAGCAGCATGATGTGTTTCAAAGTTGCCATATAGTGTGATTGTAAGTTAGTTATTCTGTAAAGGTGACGATAGCTTTGGCCGGAATCCGCACGGTCGTGCCTGATTTGAGGTTCTGCTTTCTGAATGACAGGTTTTCGCCGTCAAGGTCGGATGTGGTGTAGGATTGGCGCAGCGTCATCTTCTTGTCCGGAAGCAACAGGGCGAAGTCTTTGGTTTGGTCCGAATAGTTGATGGCCACTAATACAATCGAGCCGTCGGCGTTGCGGTATGCCGAAAGCATCAGCCCGTATGGATCGGTAACGGAATCGGCCACGGGCTTGCCTTTACTGTCAATGGCGGAGACATCGATGCGCACGGCGCCGGGACGGATGAAGCGGCTGTAATTGCCCAACGCCCAGAGGAGTTTGGAATCCACGATGGTGTCGTTGCCCGTGGCGGCATCCTTGTATTGATGCAGCAGGCCGTCCTTGTAGTCGCCGCCGATGGCCCGCCACCACTGCCAGGTGCGGGCGTTGGCATATACCAGGTCGTGGTGGATCATTCGGGCCACATACAGGGCCGTCTTCATGGTGCGGTCGTAGCCGTGGCCGCCCCCTATCTCCTCGTCGTTGCTCATGATGCAGACTTCGCTCTGCCAGAAGTCCACGCCATATTTCTTCAGCGTGTCGTTCAGTGCGATGCGGGTTGCCTTCATTGTCTCGACCGGGGTGTTGGTCCAGTAGCTGTGACCGGCCATAAGGCGCGGCAGGTGCTTGAGGTTGCCAACGTATGTGTCGGTGCTGTCGGGTGTGAAGAAGGCCCGGATTTCGTAGCCGCGCTGCCAATCGGTTATATGGGTGGCCATCATGCAACGGTAGTCGGACGATTCGGGGATGGTGATTTTCGTGTCGATGCCGCGACGGGTGAATTCCCGGTCCAGCTCGCGGGCCACACGCGCTATCTCGCGGGTGGTGGCCGGAGTGCCTTCCTGCTTCGGGCCAAGCCAGTTCCAGTGGCCGTCAGGCTCGTTGATGGGGGAGATGTAGTCGATGGTGATGCCGTCGTGCTGCTTCAGGCCTACGATTACGTCGGCCATGAACCTGGCGAAGTCATCGTATTTGTCGGGCTGCAGGTTGTATGTGCCTCCGCGGCCGGTGTTTGTGGCCAGACCGTTCTGAGTGAAATATACCGGCGGCGAGTTCAGGAAGCCCAGCAGATAGGGCACGCCGCGCTCCTTGGCCAACTTCAGGAACCGTCTCTGTCCGGCCTGCTTGTTCCAGTCGTAAGTGCCGTCAGGGTTGAGGAAACAATCGGTGCGGGTGCCGAAATTGATCTGACTGCTGTCGCCCTGCTCCACGCTGCCGGCGCCGATGTTGAAGCGCCAGATGCTGAGGCCTATACCTTTGGGATTACGGTTGGTGTCCGTGTCGGAGCTGAACAGTAGGTCGGCCACGGCGTTCTGTGTGGCCGGAGGCATCTCGCCGACAAAGCGCATGCTCCAGGCGTCCGACGCACCGAATCCGTCGATAGACTGATAGACTTTGTCAGGATTGATCACGACGGTTTCCTTAGCGGTAGCAATGCTCAGACAGCCGGCCACGAGAAGTGATAGCGATAATATTCCGAGTCTCATGTATCAGGTTTATGATGTTAGGATGCGTAAAGTTAATAATTATTTATGAATATTTACGTTAACAAATCATAATAGACGGGGTATGATACTGATAGCAGAATCGAAAACGATGGCGTCCGCGGAGAGGGAAGTGAGCCGGGAGGAATTCGCGGAGTGCCGGCCGCTGTTCGACGGCATAGCCAATGCCATCATGGACTCGCTGCGCGACCGCACTCCGGAGCAGCTGGCAGCAGAGGCCGGCATCACCCTGCGTCTCGCCGCCTCGCTGCGCCGCATGATATACGAGTTTCCCAACAAAACGACGGGTATGCGCGCCATCGAGGCATTCACCGGCGTGGTGTTCCGTCAGCTTGGCGTTGCCGGATATGATGCCGGGCAGAGGGCGTTTCTACAAGACAACGTGCGCATCGTCTCCTCGCTGTATGGCTGGCTGCGGCCGGATGACATCGTCAAGCCATACAGATTTGATTTCAAGAGCCATGTCGCCCCGCTTGGCGAGACCTTGATGAAATACTGGAAGAAGGACGTGACCATAGCCCTGGCGCAGGAGCTTCGCGCTAAAGGCGACACCGTCATCATCGACCTCCTGCCGTCGGACGCGGCCAAATGCGTGGACTGGAAGCTGGTGAAGCGCTTCGCCAACGTGTACAAGGTCGATTTCAAGATGTACGACGGTACCAACGTCATGAAGACGCCCAATGCCGGCCGGCTGAAGGAGCTGCGCGGGCGATTACTTGATTTAATCATTCGTAACGGTCTCTCGTCCCCCGCCGACATCGCCACCCTTGAGTCCCCCGACTTCATGCCCGACCCCGCCGGTCCCCGCTACCCGTCATACCTCCCGTTCGTCACCGCATGACAGGCCAACTGCCGAAGATTTGATGCCAACTGTATGAAAAATACACAGTTATGACTGCTTTGTTGATTAAATTATGTAATTTTGCCATGAATGTACGAAGCCTCGCAAATATGAAGTTCTTTACGACGATTCTTTTATCATTAGTCGGTTGTCTGAGTGTATATTCTCAGATGCCGGGCGACAGCCTTGTCAAAGCCGCCGCGATAGTGGATGGACTGTTCTTTGATAAGTCCACGCCACTGAAATCAATTATGCCGGGAGGTTCGACTCTATGCGTACTTGATCCGGACGGAGCTAAGGTTATAGGGGTATATCTGCCCGAAGGATATGTTTTGGACGAATCGGTCAGATCAAAAGCAATCCCGGCAGAGCGGGTCATGTTTGCCAAGAAACTGATCCGTGACTATAACGGACGTAAACCGCAGGCTGTCGGTAAATATGAGGGAATCGGCGTCAAGGTAGGGGAGCCGATGATCCGGTTTGAATATCCGGATATCGACGGAAATGTCTGGAATAACGAAAGACTGAAGGGTAAAGTTTACGTCATAAATCTCTGGCAGACAGAGTGCGGGCCATGTCGCCGCGAGATGCCGATACTTTCGGAATGGAAAGAACGGTTTCCCGATGTGGTTTTTCTTTCGGCTTCCCGTCACAACCGGGAAGAAATCCTGCCCATCGTGACGCGCCATAAGTTTACCGGGACGCATCTTCAGGAAGCCTCCGATTTAGTGGCGCTGGTCGGTAAGGAGGGCTTTCCCCTTACCATCGTCGTCGACAAGAGCGGCACAGTCCGCTTTGCCAAAGTCGGCGCGTCCGCCGAGAACCAGTCCCAAGCCGTCTCCGTCATCGAATCCCTGATCCGGTGACCGCACCGAGCTTCTTCAAGACTTAGCACACAATGCCTGTTATGCTATAGGATTCAGTTGTAAAGGAATACGTGACAACTGTGTAGTATCTGATGGCATCCGTCGCCAATGGGCGAATTGCATTTTATATCGTTGATTTTTCGATCTTATTTGATAACTTTGCATTTGAAACTGAGACACTAATGAACGAAATAGGTAACAATATTAGCAACTCACAGCCTGGTGGGGAGAATGAAATTATTCTTTATCAGCCGGATTCCACACTTTCGTTGGATGTCAGGGTGGAGAATGAAACAGTATGGTTAAATCGCAATCAAATAGCTCTACTGTTTGATCGTGATGTAAAAACTATCGGCAAGCATATCAATAATGCTCTCAAAGAAGAATTGGATGGACTATCAGTTGTCGCAAAATTTGCGACAACTGCATCTGATGGCAAGACTTATCAGGTCGATTACTATAATATCGAGATGATTACCTCTGTTGGGTATAGGGTTAAATCCAAACGAGGCGTTCAATTCAGAGTCTGGGCAAATAAAATCCTGAAAGATTACTTGTTGCGAGGTTACAGCGTTAATCAACGACTTCTTTGCATGGAGAATCGCATTGACCGTCGTCTGCTGGAGCATGATAAACGGCTTGATGAGTTGACCGACAAGGTCGATTTCTTCATTAGGACATCGTTACCTCCCAAAGAAGGAATATTCTTCAACGGACAGATATTTGACGCGCACGAATTCATCTGCCGTCTTATCAAGAGCGCAAACGAAAGAATTATTCTGATTGACAATTATGTCGATGAATCGGTATTGGTTCAGCTTGATAACCGTAATGAGGATGTGTCGGCGCTAATATACACCGGAGAGATAAGCAAGCCATTCCGACAAAGCCTAAACCGACATAACCGGCAGTATGCGCCCATAGATGTAAGGACGGCATTACGAATCCATGATAGATTCCTGATTATTGATGATTCTCTATATCATATCGGCGCCTCGATAAAAGACCTCGGCAAGAAACTTTTCGCCTTCTCAAAGCTGGAACTTTCCCCTGATTATATCCTTTCCAATATTTGAGGTCGCAATTTGCAACATAAAGGGCAAAGTCGCAATTTATGAAGATAATAATCACGAAGAAGATCCAAAAAATATTCTGGTGTTGATAATATATGAAGACGGTATGTGATTAATACATTCCATTTTGAGCCAGATAATCCGTGAGGCTATAAAACAAAAAAGAGAACCGGTGAGGTTCTCTTCTTTTGTTGGCGGAGAGGACGAGATTCGAACTCGTGGTAGGATAATCTCCTACGTCAGTTTAGCAAACTGGTGGTTTCAGCCACTCACCCACCTCTCCATTATGTTAATGGTTTTGACATCATTCGTCGGATGGTTCGGCCTTTCGGAGTGCAAAGTTAATACATTTTTCCGAATTTCCCAATTCAACACCAAAAAATCTGTAAAATTTTCAGGGAAACAGGCATAAACATGTATATTCCGGGCAAACGTAGTCTACACCTCACACATTTACGAAGCCTAAAGATGAGAATAAAACAATGTAAGTCAGTGCCTCGGAGAGGCTGTTTCTCATTAACCCCACGATGGCCGGAGGGTGCAAAGCGACCCGACAGCCTTCGTGGGGTTATTGCCGAGATATGACAGCTTGGTCGCAGACCATGTCTCTCGCCACACGCCTCTTGGTTCTGTGGTATGACGGGTGTGGAAGTACAGCGACATGGTCTTCGACCAAGCCTTGCTACGCCGTGTCTACCCCACGAAGGCCGGTGCCAGCTGTCGCTGTCGCCGCCCATCATGGGGTTATTGAGAAACAGCCTCTTCGAGGCAGTAAAGTCCGATTGCCCATAAAGTCTGAGGAAAAATGATAAGGTTTGTCAAAGGATTAGTCTTATCTTTTGTTAATTATGGCGGGACAGGGGGATATGCGGTGGCTCGTCAACTTGCATATTCCTAAAATATAGAGTAATTTTGCAATTCCTGTTTTTGTACGTAGGATTTAGTCCAAAAGTGCTATTCAATAAAAGATTTATGGGATTGAGGTGTTATAAAAACTAAGTGCAATCAAACTAAAGAAGCTATCAGACTATGAAGGAAAATAAGAAATTACGGTTTGCGACGCGGCAGATTCATGGCGGGCTGCATCCGGGCGAGAGCGGTAACGCGCGAGGTCTGGCCATCGTACCGACGGCGGCTTACCGGTTCCCGTCGTGCGAATATGCCGCCGATCTGTTCGAACTGTCTCAGCCCGGCAACATATATACCCGTCTCCAGAATCCCACAACGTCCAATTATGAGGAGCGCATAGCATCGCTTTACGGCGGTACGGGTGCGGTGGCGACGCCTTCGGGCATGGCGGCCATCTTCGTGACCGTCACCGCGCTGGCACAGGCCGGCGACAATATCGTCACCACGCCTTACCTCTACGGCGGCACATACAATCTGTTTCGCCACTCGCTACGCAAGCTCGGCATCGAGGTGCGCATCTCGGCCGACGAGGCTCCGGAAGCTATCGCCAAGCTCTGCGACGACCGCACGCGCGCCGTGTTCATGGAGTCCATGGGCAATCCCACCTGCGCCGTGCCCGATATGGAAGGGATCGCCAAGGTGGCTCACAACGCCGGTGTGCCTCTGATAGTCGACAATACGTTCGGTGCCGCGGGCTATCTCTGCAACCCCTTCGACTGGGGCGCCGACATCGTGGTGGATTCCGCCACGAAATGGATCAACGGCCACGGCACTGCCATGGGCGGCGTCATCGTCGACGGTGGCACCTTCGACTGGAGCAACGGCAAATATCCGCAGATTGACGGCCCCTCCGACGGCTATCACGGCCTGAATCTGTACGAGACTTTCGGCAACGCCGCTTTCGCCGTGAAATGCCGCGTGGACGGCCTGCGCGATTTCGGCACATGCCCCTCGCCGTTCGACAGCTATCTGATGTGCCTCGGACTCGAGACGCTGTCGCTGCGTGTCCGTCACCAGGCGGAAGCCACCCGACGCCTCGCCGAATTCTGCGCCCAAAGCCCCTGTGTGTGCTCGGTGAGCTACGTAGGATTCGAGGATCATCCCAGCCATAAGAACGCAGAGAAATATTTCCGCGACGCGTCGTCGGGCGTGTTCACTATCGAGCTGGAGGGCGACTTAGATACCACCTCGCGCTTTGTGGAGGCGCTGGAGCTGTGCGCCCACATGACCATGATAGGGGACTCCATAACCGTGGTGACGCATCCGGCATCCACCACGCACAAGCAGCTGAGCGAGGCCGACATGCTGGCCGCAGGTGTAACCCCGACATTGCTGCGCATCAGTTTGGGATTAGAGGACGTGGAGGATATCATCGACGATTTCCGGCAGGCGTTCGAGAAATGCGGACTCGCTTCCAAAGCATGACTGATGGCGCAACTGATATATAATCACCCGGAGCCGTTTGAATTGGAATTGGGCGGCCGTCTTGACAACCTGCAGATAGCCTACCACACCTACGGACAGCTGAACGAGGCGCGCGACAACGCGATATGGGTATGCCATGCCCTGACCGCCAACAGCGACGTGGCCGACTGGTGGCTGCATACGGTGGTGAAGGATGGCTTTCTCGATCCGGAGCGCTATTTTGTGGTATGCGCCAACATCTTAGGTTCATGCTACGGCACCACAGGGCCGATGAGCGTCAATCCCGCCACCGGCCAGCCATATTACGGCCAGTTTCCCCGGCTGACCATGCGCGACCTGGCGCGGGCGCACCGCCTGCTCGCCGACCGGCTCGGCCTGAATAAGATACACGCCCTGATAGGCGCCTCTGTCGGAGGCTTTCAGGCACTGGAATGGTGCTCGCTGGAACCGCAGCGGTTCCGCGACATGGTGCTGATAGGCACCGCGCCCAAGGCGTCGCCCTGGAACATAGCCATCAACGAGACGCAGCGCATGGCCATACGCGCCGACGGCACCTTCGGCCAGCCGCGTCCCGATGCAGGAGCCGCCGGACTCGGAGCGGCCCGCGCCTTGGGACTGCTTACATACCGCGGTCCCGAGGGCTACAACCTGACGCAGCAGGACCATGCCGACCAGCCGTGTGCATTGCCGGGCCTTCCGGAGTATCACCGCGCCTGCACCTACCAGCAGCATCAGGGCCGGAAACTGATTGACCGCTTCGACGCATATTCCTACATGACCATCCTCGACACCTTCGACACGCACGACATAGGGCGTGACCGCGGAGGGATAGGGAAGGCGCTGCAAAGCATATCCGATGCCGGAGTGCGGACATGCGTGGTGGGACTCTCCACCGACTTGGTGTTCACTCCGGCGGAGATGAAGGAGTTGGCCGCCATGATACCCGGCTCGGAATATCACGAAATTTCCTCGCCGTTCGGCCACGACGGCTTCTTAGTGGAGCACGGACAGCTCAACGCAATACTTAGACCTTTCTTAACACACTGAAAACAAGATAATGGAACAAATCAATATAGGACTTGTAGGCTTCGGCACGGTAGGCCAGGCGCTTTACGAAGTGGTGTCGAGTGCCCGCAACGCTCACGCCGCCGTAAAGCGCATTTGCGTGCGCAGCCTCGACAAGCCGCGCAAGGTGCAGGTGCCGACCGCGCTGCTCACCACCGACGCCGCCGACATAGTGAACGACCCGGACATCCGCTTAGTGGTGGAGGTGATAGACGACCCAGAGGCGGCATACCGTATAACCTGCGACGCACTGCGCGCCGGCAAGGACGTGGTGTCGGGCAACAAGGCCATGATAGCGCGCCATCTGCCCGAACTCATCGAGCTGCAGCAGGCCACGGGCCGCGCCCTGCTTTACGATGCCTCGTCGTGCGGCTCCATCCCCGTGATACGCAACCTGGAGGAATACTACGACAACGACCTGCTGTTGGAGGTGAAGGGCATTCTGAACGGATCGTCCAACTACATACTGTCGCGTGTGTTCGATCACGGCGAGGAATATGCCGACGCCTTGGTACGCGCACAGAAACTCGGATTCGCCGAGAGTGACCCGACGCACGACATCAGCGGCAACGACTCGCTCAACAAGCTGGTTATCATCACGCTGCACGCCATCGGCGTGTACGTGCCGCCAAAGGAGATATTCGTTTACGGCATCCCGACGCTGCGCGCCGAGGACATCAGGTATGCCCGCGAGAAGGGGATGAAAATCAAGCTCGTGGCCCAGGTGGTGAAGCTGTCGGATGCGAAGTTCACCATGTTCGTGATGCCCGAGTTCGTGGCGCCCAACCGCTATATCTATGCCGTTGACGACGAATACAACGGCGTGGTGATACGCGGCGAATGCTACGACCGTCAGTTCATGTTCGGCAAGGGAGCCGGAGGGCGCCCCACAGCCTCGTCGCTGCTGAGCGACATCACGGCCCTGCGCCACAATTACCGCTACGAATACAAGAAGTCGGGCTTCAGTCCCCGTCCCGAATACACCGCCGACGTGACGCTGAAAATCTACGCCCGCTACGAGCACACCGACCTGCGCGCGGGGCTGCCCTGGATTGCTGTAAACGAGGAATACCGCTGCGACGACTACCGCTATGTGATAGGCGAGATACGGCTGTCGGACCTGATCACAGCCGCGCCGCTGCTCCGGGCCGACGACATCTTCCTGTGCAATTTTCCGCGCTTTTTCGCCGACCGCGACGACTGACGTCGCGCATTGTGCTGAATTAGGTCCTCAACTTTTTGGCTATTTGTCAATTTGTGTGTAACTTTGCATCCCGAAGTGTTGTGCGGCTATGTGTCGTAGCGAGGCTTTATAACAAAGTTAATTGCAAAAATTGTGGACACAAAGTACATTTTCGTGACGGGCGGAGTGGTGTCGTCGTTGGGCAAAGGCATCATTTCCAGTTCCCTGGCGCGGCTGTTGCTGAGCCGTGGCTACAGGGTTACAATCCAGAAGTTTGACCCATACATCAACATCGACCCGGGCACGTTGAACCCCTACGAGCATGGCGAATGCTACGTGACGGTCGACGGCCACGAGGCCGACCTTGACCTGGGTCATTACGAACGGTTTACCGACATCCGCACCACCCGTGCCAACAACGTCACCACGGGGCGCATCTATCAGAGCGTGATAGACAAGGAGCGCCGCGGCGACTACCTTGGCAAGACGGTGCAGATCATCCCGCACATCACCGACGAGATAAAGCGCAACGTCAAGCTGTTGGGCAACACGGGCGACTACGATTTCGTCATCACCGAGATCGGAGGCACCGTGGGCGACATAGAGTCGACGCCTTTCCTGGAGGCCGTGCGTCAGCTGAAGTGGGAGATGGGCCGCAACGCCCTGTTCGTCCATCTTACCTACGTGCCTTACCTCAAGGCCGCCAAGGAGCTTAAGACCAAGCCGACGCAGCACAGCGTCAAGCAGCTGCAGAGCCTGGGCATCCAGCCCGACATCCTGGTGCTGCGCACCGAGAAGGAACTGCCGGTGACCATGCGCCGCAAGGTGGCCCAGTTCTGCAACGTGGCGCCCGAGGCCGTGATAGAAAGTCTGGACCAGCCCACCATCTATCAGGTGCCGCTGCGCATGCACGAGCAGGGTCTGGACCAGATGGTGCTGCATATAATGGGCGTGGGCGACGCTCCGGAACCCGACCTGACGCAGTGGAACACATTCCTGCACAAGCTGCAGACGGCCGACAAGACCGTGACCATCGGCCTCGTCGGCAAGTACGTGGCCCTGCAGGACGCCTACAAGTCCATCTGCGAGAGTCTGATGCAGGCCGCTACTCATCTGGACCACAAGGTGAACATCGTGTACGTCAACTCCGAGAAGGTGACCGAGGACAACGTGGAGGAGCAGCTGAAGGACATGGCCGGCGTGATCATAGCCCCCGGCTTCGGCCAGCGTGGCATCGAGGGGAAGTTCGTGGCCCTGAAATGGTGCAGGGAGCACGACGTGCCCACATTCGGCATCTGCCTGGGAATGCAGTGCATGGTGATAGAGTTCGCGCGCAACGTGCTGGGACTCAAGGACGCCAACAGCACGGAGATGGACTTCCACACTCCATACAACGTCATCGACCTGATGGAGGAGCAGAAGAACATCATGAACATGGGCGGCACCATGCGGCTCGGGGCATACGCCTGCGAGCTGGCCGAAGGGTCGCGCGTGGCGCAGGCCTACGGCACCACCTCGATCAGCGAGCGTCACAGACACCGCTTCGAGTTCAACAACGAGTTCCTGGACCGCTACGAGGCCGCAGGAATGAAATGCACGGGACGCAACCCCGACGCCAACCTGGTGGAGGTGGTGGAAATCCCCGGAAAACGATGGTATATAGGAACGCAGTATCATCCCGAGTATTCGTCGACGGTGCTGCATCCCAACCCGATATTCATTGACTTCGTGAAGGCCGCCATAGCCTACAGCGAAACCGAACAAAAGAAATAGAAAAGTAGAGAACAATGGACAAAAACACGACGAACGCACTGCTTCTGATGCTGCTGGTGTTTGTCCTGTTCATGTGGCTGACGCCCAAGGAACAGACACCGGAGGGGAATGTGGAAAGCCCCCGCACCACGGAGCAGGCCGCCGTAAACATGGCGCTCGACTCGCTGACGGGTCAGGACCGCCAGTGGCTTGAGCAGAACATACGCGAGCATGGCACGCCCGTGGCCGACCGCCCCGGAGCCGTGGCCCTGAATCAGAACGGGCTGAACCTGACCCTCGAGAACGGAACGATATCCGGAACGGTCACCGTGGAGGGGCGCGACATAGAGTGGGCCGCCGTGGCCGATGCCGATACGTCGAAGATGACCATAGCCGAGGAGCGCAAGGCCATAGAGACCGTACGCAACGTGACCGAAAGCCTGGGTCGTTACGGCAAATTCGCCCGTTTCTTAGGCGGTACGCCTCAGACAGTGAATCTGGAGAACGACGCCCTCAAGCTGCAGTTCAACAGCCACACCGGCTCCATCACACGCGCCGAACTCAAGAAATACGATACCGAATATAATAGCGACGAGACCGACAACACCAAGCACAAGGTGGTGCTGTTCGATGGCGACAAGAACAGTTTCAGCTTCGAGCTGCCGCTGCCGTCGTCGGTGCAGACCGCCGACCTGTACTTCACGCCTCGCGTGCTGAACGACTCCACGGTGCTGATGGCGCTGGAGTTCGGCCCCGACACGTACTGGGGCATACGCTACACGCTGCCCCGCGGCGAAAGCTATGTGGTGAAGATGGACGTGGTGCAGAAGAACATGGCGCCCATAGCCCAGAGCAACAACCGCAACATGATATTCAGCTGGAACCAGGACCTGAAGCGCCAGGAGAAGGGCCGCATGTTCGAGGAGCGCAACTCCGCGCTGTATTACAAATACGCCGGCGGTTCGGTCGAGAACCTGAAGGAAGCCAAGGACGACACCAAGGAGCGCGAGGCCAAAATCAAGTGGATAGGCTTCAAGAACCAGTTCTTCTCGTCGGTGATGGTGATGAACAAGGGGAGCTTCAACTCGGCCGACTTCAAGTCGACCATCATGAGCGAAAAGGATTACCTCAAGAACTTTGCCGCCGAGGCCAAGATTTCGGACTACGACTGGAACAAGGAGAATCCCGTGTCGCTGTCGCTGTTCCTCGGTCCGAACCTCTATCCGCTGCTGTCCGACCTGGACTACCAGATGGACGTGGACGAGGATCTGAAGCTGACGCGCATGATTCCGCTGGGCTGGAACATATTCCGCTGGATCAACACCGGCGTCGTGATTCCGGTGTTCAACTTCCTGGGCAAGTTCATCAGCAACTACGGTATCATCATCCTGCTGCTGACCATCTTCATCAAGCTGGTATTGTTCCCGCTGACCTACAAGTCCTACCGCTCGCAGGCCGTGATGCGCGTGCTGGCGCCTCAGATCCAGGCCCTGAACGAGAAGTATCCCGGCACGGAGAACGCGATGATACGCCAACAGAAGACCATGGCCCTGTACAACAGTGCCGGCGCCAACCCGATGTCGGGCTGCCTGCCGCTGCTGCTGCAGATGCCCATCCTGTTCGCGATGTTCTCGTTCTTCCCCTCGTGCATCGAGCTGCGCGGACAGTCGTTCCTGTGGGCGCACGACCTCTCGGCCCCCGACGCCATCATATCGTGGACGGGCGACATCCCGCTGGTTACGAAATATTTCGGCAACCACATCTCGCTGTTCTGTCTGCTGATGACCGGAACCAACATCATCTACACCTACCTCAACAGCCAGGCGCAGAGCAACACCATGCCCGGCATGAAGCTGATGATGTACCTGATGCCGGTGATGTTCATGATATTCTTCAACAACTACGCGGCGGCTCTGAGCTACTACTACTTCCTGTCGCTGCTGATCACCATCATCCAGACCTACTCGTTCCGCTTCATCATCAAGGAGGAGGACGTGAAGAAGAAGATGGCCGAAAACGCGAAGAAACCTAAGAAGAAATCGAAGTTCATGCAGCGCATGGAGGAGATGCAGCGTCAGCAGCAGCAGATGCTCCGCGAGCAGCAGAAGCAGCAGAGGGGCGGTCGCAGATAACGCCCCGGGACCGGGCCATGAAACTCCTCAGGATAGTACGCATATCCCTGGCCGCGCTTGCATTCGTGGCCTCTGCGGCCGCCCTGCTGATGGGCGCCGAGGTGCATCCTGTGGCCCGACTGGCCGAAAAGTCTCAGATCATATTATCCTCTTTGTCAATCACGGCAGGAACCGCAATCGTGTGGCTCCTGCTGACTTTTTTGTTCGGGCGCGTGTATTGTTCTACGGTCTGCCCCGTTGGCACCATGTCCGACCTGTTCCTGAAGATACGGCGTCTGATACCGGGGCTGCGCCATAAGCCGTTCCGTTACCGGCCGCGTTCCGGGGTGTCGGTGCATATACTGTTGCTGTACGTGGTATGCCTTGTTGCGGGCGTGGTGGGAGTACCCTTCCTGATCGAGCCATGGAACATAATGCGCAACATGGCCGCTACGGTGCGTCCGGAGGCCGTGAGCGCCACCTGGGCTACCATCGGGATGGGAACCATTACCGGAGTGATCGGCGGCCTTGTGGCGGCAATTCTGATAGCCGTAACGTCAGTGTTGCGCGGCCGCGAGTTCTGCACGGTGGTGTGTCCGTTGGGCACGGCCCTGGGATATGTGTCGTCCTACAGCCTGTATCATCTGGAGATAGACCGCGACAAATGCGTGTCGTGCGGTCTGTGCGAGGATATATGCCGGTCGCAGTGCGTCAAGATGGTGAGCCGGCACATCGACGACACGCGGTGCGTGCGCTGTTTCGACTGTGTGGCCAAATGTCCCAACGACGCAATCCGGTTTCAGGTGAGCCGCAACCGCCCGGCCACGCCGATGCTGATACGGAGGAAAAAACGCTCAGGGGTCTGAGCGTTTTTTAGTTGAAAAAGTTGAGAAAGTTTATAAAGTTAAGAGAATTCCAAATATACGGGGATGGGAAGATATATCTACAATACGACGTTTGTGGTGGCGAAGGAGAGGGAGCAGCGGTTTGTCGACTGGTTCCGTCTGCGTGCCGCCTGTATCGCCGAGGCCGGGATGCGACCGAGGCTGTCGCGCCTTGCAGGCGCTTTGGCCGCGGAAAGCGAGGCGCAGAGCCTGGCCTTCCAGGTGGAATCGGACAGCGAGGTGGCGCTGCAGGAATGGGCGCACGAATCGCTTGAACCGGTTTTGGGCCGGTTCATGCGCGATTTCGGGCCTGATGCAGCCTATTTCTGCTCGGAATTCGAGGTGGTATCCTTGGATTCGGGCATCGGGGCGATGCCGCTGTAATCCGTCAGCCTGGAATGTACCAGCCGGCGCAGCTTGGACGCCAGCAGGGCGTGCGGCTCGCCGCTCTTTTCAAGGCTCTGCCATGAGATCGGTTTGCCGAACCGGACGCGGAACTTCTTGCCGCGCGCGGCGCACAGCTCGGCCGGCAGCAGGGCCTGTTCCATATTTACCTTTATGCCCATTTTGGTGCGCGCCTTGGCGGTGCGGTAGAAACTCATGCGGTTCAGTCCCTCGAAGTGTATGGGGATGATGTCGCGGTGGAATTCGATGGCGCGGTCGATGAACGACTTGTGCCACACCAGGTCGCCGATGGAGCCGTCGGGCTGGATGCGCGACACCATGCCGGCGGGAAATATCAGTATCTGCTTGTCGGAGGCGTATGCGTCGCGGATGGCCACGGCGGCCTCGCGGGCCTGCGAGCCGTATTTGTTGATGGGCAGGAACACCGTGCGCAGCGGTATCACGTTCATCAGCATGTCGTTTACCAGGAATTGAATGTTTTCGTCGCCGTACTTGGCGCCAAGCACCTTGATCAGCCCCATGCCGTCCAGACCGCCGAGAGGGTGGTTGGAGGCGAATATGAAGCGTCCGTGGTCGGGAATGTTCTCCAGCCCCTCCACCTCAAGGGAGACATTGAAGAAGTCGTATATACGCTCGCAGAATTCCGAGCCGGTCGAGGGATAGGTGGCGTCCAGGGCGGCGTTCAGCTCGTCCTGATGCACTAATTTCTCCAGCCCCGTGATCATGAAGCCCGGAATCATCCGGCCTTTCCAGCCCTTGATGCGCGAGCGCAGTATATTGTGAAGGTTTATGTCAATCTTGTCCATTTCTGAATAAATGGAAATTAGTAATCAGTAATTCAGGAGGTTTGGCGTTAATCGTTTACCGACGATTCCTCGTCCCAGAACTCGTCCTCCCATTCCTCGTCCGACATATCGCCGTACACGTCGTCCTCGTCCTCCATTTCAGGCTGGTCGAACACGAAGTTGTCTTCCTCCTCCACGCGGTGGCGTATGTCGAGGGGGCGGTGGGTCACGGTGAAGTGCGCCTGATTGTCCTCGGAATTGATTTCGCGCCACAGTATGTCTTTCAGCTCGGTCAGCCCCTGGCCGGTGACGGCCGAGATGAAAAGGTGCGGCACGTCCTGAGGCAGCGTCGCAGCAATCTCGTCGCGCAGCTCGTCGTCGAGCATGTCCGACTTGGAGATGGCCAATACGCGGTTCTTGATGTCGAGGTCGGGATTGAACTCGCGCAACTCGTGCAGCAGTATCTCGTATTCCTTGTTGATATCGTCGGCGTCGGCCGGCACTAAGAACAGCAGCACGGCGTTACGCTCTATATGGCGCAGGAACCTGAGTCCGAGACCCTTCCCTTCGGAAGCGCCCTCGATGATGCCGGGGATGTCGGCCATGACGAACGACTGGTTGTCGCGGTATCTGACTATGCCTAACTGCGGCTCCATTGTGGTGAAAGGATAGTCGGCTATCTTGGGTTTGGCCGACGACAGGGCGGAGAGCAGCGTGGACTTTCCGGCGTTGGGGAATCCGACAAGTCCGACGTCGCCGAGCAGCTTAAGTTCGAGCACCACGGCCTTCTCAATGGCCGGCTGGCCAGGCTGTGCGTAGCGCGGAGTGCGGTTGGTGGATGTGGCGAAATGCACGTTGCCCAGGCCTCCCTTGCCGCCGCGCAGCAGGTTGATCTCCTGCTCGTCCTCGGTCACTTCGCACAGAAACTCGCCGGTATCGGCGTCGAACACGGCGGTACCCACGGGCACCTCGATGATCTGGTCCTGGCCGTCGGCGCCGTGCGAGCGGTTCTCGCCGCCGCTCTGTCCGTCGGTGGCAAAGATATGACGCCTGTAACGCAACGGGAGCAGCGTCCACAGGTGACGGTTGCCCCGTAGTATGATGTGGCCGCCACGGCCGCCGTCGCCGCCGTCGGGTCCGCCTTTGGGTATATACTTGGCACGGTGGAAATGGCGGCTCCCTGCGCCCCCTTTGCCCGACCGGCACAATATCTTTACATAATCAATGAAATTGCTCTCTGCCATTATCTTGAATAGTTAATAAAGTGTAGAAAGTTTAAAAAGTTAAGATGATAGTGCTGTAATTGGCATATATTCACATTCCTCTTAACTTCATTCACTTTTTCAACTTTTTAAACTAAAACTAAATTAATAACGCTCCAACGGGACGTTTCGCCTATTGCCGGGGAATAAGGTCCGGATTTTCGTACATCTTCAGGGTGTTTTCCAGCTGTGTCTGCACCATCAGCTGCAGCTCGCGGGGCGCAAGCACCTTCAGCGCGTCGCCGTACGACAGGATTTCGTGCACCAGCTCGTAATTCAGCTTCAGGCGGTAGGTGAAGATGGAATACTGGTCGTGCAGCGCTTCCTGCTGGGTGTGGTGGAAGGGGAGGGCGCGGAAATACTTGGCCTGGATGGGCGTGGTCATTATCTTGACGGTGCGCACGTCGGCCTTTGACGCCGTGATGCCTATCAGATTCTCGAAGAAAGTCTCAGGCTTGAGCTGCGGCATCTCGAACTCCTCGTTCACCACCGACATCTGCGACACGCGGTCCAGGGCGTAGGTGCGCACGTCGCCGCTCTGCTCGCGTATGCCTATCATGTACCACCGCTGCTTGTATCGCTTCACGAAGCAGGGGAGGAACCGTATGTCCTTCTCCGGCCTTGACTTGCTGAAGCCGGCGTACGTGAACGACAGCTTGTGCCTGTCGCCGATGGCGGCGAGCACCAAGGGCAGGAATTCGCGCGCCGAGGGCACGTCCTCAACCGACACGCGGTCGTGCGGTATGGACGAGCCTTTGATGGCGTTGTTGACCGAATAGGATTCCAGCAGCCAGTTGGTCACCATCGGGTTGGCGTTGCTTTCGGTCTCGTCGATATAGTAATGGCCCGAGGCGTCGCAGGCAATCTCGAGCTGAAAATTCTCCTCGATGGCGCGCCGGTAGTGATAGAAGGTGCGTGCGGGCATCGGGTCGCCGTTGCTCAGCGGCGACTTGCGCCACAGGTCGTTGATGTCCTCGCGCGTCAGGCGGCCGTAGCGGTTCAGCACGTCCACTATCCACACGTATCGGTTTATCAGCTCCTTCATTTTTTTAGTTATGATAATCAGCTTAATATCAACGAGATTGATATTAAGCTGAAAAATTTTTACGAAAAATCAACAAAAAAATCACAACTTCCCGAACCAAATAAACAGCAGCGATGTTATAATAGCGTAAGGTTTGATAAACCACACTACATAGAGCATAAGTCATTGATTGACATAATATATACTGCTACAAACGTTCTGAAAAAGTTGTTATTGTTGTTTTAATTGAAGAAACAGGGTCTGCGTGATGCAGGCCTTTTTCTTGTTTATAGGGGGCGCCGGAGATATGGCGCCCTCGGCTTCCGCCTCGGGACTGTAAGAGAGGGCCCCTTTAACTGTAAGGAAGGGGCCTTTTAACTATAAGAGAGGCCCTTTAGCGGTTGCCGTACATATCGTCGTAGTATTTCTCGTATTCGCCCGAGGTGATGTTGTCGATCCAGTCCTGGTTGTCCAGATACCATTTCACGGTCTTCTCGATCCCTTCCTCAAACTGCAGCGAGGGCTCCCAGCCCAGTTCGGCCTGCAGCTTGCGGCTGTCGATGGCGTATCGCATGTCATGGCCGGGACGGTCGGTGACGTACGTGATGAGGCTGTCGGAATAACCTTCGGGGTTGCCTAACAGACGGTCAACGGTCCTGATCACCACTTTAATCAGGTCGATGTTCTTCCATTCGTTGAAACCTCCGATATTGTAGGTCTCGGCCACCTTGCCGTGATGGAATATGGTGTCGATGGCGCGGGCGTGGTCCTCGACATAGAGCCAGTCGCGCACGTTCTCGCCCTTGCCGTACACGGGCAGCGGCTTGCGGTGACGGATGTTGTTGATGAACAGCGGTATCAGTTTCTCGGGGAACTGATAGGGGCCGTAGTTGTTGCTGCAGTTGGTCACGAGCGTCGGCATGCCGTATGTGTCGTGGTATGAGCGCACGAAGTGGTCGGACGAAGCCTTCGACGCCGAATATGGCGAGTGGGGATCGTACTTGGTGGTCTCCAGGAAGAACTCGGTGCCGTATGCCATGTCGTCCTTGCTCGACGCCTTGGTGGTGAACGGCGGCTTTACGCCAGCGGGATGCGTCAGCTTCAGTGCGCCGTACACCTCGTCGGTGCTAATGTGGTAGAACAGCTTGCCCTCGTATTTTTCAGGCAAGGATTCCCAATACTCCTTTGCGGCCTGCAGCAGAGCCAGCGTGCCCATCACATTGGTGCGCGCGAACGTGAACGGATCCTTGATGCTGCGGTCCACGTGGCTTTCAGCCGCCAGGTGGATGATGCCGTCTATATGGTTGTCGCGGACGATGCTGCGCATCAGCTCCAGGTCCGCGATGTCGCCCTTGATGAACGTATAGTTCGGCCGGTCTTCGATGTCCTTGAGGTTGGCCAGGTTGCCCGCATAGGTGAGGAGGTCGAGGTTATAGATGTGATAATCCGGATGTTCGGTGACGAACAGACGCACCACATGGCTGCCGATAAAACCGGCGCCTCCGGTGATAAGTATGTTTCTTTTAGCCATATCGAATCGGGATCCGCATTTGAGAAGATCCCGCCTGCAAAGTTACAACAAAAATCCATCAATGCAAAAAAGAGGCAGTCGCCGCCTCTTTTTTAACTGTGGTTAGGAATTCTATTATTGAATTGGTAAATGATTTCAAAATGTCAGTTATTTGAGTTCTGCTTGTTTGAGGATATAGTTGAACGAATAAGCGCGGTCAACGATGGTGTGTGGTATTATGACGTACTGCCAAGGTTTACCGCCATTCTGAGCCGTAAACTCGGAGGCGTGCCTGCAGAACTCGCGGGCGGCTTTTGCCTTGGCTTGAACATTGGCATCATTAACATCCTTCTCTGCTTTGGTCTCACACATAAATATAGTGTCTGCTGTCTCAACTATGAAATCCACTTCATATTTGTGCACTCCGCTATCCCAATATATATTGAATTGACTGGGAACTGGCCGTAGCCATTTGAGAACTTCCCCATTGGTCTCGAGAATGAAAGAAAAGTCAAGTTCTGTTGAGCTGTCGAATTTATATCTGGTATAATATGATTTCTTAAATCCCATATACACATATTTTTTTACATCGGATTTAGGAACAGGTTCAGGCTCATGAAAATCCCGATATCCCCACTTATTCACGATAATATGTTGTTCATGTATTTTAGAGAAAGGTAATATCTTATTGATTTTGAACTCTCCCGGAATAATGCGGTAGTGTTCTTTCATCTGCTTATAAATATTGTCGACAAGACTCTGTTTGAAAGCATAAACACGTTCATTTAAATCATCGTCGGAGATACCGGGGGCATTGTTGCGGATAGCATCGACAGCTTGCCCGACGAGCTTATAAAGCAAGTCGGAAATTTCGTCATAATCCACATCGTCGAAGTCGATCAGCGAAGTAATGAGCTGTTCAACGGCAGGTCGTTTTGAGCTGCCTGACTTACCGGTGATAACCTTGAAATCGGTAGAATCGTGCAGACCTTGACGGATAATTTCGCGATGCAGTTCATCGAGATTATAGCCGTTGGAGGTGTCAAGGTCAAAATCTTCAAACATAGCCTTGACATTCTGCTGTTCAACGACGATGCGCGGTATCTCGATAACATTATTCTTATAGTCCTCGACAACAATATTGATAACTTCATCGACCTGTGCAATTTGCTCGGCGGCATCTTGTTCGGCGAAAAGGCTATCTTTGACGCTCTCTTTGATAGTGGCAATAGCTTTTTCGCGGAGTTGCTGCTTGACCTCTTTCTTTTGGAGGTCGCCAAAAGAAGCTACGCCCTCGGCTGCGAAGTTGGAAATAGCCGATTCAATGGCTTTGCCTACTTGAGTTATATACCGCTTTGACTTTTCGCTGATTTCACTCTTGACTTTTTCGATTTGCTTCTGAATCTTCTGCTCGGTAGATGTCTGAGTGGTTTCCACTCGACCTCCTTGGTCGCGTTCGTCGCGTTCTTCAAGTTCGATGAAGGAAACACGTTTGAGAAGCGAATTGCCATTGTTGGCTTCGTCGATTACTTTCTGGAAATTATCGTGAGCAATAACGGTGAGCGTGTCAACGTCCTTATTGCCTGTGCGCTGTCCGCCGTAAGGCAAGCGCAGACCGCGTCCGATAGTCTGCTCAATGAGGACAGCCGCGTTTGAGGCTCGGAGCGGAATAATCGTGTACAGATTATTCACGTCCCAGCCCTCTTTGAGCATATTGACGTGTACGACAATTTCAATCTCATTGTCGGGCGATTCAAGAGCTACAAACTGACGCTCGATGTCGTCGTCCTTCTTCGAAGTGCTGTCGATTCGTAGAACCTTTCCTTTGTACGCGCTGTGATAAATTCGGTTGCTCTGCAATAATTCTTCGACAGCTTTGGCGTGGTTAATGTCGCGACAAGCTACGAGGATAAACGGCTTGACTACCGGACGTCCGTTCTGCTTGGCGTACATCTCGATAGCGAGTTTTGTACGCTCATGACAAGTGATTCCGTCCTCAAGTTTGATAATTTCGATTTCGTCGGGAGTGAAATTGTCCTTGTTGAAATTGCGGGCTTTTGCGATTGCCGGATTTTTTACATACAACCCATCGTCAAGTGCTTCGGCGAGGTTATATTCAAAAACAATATTCTTAAAAGTTTTACCTTTTTCATCAAAAGGAGTAGCCGTCATTTCAAAACCGAGAATAGGGCGAAGTTCATTGATGGCTTTTTTAGAGGCATCCCCGTGATAGCGGTGAGCTTCGTCCATGAGAATAACAAGGTCTGGGAGCGAAGCGAGATAGTCGAAATATGACTGACCGAGATATTCCGATAGCCGGCGCATGCGGGGCAATCCTTTTTTACCCTCCTTGCTGTCCTTGTTGAATTTCGATATATTGAAGATATTAATCTCGACATCAGAGAAATGACTTCCCGTGCGCTCGTTATAAGTTTCGCCTGTAACGATGCGTGGAGGTGCGGCGACAAATTCGCTTATACCTTTGAATACATATTTAGAATAGGATTCGTCACCGAAGTCTTTTATCAACTTCTCATATAACGTAAGGTTCGGTGCGAGAACGAAGAAGTGCTTGATACCCTTTTTGAGATAGAGATATGCGATGATTGCACCCATCAGTCGAGTTTTTCCGATGCCGGTTGCAATGGAAAAAGCAAGTGAGGGGAAGTCGCGGTCAAAACCTTTGACCGTCGGCACGATAGACTTAACCTTTGCAAGCTCGGCTGTGATAAACATTTCGAGCATATCCGGGTCAGTCGGAGGCTTCTTCAACGAGAATTTATCCGTTATTCCTGCCGTCAGTTCAAGCGCTTTCGCCAGCGGTTTGCGAAGCGAAAGGCGTTGACGTATGTAATTAACCTGTGAATCCATGCGGTCAATTATCTTTAAGTTTTGCCTCTATTTCCTCGATAGTGGGCAATGTGCTCTTGAAATCTTTCGGGAGATGTTTTTCCAACTGATACTGCGACACTCCAATGGGCAAGTTATATCCCTCCAAAGAATATTGTGCAAGCACATTGTCCTTTGTCTTGCAAACTAATAATCCGATTGTTGGATTATCCTGCTCGCTTTTGAGCAGGTGGTTTACGGCAGTTACATATAAGCCGAGCTGTCCGAGATTCGAGGCTTCAAATTTCCCTGTCTTAATTTCAATAACAACGTAGCAACGAAGTTTGAGATTGTAAAAGAGCAAATCGGTGAATTGCTCAGTTTCGCCAACCTTCAGGCGATATTCGCGCCCAACATAGGCGAAACCCTCTCCCAATTCGAGCAGGAATTTGGTAATTTCACGTAAAAGGGCCTCTTTCAGTTCCCTCTCCTTGTAGGGTGCTGTCATGTTTGTAAAGTCAAACATATAGGGATCTTTTGTAAGTTCTTGCGCGAGATCGCTTGTCGGCACCGGCAGCAGTTCGTTGAAATTGGTAATTGCCCTGCCTTTGCGAAGATGCAAGTCGGAGTCAACAGCATTGAGCAGCACGCTACGCGACCATCCGTTTTTCACCGATTCAACGAGATAGAAAAGAGCTGATGTAGGCTGATTGAAAAATTTATCGATTAGAGTCTTATGATGACCCCACGGAGCAGCGAATAAAATTCCCTCAGATTGGGGGAATTTTGATGTACTCCGAGATTTTCCCCCAACTTGAGGGAAAATCTCGGAGTACATCAAATAGAATCGACGTATGTAGTATAAATTTTTCTCCGAAAAGCACTTGGCTTCGGGGATTGCTTCTTTCAAATCCCTGCTAAGGATTTTGAAAAAGCCATTGCCATACTTGTTTTCGTCCTGACGGCTGACAATTTCTTTGCCAAGTTCCCAATAGAATGAAAGCAACTCTCGGTTAACCTCGACGGCTGCTTTTATTTGAGCCGAGCGGTAGCGATTGGAAAGCGATGCTATCCAATTCTTATAGTCGTTGTCGAGTATCAGATGTTGTTCCATTAGTCAAAGAGTGTTGGTTCGTTTTGTGAGGCTTCTTCCGGGAGATATTCACCCTCCGGGTCGAGGTTGATCCATTCCTTATCGTCAATGTTAGGTACTGACACGATGTTAAGAGAATAGTCGTCATGGTCGAACTCGCAGGTGTCGAGAAGAACTTTGGGGATTTTCTTGATGGTGATGTTCGGGAACTTGTTGCGGCACTCCGGCTGAAATTTTGTGCAACAGATAAGCAGTGATTCATCTTCGCCCAACTGGTCGTGAATGGTTTCAAGCATTTCAGCGGTAATAAGCTGGGTTGTGGTAAAAATGAAGTCGTGTTCTGAGCTATTGCCCTGCTTCCAATACATTTCAGCGTCCGGCGAGTAAGTAAAGCCCTGATGCTTAGCCATAGCAGCGGCAAGCATATTGGCATTATATTCTTTGTTAATTACAAAGTTTCCGTATTTGTCTTTATTGAGCAGGCTCGGCGCAAGTTCATAGAACTTAAAACCGCCACCTCCTTGCCAATTTTGAGATTTAGATATTCCACCTTGCTCACCCTCAATTACTTTCTTCATGCGGGCTGCGCAATGTGTATAGGCATGATTCCCCAATTCGACACCGATCCATCTACGACCCATTTTGTGGGCGACTGCTGCAGTCGTTCCGCTCCCGAGGAAACTGTCGAGGACGATGTCGTCGGGATTAGTTGCAATCTGGAGTATTCGTAATAAGAGGCGTTCTGGTTTTGGAGTGTCGAAAATTGTATTGAAATCTAAAGCTTTAATTTCTTTTTTTGCCTCTTGAGTATGTCCTACTTCGGTATATGGCCATAAGGTCTGTGGTACTATACCATCCCGAACTTCCGTCAAAAAACGCTTTATTGCAGGTACATTATTTCCATCTGGGCCAAACCATATCCTATTATCAGCAATCATCCGATTCATTACATCTTCCGTATATACCCAGCATCGGCCAGAGGGTAAATGGTGCTGTTTCCCATTCGGAGCTGAGAGAACATAGAATTGGCTTTTTGTCCCATGACCAGCTTGAGCTGTCGAATCAGTTGATTTCCATACGCCTCTAGGGTCGTTATCAGGATTTTTATATCTCTCGTTTGCTTCTATTGAACGAGGCAGCTTGTTCAATGAATAATCTTTAGTAAGGTGCTTAGCATAAACCAGCACATAATCATGTGAGCGGGATATAGTCTTTTTTAGATTTACAGGAGAGTACGCTCGTTGCCAGACTATAGTTTCTATGTAATTAGATCGGCCAAAAACTTCATCACACAAGATTCGTAAATACGCCTGTTCATCATCGTCAATACTTATCCATATCGTGCCATCTTCAGATAAAAGGTTTCTAAGAATTTCTAAACGAGGACGCATTAAGTTTAACCACTGACTATGTTCTAGATTATCATCATAATGTTCAAAGGCACTTCCAGTATTATATGGAGGATCTATGTAGATACATTTAACTTGTCCTGCGAAATCTTGCTCGAGTGCTCGGAGCGCAAGAAGATTATCCCCGTGGATGAGCATATTGCCAGGCCACGGTTTCCCATTGGGAAGCGTGCCGGTTTCTACCTCCCCAAAACTATATTCCGGGGTATCAAGGAGCAAACGTGGCTCAATGGCAAGTGGCTCGTCCTCCTTACCAATCCATGTGAGTTCCAGTTTATTTATCTTGTTCTGGGCCATATAATATTTTGTTAGCCTTGTTATTCTCGTATTTAATAAAGTTCATAGACTTATCGTAAAAAAGTCCAGATATATCAAAAGAAGCAAGGCGTTCTATGATTGACTGATGAAATTTATCATCCTTTATGTCAAAATCCTGTATAACAACCCATATCCTGTGTGAATTAGAGCGTACAGTTGATGCGGTTTCAGTCTTGTATTTTTTTAGTTTTACTTGAAATTCGTCTTCTAATGATCTGCCTAAAGAGTCTTGAAGCCCTTGATAGCTAATCCAAGAAATATCTCGTAAAATATCGGAAAAAATATAACGGATATCTTCAAACTCAGAAAGAAACTTTTGCTCGATTTCATCCAAGTTGGTAGAAAATGTTATTCTGAAGTTATTAGTTGCTTCGTTAATTTTTGAAAACACATTTTCTAAATATCTCTCACGTTTAGAAAAATCCCCGAAATGGATAATTTTAATAAAATCATCAATAGTGGAACGATTTATTATTGAAAGGATAGAGATAATCGCTGATTTATACTCAGCGACATGAGCAAGATATAATTGGTATGAAAGGGAATTAGATTGAAGTCGACGGTTTTCTCTATTTTGTACGTTATTATTATTTAAGGTAAGGAATAATATAATGAATGGTATTATACCACTAATATAAACCGCCCAAAAGTTTATCCATGTATTTTCATCGCCTACAACATTTGCCCATTGCGGGGTATTTAGACTGACAATGAAATTTATTCCTATGGGAAGAAGTAAATAAATTGTGGAAGCTAAAATCCACAACAAGATATGACGATGATTATCAGTTAGGATGCTCATTTTATCCTCCAATGAAAAGTTATTAACTTAGTTTGCTCAATCTTTTGGGCCATTATAGCGTCGCCCTTTGCCGTTATGTTGTTGTGATATTCTTGGTCATTTCGCATGCGATGCTATGATTGCAAAGTTAACTAATTTTCGTGAAATTAACGGTATGCAATCCTAAAATTATGTGATGTAAGGGCTGTGAATGCAAAAAAGAGGCAGTCGCCGCCTCTTTTTACTTCAGTTAGGAATTCGGTTTTGGATTCTACTCAACTATTGAATCATCCTACTTTTGGATCAGGAGGTTGGTGAGGAGGACGAACTGGTCGACGGAGAGGCGCTCGGGGCGCTCGGTCAGGAGGGGTTCGATGGGCGAGAGGGTGTCGGCAGCAATGGCGGCGGGGATGGCGGCCAGGAGGGGCGCCAGCGAGTTGCGGAGGGTCTTGCGTCGCATGGAGAAGGCTTGCTTCACTACCTTCTTGAAGTCGGCGGGGTCGCAGCCGAGGTCGGTGCGGTCGTTGCGCGTCAGCCTCAGTACGCCGCTGCGCACCTTGGGCGGGGGCGTAAATACGAACGGCTCGACGGTGAACAGGTATTCGCAGTCGTACCAGGCCTGCAGCAGCACGGAGAGAATGCCGCGGTCGCGGTTGCCCGGCGCGGCGCAGATGCGTTCGGCCACTTCCTTCTGCAGCATCCCGGCGGCAACCGGTATGCGGTCGCGGTGCTCGAGGACCTTGAAAAATATCTGACTCGAGATGTTGTACGGGAAATTGCCTATCAGCGCCATTTCTTGACCCGGAAATACCGTGTCGAGGTCCATCTTCAGGAAGTCGGCTTCCACCACGATCAGGTCCGGGTACAGGTTGTGCAGGAATCCGACGCTTTCGGAATCCAGTTCCACGCATTCCAGCGGTCGCCCGGTGTCCATCAGGTATTTGGTCAGGATGCCCATGCCGGGTCCGATCTCAAGGATGGGGAGGTCGCTCCACGGGCGGGCGTGTTCTGGCAGTTCCCGGGCCGAAATGGTGTCGGCTATGCGCGAGGCGATGTGCTCGTCGTTCAGGAAATGCTGTCCTAATGACTTTTTGGCGCGAACGTTTTTCATACATCTGCATTTATGTCGGATTCATGTTCGGTAGAAATCCTGAATATCTGGATATCGATCAGAACCGGATCCGCAGGTTTGAGTCCTATGAACTCGCAACGGTTGCCGTACAGGCGGAAGGCCGGGGTGAGGAACCGGGCGTGTTCGCCCTGCCGCATCCGGCAGTAAATCTCGTTCAGCACGGGAGCTGTCTCATGGTTTCCCACCGTCACCTCCTGGGGCGACGACATTCCGAGGCTTTCGCCGTCGGGCCGCGAATAGTTCACCTGCAGCGACAGCACGGATCCCGTGGTGGCCGACGGGCCGGCACCGGGGGTGAGTTCCTTGTAATACAGGCCGTCCTCCAGGCGCTTCATGCCGAGTTTCGCGGCCTCGGCCCTGACGGCCTGATGGGCCTGTCGGTGTACCGAACCGGCCTGCTGTGCCTGCAGCTTGTGCAGCACGTCATACAGCTTGTCCTGCACTGCAAGCTCGTCTATGTCCTTTTCCTGCAGCAGGGCGTATGCCATGGACTGGAACAGGACGTCCTTGTCGAAGGTGAATCCGAATTCGTTCTCAAAGTGCTTGCCCCTCACGGCCATGCGCACGCCGTAACGGATGCCGAGGTTGTAGGCGGAGTCGTTACCCTGCATGTCGTCATAACCCTGGCGCACGCCCTCCAGAAAGCGGATACGGGCTTCGGTGGAGCGCAAGGCCGTGTCGTTCATTGCCTCGCGCAGATACTCGTAGGCCTTGAGCTGGCCGGTGTAATACAGCATGGAATCGGCCAGCGATACGTGGCCCATTTCATTCAGGCTCTTGCCCCGGTCGGGGCCGCACGATACGGAGCCGGCCGCCGTCAGCAACGCCACGGCGGCGAGAGAGAGGTGTCGCAATGTCCGCGACATGGATTGTTTCGATAAGGATGCAGGCATAATCGGTTGGAATCGGCGGTTCAGATCGAGTCGGCGGGAATGGTGTCGGGCACCACTTCCACGGTGTCGCCGGTGGGGGTCATGTTCTCCATAGTTCTCCCTTTGCACGAGGGGAGAGCCAAAAGCATAAGGGCCGCCGTCAGCACAGCGGCCCCTTTAATCAGTTTTTTCATTGTTCAGGCTCGCCTACGCTGATAAGTTCCACAGTGAAGATCAGGTCGGCGTCCGGTCCGATCATGGGGGGAGCGCCGGCAGAACCGTAAGCCAGTGCGGATGGGATGTAGAACACGGCCTTGCCGCCGGCCTTCATCAGCTGCAGTCCCTCGGTCCATCCGGGGATGACGCGGTTCAGCGGGAAGGATGCGGGCTCGCCGCGGCTCACGCTGCTGTCGAACACCTGGCCGTTAAGCAGCTCGCCGGTGTAGTGTACGGTGACGGTGTCGTCGGCCGAAGGACGGTCGCCCGTGCCCTCTTTGAGCACCATATACTTGAGACCCGTCGGGGTCTCGGCGTAAGTGGTGTCGGTAGGAGTCTCCGATTTCTTGGCCGGGTCGGTGAAGATTCTGGCCAGTTCGCTGGGCGCGTTCAGGGAGTCGGCGGCCTCGGCCACCGTCTCGGTGGCCATGCTGTCGGAATCGGCAGCGGCGGCGGTCTTGTTGCCGTTGCACGACACCATCGTCATGCCGGCCGTAAGTACAAGCGCCGATGCCAGATACTTGATCGTTTTCATATTTACTTCTTGTTGACTTTGATTAGTTCCACGTCAAATATAAGGGTGGAGTGGGGCGGGATTGCTCCGGGCACACCCTGGGGTCCGTAGGCCAGGTCGCTGGGGATGAAGAAGGTGTACTTGGCGCCTTCCTTCATGAGCTGCACGCCTTCGGTCCATCCGGGGATGACGCGGTTCAGGGGGAATGTGGCCGGCTCGCCACGGTTGACGCTGCTGTCGAACACCTGACCGTTCAGAAGCTTGCCCGTGTAGTGTACGGTCACCTCGTCCTCGGCCGTAGGCTGTGCGCCGGTGCCTTCTTTCTCAACCACATACTGCAGACCGCTGGCCGTGGTCTTCACGTTCTCCTTCTTGCCGTTCTCGGCCAGGAACTGCTCGCCCTCGGCGCGCGCTACCTTCTCGGCCTTGTCCTGAAGCTCCTGCAGATAGTCGTTGATCAGCTTCTGAGCCTCCTCGACCGGAATAGCAGGCTCCGTGCCGTCGAACGCGTTCATCACTCCATTTCTGAATGTGTCGGCGTCAAGGTTGCTGACGCCCATGCCTTTAAGCTGGCGGCCCATTGCCAGGCCCCATGCGTAACTTAATTTGTCCATATTGTCTTTCTATCGTCTGCGGAGGCAAGCCTCCGGAATTGGGTTTATATTATAAGATTAAACAACGCGAAAGCCCGAATTGTTGCGGAAACGGTGTATTCCCGCCTCGGGCGCGGGTCATTTGGTGGCGGTGATGTGGAAGCAGCCTCCCTTGCGCTCGTACTTGACCAGGCATCGCTTGTTGTCGCGCATGTCGAGCAACACTTCGCCCAGCAGGTTCTTCAGGTCCTCGTCGGCTGTGACCTTGGACCGGTCCAGGTTGTGGAACCGCGTGAAACTGATGTCGAACGTGGTGCCGAACTGATGGGTGGACGAGTCCACGGCGTTGCGGTTGACGCGTCGCAGGCGTTTGACGGTGTGCGGAGTGCGCAGCAGGCTGGTCACGATCACGCGGTACTTGCCGCCGCCGCGGCGGGCCAGCGAGTCGATGAAGTTCCGGCCGATGTCGCTCAGCACCTTCTCGGCCTCAGGCACCAGATAAGGGAACGAGTGCTTCAGCTCGTCGACGGTGTAATACTGATTGCTCCTCACCTCCACGATGGGCCGGGTGGTGAAGTAAGCCTGTCCCAAGCTGCGTATGGGGCGGATGCCGAGGCGTTCGGCGGCGGCGTACTGATATTTATTTGAGTCGTTGAACACCTCCATCAGCGATCCGATATTGCGCACCCGTATGCGGCCGTGGTTGGGCGCGTCCTTGCCGGTCTCTATGGGCGCGGATGCGGGGGCAGCCACCGGTTGCGGGGCTTCCGCCTTGGCGGTGTCAGGCATCGGCTCCGGGGTAGGTTCCGGCTCGGCCTCGGGTATCTGCGCCGGCGCCGGCGACTCAATGTCGTCTATTACCGATTCGCCGTCTATAACTATATAGTTGCCGGGGTCTTCGGCCGTTGCCTTGGCGAAAGGATTGCCTCGCTTGCATCCGAATGCCAGAAGCAGTGCAAGCAGCATGGCGCTGATGGATACCAGCTTAATTCCGTCGTATTTATGTATGTCGGTTGGTTCGTTGCGGTTCATTGTATGCAAAATTAACAAAAAATCCTTAAATTTGCGTTATGAAACAGTTTAAAGGTGCATTAATTGATATGGACGGGGTGCTTTACGACTCCATGCGGGGCCATGCCGCGTCCTGGAAGAAGATGTGCGACGAGATAGGTCTTGACACCGACCGCGACGAATTTTACATGTACGAGGGGATGACGGGCAAGGCCACCATCAACCTGCTGATGAAGCGCGAGCGCGGTCACGGGGTCAGCGATGAGGAGGCTTCGCGGCTGTATGCGATAAAGACGGCCAATTTCCGGGCCCTTGGTCCCGCTCCGGTAATGCCCGGAGCCCGGAGGATGATTGCGGCGTTGGGCGCGTTGGGCATGACGCGCGTGCTGGTCACCGGTTCGGGGCAGGCCAGCCTGCTGGACAAACTTGAGCATGATTACCCCGGCGTGTTCGTGGACGGGCGACGCGTCACGGCATTAGACGTGAAGCATGGCAAGCCCGATCCGGAGCCGTATCTGAAGGGGGCGTCGCTCGTTGGCGCCGATCCCGCCGACTGCATGGTGGTGGAGAACGCTCCGTTGGGCGTGCGGGCCGGCAAAGCGGCCGGATGCTTCGTCTGCGCCGTCATGACCGGTCCCATTCCGCGCGAGGAGTTCGTGAAGGAGGGCGCCGACCTGATTTTCAATTCGATGGAGGAGTTTGCCGATTACCTGGAGGGTATTTTAGAAAATAAGCGACAATGAAATGGCGTGAGGAACTTGCGGCCGGGATAGAGCGGCTGCGGCCCGACAGGGTGTTTGTGCTGACCGATTCCAATGTCAGCCCGCTGTTCCGTTGGGACGGCACGGTAATCGTGGTGCCTGCGGGCGAGGAGAGCAAGAGCCTTGACACATTGGCCGGAGTGTGGGAGGATCTGAGTTCGTTGGGGGCCACGCGCCGTTCGCTGATGGTGAACATCGGCGGCGGCGTGGTGTCGGACTTGGGTGGTTTCGCCGCCGCCACATTCAAGCGCGGCATCCGGTTCGTGAACGTGCCCACCACACTGTTGGCCATGTCTGACGCCGCCATCGGAGGCAAGACGGGAATAGACTTCGGAGGACTGAAGAACGAGGTTGGAGCGTTCCGTATGCCTGAGCGCGTCATAGTGGATGCCTCGTGGCTCGCTACGCTGCCGCAGGCGCAGATGCGCGAGGGACTGGCCGAGGTGGTCAAGAGCGCGCTGCTCGGCTCGGCGGCGGTGTATGGCGAATTGCTGAATCTGCCGGAGGTCCTGACGCCTCGGAACGTGGGTCAGGCTGCGGAATGGTCGGCGCGTTTCAAGGAGGAAGTAGTGGCCCGCGATCCGCACGAGAAGGGATTGCGAAGGATATTGAATTTAGGTCACACGGCCGGCCATGCCTTCGAGTCGTTGGCAGCGCGAGTCGGAAAGCCGATAGGACACGGCACGGCCGTAGCGCACGGTCTCCTGGTCGCGCTGAAACTCAGCGAACGGCTGACGGGCCTTTCTGCCGGCATTGCCAATGAATATGAACAGAAAATCCTGAAGCGTTTCTACCCCGCGTTGCCGGCAGAATGCCATGACGTGCGGGAGCTGATCGGCATCATGGCCCACGACAAAAAAAATCCCGCCGCCGGCGAGATTTCCTTTGTCCTGTTGCACGCCGTCGGCGAGCCCGTCGAGGCGGTGCTCGTAGCCCGGGCACTCATAGCCGAAGCTCTTAAACTGTCTGTCCTTCGTAGGTAATCATGGTATCGTGTGGCAATGCCAGCACTTTGCCATAAAGACGATTGTTGTTATCGCTTACTTCGATATTTCCTATATAGCCTCTGTAATCATTGTGTTTATATCAACTCAGAAATAAGCGGCATTATATTCTGCCGCAGACATTACCGGTATTTCAGAGAAAGAAAAATCTTTTTGGTTCCGAGTAATGATGCAGTCACATTTTGAATCCACAGCCGCTCGATATTGAAGGGAATCTTCAAAATCAGATGCCATCATGGCAATAGCTTCGTTAAGCTGCATTACATTATTCGGGACGATTATAAATAGTCTTATAATTTTTGAAAGCAAACCATTCAATTCATTCCGAGGGATTTTCCTGGCCACATAAGCAAAATTAGCTACTGATAAAAAGCTAATGTAGAATTTATATCCACGTTCCTTGCCAATGGAGAGAAAATCCACACAAGCAGGTTTATACTCATCCCTCAAAAGATAATCAATTATGAAGTTGGTATCCAGAAAGATTCTTTTCATTTTGACATTATATATTGTGTACGTTCATCTTCCGTGTCAATAATCGAAGAATCGACTTTATTGCTCAATTCTTTCATTTCTCGTATCCATTGATCTGCCTCATCTGAAGTTGTATGAGAGCTGTCGCGATGAATTTTTGCCTTCATCACGCCCTTCATATTCTCAATGGCACGCCTAAGCAGATTGCTGTCTGCTCCATTTTCAAGAGTCACTACTATCTGTGTCATAATCTATATTTTATCTGTGAAAAGTTCTACAAAGATAACAACTTCGCGCGGATTTGCAAAATAATAGGATGAAACGATGGTCCAAGGCAGGAAGAGCCTTTCTAAAATGGGCTTTTTGTCCGTGTCTATGCTCCCGCTCGAGGATCGGGCGCTACTATTCTTTGCATTGGCATTTTGTCGGTGTCTGTGCGCGGCTGGGACAGCCTGCGCTACTAAGACGCCGGGAGTCGGTCGTGGTGACGGACTCCCGGCGGGTTAACGGGGTAGTGGGAACGGGCCGGTTGAGGGCGCGTCGGATGTCGGTGCGGGTCAGGCCTGAAGCAGGGACTTGCCCTTCTCGATGGCCTGCTCGTTGAGGGGTATCAGCTTGTGGTGACGCTCGGGCAGCGATTTCTTCAGACCCTTGATCACGTTCTCCATCGGCAGCTTATAGTCCATGGCGTTGAGCAGGGCACCCATCACCACCATGTTGTAGGCCTTGGAGTTGCCTATCTCGAGGGTGGCGGTCATCGCGTCGATGGGGTAGATGCTGATGTCGTCGCGCGTGGGATGGTTGTGGATGCCGTTGGTATCGTATATCAGCGTGCCGCCGGGCTTCACTTTAGGGGCGAACTTGTCGAGGCTCTGCTGGTTCAGCGCCACCACGATGTCGTATTTGTCAAGCACGGGGCTTGAGATCTTCTTGTCGCTCAGTATGACGGTGACGTTGGCCGTACCGCCGCGCTGCTCCGGACCGTAGGAGGGCATCCAGGTCACTTCCTTGTCGTCCATCAGTCCCGAATAGGCCAGAATCTTGCCCATCGACAGCACTCCCTGGCCGCCAAATCCGGCTATGATTATTTCTTCCTTCATGATTTATGCGGGTTAGGGGTTACACGTTTTTAAGGTCTCCCAGGGGGTACTTCTCGAACATATTCTGCGCCATCCATTCGTTGGCTTTTTCGGGCGACATCTTCCAGCCGGAGTTGCAGGTGGCCACAATCTCGACCACGCTGGTGCCGCGCTTGGCTATGGCGTTTTCGAAGGCTTTCTTGAGGGCGGCCTTGGCCTTGCGCACGTTGGCCGGAGTGTGTACGGACTGGCGCGTCACGTAGCATGTGCCGTCCAGTATGGCCATCAGGTTGGTGATCTCCAGCGGGTGGCCGTTCAGGTCCACGCGGCGTCCGTAGGGGGTGGTTGCGGTCTTCTGGCCTATCAGGGTGGTGGGGGCCATCTGTCCGCCGGTCATGCCGTAGATGGCGTTGTTGACGAATATCATTACGATGTTTTCGCCGCGGTTGGCGGCGTGGATGGACTCGGCGGTGCCGATGGCCGACATGTCGCCGTCGCCCTGATAGGTGAACAGCACGTTCTCGGGCCAGAGGCGCGAGGCGGCGGTGGCTACTGCCGGTGCGCGGCCGTGGGCGGCCTCGATCCAGTCGACGTCAAGATAGTTGTAGGCGAACACGGCGCATCCCACGGGGGAGACGCCCACCACCTTCTCGGTGAGGCCCATCTCGGCGATCACTTCCGCCAGTATCTTGTGCACCACACCGTGGCTGCAGCCCGGGCAATAGTGCATGTGCACCTCTTCCAGAAGCTCAGGCTTGCTGTATACCTTGTTTTCTTCTTTGATTATATCAGTGATTTCCATAGAGGCACGATGTTAACGGTTGATGATTTTTTCTTTGAGCGCGTTCACCACTTCCTCGGGGCTTGGGATGATTCCGCCGAGGCGGCCGAAGTGCTCGACGGGCAGGGAGTCGTGCACGGCGAGGCGCACATCCTCTATCATCTGGCCGGCGTTGAGCTCGACCACGAGAATTCCCTTCTTGCCCTGTGCGGCGCGGGCCACGGCCTCGGTGGGGAAGGGCCAGAGGGTGATGGGGCGTACGATGCCGACCTTGATGCCCTCTTCGGCCGCTATCTCGCGGGCCTTGTCGGATATGCGCGCTATGGAGCCGAAGGCGACGATCAGATAGTCGGCGCCTTCCACGTCTATCTCCTCCCAGCGGGTCTCGTTCTTCTCAATTGTGCGGTAACGCTCCTGCAGCTGGTGGTTGATCACCTCCATCTTGGCGGGCTCCAGCTCCAGGCTGGTTATGACGTTGCGTTTGCGGCCGCCGAGTCTGCCGTTGGCTGCCCAGGGACACTGCTTGCGAATTTCTTCGTCGGTGCGGCGGGGACGCGGCTCGGGCAATACGACCTTCTCCATCATCTGGCCCACGATGCCGTCGGCCAGGATCATGCAGGGGTTGGTGTATTTGAACGCCAGGTCAAAGCCGAGTCCTACGAAGTCCACCATCTCCTGCACCGTGGATGGAGCCAGGACTATCAGGTGATAGTCGCCGTGTCCGCCGCCCTTGGTGGCCTGGAAATAGTCGGCCTGGCTGGGCTGGATTGTGCCGAGGCCGGGGCCTCCGCGCATCACGTTCAGTATCAGTGCCGGCAGCGAGGCCGCGGCGATATAGGAAATACCCTCCTGTTTCAGGCTGACGCCCGGCGACGAGGAGCTGGTCATCACGGCCTTGCCTGTGGCGGCGCCGCCGTACACCATATTGATGGCTGCCACTTCCGATTCGGCCTGCAGGACCACCATGCCCGTGGTTTCCCACGGCATCAGCTCCTCCAGAGTCTCCAGCACCTCCGACTGCGGGGTGATGGGATAGCCGAAATATCCGTCGCATCCGTAGCGTATAGCCGCATGGGCTATCGCTTCGTTGCCCTTCATGAGCCTTATCTCTTCTTTCATATTCGTAGAGTGTTTTTCTGATTTAGCGGAATCAAGAGCCTGCCTTAGTCTTCCACTTTGACTCTGTAAACTTCGATGCATGCGTCGGGACATACCCAGGCGCACGAACAGCAGCCCGTGCATTTCTCGGGCTCCGCCATATAGGCGAAATGATACCCACGGTCGTTCACTTCGTTGGGCTGTAGGGCCAGCGTCTTGGTGGGACATGCCACCACGCACAGGTTGCATCCTTTGCAACGCGCTGTGTTGACCGTAATTGCTCCTCTGATTTTTGCCATGATTCTAAGGTTAGAGTGTTTTGTGTGTCTTTATGGCACGCGTTAATCCGGTGCGGGGCGACTCCCTATGTCGCCCTTGCCGGGACTCACCTACAAAGGTAAAAAAGATTTCCGAGAAAACCGCATCTTTTAAAATATTTTTTTGCACTTATGCAAAAATCCCCTCCGAAACGCAATCGGAAGGGATTTATCTTAACTCTTTAAACTTTATCAACTATTTGTCGTCTTCGAGCTTGCGGGCCAGGATTTCCATTCCTTTGGTGGCGGGTTCTTTAATTACCGTCACGTCGGGTATGCCGCTCACGTCGGCGGGGTTGGGATCGATGTAGTAGATCGGTGTGCCGGGGCGCACGCAGTTGATCAGTCCTGCGGCGGGATACACCACCAGCGAGGTGCCTATCACCACGAATATGTCGGCCTCCTGCGCCAGACGGATGGCCTTGTCGATGTTGGGCACCGGCTCGTTGAAGAACACGATGTGGGGCCGCATCCGGTCGCCGTTCCGGCCGCGCGTGGCGGGAGTGGTCTCCAGGTGCTCGATGCTAAGCGGCTCGATATAGTCGGGATTGGTGACGGAGCGCATCTTCATCAGCTCGCCGTGCAGATGCAGCACGTGGGTCGAACCGGCGCGCTCGTGCAGGTCGTCGACATTCTGCGTGATGATGTACACGTCATAATCCTTCTCCAGCTCGGCCAGGGCCCTGTGGGCCGCGTTGGGCTCGGCTTTCAGCAGGTCGCGCCGGCGCGCATTGTAGAACTCGTGCACCAGCTCCGGATCGCGACGGAACCCTTCGGCCGACGCCACCTGCATCACCGGATAGTTTTCCCATAATCCACCCGCGTCGCGGAACGTGCTGATGCCGCTCTCCGCGCTCACGCCCGCTCCCGTGGACACTACCAGTTTCTTCTTTGCCATGACTTATATCCGTTTATAATTAACTATCTTTGCGTTTCGGTTAAAAACAGTATAACCGCCCTTGTTGTTAACTCCATAGAGGGCTTTGTCCCTTAGAAACTGTTTAAATTTATTACGAATAATTTTTTATATGGATTCTTTCAATGGCTTTTAAGAATCTTTTTGGCTGTTTTCGCCAAGTTTCGGCAGTCGCAACCGAAAGGTTTCTCCTTTCTCAACTTGCGAAAACATCTCAAAAATCTTCTCAAAATCCATTGAAAATAAATTTAAACAGTTTCTTACAAAAGTAAACAAAATTCAGGACATAAAGAAAACAAAATAAACATAAATAATGAAGAAAATAGTGATAATGGGTGCCTCGTCGGGCATCGGCCTGGCATGTGCCGAGGCACTGGCCAGCCGTGGCGTGAAGGTAGGGATGGCCGCGCGTCACACGGAACCGATGGCCGCGCTCAAGGAAAAATACCCCGACACGGTGGAGTATATGGCGATAGACGTCACGAAACCTGATGCGCCGGATAAATTGAACGAGCTGATAACCAGGCTGGGAGGCATGGACATATATTTCCATGTCGCCGGCATCGGATATGAGAACATGGTGCTTAACCCGGTCAGGGAGACGGCCATATTCGAGACCAACACAGTAGGCTTCGTGCGGTGTATATGCGCGGCCTACCGTTATTTCAGGCTGAACGGCATAAAGGGACAGATAGCGGCCGTGACTTCGGTGGCCGGCACCAACGGCATCGGGCGTCTGTCGGCCTATTCCGCCTCGAAGGGAGCCTGCCAGAAATGGCTGGTGGCCCTGGAACAGCTCAGCAACAATTCGGCTGCCGGCATCACGTTCACCGACATCCGTCCGGGCTGGATACGTACGCCGCTGCTGGAACCGAACTGTAAGTATCCCATGACCATGACCCTGGATTATGCCGTGCCGTTGATACTGAAAGCCATTGTCCGCAAACGTCGCGTGGCCGTGATAGACTGGCGCTGGAACATCGTGGTGGGCCTGTGGCGCATGATTCCCAACGCGATCTACACCCACCTCAACATCCCCATCTCAAAGCCCGACAGACCACTTCCAAAGGGAGTGTGAACCGGCGCCCAGTTAATAAAATTGACAAAGTTTAGAAAGTTAAGATGATAGTGTAGACTATCCGATGACAGCACATTTATCTTAACTTTTTCAACTCTTTAAACTATATAAACTGATAACGATATGGAAACTAACAGACTAAGAACAGAAGATAAGGTCGAAGTAGTGCTGGTGCATTCCGACGGCCGCAAGGAACGGTACGAAGGCACGGGATTCCGCGACATCGAGCAGGCCATACATGCAGCCGCCGAGGCGTTGGGCGCCGATGACTGCGATACCGACGTGTTCAAGGTGACCGACCTTGCGACAGGCGTAACCAGCTCCTACCGCATCAACGCCCACGGCCACGTCAAGCTGATAGTGTAGGAGCGTTATTTGCGTTTTTGACAGGTAATTGCTATTTTTGTAAACTGATTCACAATACGCACAGTTATGGTTAAGTATCCGGTAGGCATGGCGAGTTTTCGCGAGATTAGAAAAGGTGGTTTCCTGTATGTCGACAAGACCATGTATATCCATCAGCTGGTCTCGCTCGGAAAATATTTTTTTCTGAGTCGCCCGCGTCGGTTCGGCAAAAGCCTGATGATCTCCACGATGGAATCTTATTTCCGTGGAGAGCATGAACTGTTTCAGGGCCTGGCAATCGACCGACTGGAACCGGAGGAATGGATACAGTACCCTGTGCTTCGATTGGACTTTACCCGCGGAGGCTATAATGAACCGGGTGACCTGACGAGATTTCTCGGAAAGATAGTAGATGCCTGGGAGAAGGAATACGGTACCTCGCATCCGGACCAGACTCCCGACTGGCGTTTCGACAAGATAATCCATGACATCTACGAAAAGACGGGCCGGCAGGTGGTGATACTTATAGATGAGTATGACAGCCCCATTGTTGACTCCCACGATAATCCGGAACTTGAGGATGCAAACCGCAAGACCCTGCATGACTTCTACCGCGTGATGAAGGCGAACGAGGACAATCTGAAGTTCGTGTTTCTGACCGGTGTGGGCAAGATCGGGCAGATCAACGTGTTCAGCGGACTCAACAACCTTAAGGATATATCGCTGCATCCGGATTATTCGGCAATATGCGGCATCACCACTCAGGAACTACTGGATAATTTCAAGGAGGGGATAGATAAGTTGGCCGAGGATATGGAGGTGTCCCCGGAGGAGGCGCTTGCAGAACTTAAGAATCATTACGACGGGTATCATTTCTCGCAGAAACTGATAGATGTATATAATCCTTTCAGCCTGGCTAACGCTCTGTTCGACAGGTCTATCAGGGACTACTGGTTCCATTCCGGAACTCCTACGCGACTTGTAAATGAATTCCTGCGCAATGACTGGGGCAAGCCGGATCTGGAAGGGACCGTGGTGTCGGTTTCCGATCTGGACAGCGGTGACGTATTAGGCGATAACCTTGCCTTGACCTGCTACTACACAGGATATCTTACCATCAAGGATTATGATCAGGAGTATGAAGAATTCACCTTAGGTTACCCCAATGTCGAAGTGCGTCGAGGATTTTTCAATAGTCTGTTGCGCAGCCTGAAGAAACAGGATGCGATGGGAACCAACAATTTTGTCCATTCTCTGAGACGTTTCATCAGGCATGATGATATCGACGGCTTCCTGCATGAGATGCAGTCGTTTCTGACAGGCGTTCCCTATCTGCCTTATACCGACAAGGAGACGCAGTGGCAAAAGGATATCCTTATAATAGGCCGTCTGGTAGGGCTGAATGTGGACGTGGAGCGTCGTACGTCGCGCGGACGCATCGACATGGTGCTGGACGGCACCAAGGCCATCTATATACTGGAATTCAAGTATGGCTCCACTCCCGAGAAGGCTCTGGAGCAGATCAACGAAAAGGAATACGCTCTTCCTTACGAGAACTCTCTGAACCCTAAACGTATAGTGAAGGTCGGAGTAAATATCTCGCCCGACACCCGCAACATCGACGGCTGGATAATCCAATAAAATTTGGATTAGAATCCTTGCCGGCGGAGGAAGGCGAGGAGCTTGGCGGAGACTGATTCGTTCATGGCGCGGGGATAGCGCACGTCGGTGAATACCTGCGCAAGTGTCTTCTTGCCGTTTTCGGCCACGAACTTAGCGTTCGGGGCGAAGTCATCCTTGGCCTTGTATATCTCCACGATGTCGGCATCCGTGAGTTCGGGATATGTTTCGTTGTACAGTACGCCGTCAAGCGCGAGGCGTTCCGTGGGTTCAGGTTGTTCGGCGGGATAGCCCACCGATATGCACGCCACGGGGACCGTGAGGCGCGGCAATTTAAGCAACTCGGCAATCTCCGGCGCGTTGTACAGGCACGTGCCGAGATAGCATGTGCCGAGTCCGCATAGTTCGGCCAACGTGACGAACTGCTGGGTCAGTATCACCGCGTCCATCATGGCCGAGGTGAACGACAGGAAATTATCGTAGCCCGCATCGGCGTCCGACACCTCGCACCAGCGTGTGAAGCGGTAGTAGTCGGCACAGAACGTCAGCATCAGCGGCGCGCCCGCAGCAACCGGCTGGTTGAAATGCAGCTCGGCCAGACGGCGGCGCATCTCCGCATCGCGGGTCTCCACCACGCTGTACAGCTGCATGTTGCCCGTAGTCGGCGCACGCATGGCCGCCTCCAGGATGCTGTCTATCAGTTCACGCGACGGCGTCTCGCCGGTATATCTTCTCACTGTGGCGCGGTGGCTGAAAAACTCCGCCAACGCATTCGGTATCCTGTCCATACGTTTCAGTTTTTCTGCGAAGTTAAGGTTATTTGGCCTAAAATACAAATTTAAGGAACGAAGTAAAGTAAAAACAAATTATGTCAGAGAGATTATTTCTTCAGGCAGCAATACTGTGGCGGCATCGTTGACAGGAGGTTCGCGCAGAAACAGAACAGGGACAATTTCCTTACCGCGTGCAAATGGTAACATCGATGCTTTTCGTAGCAATACATCGGTCAGCCGGGTGGCGTCCTCACATCCGGTCCATTTGCATTCTCCTGCCAGCAGCGACTTCCCGTCCAGACTCTCAGCCACCACATCCAGTTCTATCTGCTGTATGGCGTTGTCCTCATTCTTGACTGATCCCCACCATCTGGAGGCATTGCCGTACACTTTGCCGTTGATTTCATTGCCAGTGACGGCATCGCGGCACATTTTCTCCCAATGCAGGCTTATATACTGCCCGAACCCCTGGTCCATAGCCATGTCTACAGGAGCCCGTCTACCCAGCTCGATAAACGAACGGTTAGGCACGACAAAGCGGTAATAGAAACTAAGAAACGGATCCGAGATTTTGTAAAGACTTTTTTTTGAGTTCCTGATGTCGGTGCCGAAAGGAATCTCTTTAAACAGAAAACCTAAGTCAATCAGTTTTCCAAGTGGACGAGACAGATCTGTTGCGGGTCTGTTGCATCTCGCAGCCAGTTCGGATGGCCGGTTGATGCCGGAACCGATGTACGACATGATTGTGGCTGTCTTTACGATATCCTTAATGTCATCCTCGAAAAGTTTAATAGGCTCGTCAAACAGGATTCCCGTAGGCGAGAAAACCATATCGCGAAGGGCTTCGTGCAACGAAGAATATTTTTCACGCAGCTCCCAGTAACGCGGAACTCCTCCCCATACGGCATATTCCCGTATGGATTCCTCGGGGTTCAGACCTAATGCCTCGGAAATAAATGGCAGCCGTAGGGGTGTCAGTCTCATCAACACGTCGGCACGTCCATAAAGAGGAGCCTGCGCGTCCAGGAATGTTCCGTACATCATGTTATGAGACGATCCGCACAATATCAGATGGTAATTCAGAGAATGATTGTCCCACAGCTTCTGGAGTATAGACGGCAGCTCGGGCGACTGTTTCACAAGATAAGGAAATTCATCAAGACAGAGTGTGAAAAGTTCGTCCGGTTGCTGAAGATTCAGATTCAGCAACAGACTTTCCCAATCCGGATAAACAACCTTGTTGAATCCCGGGAATCGCTGTGCTATGGTATTGGCGAGAAGTTCCCGCTGATGTTCGCTTTCGCTTTTATCGGCGAGGAAATAGATGTCGCAGTCACTTATCGCTTTTTTGATTAGGGTGGATTTGCCCAGACGCCTTCGGCCATAGATCACGACCAGTTCCGGCCTGTCGGAAGCGATGGCCTTTTTGAGACGTTTAAGTTCTTCTTTACGGTCTACGAACTGCATATTCAGTGATTTTGAGGATTATGTTTTGCAAACATAATGTTTTTAGAACATAATTCCAAATTTTGATGAAAAAATGTCGAATTGTAATTTTCCAAACATTTAAAACGGCGATTTTTGTAAAAATCCAAACAATTAAAACGACGGTTTTTGTAAAAATCCAAACATTTGTGATGTGTGGTGTTGGCGGTGTGGACACCGCCACTCCAGTCGTTGCGGGACATAAACAGCGCGCCCGGCACGTATGGGGACATGCCGGGCGCGTTATGTATTATTGCAGTGATATTCGCGGGGTTAACAGACCTTGGTGACAGGGCTGGGTTAGCCGACCTGGGCGCCGGGGGCGACGTCGGACGAGGGGGAGCAGAGCGTCAGCGAGCCGTCGGGGTTGACGGCGCTCAGGATCATGCCCTGGCTCTCGTGGCCCATCATGTTGCGCGGGGCGAAGTTGGCGATGAACAGCACCTCCATGCCTACCAGCTTCTCCGGTTCGGGATAGCTGCCGGCGATGCCGCTCAGGATGGTGCGGCCCCCCATGCCGTCGTCGATCTTGAACTTCAGCAGTTTCTTCGACTTCTTCACTTTCTCGCATTCCAGAACCTTGCCTACGCGGATGTCTACCTTCTCAAAGTCGTCGAAGCTGCATTCAGACTTAACGGCTTCGGGTGCCCATCCTGCCAGCTTGTTCTCCTCCTTGATGCGGGCCAGACGGTCGGTCTGCGCCGTGATGGCCTCGTCGTCGATCTTCTCAAACAGAATCTCCGGCTTGCCGATGACGTGTCCTGCGGCCAGCAGGTCGTCGCGTCCGGCCATATCCCAGCTGAGCTTGTCCAGGCCCAGCATGTGGGTCAGTTTCCCGCTCATGAAGGGGAGGAACGGTTCGAACACCACGGCGATGGTGGCGCAGATCTGAAGCGATACGTTCAGGATGGTGGCCACGCGCTGCGGGTCGGTCTTCCATACCTTCCACGGCTCGGTGTCGGCCAGATACTTGTTGCCGGCGCGGGCCACGTTCATGGCCTGGCGCAGAGCCTCGCGGAACTTGAAGTTCTCGATGTCGGCCGTAGTGGCCTCCACGGCAGCCTTGACCTCGGCCAATACCTCGCGGTCAACGTCAGTCAGCCCGCCCTCGATGGCGGGTACCTTGCCGTCGAAATACTTATGGTCGAGCACCACGGCGCGGTTCACGAAGTTGCCTAAGATGGCCACCAATTCGTTGTTGTTGCGGGCCTGGAAGTCGCGCCATGTGAAGTTGTTGTCCTTGGTCTCCGGCGCGTTGGCCGTCAGCGTGTAGCGCAAGGTGTCCTGCTTGCCGGGGAAGTCACGCAGATATTCGTGCAGCCACACGGCCCAGTTGCGCGAGGTGGAGATCTTGTCGTCCTCCAGGTTCAGGAACTCGTTGGCCGGCACGTTGTCGGGCAGGTTGTACGAACCCTCGGCCATCAGCATCGAGGGGAACACGATGCAGTGGAACACGATGTTGTCCTTGCCGATGAAGTGTATCATGCGCGTCTCGGGATCCTTCCACCACTTGTTGTAGTCGTCGCCGACGAGGTCGATGGTGTTGGAGATGTAGCCGATGGGGGCGTCGAACCATACGTACAGCACCTTGCCCTCGGCGCCCTCCACGGGCACAGGGATGCCCCAGTCGAGGTCGCGGCTCACGGCGCGGGGCTGCAGGCCCATGTCGAGCCAGGACTTGCACTGGCCGTATACGTTGGTCTTCCATTCCTTGTGGCCATTGAGAATCCAGTCCTCCAGGCGGCTCTGCCATTTGTCGAGGGGGAGGTAGAAATGCGTGGTCTCGCGCAGCACCGGCTCGGCGCCTGTGATGGCTGACTTGGGATTGATCAGGTCGGTGGCATTAAGCGACGTGCCGCAGGCCTCGCACTGGTCGCCGTAGGCACCCTCCGCGCCACAGTGGGGGCACTTGCCAGTCACGTAGCGGTCGGCCAGGAACTGTTTGGCCTCGGGGTCGTAGAGCTGCATGGAGGTTTTCTCCACGAACTCCCCCTTGTCGTAAAGCTTGCGGAAGAAGTCGGACGCCGTGCGGCGGTGCGTGTCGCTGGTGGTGCGGCCGTAGACGTCGAACGAGATGCCGAATTCCTTGAAAGAGTCGCGTATCAGCGTGTGGTAGCGGTCCACGATGTCCTGGGGCGTCACGCCCTCCTTGCGGGCCTTGATGGTGATGGGCACGCCGTGTTCGTCGCTGCCTCCGATCAGAAGCACGTCGCGTCCCTGCAGACGCATGTAGCGCGCGTAGATGTCGGCGGGAACGTACACGCCCGCCAGGTGTCCTATGTGTACAGGCCCGTTGGCGTATGGGAGGGCCGTAGTGATCAGTGTTCTTTTAAATTCGCTCATGGCCGTGATATGTTTTATGTCGGAATGTCAGATTGTTGCCGCGCGTATTAAAAATAAGAAAAGCCGGAGGGAGCTCCGGCTTCTCTGTCGGGGTGAGGCGACTCGAACGCCCGACCTCTACGTCCCGAACGTAGCGCGCTAACCAACTGTGCTACACCCCGATTTTTGTTTGCGATTGCAAAGTTAGCTATTTTTTTGAAATTCACCAAATTTTTTTACTCCGCTTGCATTAAAGATTTTTATTTGGTCTGATCGGCGCGGGCTGCGCGGTCGAGCAGGATGTAGAAGTAATGGCGCAGACTGTGAGCCAGGTTGATGCGCATGCCGGACATGATGTCGCCTGAGATTTCGGTGGCGTCGATGTCTTTCCAGGTGGAGCTGCCGAGGCGGATTTCCGGATGACCGAACGTTCCCTTCACGTTGACGCCGAACGGAAACATCAGCGGCCAGTCCTTGACGCCCACGTGGTAGAACATCCTGCCGTTGAAGTTGTTGAGCCCGGCCACGCGCAACTTGTATCTGTCCAGATTCAGGTCGAAGGGATGCAGCATCACCATGTTGTCGAACACGGATGCCCGGATATCCAGATCGGCGATGTGCAGCGGGTCGCGGCTGTGTATCATCATCAGATGCGCCACGTGCCGTATCTTACGGTCCTGGTGCAGATACAGGTCGTCGGCCTGTATGCGCAGACCGGCGCGCAATGCCGGCGTCATGACATACATGGTGGGAAACAGCGGCACGGACAGGTTGGCGGCTATATCGAACCGGCCGGTCAGATTCTTAATTTCAGGAACTTTCTCCGTCAGCGCCGGGAAGGCGGTGTAAAGCCGCGACAGTTCAAGGTCGTTCATGCCGAGCGCGACATTGGCCGCGATGTTCTGAATATCATGTGTGTCATAACCTGCATTGCCCGAAATGTTCATGAACGCGGTGGATGCCGAGAAGGATGGCAGCTCGACCTTGCCGCCGGCGGCGCGGATATTCGCCGTAATGCCGGTTGAGGGCATATCGAGACACTCCATTACGTTCACTGTGGAACGGATGTCGGCCACGATGTTGCGCGGTATCATGAAGGCGACGGAATCGCCGGGGGTAATGGCTGTGTTTTGCAACAGTTTTGCAAACGATCCCGGCCCATGCTTCATCTCGTAACCCTTCACGTAAGCGGCTGCCAGCTGGTTAAGCTGCAGTGTGTCTACATCGGCGTTGATCGACATGGCGAGCGGTGCAGGTTGCGTCGAAGTGAGGAACTGCCGCAGATTCGTGACACGACCCGATACGGCGGCCACAGTGGAGCCGATGCGCGACTTCACGCTATGTATGGTGACGGTGTCGGGGTTGGCGCTTATGTCCAGATCGCTGATGTGATTCTCTATCGGGAAGGCGTCGGTGTAGACCGAGGTCTGTTTCCCCTTGACACGGAGGGATAGGAGCCAGTTGTTCATTACCGATGTCAGCGCCGGCGACTGCTGCACGGTCAGCATCTGCGGCGAATGCCGCAAAACGGCCAATGAGCGGCTGTCGGCATTCCACTTGGCCGGCGTCACGAACGGAGAAGCCTGCGGAATTGAGTTGGAACGTTCGGCCCGAAGTCGCGCGTCTATGCCGCTGACCCCCAGCGACGTCCCCTGACCGGAATAGAATAGAGACGCGCCTTTGATGCGCACGTCGTACAGGTCGGCCTGCATGTTCTCGAGCATTCTGGCCGATATGACGCTGCTTATCTCGGCATCGCCCAGATGGACGCGTATCGTGTCATTAGGGTCACCGATGCTCAGCGTGGCAGCCCGCAGATTGATGTTGAACGGCACGTTATCCGGCGGATTGGTGGCAGTGGCCGTGCCGGGATCGCTGACGGTGGTCGAAAGGCTTACAGACGAGGCTACGGCCTTGCAGCCCGCCGCCAGGACGGAGAACTTGTCCACCACGGCATCGAAGTCGAACAGCGAGCCGCGCACTGCCTTGGGTGTGGCGCTCCGGGCCTTGCCGAGAAACTTCACCGACATATTGCCGGCGGCGATACGGTCGACGTCGCCGACGTTCTCGATCTGAAGTCCGTGCAGGTTTGCATTGCCCTCAACAAGCATACGGTCAAGCTGTCCGTGCCTGATGTCCGACATGCGGAAACTGATGCGGGTGTCAGAGGTGACCTTGCCCCGCAGGTTGAAGCCTTGCAGATAGGGGAGGACATGGCCCAGCCGCGTCAGTGAGATGTCGCCCCTTAACGTGCCTTGAACTTCAGGATCGGCTCCTATGGCCCGTACGTCCGCCTGTGCCAGCACATCCATGTCCTCGCCCCGGACATACAGTTCGTTCAGCCGCAGCGACGAGGCCGCGGGATGGGAGCCGTCAAGATGGAATATGCTATTGACCGCCAGGTCGTCGAAACTGTAGGTGCCGTATTGCGGATTGTCGTAACGCAACGATCCGTGGGGCAGTACGACCTGTGCCGTCAGGGTAGGCCACGTGCCTTTTCTGACGGTATAAGGTTTCGTCAGTGTTATGCTGCCGCTGATCGGAGCCTCGGCGCGAAGACCGGATAGCCAAGGCGCAGCAGAGGCGGGAACCAGCTTCAGCAGCTCGCCGACGCCGAAGGGAGACAGTTTCCAGTCGAAGGCATTGATGCGGATCTCCGGATTCATGCTCATGTCCAGGGTGACAAGGCTGGTGATGTCGCCTGATTTAACGGTAAAGTCCTGGGTGGAAAGCGCAAAGGGGGTGAAGGTCAGCTTTGTGTCGCCCTCCAACAGCAGCGGAAGGTCGGTGAGGTATTTCCGGCCCTTCATGCTGACCGAAGCCCTGGCCGGAATGCGTGAATGGTATGAATCGGAGCCTTGCGGCAGTATGGATGCTTCGGAGTCGATGGCCAATGACACATCCGTGGTCGAGACCATGTCGCGGAAGCGTACCGCGCCGTGTGTCAGGCTCAGCGTGTCGAACGCGAATGTAAGGTCCTTGACGGGCCTTATCTTTGCCGGAAGGATGTTCCAGTTGGAGCGGGCGGGGGAGAAGCGCACCAGGTTGAGGCGCATCGAATCCACGCCGGCATACTGCAGGTCGATGTCCTTGTGCAGCAGCTTCCTGACGTCCAGGCGGGCGGTGACGGCACCGGTCCTGAGCAGTTGGCGCGCATCGGCCATAATCTTGCCGTCGGCGTTCCTGACGCTGTCCGGACGACAGGCTACGGTCAGTGAGTCGATGCTGATGCGGGCTATCGGATATGTCGAGAAAAGGTCGAGACGCACATTGTGGGCGGTGACAACGGCGTTGAGCCGCTTGGAAAGCTCGCGGTTCACCAGCCCGGTCAGCCGGGAGGGCGTGAGCATCCACGCGCCCACGCCCGCCAGTATGGCAGCCAGCAGCACGATGCCGGCAACCGTCCACAACACTATTTTCGTAACCTTCCTGACCATTCCTGTATAGTGGATTCGTAATCCCTTTGAATATACAAATGAATATACAAAGAGAGTGTATTCATTGTAATAACAAATACACTCTCCGATGGTTGGTAAGACAGTTATGCCGTTATGATTTCTTGCGTGTGGTTCGCTTCGCGGGTTTGGGGGCGGCGTCCTGGTCGGCCATGAGTTTGTTGACCTCCTCCACGGTCAACGCCTTGGGGTCGGTGCCCTTGGGAATCTTGTAGTTGGTGGCCTTGCGGTCGCCCGGTTTCTTGAATGCGATATAGGGGCCGAAGCGGCCGTTCAGCACCTCCACGCCGGGAAGTTCGTCGAAGGTCTTTATCAGCTTGTTGGCCTCCTTCTCGCGCTTCTCCTTGATCAGCGCTATGGCCTCGTCGAGCGTGATGGTGTGGGGCGACATGTCCTTAGGGATGGAGGCGAACATCTTGTCGAAGTGCACGTAAGGGCCGAAACGACCGATGGCCGCGCTGACCGGCTTGTCCTCGAACGTGCCGAGCTGGCGGGGGAGGTCGAACAGCTTCAGTGCCTCCTCAAGTGTGATGGTGCCGAGGCTCTGGCCCTCCTGCAGACTGGCGAATCGCGGTTTCTCGTCGTCGGTGGCCTCGCCTATCTGGATTACGGGACCGAAACGGCCCACTTTGGCCGACACGCGTTTGCCGGTGGCCGGATCGGTGCCTAAGACGCGTTCGCCAACTTTGGTCTCGCTGCGCATGCTGTTCACCTTGTCTATCAGCGGATGGAACGAGCCGTAGAACTCGTTGATCTCCTCCTGCCACGGCAGCTTGCCCTGCGCTATGTCGTCGAAGCGTTCCTCAACCTTGGCCGTGAAATTATAGTCCATGATCTCAGGGAAATATTCCGCTAAGAAATCGTTGACGATCATGCCGACGTCGGTGGGCACGAGTTTGCCGCGGTTGGAACCGGTGTTTTCAGTCAGCACCTGGTCCGAGACCTTGTCCTTCGACAGCGTCAGCTTATGGTATTCGCGCGGAGTGCCTTCGTTGTCGCCATGCTCCACGTACCCGCGGGCCTGGATTGTGGAAACGGTAGAGGCGTAGGTGGAGGGGCGGCCTATGTCCAGGTCCTCCATCTTCTTGACCAGCGTAGGCTCGGTATAACGCGGGGGTGCCTGGGTGAAGCGTTCGGTGGCCGTGATGTTATCGTATTCGAGGATGTCGCCCACAGCGAGAGGGGGGAGTATCACGTCGCCCTGCGGGTCGTTGTCGCTTGGATCGTCGGAGGTCTCTATGCCGTAAGCGCGCATGAAGCCCTCGAACTTCAGGGTCTCTCCCTCGGCGCGGAACAGAGCTTCGGAATCAGCCGGTGTGCCTGCCATATTGATGTCTACGTTGGTTTTCTCCAGCGAGGCATCGCTCATCTGCGAGGCTACGGCGCGTTTCCAGACCAGGTCGTAGAGTTTCTGCTCCTGAGGCGTTCCGCTGATGGTGCGCCGCGAGATGTAGGTGGGGCGTATGGCCTCGTGGGCCTCCTGGGCGCCTTTCGCCTTGGTGTGATAGCGGCGTGTGTGCAGATATGGTTTGCCGTAATCCTCGGTTATGGCCTTGGCTATGTCGGCCAGCGCCAGCTCCGACAGATTGGTGGAGTCGGTACGCATATATGTTATGAGTCCCTCCTCGTAGAGCTTCTGGGCCACGCGCATGGTGGTGCTGACCGAGAACCCGAGCCGGCGTCCTGCATCCTGCTGCAGCGTCGAGGTGGTGAAGGGAGGCATCGGCTTGCGGGTGACGGGCTTTACCTGTATGCCCGAAACCCGGAACTGCCTGCCGGCGCATTCCGTCAGGAAGCGTCGCGCCTCGTCGTCCGACTTGAGACGGCGTGCGCCCTCGGCCTTAAGCACGGCGTGGCCGGCCGTGAGGAAACGGGCGTTGATGCGATAGAAAGGCTCCGGCGTGAAATCGCGAATCTCCTTCTCGCGCTCGCACACCAGGCGCGTGGTGACGCTCTGCACGCGGCCTGCCGACAGGGCCGGCTTTATCTTCTTCCACAGCACGGGACTCAGCTCGAAGCCCACGATGCGGTCCAGCACGCGTCGCGCCTGCTGGGCATTGACACGGTCGATGTCGATGCCGCGCGGATTCTCCAGCGCCTTAAGCACGGCCGGTTTGGTGATCTCGTGGAATACGATGCGCCGCGAATCGGTGGGGTCGAGTCCCAGCACCTCCGACAGGTGCCAGGCTATGGCCTCTCCCTCGCGGTCTTCATCGCTTGCCAGATAAACCATGTCGGCTTTCTTCGTGGCGGCCTTGAGCTGACGCACCAGTTCCTTCTTGTCGTCCGGTATCTCGTACACGGGCTTGAAGTCATCGTCTATGTCTATGCTCATGCCCCGCTTCTGCAAGTCACGTATATGGCCTTTGCTCGACATCACCGTGAAGTCCGAGCCTAAGAATTTGCCTATCGTCTCCGCCTTGTGCGGTGACTCAACTATCATTAATTTCTTCATCAACGTCTAAGTTGGGTTTTGCCCGATCTGCCACACGGCCTGATAAACCGTTGGAATCTTTTCTTATCTAACCAATAAGCGTTCCCGAATGTTTTTATACTGAGATATAGTATGGAAAGGCTCTTTGTGGAGTTTGCGCGCAAAGTTAGCAAAAAAATTTGTATTTTTGTATTCTAATTTAACAGATAAAAAGAAGATGAAAAGGATAACATATTGGGCATTGTTAGCCATTATGCTGATAATGACCGGTTTGCAGGCCGAGGCTAAGAAAAAGGGTCCCGCCGGGATCACGTTTGCCGAAACCACTTACAATTTCGGCACCATCGCCGAGACCAAAGGCGTGGTGTCGCATCAGTTCGAGTTCACCAACACGGGCGACAAGCCGTTGGTGATAGTGGACGCCACCGCCGAGTGCGGGTGCACCACTCCCGAATTCCCGGCCACTCCCATCCAGCCCGGCAAGAAGGGCGTGATAAAGGTGACCTACAATCCGCTGGGGCGTCCCGGCGGTTTCACTAAGGCCGTGACCGTCAAGACCAACGGCAAGCCCAAGAAGGCCCGCATATATATTAAAGGTGTAGTAAATCCCAACAAGCGGTGAGGACAATATCAGGAAGTGTAATATCGCTGGCGTTCGCGGCGTTGGTCGTGGCGAACGCCGCCGGCGAGGTGCGTTGGCTCGAGACCAAGTATGATTTCGGGCTGATGAAGGAGGCCGCGGGTCCCAAGACAGGTCAGGCACGCTTCGTCAACACCGGCACCGAGGCCGTGAACGTGCTGGACGCCAAGCCCAGCTGCGGCTGCACCGGCGCCACATATCCCCAGGACCCTGTGATGCCCGGAGATACGGCCGTCATCACCTTTACCTACGATCCCGCAGGACGTCCGGGCCGGTTCGACAAGACCATCAAGGTGCGCTTCGACAACGGGCGCCGCGAGGTGATACGCATCGTGGGCAACGTGCTCGGCACACCCGAGTCGCTGGCGCAGTTCTATCCCGTCGAGGCCGGGTCGCTCCGGCTGTCCGATTCCAGGCTGATAGCCGGCACCGTCACCATGGGTAAGAGCCCGAGCCTGTTCGTGAACGCCTATAACACGCTGAACGATTCGGTGCGCGTCAAGGCTCACACGGATGCCAAAGGCGTGAAACTGAAGCTGTCGGAAAATGCCGCCGGCCCCGGCGACATCGTGACATTGGCCGTATATTTCGATACCCGCGCGTGGGGAAAGCCGGGTCCGTTCGACGTTCCGGTCGCCCTCGGAGCCGAAGGTGAGCCGGGCACGGAGATACGGCTGGTGGGCGAGGTGGTGCCTGTGCGCCGTGCGTCGGGCAGCAAGGAATTGGAAAAAGCCCCCGTATGCGTGGCCGCCCCTCCGGCCATCGACTTAGGCATAATCGGCACCGCACCGGTGCAGTGTGAATGCGTCCTGCTTAACGAAGGGAAGTCAGTGCTGAACGTAGGCAATGTATGGGCCGCGTCTCCGGCCCTGAAGATAAAGTCATATCCCGAGAAACTGAAACCGGGCAAGTCGGGCAAACTGCAGATGGAGCTTGACCCTGCGCAGCTTCGCGGCGGTGCCTTCCGCCAGGAGGTGAAGGTGGCTACCGACGACCCCGTGAACCCGCTGCTTAGCGTGTGGGTCAGCGGCGAAATACAGTAACTTCAGCTTTATCAAGCTGAAGTTGGAGTTTAAAGAGTTGAAAAGTTAAGAAAGTTAAGAAAGTTAAGATAATACCACTACATCTATACCATGAATCATCCGGAAAACGATCCCGACTACAAGGGACTGCAAGTGAACAGCGGAGTAACGTCGCAACCGAGTGTGAATCCCTATCGCCGTGCGCATGCCCGTAAGGTGCAGCTTACGGCCAACGATTATGTGGAGGGGATACTGAAGGGCAATGTCAGCATTCTGGGCCGCGCGGTGACCCTGGTCGAAAGCCGCGCCGAGGCGCATCAGGCGCTGGCGCAGGAGGGGATAGAGAAATGCCTGCCCTATACCGGCAATTCACGCCGCATCGGCATCACCGGCGTGCCGGGTGCCGGCAAGTCCACCAGCATCGACGTGTTCGGACTGCATGTGCTGAGGCAGGGCGGTAAATTGGCGGTGCTGGCCATCGACCCCAGCTCCGAGCGCACCAAGGGAAGTATTCTCGGCGACAAGACACGCATGGAGAAACTGTCGCAGCATCCCGACGCATTCATCCGTCCTTCCCCCTCGGCAGGATCGCTCGGCGGCGTGGCGCGCAAGACACGCGAGACCATCATGCTGTGCGAGGCCGCGGGCTATAACAATATATTCGTGGAGACCGTAGGCGTGGGGCAGAGCGAGACGGCCGTGCATTCGATGGTAGACTTCTTCCTGCTGATACAGCTGGCCGGCACCGGCGACGAGCTTCAGGGCATCAAGCGCGGCATCATGGAGATGGCAGACGGCATCGTGATAAACAAGGCCGACGGCGACAACGTCGACCGCGCCAACCTCGCCGCCGCGCAGTTCCGCAACGCTCTGCATCTGTTTCCGCCCACACCGTCGAAGTGGGTGCCGGAGGTGATATGCTATTCGGGCTATTACGAGCTGAACATCGACAAGGTATGGGACATGATAGACCGTTACTTCGAGTATGTGAAGAAGACGGGCTATTTCCAGCAGAAGCGCAACGAGCAGGCCAAGTACTGGATGCTTGAGACCATCAACGAGCGTCTGCGCCACGACTTCTACAGCCGTCCGGAGATCAGGGCGTTGCTTGAGCAGAAGGAGATGCGCGTGCTGAACAACGAGCAGTCGTCGTTCACCGCCGCTCAGGACGTTCTGGACCGATACTACGGCATGTTACGCTGCAATGACAAATAATTGTAAAATTAAGTCGCACGGAATCATGGTGTTACATAATTTTACAAAATAAGTGTGAGCGAAACACAATAAATAATAAAGAATTCAGTTATAAGATATAATAAATTAGGTTGTTGAAATAATCCTCGAAGAAACAATTGCAGGATTAGTAATTGGGAAGGGCTGCATTCGTGAGAAAGCAGCCCTTTGTATGTGGGGGATATGAGGGGAGGAAAAGCCGGGAGTGCGTAAAAGCCGCGGGCTTTTACCACAGTGACCGCCGCGGGGCTATGGGCAGTCGGCGGAGTCACGGAGGAGGGTGACGTAGTAGATGAAGTGGGTGCCGTAACGTTTGTTGGTCTTGGGACGGCGGTTGTCGTCGTAACGGTCTATCTGAATGGCCTTGATGCCTTGGAGCTTGTTCTGAGGTAAGGTCTCGGATATGGGACGGTGCGTCAGCAGGGCGCAGGGGAGCTTGGCGCGAAGCGAATCGGGCGACACGGGCCGGATGTTGCGGTGGGCGGCATACACCAACTCTATGCGCAGCGGCACGGTGTCGACGTGATAGAACGGAATGCCCTCCAGCGCCTTGACAGTGCGGGTGGCGCGGATGCTTTTCATGTCGGGATTGTTGATGACGTTGCCCAACATCGGCAGCGCGAAGCATTCGGCGGCTGCGAACAGAGCCGTGACGCCGTACAGCAGGTGCATGGGGCGCAACCTGACGGCAGCCATGGCTAAATACACGGTTATGGCTACCGTGATAATCGAGAACAGAACCCACACCGTCATCGAGATATAGCCGGGCTGCAGCAGGAACAGCCATGCCGCCACGGGTACTATGGCCACCACTGCGGCCATCAGGTATGTGTTGATGCGGAACATCACACGGTCGGACTTAGCGGCCGTCTTTGCGTGGGCAAAGGCCTGCTTCCACCACAGAATCATCACGCCCATCACATAGCCGGCTGGTATGAGTAAGGGCAGAAGGTATCGGGTCTTCTTTTCGGGAAGCAGGGAGAGCAGCACTAACGATGCCAACATCCAGCACATCGGGAACAGCCATCGGCGCGAAGTGCGGCGGCGCGCGTTGAACAGAGGCAGGAACATGGCCGTGAGCAGCAGCAGCGACCAGGCTCCGCTCTCAAGGAAGAACTGCCAGTAGTACCACCACGGACGCACGTTGTGGTTGATCCATGACGAGGATTCCTTAAGCGCAACGGCTTCCAGCGCCTCGGTCTGCGTCAGGTGGATGTATATGAACCACCATGTGCCGATCGCCAGCGCCAGCAGTATCATGGTGACCAGCGGCCATGTCTTGCCGCGCATGGGATGGCGGTAGAAGAAGGGGTAGCTAAGCAGGAAGGGGAGGAACAGGGCGTAGAGCGACACCGGGCCTTTGCTCATGATGGAGAGGCCGATGAACACTCCCGAGGCGATGAAATTGCCCCATTGCCGCGACTTGCCGCTGAGGCCCCGCGCCAGGTAATAGATGCCGCCCATCATGAAGGCGTGGCAGTAGATGTCCCACGAGGCGGTGCGCCCCATCAGTATTACGTTATAGCACGTGACCAACAGCAGTGTCGGCGCCAGCGGGTCGATGTCCAGCACCTTGCGCGCGAATCGCCAGAAATAGAACACCAGCAGCAGGGCTGCCAGACCGGCCATGGCGCGTTGCAGTGCCACGTTGTCGGGCGATGCCAACTCGGCCACGGCCGTGAGCCAGGTGGGCAACGGAGGTTTTTCCAGGCGCAGGTCGCCGTTCATGGTGGGTGTGATCCAGTGGCCGTCGTACACCATCTCGCGCGCCGCGATGATGTTGCGCGACTCCATTATGTCGGGCGTGATGACCTGATTGTTGACGAAGAAGGCGCATATACACACCGCCGCCACCAACACTGCCTCCCACGGCCCCGAGACCTTAATGCCTTTCATCTGCTATGTCTGTTCTATCGTGTATGATTTCCGGTAATTGCTGCAAAATTAGAAAAAATTAATGACAAATCGGAGATATGGCCGTATTATGTGACTGGAGGGGCGACGTCCACGTCGCCCAACAGTTGACGACGTGGACGTCGTCATTCCAGTCGTCACTCCAGTCGTCATTGGTCCTTGCGGGCGAGAATGCGCTTGCGGATGCGCGACAGGGTGGACTGGTTGATGTTCAGGTACTGGGCTATGTATTTGAGAGGTACGATGCGGGATATGTATTTTACGGATGTGCGGCGCAGGGACTCGCTGTGTATGCTCATGAAGTTCAGGAAACGGTCTTCGGCCGATTTGTTGGTGAAAAAGAGATAGCGCTTCTCGAATCCATACAGCTGTTCGGTCAGCAATCGGTTCATCCACTTGGTCAGTATCGGATGCTTTTCCTCCAGCATACGCATGTCGTCATAGCTTATGAGCCAAGCCTCGGAGTCCTCGACGGCCGACAGGGTGAAGATCGCCGGTTCGCCGGCGTAGTAGGAATGGAGCGATGTGAAGACATCGCCCGACGAGCCGAACAGCACCGTGTCCTCCGTATTGCCGTTGGTGTGGCTGACGCGGAACAATCCCACACGGTTAAAAACAAAATGATTGCTGATTTCACCTTGCCGAACAACAGGCTGCCCCTTCTTCACGCTGATCAATCTGGCGCATTTGGTGAAATCTTCAACCAGTGCGTCGTAAGGGGTGCAATATTGAGACAGAATCTGATGCAGGGTTTTAGGTTTCCGGGACTCGCTGAACATAATTGTATAGAGGTATTAGTGGTATTCTTATTAGTTTAACGAATTTATTCACATTAAGTATAAGGAATTAGGTCAATTATTGGATTTAGGTCAAAAAAACACGGAAATACGATAACTGATAACGAAATGTAAACAAAATTTAGGGATTTTTACCTTTATTTGTAAACGATTTGCAAGAGACTGATATTTTTGATCGACATTGCAATAGCGGGCGACCCTGAAACAAGATAATGCTAAAGTAACACTAATAACTTATTCACATGAAGAAAACAACTACAGCACGAATTGCCATATCGGCAATGTCTCTGTTGCTACTGGCCGGCGGCGCCACCGTCATGGCCAGATACTGGGAGACATCACCCGTGGCGCCTGCGATGCGGGGCATCCAGTCAGGCAAGGGAGTGGTGCAGCACGGTTACTATTCTCCGATGCGCAACAAGAACAAGGTTGTGGCTCACGAGGCTCCGCAGGCCGGAGAATGGACCAAGGCACTGCCCGACTCGCTGATGTGCACGCTGCTTGAAAGCGACAACACGGCGTTCAATCCCAATCTGACGGGACAGTACACTTTCGATGCGGAAGCAGGATTGAAACGTTTTCTCACCACAAGCAATACCGTGCGTGTACGCGGCGGTCTGGCTTATGGCGACCTGCGTATTCTCTGGACCTACAAGAACAATGCCGATGACGCCAACCATGCGTGGTATACACGTTCATACAGCGTCAGGAAATACGCGGCGGGCACACTGAACCTGTCCGATCAGAAGTATCTGGCGTTTCAGGACAACGAGGACCGCAGCATGATCGCCTCGGCCATGGCTTACGACCCCGAGACCGGTGCCGTGTTCGGATGCTTCAACGACAAGGAGGGCAAGACGTATGAGTTCGCCAAAATGGACACCAAGTTCGTGGACCAGGGCCGTTCGAAGGCGATAGCGACGATAGACGCACCCTGGCAGGCCTGCGGCTTTACATCGACAGGACAGATGTATGCCGTTCTCGCCGACGGTTCGCTGGCCACCGTAGACAAGGCTACGGGCGCCACTACCACGGTGAAGGACCTGGGTCTGGCCGGCAATGATTCGAATGCAGGATTCCTCGACACGCGCGACAACCTGTTCTATATCTACTGGAGTAACCGCGCCAAGGGGGAGGCAGCCCTGTATGTGGTTGACATCAACGACGGCTGCGCTCTGTACAAGGCGTTCACCATGCCGTTCTATGCCATGATGGGTTCGATGGTGTCGCTCCATAATCCCATAAAGAGTGCCGCGCCCGCGCGAGCCACCGGTACGGAAGTGTCGTTCGACGGAACGGCGCTGAACGGCAAGGTGAAGTTCACGGCACCCGCCAAGACCCTGGACGGTCAGGATCTGAGCGGCCAGCTCGACTATTCGGTGAGCGCGGCCGGCAAGGTGCTGGCCACCGGTACCTGCGCTCCCGGCGCGGAGACCGAAGCGGACATCACGCTGCCTGAGGCCGGCTCGTACTTTGTGCGCGTGCGTCTCGGCAACTCCGAGGGCGTAGGTCTCTGGTCGCTGGCCACCGCAGGAGTATGGGCAGGTCCCGATGTGCCTGTGGCTCCCGGCAACGTGAAGGCCGAATACAACCGCGACGGCGCGTCGATGAAGATTTCCTGGGATGCCGTCGACAAGGGCGTGCATAACGGTGCCGTAACTCCCGCCGACATGAAATATACGGTTGTGAAATATGTAAACGGAGCTGTTGCCGACACAATCGCCGCCGATATCCCCGACCTTGAGTTCACCGAATCGGTGGCATGGCCCGAAAGCGTCACCACCGTAAAATATGCGGTGTACGCCACATTCGCAGGCGAAGCAGGCGAAGGGATGGCATCGAACACCATCGTGCTCGGAACCATCAAGGCTCCCTGGACCGAGGACTTCACCGATGCCGACGCCGTGAACCGTTTTACGGCATATAATGACGGCAAGACCGCTTCCGGATCGGGCAATAGCACACAGAACGTATGGTTCCGCTATGAGGATACCAGAACCGGCAACGGCGCGGCACAGGTGTACACCACCTCGAAGAAGAACCATTACCTTGTCACAGCTCCTATCTATATGGAGCCGGGCAAGAGCTACATATTCCATGCCGAGGCATCGGGCTTTGCGTCAAGCTACGAGGAGAAAGTGGAGGTGCTGATGGGCCGTGGCAACGCCATCGAGGACCTTACCACCACGCTCGTTCCCGAGACGTCGGTAAAGGCCATCGCGTCCAAGCCTGTCGTCCTGGCCAAGGAGATCACCGTGGACGAGGCCGGCGAATACTACATCGCCTTCCATGCCAAATCCGCAGCCTACAAGCGTTTCCTGCAGATAGACAACATCGAGATCGAGGCTCCCTATTCCACATACGGACCCGGCACGGTGACCGACCTCAGCTTCGACGGCTTCCGTTATGACGGCTCCACCGACGTGACGGTCAGCTTCAAGGCTCCTACGGTAGACATGCAGGGCCAGAAACTTACGGCCATGTCCAAAATCGAGGTGGAGCGCGACGGTCAGGTTGTCAAGACGTTCCGCAGCCCCACATTCGGCGAGACATACACGTTCGAGGACAAGTGTCCCGAACGGGGCACCTACAACTACAAGGTGACCGCATACAACAGCAACGGTGCCGGCAAGTATGTGACCGGTTCCGCAGCGACCGGCGTCGATTTCGGTGCGAAAGTGACCGACCTGGTCATCAGCGAACCTGAGACCGGCGTCATCAACCTCAAGTGGAAACCCGCCACCACCGACGTCCAGGGCCGTGAGATAGATCCTTCGCTTATAAAATACACCGTTATCCTCAACGGCCAGTACTATGTGGGCGACGAGTTCCATCCGAGCACCACGAATGAGCTTACTTTCAAGGCCGTGAACGACGGCTATCAGGCCAACTGCTACTGCACCGTCTACTCCGTGACCGATGCCGGCTACAATACGGTGGGTTCCTACCGTTTCGACCCGGCAAGTTACGCCCAGTCCATCACCATCCCCGTGGGTACTCCGTATTCGATGCCCATCTTCGAGAACGGACAGATTTCCGTGAACTGGGGCTACGAGACGAGCGGAGGCCAGTGGTGGGGATCATGGTATCCCGAATGGTCGGTAGTAGATCCGGCCAACTCGGAAAGACTCGGCATCGAGACTCCCGACGGTGACGGATATGTGTTCGCATGGCCGGTTTCGTTCGATCCCCAGTTCGGCACGGAACGTTCAGTATTCGAGGGTGCGAAGACCAATTTCTATACCGGCAAGGTCAATGTGGACGACAGCGACCTTTCGGCATTCTCATTCCGGTTCTACGTTCAGCCCGAGGAGGAGGGCAGAACCCGCGATGAATATATATTCTACCCCATCCTGCACGATCCTTACGAGGGCGACGTGGCGTTGAGCTCGCCGATTTCCACCAATGATTTCAGCACTCCCGGATGGCACATCATTACCGTCTCGCTCGACAAATACCGCGGCCAGACCGTTCAGCCGGGCCTGCATGTGGAGTTTGCCGGTATGTACAAGCAGAACGACAAGTATTTCCTGATCGACGACATACAGATACGTCAGTTTGCCGACCATGACATGATGGCCCTGACGATGGAGGCCCCGATGCTCGAGCCTGGCGAGGACAATATCCTCAACGCCAATTTCCGCAATATCGGATATGAGAATGCCGACGCGTTCGTGGTGGAACTCTACCGCAACAACGAGAAGGTGGCCGAGAGCGACCCCGTATCGGTCAAGGCCGGCGAGAATGGTACTGCCAGCTTCAAGCAGACCCCGGGTCTGTTCTGGGACAGGACGCAGGACTACCACTTCAACATCGTTTATGGCAAGGATCAGCTGAACTTCAACAACAAGAGCGAGGCTGTGGAGGTCGAGGTGCTTGAGTCGCGCCTGCCGGCCGTCAGGGATCTTGCCGGCGTTCAGGAGGAGAAGGATGTGGTGCTGACATGGAGCGCTCCAGACGTGACGGCCGCCATGACCGACGACTGCGAGAAGTACGTGCCGTTCAGCATCAACCGCGCGGGCCGCTGGTCGTTTATCGACGGCGACGGTCTGACGACATATCCCATAGTGGGCGACCAGTTCCCCGGACTGGGAGAACCTTCGGCATTCATCGTATGGGAGAATATCAACTCGGAACGCAACTTCACCCATTCGGGCAGCAAGTGCTTCGCGGCATTCCCGGTTGACGCGCAGTCCGACGACGAGGTCAACGACGACTGGCTGATATCGCCGCTGCTAAACGGCACGGCGCAGACCGTTTCGTTCTGGGCGTTCGGCAACTTCGGCAGCTCGCTGTGGGGAAGCCATGTGATCGAGGTGCTGTATTCCACCACCGGCAAGGAGAGGGATGACTTTGTCCGCGTAGGTGAGCCCATCACCCTGGCCGACACCTATACGCAGTATAGCTTCGACGTTCCGGAAGGCGCACAGTATTTCGCCATCCGTTACGTGCAGGCTGCCGTATCGGCCATCTTCATCGACGACATCACCTTCGCCCAGGTGGGCAACGGCGCCGAGATAGAGGGTTATGACGTGTACTGCGACGGCAAGAAGCTGAACGACACGATGCTGACATCCACCGGATTCAGGCACGTGGCACCCGCCGAAGGCACGCACACATATCATGTGGTGGCTCTCTACAAGGAAGGCACGAGCGACCTGTCGAACAAGTCCACCGTTCTGGTCAAGGAGATCAGCGGCCTCAGCGACGTCCTGACCGGAGGCGCACGCGTCTACACTACTTCCGACGCCATCCACATCGACAATGCAGAAGGCAAGCTGTCGGTAGCCACGCCCAACGGAGTGGTGATCTACTCCAATGCGACGCCAGCCGCCAACGAGACCGTGAGCGTCACGGCCGGAGTATATCTGGTGACAGTAAACGGCACCACCGTCAAGGTGATGGTGAAGTAAGACCTACTGAATAAATTTTAATCAAGGGCCGTCCGTGGATACAAAGCGGACGGCCCTTGTTGTGTTCTTGATTAATTGAGGTTTATGGTGTAACTTTGCAGTTGCGAAACCGTGGTTTCGGAAACGGCGGTTGTGCTACCATAAAGACCGGGATTATGAAGAAGATTTCATTTTTTGATATAGACGGGACGCTGGTTAGCTTCGAGAAGCACAGCATACCGGAATCGGCGCGGGAGGCGATAGACACCCTGCACCGCAACGGCGTGGAGATAGTCATCGCCACAGGTCGCGGGGCTACGGACACTCCGTATATTTCCGGACTGCCTTATTCGGCCGTAATAGGACTGAACGGCTCGGAATGCGTGCTGCGTGACGGCACTGTGGCCTGGAGGCACCATATACCGCAGGAACTGGTTGAAAAGTCGCTAGAGTTAGGGCGTAAATACGACTTTGCCATAGCGGCCAAGACGGACGAGGGATTCGTGATAGACCGCCTAACTCCGCGCGTGCGGGAGATGTCGGCTACAATAGGAGAGTGGATGCCGCCTGTGAGAGACCTGACCTCGCTTTATCCCGGCCACCCCGTCGGTCAGCTATGTTTCTTCATTGACCCGGAGACGGAGAAGGAAGTGATGCCTCAGTTGCCCGGCCTGGCAGCGTCCAGATGGTGCGACATCTTTGCCGACATCAATCTGACGGGTATCGACAAGGGAACGGCCATTCAGGAATATGCCGCCTACCGGGGCGTGGATCTTGCGGACGTCATCGCGTTCGGCGACGGCGAGAACGACCTGCCGATGCTTCGGAAGGCCGGCACCGGCGTGGCCATGGGCACCGCCTCCGAGCTTGTCCGGTCGCAGGCCGATTACGTCACCGGCACCGTGGACGCCGACGGCATCGCCAACGCCCTGCGCCATTTCCGCCTGATATAAAAAAGATGAGGCTGTGTCAAAATGGCGCAGCCTCTTTTTTTGTAACATGCAGTAAAACATAAAACAAAGCCCTGACTTTCACAAGCCGGGGCTTTGTCATGTCAAAAAGTTTTTGTAAACTTGGGATACAAAATTAGGAATTTATCACCAATTTTCATAGTCTGATTTTGAGGGGTTTATGGTTTTTGAACCGCTGATGATATGCGGTTGTTTGCTGTTTTTTTCTCATTCAGTACACAATTTGTACGATTCAGTTGTTAATATGTGTTGAGGGCGATTTTCAACGATTACCAAACCGCGCTATCTTTGCGCAAAACTCAGAATAGCAGCCTATGGCAAAAGTTGAAAACAAGAACAAACAAAATCCAAAACTCGTCCAGACAGTCCTGAAAGACGGACGCGCCAGCCTCGCGCTGGAATACTATCTCGGACGCACTGAGACCCCCGTACTTGATGACGAGGGCAACCATGTCATATACACCGAGGGGGCAATGGCGGGGAGACCAAAATACAAAATCAAACACAACCGCAAACGTGAAAATCTGAACCTGTATCTTATTCTGCATCCCCGGACACAGGCAGAGCGAACCCAGAACAAGAACACTCTCTCCCTCGCCGAGAAGATACGCTTTGAGCGTGAGCAGGAATTTCTCGAAGACCGCGAGGGATACCGCCTGAAGAAAGAGAAGGAAACTGACTTTCTCCGCTACTTCCGCAGACACCGCGACGATGAAGTCTATGCCACGCCGACGAGGGTCGCCCTCGGCACAGCCTACCGGCGTTTCATAGACTTCCTTTCCGGCATTCAGAAATACCGCCGCTACACCGAGTTTCTCAGGATGGACCTCCTCACCCCGGAAATGGTGTCGGGATATGCCGACCACCTGAAGAAAGTATCGGTCGGTTACGGGGCGTCGCACTGCCTCGGAATGTTCAAAAAGGTGATAGCCTGCGCCGTGGAGGAAGGACTGATGAAGAAAAACCCTGCCAAGGGGATTGTCATGCGCATGGACCGCCTCGCGCTGAGAAAGTCGATACTTACGCTTGACGAGGTGAAAACCCTCGCCATTACCCCTTACGAGGGCGGAGAGCCAGACATAAGGCGGGCGTTCCTGTTCAGCCTTTATACAGGCATCCGCTGGTGCGACGTGCGGAAACTGAAATACTCCAATGTGGATTTCGCCACCGGGGTGTTGAAATTCGAGCAGAGCAAGATTGCAGGACGCAGCAAGAACAGCGGCGTTGTGACCCCGCTGAGTCCGATGATACTTAAACTCATCGGTCCACCCCCGACCGGGGAAGCCCTGTCGCAGACCATATTCACCCTTCCGAGTTCGTGGTCCTGCAACTACCATATCGGGAAATGGGTCGCAAAGGCCGGCATCCCCAAGCATATCACATGGCACTGTGCCCGGCACAGTTTCGCGGTGAACGTGCTTAACAACGGTGCCAATATAAAGACGGTGCAGGCACTTATGGGACACGCCAGCATAGAGATGACGGAGAAATACCTCCATGTCGTTGACGAGCTGAAACACAAGGCCATTAACAGCCTCCCTGAGCTTGATATGGCACAGTGATTGATTCGACAGCAGTAAAGCCGACACAGCCGTGTGTCGGCTTTTTTCGTGCCCTTATTGAAGCGTTGAGTCCGTTTTGGATGTTCGAGGGCAAGATACCGTAAAAATATCCATTTTTGTTGTTTTCAGACATCAATACATTATATATTGAATGTATTATATCCAGATTTTGGAAACATCCTGACACATTAGTGACATTGTTATGACAATACTCTGACAATCCGCTATTTGTAAAAATCAAAAGCCCTGCCAACATTGTTATACCTCCGACTGCCGCAAAGCCTCCGCGGGTCGCGGATTTAATATTAACGCAGAAAAAAATGAACATTTAGCCGTGTTACGGCGATTTTACATATTGCATGGGTATGTAAACCCTATACTTTGCGGTCTTATTTTATTAGATGGATAACAACATAGTCATTATCCCCTTTGAGAATTTGAGGGAGTTAATCAACAACGCGGTCAGCGAGAGCCTTGATAAAATACTCGCAGCATCACAACCCAAGAGGGAACAGGAATCGGTGGACATAGACGGTGCGTTGGAGTTTCTAAATTCCAACGGCTACCGCATTGCCAAGGGCCAGCTATATAAGGAAACGTCTGCCGGCAACATCCCATTCCACAAATTCGGGCACCGTCTCCACTTCCGCATATCCGAACTGAGGAAGTGGGCGGAGTTTCGCCTGACCGCCGGGAACGCGGTCGGATACCTTGACTATGCGCAGGATAATAAACGATAAATAAGGTCACATTACAGTCATCATGTAAAAAGTCAGAAAGCTGTCATAACTCTGTCAGTAGCCTGTCAGGGAAAACATCACAGTGTCGATGTTTTAATTCTGAAAATCGCCCAAAAACAAAAACGAAACAATGAAGATACGACAAACAAGACCCCCTCCCCGGTGACAGGGGCACCCGAAAAAGGAATAGGCCCTATTCCCACGGAAATAAGAGAAAACCGAAACATAAAAACAGGAGCGTAAATCCATGATTGGGCTCCGTAACATTTATTCACTAACAATGAGCGCAACAGCCATAGATTATTGCAGCGAAATAAGTGCTATGCGAGTCCGCATGGATGAGATGCACGGCATAATGCAAAGGGTGCTGGAGTTTGTGGACGGTCCAGACTCAGCACCGAGAAAAACAAAAGGGAGACCGCAGTATGAGGACTACTATCTTGATGACGTGGAGAGGAACTACCTTGTCACCTGCAAGGAACTCCAGCTGATCTGGATGGTATGCGAGAGGACAGCCTACCGCTACATCAAAAAATACAGCCTTACCGATGTAGGGGACGGAGGCACGGGCCAGTTCAGGCTCGGAGACGTCACCGACGCGATATCCACATACGGGATTGACTTCAGCCGCAAGACAATAATGGCGATACTCGAAAAACGCCGCATAAAAACGCCGCCACGCCCATGACAACCGACACCACAGCCCTTATGGGCCTTCTCAGGACAGTGCTTGAGAGGCTCGACAGCATAGACAGCCGTCTAAACGGCACTGAATACCAGATGCCACGGCTGCTGACCCCCAAGGAGGTGGAACGGAAGTTCGGGATAAGCGAGCGGCAGCAGTACAATCTCAGGAAAGACGGCACACTCCCATATATCCGCAAGACACCCGGCGGTCCCATACATTACCTGACCCCCGACGTGCTCGGATACATACTGGGTGACGACACCCGCGGCTGCGTCGCGGCCGGAAAACGGCAAGAGACCGTCCACATAGCAACATAGACAAAATGGCACAAGACCAGACACCCGACAAAGAACAGGTGCTCATAGCCCGCAACAACGAGACAGGCCAGACCGGAGCGGTCGCTGGGCTTAACGAGGACGGCACACCTATAATGAAGGATGTGAAGACCGCCTCACTCGGAGACCTTGTGAAATTCAACATACGCCAGAACCCGGTAGAGGCCTTCCTGTCCAACTTCATGCGGCAGTGCAAGAACCCCTCGCTGTTCGGATTTTTCAAGGCCGACGCAGAAACATTCGACAAGGTGGGTCCCGTCATGGCCGAGATGCTCAAAGACCCCGAAGCCAACAAAGACCTCCTCGCCCCGGCAAAGGTCGAACTACCCTCACAGGAGGAGAGCAAAAAGGAGAGCCACTACAAGGCCATTGACCCCGACAAGGTGGACTGGGAGGAACTCGGCACCCGCTGGGGCATCGACCGAAAATCGCTTGACGAGTCAGGAGACCTTCGCGAGATGCTCTACAACCGCAAATCGGGCCTCGTCACAGTCACCCCGACGCTGTTCGGAGAGAAATACACGCTGGCGGCGCGACTGTCATTCAGGACCGACCCCGACGGCAGCGTCAAGGTGGTGCCCCATTTCATATGCAGACAGCCACGGCTCGACGAGGAATTCAAGGGCATCACCTTCACCGACGAGGACAAGGCCAACCTCCGCAACACTGGCAATCTCGGACGTGTGGCAGAGCTGACGGACAGTGCCACCGGGGAGAAAGTCCCCTCCTATGTCAGCATCGACCGCTATACCAACGAGATTGTATCGGTGCCTGTCAAGGACGTTTATGTCCGCGACACCATAGGCCAGACCAAGCTCACGATGCAGGAGGTCGAGGAACTGAAAAGCGGGAAGGCCCTCCCACCCAAACGCATCTCCGGCAAGAACGGCAAGGAATACACCGTGACCCTCCAGATCAGCGCAGACCGCCGGGACGTGGAATTTGTCCCCAAGGGAGCTAAAAAGCAGAAACAGTCGCAGACTCAGGACGGCACACCCAAGGTCAAGACAAACACATGGCTGACTGGAAAATCCAGAGCGGACTGACCCCGTGCGCCAAGTCTTGATAGACCCCCTGGA
>CAJKBH010000016.1 GCA_905198125.1 uncultured Porphyromonadaceae bacterium
AAACCACAAACAGTAAACATACCAAACCGAGTCAACCTCTTTCAGGAACAGACAGTCGGCGCGGACCGGCGACATGGTGATTTCTCGCGCGGCATTGCTACATGCCGAAGGGTTGTTCCCACCCCTGCAATTTATGTATACTGTTGATATACATATTATTACGACTTGCAAAATCTGGATAATTTATATATGCGCTCATAACCATACTGATTATCGGTACTATCTACATACTCCCGTGTACTAATGGTGTACTTTTGGAGAAGACAGAGACAAGCCGAAACAAATGGATTTGAAATAATTGTCATTCGTTAGGGATTATTTACTGAGTTGATTTGCGCCTTTTCACCGGCCTTTATCACATCAATAGCATTTGAAGTTCTCTCAAACAAACATCCTTGAAGCATCCAACAAGCCGCCTGATGAAATGAGTGTTACTCGGGAGGACATGCCGAAAACTATAGTTTGTTTGAATCAATTCGCAGATTTTTAGGATTGATACCATTAATCTCGCGAAAAATCGCTAACTTTGCAATCTAAGCATTGTATGCGAAATGACCTCATCGCCTTGGCGCTTTGCCTTGACAAAGAACAATATCACAACGACATAGCGGTGAAAGCCGTAAACAAAAACATTGGAAGCTCCAACGTAGTCGCTTAAAGGCTTTGGTCGGCCTCGCATCGCTGCGCTGGAGATTTTTATATCAATGGTAGACCCGAAAGTCGACATAAAAGAAAATGAAATCTTCGAGCTTTCGCCCGAACTTCTCAATACGTTGCTTAAAGACCATACTCTAAGCACCGATACTGAGCAGGTCAACATTTTCTGGGCTACCGACAACTATGCTGACAGAGGGAAGGGTTATCAGTACGGGGACCAAATCAAGATTGAAGCCATCACCGGTGCCAACGGCAACATCATTGTGCCGCGTGCCGTCAAATCACGCGAACAGCAACAACAGCGCAGCCGCGAGATGGCCGAGGTGTTCACTCCTTCATGGATATGCAACAAACAGAATAATCTTGTCGATAATGCATGGTTCGGTCGCGAGGGCGTTTTCAATACCGAGGTTGACAATTCCGATGGTACACACTCTTGGATTGTCAATATAGAGCATATTGTTTTCCCGGAGGGCAAAACTTGGCGTGACTATGTCAACGAAAACCGCCTCGAAATCACCTGCGGCGAGGCTCCATATCTTGTCAGTCGATACGACACCGTAACAGGCGAGCCTATTCCGGTGGAGCGTCGTATCGGGCTTCTTGACCGCAAACTCCGTGTTATCGGTGAGAACACAGAAACAAGCGGCGACTGGCTCAAAGCGGCACAAGCCGCCTATATGAGCATTTACGGTTTCGAGTGGCAGGGTGACAACCTCGTTCTCGCGCGCGAAGCTCTACTTTATACGTTTGTAGACTATTACCGTACAAAGTTTGGTAAAAATCCACAACTGAAATCTCTGCTGTATATCGCCTACATTATCTCTTGGAATATTTGGCAGATGGACGGTCTCAAAGGTGTTGTTCCCAATTCGTGTGGAGAGCGTCGCACTGTGGTTTACGACCTTTTCGGCGAGACGGAGACTGTCAGTCAATGCGAGGGTTGTAAGTCAGGAGATATAAAGAAACATAACGGTACTTACGCCCTCATCAAAGACTGGAGCGCACAGAAAGCTAAACAAAAAATCCGATTCATCGACCTTATAAAATAATCGGCCATGGAATATTTCTCTAATCTTAAAGCCAAGTTGATTTATGTGTTCCGCATACCCGATGCGGCACATAGCGACTGCCTCAAAATAGGCGAAGCGACTTTTGAGGACGGCGACATTACATTGCCGCCTAACAGCAGTGCGCTCAACAAGGCTGCAAAGGCCCGTATCGACCAGTATACCAAGACTGCCGGAATATCATACGAACTTCTACATACAGAGATTGCAATTTTCGTACGCGACGGCAAGTTGGGTGCCATAAACGACAAGGAAGTCCACGACGTGCTTCTGCGCAGCGGTATCAAACGCAAAGTGTTCGATAAGGTCAACGGAGCCAACGAATGGTTTTGTTGCGACCTCGAAACCGCCAAGAAAGCTATCGCTGCTGTCAAGGAGGGGCGTAAAGCCCTGCAAGGTCATGAAATTTCCGCAGGACAGTCGCCTATCGTGTTTCGCCCGGAACAACGTGAGGCAATAGACAAGACCCTCAAGCAATTCAAGAAAGGGAATCAAATGCTCTGGAACGCTAAAATGCGTTTCGGTAAGACTCTTTCCGCTTTGCAGGTTGTCAAGGAGCGGGGTCAACTTGCGGAGCAAGAAAAATGGACACCGTTCCGCCGCGTTCTTATTCTCACTCACCGCCCTGTGGTCGATGCGGGTTGGTTTGAGGATTTCGGTAAAATCTTCTACGACTCGCCGCTGTGGGCTTATGGCTCTAAGAATAAAGGTGACAGCTTTCTTTCGCTTGAACAACGTGCGGCTCGTGGCGAAGCTAATTACATCTATTTCGCCTCTATGCAAGACCTTCGAGGCTCTGAACTTGTAGGCGGCAACTTCGACAAAAACAATGATGTGTTCTCTACACCGTGGGATTTAATCATTGTTGATGAAGCCCATGAAGGTACCCAGACGGAACTCGGTCGTGCCGTGATGAAAGAGCTGACTAAGGAGAAAACGAAAGTGCTTAATCTTTCCGGAACTCCCTTTAATCTTCTCGACGGCTACAAAGAGGAAGAAATTTACACGTGGGATTATGTTATGGAGCAACGCGCAAAAGCGCAGTGGGATATAGACCACCCCGGCGACCATAATCCCTACGCTGGTCTTCCTCGCTTGAACATCTACACTTATGACCTCGGCAGACTGATGAGCGAGTTTGCCGATGAAGATATAGCGTTTAACTTCCGCGAATTTTTCCGTACCAACGATGACGGTGAATTTGTGCATAAGGCTCACATTGAGAATTTCCTTGATCTTCTTACCAAGACCGACGAGGAATCTATGTATCCCTTCGCCAACAAACGCTATCGTGACATCTTCCGGCACACCCTTTGGATGGTACCGGGTGTTAAGTCGGCAAAAGCTCTTGCCAATATGCTACGCGAGCATCCTGTGTTCCGGTTTTTCAAAGTAGTGAATGTGGCCGGCGATGGAGACGAAGAAAAGAATTTCAACGACGCGCTCAAAGAGGTCAATGAAGCGATAGGTCCTGATCCCGACAAAACTTTTACTATCACGCTCTCTTGCGGTCGTCTTACTACCGGTGTGAGTGTCAAACCGTGGACAGGCGTGTTTATGCTGTCGGGTAGCTTCAATACTGCCGCATCTGCATATATGCAGACAATTTTCCGTGTGCAGACCCCGGCAACAATCAATGGACGCGTCAAGGAGGATTGTTATGTGTTTGACTTTGCTCCCGACCGCACCCTCAAAGTCCTTGCCGAAACCGCCAAGATTTCCCGAAAGGCAGGGAAACAAAGCGGTTCTGATCGTCAGCAACTCGGCGATTTCTTGAATTTCTGCCCGATTATTTCTATTGAGGGTAGCCAGATGAAAAAACTTGACGAAAACCACATGCTCCAGCAACTTAAACGGGTTTATGTTGAGCGTGTGGTACAGAACGGTTTTGAGGACGGCTACCTCTACAACGACGAGCTTATGAAACTCTCCGATGTTGACATTCAGGAGTTCGACGAGCTGAAAGGAATTATCGGTCAGACCAAGGCGATGGGTAAGACCAACGATATTACCGTCAACGACCAGGGTCTGACCAACGAGGAATATGCCGAAAAGGGAAAGCTTGAAAAGAAAAAGAAGCGCGAACTGACGGAAGAAGAAAAGGCTCGCCTCGAAGAATTGAAGAAAAAGAAGAAAGTCAAAGAGGACGCTATCTCAATTCTTCGCGGTATCTCTATCCGTATGCCGTTGATGATTTACGGCGCAAAAGTAGAGAACGAGGATGAAGAATTGACTATCGACAATTTCACTCAGCTTGTTGATGCCCAGTCGTGGGAGGAATTTATGCCGCGTGGCGTTACCAAACAACGCTTCAACGCTTTCAAGAAATACTACGACCCCGACATTTTCACTGCGGCGGCCAAGCGCATACGCCAGATGGCTCGCGCTGCCGACCGTCTCTCAATAGAGGAACGTATCGAGCGTATTTCGGCCATCTTCTCAACGTTCCGTAACCCTGACAAGGAAACAGTGTTGACTCCGTGGCGTGTCGTGAATATGCACATGAGCGACTGTCTTGGTGGTTATACGTTCTTCAATGAGGACTTTTCGGAAACCATCGAAGAACCCCGTTTTGTTGACCGTGGTGATGTTACCTCTGAGGTGTTTGCCTCCGATAGTGCGCTCCTTGAGATAAACTCAAAGTCGGGTCTTTACCCGTTGTACCTCGCCTATAATATTTATCGTTCGCGGCTACGCGATGCAATGTTCTCCCCGGAAACCCTCGAAGAACATCAGGCCATTTGGGATAAAGTCGTTGCAGAAAGCATCTTTGTTATCTGCAAAACACCAATGGCTAAATCAATTACTCGCCGCACGCTTCTGGGTTTCCGGAAAGGTAAAACCAATATGTGGGCACCAGAAGACTTAATCAACAAAATCAAGAACCAGCCCGAACTTTTCATCAAAAAGGTGGGCGACTTAGTAGGAAAAAACGTGAAAATAAAAGCTGTTGTCGGAAACCCGCCGTATCAGGAGGAAGGAGAAAGCACTCGTAAAGCTCCAATTTATCACCTGTTCTACGATGTTGCGTTTAAGCTCTCACCCATAGTTTCTCTGATCACCCCCGGACGTTATCTATTCAAGGCCGGTCAGACGCCTACCGAATGGATGGATAGAATGTTGGCAGATCCTCATTTTAAGGTTGTAGACTACTTCCAGAAATCCAATGAAGTATTCCCAACGGTAGATATTAAAGGCGGAGTTGCTATTGGACTTAGAAATGCTGACAAAGAGTTTGGGGCAATTGGATTCTTCTCGGAATTTCCTCAACTTGTTTCTATAATGGACAAAGTTAGGACTCATAAAGACTTTGTGCAAGGGGGCTTTTCTGAAACTGTTTCATCACAGGGCATATATCGCTTCTCGGATTTAGCATTAACCGAAGTGCCACGTATATATGAGATTCAAGGAAAGGGTACTGCTACTAAAATTACATCTAATGCCTTTGAGAATCTCACTGAAATCTTTGTTGATTCAGAAGATAAGCTTTCTGATAAAGGCGTTCAGATAATGGGTAGGGTCAAAGGACGCCGTGAAACGCGATGGATAAACGCCAAATATTTACAGCCATGCGATTATTTGAATTACTATAACGTATTTGTTCCTGAGGCGAATGGCACAGGTGCCATCGGCGAGGTGCTCAGCACGCCGGTAATCGGCGTGCCGGTAATCGGACACACGGACACCTTCCTCAGCATCGGCAAGTTTGCCTCTGCCGAGGAGGCGTCCGCGTGTTTGAAATACGTCAAGTCAAAATTTGCCAGGTGTTTATTAGGAACCCTTAAAGCCACCCAACACAATCCCAAAGATACATGGGCGAATGTGCCAATGCAAGACTTCACGGAGAATAGCGATATTGACTGGAACCACAGCGTGGAAGAAATCGACGCTCAACTCTACGCCAAATACCACCTCTCCAACGAAGAAATCTCCTTCATCGAATCAATGATAAAACCCATGTAGTTCTCGCATGTCTTAAATAATCATATAAGATGAATGATAATAAAATTATAGTGCGTTGGTTCTGTGGTTGCTTTATAGCAACTCTGATTATACTTGTGAGTTATTTATGTTATTCCATAACAACATTTAAGAACTCACAAGAAAGGATAGTAACTGAACATTTAGAACATTTGGCAAATGCAGATTCAATTTTTTGCGATATAAAAAAAGCGATACTAAGCACTGATTCTGGAACGATTGCTAATGCACCTGTTTTGCTTGCTCAATTACAGAACGACTCTGCTCTAATGAGACGAGAAATAATGCTTTCTCAAGAGGAAAAGATGAACTTAGTTGCACTTCATATTGATAAGATAGATAATGATTATTCCCAAATTGGGATATGGGGAGGAATATTGAGTATTATCTTCCTTATCTTTGGATTTTTTGCAATATTTAAAATTGAAGAAACAAAAGCTGAAGCAAAAAGCACCTTAGAGGATGTGAAGAATCAAAAAGAAAAGGCCAGTGCAGAAATAAAAGAATTGCAAGAGCAAGCAGCCCAGGTAAATGAGTCTTATAATTCTATAAGACAATCCAGTGAAACATTTATTGCGGATAATACTCAGGTATTTAATGAATTAATCACTACCATTAATACAGATTATTCCCAAGCACAAGAAAGTTTAGAAAGAATAAATAAACTCCTTGTGGAAGTTGAAAGTAAAAACAAACAGTATGATTTATCGATTAAACAAATGAATGGCCTGATGGGACAATTGGGTCAACTAATCGATAGGCTTAATAAAGTAACTAATGACGGAAACGACACAGATCATGAATAATATACCAACAAATCAATCAAACGGAGCCATCTACAATTGGTTGGCAGAAATTCAGTCTGTATTCTCTCAATATATAATGATGAGGAATCAACTTAAGACGCTGGATGATCGCTTGAGTGTATCAAATGATCAATTTGATAAATTCCCAACTCAACAGAATTTCTATGCGGTGCAAAATTTATGGAGTCAAAAGGTTCCGATCATGCAGCAAATCTCGAACACCGTTAACAGTATAATTTATAGTCTTACAGAAGCTACAAGAATCTTTTTGACATCGATGCTGTCAAGTATTGATGCCAATAATAAACTTAGTACACTCCTCAATGATAATGCTCTTGCTTCAATCTATTCGGTGGCTGAACAAAACCCCTATCAGTTAGATATAAGAGAACTGTATAGACAATCATGCCTCACACAAAATATCCCTTCCTTATTGAGTAATATAGAGATTAAATCGCAGATGATGAGATTGTCCTTACCAAATTTCAATAATCTTAAAAGGCTCATTAGAGGTTACTGAGTATTGGCTGAAATATGGAAATGACTATTGAAGATATAAAAGGCATTGATTGCGGCAGACGAGTCGAGGACTTTGGAGCTGAAGAAGACTACCGGCGAGATGAAAGACCGTATGCACTCGGCGTGTGCGTTCCCTCGTTATAATGAAAGGCTGACGATAATCAGGAATATTGAATTATGGCAACTGACAAAAGCATAGTGCCGGTTTCGCAGGAGTTTATCGGCGATGTGAGGCGAATAATCGAGGAAGGCCGGAAGCAGGCATATACCGCCGCCGGAAATATCGCATTGGCAACTTACTGGAATGTGGGTCGACGTATTGTTGAAGAAGAGCAAAACGGGAATAGTCGCGCGGAATATGGCAGGCGACTGATTGCCGAACTTGCGAATAACCTGAAGAAAGACTACGGCTTAGGTTATGGTAAAAGGAATCTGGCATATTATCGTCAGTTTTATCTCGTATTCAATGATATAGAGATTTTGCACGAATTCGTGCAAAATCTTAGTTGGACGCATATCCGCAGACTTCTGTCGGTCACTGACCCCCAAGCTCGTCAGTGGTATATGAGGCAGGCTTCCAAAGACATGTGGAGTACAACTACACTTGACCGAAACATTTCCTCCCAGTATTTCGAGCGTCGGCTTGCCGCGCAGAGGGAGCATCCGGAATTGCCCCAGAAAGAAGCCGTGGCACCCTATAATGACAAGGATCCTCTTGAATATATTAAAAATCCGACTGTAGCTGAGTTCATGGGATTTCGGCGTGATGCAAGCTACAGCGAATCGGAACTGGAACAAGCATTGATTGACAATCTTGAGAATTTCATTCTCGAACTTGGCAGAGGGTTCGCCTTTGTGGAACGTCAGCAGCATATTGCCACGGAACTTGATGATTTCTATATTGACCTCGTGTTTTACAATTTCCGGATGAAACGGTTTGTAATTTTCGAGCTCAAGACTCACACCATGCGCCATCAGGACATCGGGCAGCTCGATATGTACGTAAGGATGTATGACGATCTAATGAAACAGCCCGATGACAATCCAACTATAGGAGTATTACTCTGCACTGATACGGACTCCACTGTAGCGAAATATTCCGTACTTAACGAAAGTCAACAGTTGTTCGCGGCAAAATACATGACGTATATGCCCACCGAAGAAGAATTACGCCGGGAAATCGAGCAGCAAAAGCGTTTCTTCCTTGAGCATCATAAATGAAACCCATGGATAACGGACAGATAATATTATTCCAGACGCTGGATGGAGAGACGAGGATTGAGATTCAGCATAAAGAATTATTGCTGTCCGATAAAAAATTATAGGCTGTCGGCGTTGGAGATGAAGAACCAGACGATGATGGCGATACATACCGCGACAATTACCGGCACCGAATTAAGCCGTGCATACAGCTTCGGCATGCGCGTGCGGTTGAATTCGGCGAACGTCCACACAGCCATCAGCGGCAACAGACATACCACCAATGCGTTATAATTCCAGGCATCGGCCACTCGACCGTGAAGCAGGGCGTGTATGGCACGCTGCGAGCCACAGCCGGGACAGTCCCAGCCCGTCAGGGCATGAAACATACACTTGGGCATCCACGGCAGCTCGGGATCGAATATGGCGTAAAACAAAACAATGACCGTGACTCCCGCAATGAGAGCCACAGTCAGTATGTTACGCGATTTTCCGGTACTGCGCATCACATCGTGGCGCTCAGGAACATCAGCGGAGTGTACAGCGAATTGGTGATGATGCTCAGCACAATGGAGGCGATGATCCATATCTGGGCGCGGTTGGAGGCCTTCTCGGCACCGGCTTCGTCGCCGACGAAGTACCGGCTACTGACCTGTGTGCTGAACACTATCGCCACGATACCGGCGGGCATACAGCAGAAAATGGTGGCCAGTATGGCCCACAGCAGATACGACTTGGGCATCGGCTTGCGCTCGGCCGGAGCGGACACCTGATTGCCCTGAGACATTGCCGACGGTGCCGGATTGAAGTATGCCGGTTGCGCCTCGGGTGCTTGGGTCTGTGCCTGAGGTTGGTCGGGTTCCCCCGCTTCTGCCGGCATGGGCGGCGGGGTCTGTGCCTTTACCGAAAAATCCTCGCGCAGCGTCTGCGCCCAACGGCGTTCGGGTCCGTATTCGGGACACTCCACGTTGAGGCGGCGCGTGGCGTCGGTCACGCTTTCCCCCTCGCTTATGACCATATACGGCACGCCGAATCCTTCCGGAAGGCTCTGCGTGTAGTTCTCAAGTATCAGGAACTCAACGCCCTCCTGCTTCAGCGCGTCGGCCAAACGCTCGGGGTTCATGGCCAGGGACTCGGGCACCATTCCGATGCGGTAACGGCTCCCCCGGTTCAGCGTGTCCATCATCTCGGTTGCCACCGGTGCCGACCCGCTCGTCAATATCGCTATCCTTTTCACTCTCTACTCTGCCTTAAGTAAGTAATGGTTCTTTTTGCCTTTCTGCACGTGTATGTACTTGCCGCCGAGCAATGCGTCCTTGCCTATCACGGCGTTGGGATCGGTCACCTTCTCCTTGTTGACCGACACGCCGCCCTGCTGTATCATCTTGCGCGCCTCCCCCTTGCTGGGGAACACCTGCGACTTGACTGCCACAAGGTCAATCAGAGGCACTCCGGCCTCAAGGTCGCTCAGGGCGATGTCGAACATCGGCACGCCTTCGAACACCTCGAGCAGAGTCTTCTCGTCCACATTATGCAGGGCCTCGGCTGCCTTGGGGCTGAACAGTATCTCGCTGGCAGCCACGGCACTGTTGTATGCCTCCTCGCTGTGCACCATCTCGGTCAGTTCCTTGGCCAGCCGCTTCTGTATGGGACGCGCGCCGGGGTTGGCGGCGTGTTCCTCGACAAGAGCCTGAATCTCCTCTTGACTCAGGAACGTGAATATCTTCAGGTATTTTTCGGCGTCTTCGTCGCTGACGTTCAGCCAGAACTGATAGAACTTATAGGGGGACGTGCGCTCGGGGTCGAGCCATATATTTCCGCTCTCGGTCTTGCCGAACTTGCCGCCGTCGGCCTTGGTGATCAGCGGGCAGGTCAGGGCGTAAGCCTCGCCGCCGAGCTTGCGGCGTATCAGCTCCGTACCGGTGGTGATGTTGCCCCACTGGTCCGAACCGCCGAGCTGCAGACGGCAGTTGCGGTCCTTATACAGCGTGTAGTAGTCGAATCCCTGCAGCAGCTGGTAGGTGAACTCGGTGAAGCTCAGTCCGTCGCGGGCCTCGCCGTTGAGACGTTTCTGCACCGAATCCTTGGCCATCATGTAGTTCACCGTTATGTGCTTGCCTATCTCGCGGGCGAAATCCAGGAACGTCACGTCCTTGGTCCAGTCGTAGTTGTTCACCATCTCGGCGCGGTTGGGCGCGTCGCTGTCGAAGTCCAGGAATTTCTTCAGCTGGTTCTTGATTGCCTCCTGGTTGTGGCGCAAGGTATTCTCGTCAAGCAGGTTGCGCTCGGCCGATTTGCCCGAGGGGTCGCCGATCATGCCGGTAGCGCCGCCCACCAGCACCAATGGCTTGTGGCCGCAACGCTGGAAATGACGCAGCATCATCACCCCGCACAGATGGCCGATATGCAGCGAATCTGCCGTCGGGTCTATGCCTAAGTATGCGGTGGTCATACCTTTTTTCAGTTCTTCGTCAGTACCGGGCATTACTGTGTGTACCATGCCTCGCCATGTCAGTTCCTGTATGAAGTCCATTGTCGTATTCTTATGTCGTTTGTTATTATTCGGTTATTTATAAATGAATTGCAGCAGCGACTGACCCACAGCCTTGAGCGTGGCCTTGTCGATGTTGCCGATATTGTCGCTTACGGTATGCCATGTCGGGTTGAATCCCTGCCTCGGGTCATAGTCTATTATGTCAATGGCCGGCACACCCTGTTCTATCAGCTTCACATGGTCGTCGGTCACCGCGCCGCCCATGGTCTGCGGGAAATACGACGCATAACCGGCCGCGCCGGCCGCCTGACGGAACTGCGCGTTCAGTTCGGGCGCCGCCTGCTGCGAGAAATACTCGTAGGGAAACCGTGCGTTGCGACCACCCACCATATCGAGCAGTATAGCCTTGGCCGGACGCCAGCCCTTGGCATCCATGTGGTCGGCGAAATATTTCGCGCCCATTGCCCAGGAATCCTCCTGATTGTCCGTGCCATAATCCTCGGCGTCGACCATTAGTATGTCTATTCCGCAACCCGGATTTTTAATGCCGAGTTGACGGGCAGTCTCCAGCAATACAGCCACTCCGCTGGCGCCGTCGTTGGCCCCGTCTATGGGTTGCTTGCGCTTCGATTCATCGGAATCCTGGTCGGCCCAGGGACGGGTGTCGTAATGTGCGAGAAGCAACAGCCGTCCCGTTTCCTTTTCCGGATTGAAGCGGGCGAAGATGTTGCGCGAATGCAGCACGGTGCCGTCGAAAGCCGTGGCATCAAAGCGCTGTTCGTGCACCTGCGCGCCGCTGCGTTTCAGTTCGGCCACCAACATGTCGCCCGTCTTGCGATGCGCCACGCTGTTGGGCACCCGCGGCCCGAAATCCACCTGCCGTTTCAGATAAACGTATGCGCTGTCCGCATTGAATTCGGGCACGGAGACTGTCGCGGCATCGGCCACCGAGCCGTTCACCGACCCGGTCGTTGCACCGTCTGCCGATTCGGCTGTTTCGGTCGAAGCCGTGCCGTCACCGGCCGCGGACCCGTTCCGCGCCCCGCCGCACGACACTCCGGCCGTCAATATCGCCGCCGTCACCACCAATGCTCCGATAATCTTTTGCATTCCGCAAATTTAACCTTTTTTCTCCAATTCTCAAAATCAGAACTTTGCACTTGCATGCAGTTCCATAAAGGTACTTCCTGCTTTCTCGCCATTTGACCTTGTTCGTCTTGATTATTTTATGTAAATTTGCAGTAGTATTGCAAATTTGCATAAAATAGAGAGCGTATGGATGGGAATTTTATTACAAGGACTATGGGAGAGGCCGTCAGGGAGGCGGCTCGGTACTTCCCTGTCGTGACGTTGACGGGACCACGACAGTCGGGCAAATCGACCCTGCTGAGACATCTGTTCAAGGATCTGCCTTATTATTCAATGGAAGATCCTGACATTCGACTGCTGGCAAAATCCGATCCACGGGGATTTCTTGCACAGTTCCATAACGGTGTCATCATCGACGAGGTGCAGAATGTGCCGGAATTGCTGTCGTATATACAGGGTATAGTAGACGAGAATCCGCAGCGAAAGTTCTACCTAACAGGCAGTTCGCAGTTTGGATTGCTGCATTCCGTGTCACAGTCTTTGGCGGGACGATCCGCAGTATTCGAACTGTTGCCATTATCATTGCGGGAGATTGCCGGGCTTGATCAGGGTGATTCTGCCAATGACCTGATGTATAAAGGGTTCTATCCCGCTATCTGGAGCGGCAAGAACTTGCCGAAGTTCCTCTATCCTGCTTACGTCAAGACATACATAGAACGTGATGTCCGCAATATACTGTCAATAAAAGACCTCGATACCTTCCAGCGATTCATCAAGCTATGTGCCGCTCGCATCGGTAGTATTTTCAACGCTTCGGAACTGTCTAACGAACTTGGAGTAGCATCGAATACCATCAACTCATGGCTATCTGTGCTTCAGGCATCGTACATAGTGTATATGCTGCCTCCTTTCTATACGAATACACGCAAACGCCTGACAAAAAGCCCAAAACTATATTTCACAGACTGCGGTCTGGCTGCCTATCTGCTGGATATCGACTCTGCCGACACCATGAACCGCGACAAAATGCGGGGACACCTGTTTGAAAATATGGTGATAATGGATTTTCTGAAGAAAAGGTATAATTCCGGTCAGAACGGCGGATTGTATTTCTACCGCGACTCTAACGGCAATGAGGTTGATCTGCTGGTAAAAGACGGCAGCGGTTATGACTGTTATGAAATCAAGTCATCGGCCACATTCCATCCAGACTTTGCCAAGGGATTGAATAATTTTGAAAAGGCATTTCCGGAACTGGTTCACAAAAAGTCCATAATCTATTCAGGCCAGACTCTCCCCTCCGTCAACAATACGTTAATCACCAACTACCGAAATCTGTAATGATTTTATGCAAATTTGCAGTGGCATTGCAAATTTGCATAAAATCATATTCGGATTTTTCGGGATTTTAGCGGGCGAAAAGGGCGCGGTGGGCGTCGGTGGAGGTGCGGATGCCGCTGCGGGCGGCTTCGGCGCGCAGCCGGGCAGGGTCGCTAAGACGGGAGATGGCGACATCGCGGTCCGGGAAATCGGACGGCAGGTCCTGAAGGGCGTCGGGAAAGACCTCGAGGGTCTCGGCAAGGATATACATGGCTGAGGGATTGCCGGCAAGTGCGGCGCGCGCAAAGTATTCCAGGCTCTTGTCGTGGCTGTACTTCACGCCCACACCTCGGGAATAGGCATCGCCAAGTAATGCCATGGCGCGTGCTCCGATGCCGATGGTGTCGGGAGTCTCTGTGGCACGCTCCAGCAGCAGCACGCCGGCGCCGGGGGCATAGCCGGCGTAATAACGCAGACCTAAATTGAAAGCGGAGTCCTGCGGGAGTCGCTGCCAGCGGTGGCCCATCAGTGCGATCAGACGCGCTTCGGCATCGCCGAGGCCGCGTTCCAACGCCGCTTCATAATTGGCGGCGCCCTTCAGCGTGTCGCGCTTTACCCAGCGGCCGTCGCGATACATGTCGCCAAGCATGCTGAAGGCCGTTGGTATCTGTGCATTGGCACCTTTCACAAGATAGGCATATGCAGTAGAATCGGCTGCCAACCGTTCCTCAGGCGTGCGCCCGGACACGGTATCGTTCAGCAGCAGGTAGGCCAGATTGCTGACGGCTCGCGGGTCGCCGGCATCCGCACTGCGCCGCAACCACATCACGGAACTGTCACGGTCAACCGGAATCAGCTTCCGATCGCCGACTTTGTATCCTTTGCCGTATAGATAGCCTAAATAATTCATGGCAGGCGGGAAACCGTTCCGTGCGGAACGACGCATCAGTTCCAATGCCCTGACCGAATCGGCGGGTACGGAGTCCCAGCCGGTCTCGAGGACGGTGGCAAGACGATACTGGGCCTCGGCATCGCCGTTCTCGGCGCGCCGCTCGAACTGACGGAACGCCCTGCGTCCCTCAGGCGTGGCCGCGAACATCGAGGCCACCATCACCGCCAACAGTATCAGTACCGCCTTCCTCATTGCTTGCCCCTCACTTTTACTTATAATTCATCCTCGCGCAGCCGTTTCCGTCCGGAGCTTTGCTCCGGTTTTCGGTCTCATCCCTCTTTCGGCGTCAGCGTTATCAGCGGCACTATCATCTCCTCCAGCGAGATGCCGCCGTGCTGGAACGTCCCGTTGTAATACTGCACATAGTAGTTGTAGTTGTTGGGATAGGAGAAGAAATCCTCGTTGGTGGCGAATATGTAAGCACTCGCTATATTGGGTGCCGGCAGTCCGAAGCGTTTCGGATTCTTTATCTCGTACACCTGCTTGGGATTGTAGCTCAACGTCTTGCCTACTTTGTAACGCAGGTTGGTATTGGTATTCTTGTCGCCCACCACCTTTATGGGATTCTCAACGCGGATGGTACCGTGGTCTGTGGTGAGCACCACCTTATAGCCGAACTCAGCCAGGCGCGCGAAGATGTCGAGCACGCCGGAATGACGGAACCACGACTCCGACAGCGAGCGGTATGCGGCGTCGTTGCTGGCCAGCTCACGGATCATCTTCGATTCCGTACGCGCGTGCGACAGCATGTCGATGAAGTTCAGCACCACCACCTGCAATGGAATGTCGCGCGTCTTGCCCAGGCGGGCCAGATATTTCTCACACCCGGTGGAATCGTATATCTTGGTGTACGTAAACTTCTCCTTCCGGCGGAAACGGTCTAACTGTGTCTGCACCAGCTCCTGCTCGTGCACGTTGAGACCCTCGTCCTCGTCTTCCTCCACCCAGTATTGCGGATACATGGTGGCGATGTCCACGGGCATCAGTCCGGCGAAGATGGCGTTGCGCGCATATTGCGTCGACGTCGGCAGGATGGTGGTGTACAGGTCCTCCGACACATTGAAGTGCTCGGCAAGCATAGGCTGAATGGCCTTCCATTGGTCAAGACGGAAATTGTCTATCAGGAAGAAGCATACCTTCTCCCCCTTGTCAAGCAGCGGAAACACGTTATTCTTGAACAGCCTCGGACTCATCAGCGGGCGCTCCTCGGAAGTGACCCAGCTTTCGTATGTGCGGCGGATGTACTTGCAGAAATTGGAATTGGCGTCACGCTTCTGCATCAGCAGCATCTCGGCCATGGGCGACGACGACTGCGACAGCTTCATCTCCCAGTTGACGAGGCGTCGGTACACCTCCTTCCATTCCTCCAGGTCGGAGGCCATGTTGATCTGCCGCGACAGTTCGTTGAATTCCTGCTGATAGTCTGACGACGTCTGCACTGTCACGATCTCGCGGCTGTGCAGGTTCTTCTTGATTGACAGCAATATCTGGTTGGGGTTCACAGGCTTGATCAGATAGTCGGCGATGCGGTTGCCTATGGCCTGGTCCATGATGTTCTCCTCCTCCGACTTGGTGATCATCACCACCGGCAGTTCCGGATGCCGTTCGTTGATGATGTCCAGCGTCTCCAGGCCGGAGATGCCGGGCATGTTCTCGTCCAGCAGTATCAGCGAATAGTTGGCGTGTTCCAGCGCGTCGAGCGCGTCGCGGCCGTTAGACACGGTGTCCACGTCATAACCTTTCGCCTTAAGGAACATTATATGCGGTTTCAGCAGATCTATCTCGTCGTCTGCCCAAAGTATGCGGTTCATAAGCTATTGTATTTCTTCAGTCTGAGCCGGTTCTTCGGCCGGTTCTTCTTCCCCCTCAGAAGATTCCTCCACGGATTCCTCTCCTTCCTCGTCGGCTACGGGAGCCTTCAGCGCCGCGTCCTCGGTCTCGGCCACCGTCTTCTCCTCCTCATAGCGGAAGTATTCCTCAAATGAACGTCCCTCGCGCAGCAAGAGTTCGAAATTCGGCTTGCTTATCATGATGGGACGCACGCCGTCCGGCAGTTCGAAATGCTTCTCGGCCATCACATTGCGGTAATGCTCCAATTGCTTCACGTTGCCGAATCCCTTGATTATGAGCAGTCCTACGTTACCGAACGACATCGGTTCCAGATCGAAGTCGCGCACCACGAACGACGAGAAGTTGAACCTCGCCACGTCGTACAGCAGCTGGTTTGCGTTGACCGAATCCTTGGGGAAGGCCAGTACCAAGTATTGCGGCGAATTCGGATCGCGCTCGAAGTTGGCCGGCGTACCGTCGGGGTTCGTGCCAACCGAGTCGTTGCTGAGCCTCATGGTCCACAGCATTCCGCGCTGGTTCGACATTCCCTTGTTGGGCTGGCGACCCTGGCGCAGTCCCTTCACTATGCTTCCGGCCATCGGCGTCATGTCGGTATCGGGCCATTTCTCCAGCAGGTATTCCAGCCGCTCCCTGAACTTCGGCACGTTGTCCTCCGTCAGATAGCTCAGCGCGTCGATAAACACGAACTTCGGCAATATCTTCGACAGCGGGAAGTCGCGCTCCATCTCGCCGGTCAGTTCGTGCACGCGGCTGTTGGCGTTCTGCAGGTAGGCGTCGTAGGCGTTCTGATATTTCTCCTCCTGCACCTGGTTCATACGGCGCAGGTTGTCGAAATAATTCGAATCGAGCATGGCCTGGCCGTACGGCGAGTCGGGGAAGTCGGAAAGTATCAGCGCGCGCCATTTCTCGGCCTGCGCCTTGTCGCCGGTGCGCACCGCCATCAGGTACATGTTGTAGTACACGTCAAGGCGGTAGATATTGTCCGAGTAACGCTCCAACAGTTTGTTGAACTCCCTGCGCGATGCCGGGAAATCGTCGAGCTTGTCCTTCAGTATCAGACCCATGTTGTACAGGCCCTCCTGAATCACGTCGTTGCACACCTTTATTTCCTCGGGCGTCTTGGGAATCTGAGCCAGGTAATACTCCACGTTATGCGGATCGGAAGCCGCCTCCTGAGCCTCCTTTTCCTTCTTCTGGTCGTCGGTCATGGCCGTGGTGTCGTTGGGCAATCCTTCCGAGCCTTCGCTATCCTCCTCGGATTCCTCCGGCTCGTCGAGCGAATAGGTGGTCTTGTTGCGGCGGCGCCAGTCGTCCTCGTTCTTGCGCGCACCCCAGCGGCGCACGAACTCCGTCTTGCCCTGGTTCTTGGTCATGGTGTTGTAGAAGTACCAGGACTTGTCGGTATTGTTCATTATGCCGGTGGTGGGAGCGTCGTTTCGCTTGATATTGTCGTCCACGCCCTGATTCTGCGCCAGATATTCCTCGCGGGCTGCATCCTCGGCGGCCTTGCGCTCGCGCTCCTTGAGTTCGTCCACTATCTTCTGGCACACTTTCCGCTGTTCCTCGGGAGTCATTTTCGACAGCGTCAGCAGCGAGTCCTGCAGATGCACGTTGCCGGCGTATGTGGCAAGCTCGTCCAGCACGTCGCTACGCTTCTTCAGCATCTTGTAGTCGGGATACGTCTCCGGCAACTGCGGTATCGCCTCCGAATAGCAGGGCTGCGCCTTGACATAATCTCCCTGCTTGAAGTATATGCCGCCCAACGTGAGCTGGGCCAGGGCCTTGTCGATGCCGTTGCGGGTGGATTTCTCCACGGCCAGGCAATAGTTCTTCACGGCTTCGGCCGTGTCCTTGCGGTTCAGGTAGAGGTTGCCGATGGCGTAATAAATCTGGTCAAGGAATTCGGAGTTACGGGCATAGCGCGTCATGGCCTTGAGCGAACGCACCTCTCCCTTGATGTTGGTGCCCTGGAATACCTCGCTCTGCTTGATGCGTGCGTTGAATTTGGTGCGGTAGTTGGTGGACGCTCCGGCTCCGGCTTTCTTGAATGCCTTGTAAGCCTCTTTTTTCTTGCCCAACTGCGTATATGTCTGTCCCAACAGGAACCACAGTCTGTTCTTCTGCGAACCCTTGGCATGACCGGCGGCATATTGCAGCGGCTCCACCGCCTTCTCCCACTGGCGCGTGTGCACGTAATAGTCGGCCCATGCCAGGTTGTACAGGTTCTTCAGGTAGCCGTTGGTCAGGCTTTTCTCCTTGACGGGGTGCAGGGCGTTTTCCGCCTCGTAGTCCCATCCCATTGCTAAGTAGCTGAGGGCCATCCACAGCTGCGCCTCGGTCACGGTGTTGGGCAGCCATGTGAAATGCTTGGAAGTATAGAGGAATGTGGAGGCGGCGCCTAAGAAATCGCCGTCCATATATTGCCCCTTGCCCATCGTGATCCACGAATTGTGCAGGAATGGATTGAACTCGTCGCGGGCACGGAACGCCTTCTCCTTGGGCGTTCCCTTCTTTTTGGGCGGTTTCTTCTTGATGGAATGCAGCTGTATGGACTTCTGCATCTTCTCGATGGTGCGCTTGAAGGATCCGGTGGGCTGCGGAGCCTTCTTGTCGTTGCGCGCCTCGGCGGGATGTATCAGCACGCGCTGCGAGTAGTCGTCCTCGTAGTTGGCGAGCATCTCTTTCAGCTGCTCGTCATAATTGGTCTTGCCGTTGTAGTAGACGTTGTAACGTGTGGTGAATGCCTGCCAGTTGCGCGAGGCGGGGGTGTTGCGGTTGGTGCCGCACGACACAGCGCCGGCCGTAATGGCCGCCGCAAGCATGAACATCGTCGCTTTTACCCACTTTTTCACCTCTTTAAAACGAAGTTCATCCCCCCGATATTGTCAGATGACGCCTCACAACGCCATTCATCGTGTCACAGATGCGCCAGCATCTCGTCCTTGTGGTCGCCCCAGCGCTCGTAATATTGCTCGCGGGTTCGCTTCCACCGCTTGTGGCTCCACAGATAATACTGCGGCGCTTCGCTGATGTTGGCCTGCAGCATGTCGAAGTACCGGCGCGTGATCGAGAAGTCAGGCTCCTTTTTCGGTGTATCTGTAATCGGCACGAACTTCAATACGTACCGGCCTCGCTTCGGACGGCTCAGATGGCAGTAATACACCTCGGAATCCAGGAACTTCGAGATTCGTTCCGGTCCGGTGAACACCGCCGTATCGTGGTTCAGGAAATCGACGAACAGATGCGCCTCCCAGCCGGGCCGCTGGTCGGCTATGAAACCGGTCACCGACGGCCTGCCACTGCGCTTGCAGTCTATCAGGAAGCGCATTATCTCCTTCATCGGCTCGTTATTGGCGTGGAAATGCGTGCGTATCCTGATGAACAGACGGTCCATCGCCTTGTTGTGCAGCGGATGGTACACCTGCGCGCACACCGCATCCTCAGGGAAATGAACGGGCAACGACGACACCCATTCCCAGTTGCAGTAATGACCCAGGAACAGGGTGACGTTGCGGCCCTGTTCCAGCGCGCGGCTCACCGGCTCCGGATTCTCCACCACAAGGCGCCGCCTGATGGTGCGCTCTGACATGGTCAGGAGCTTCAGAGTCTCCACGCCGTAATCGGCCAGCCAGTGATAGAATCCCTTCTCGATGCGGCGCAGCTCCTTGGTGTCCCTGTCGGGAAACGCCTCCTCTATGTTGCGGCGCACGGTACCCCGTCGGTAATGCACCACGCATCGCGCCAGCCATGCCGTGACATCGGCAAACAGATACAATACCCTGAGCGGCAGCAGCGACAGCGGATACACCACGCCGCACAATAATATATAGTTGATTTTATCCTTGAACCTCAGTTTCATCACGTTCCGTTCGTTGTGCCTTAATCTGCGCCACGACTACCGCACGCTGCAGCTCGTGGCGTCTTATCTCGGGATGCACCACCCATTTCTGGGCGCACCATCCCGCTATCCACCATACAACGGCCAGAATCCACAGATTGATATATTCCGAACCCACCTGCCACAGTCGCGAGCCGTCGGTGTTCATCTTCACGAATCCTTCCACGCCCCATGTCGAGGGGAATATCGCGCCGAGCCAGCGCCATACCACCGGCATGTCGTAACGCGGCCAGATTATGCCGGATATCAACAGGAACAGCAGGGAGGTGACCACCCAGCTCACGAACACCGACTCGCGCTCAGTCACCACGGCCTGGAACACGAAACCCATGCCGACACACCCTAACGTCATCGGCAACAGGAACATCAGTTCCTCCAGCACGTTCCCGGCCATCGGGAACCGGAATATCATCGGCACATAGTGTATCATGAACACGCACGGAATGAACATGATGGTCATGTAGCACAACGCCTGTCCGAGCATGGTGCCGATGGTGGAGCCCATGTAGTTGTAGGGATTGTACAGCGTGAATCGCGGATTCTCGTGCTTGGCGCCTCCGGCCATTCCCACCACCAATATCAGACACTGCTGCAATATCAGGATTATCACCGCGGGCATGATGAACGAATCGAAACCGCTCTTGATGTTTCCCAAACTTGCATTCACTATCGGCATCAGGTTGCCGTCGGTGATGGTGCCTACCAATGGCCCGACACGGTTTATGGTCTCGGTCATCAGTTCCGAGCCCATGTCCTCCATCACGTTCGTGACGGCTATCAGCAGCGACTTATACCTGAGCAGCAGGCTCATCTCGCAATACATCACGGCATTGCCGGTCTCTCCGCGGCCCACCTTGCGCTCGAATCCCTCCGGTATCTCCAGAATGGCGTAACAGTCGCCCCGGTTCATGGCCTCGCGGGCTTCGGCCAGGTCGGTGGCGTAGCCCATGACCCAAGCCTGCTCGCAGGCGTCGATCTTGCGCACCATCTCGCGGCTGAGCGGAGTGCGGTCGTGGTCCACCACGATCATCTCCACCTCGCGCACCACTTCCGGATTGTATATCAGCGAATAGAGCACAGGATACACGAACGGCAGGAAGCCGAAGAACAACAGCAGCCCCTTGTCGTGCAGCACCAGGGTGAACTCGTGCGCATACACCCGGAACAGCCGTGTCAGCCACGCCTTGACATGTCCCCACGGACTCCGTTTCTTTCTATTCCGATACCTCATGGTTTAAGGACTATATACAGGTTTCACAAATGCCTTCCTGACGCGGCCCATCAGCAGGATGGCCAGCAACGGATACACTAAGTAGCAGGCAAACCATATTCCCGAATAGTGGAACGGCAGTCCGTTCAGCGCTGTGTTGGCGTATATCAGGAAGTTATAGCGGGCAGGCATCAGATAGCTGAATATTGCCATACCGCTGTACATGCTCTGCACCGGGAACGAATAGGCGGCGATTGAGAACGTCAATATGCCGGTCAGCGCGCACACCGAAAGACTGAACCTCAGGTTGGGCAACGCGCCGAACACGGCCACGGCAAACGCCTGCGACGCCACCACATACAGCAGCTGCGACAAGGCTATGACCCACCATTGACCGTACATGGGATAGTGGTTGAACCTGAACATCCATGCGGTCAGGAAAAATGCCATCACCCACCATATCACTGTCTGCGGGAACAGCTTGCCGAACAGTGCCCGGGCTATCGATCCGTGCGCCATCTTCATGAGGCGGGGCGACGTGTGGTATTTTACTTCCTGCCCCAGGGCGAACACGGTGCACAGCATTATCATCAGCTGCAGCACGGCGGGCATGAACGAGTTGCCGAGATATATGCCGTAGTTCAGCTGCGGGTTTCCTATGCAGCGCGACGTCACGTTGACGGGCATCATCAGCGAGGCGAAGTTCTCAGGATTCTGGCCCACGTCCTGCACAACCTCCATGGCCACTCCGGCCTTGGAATATATGGCCGTGGCCTTGAAGGTCTTGAACAGCAGCGTGCCGGGCACGTAGTACGCCATGTTGGTATAGAACGTGATGGCCGGCTTGCGTCCTGACAGCAGGTCGGACTGGAAGTTTTCCGGAATCATGAAGAATCCGTATATCTTGCCCTCCTGCAGCATCTGACGCGCCTGGGTATATGAATTGGGCGTCTCCTTCAGGTCCACCATCTGCATGCCGCTTAAGGTCTGGGTGATGCCGCGCGACAGCTTGGTACCGTCCTTGTCGACGATGCCGGCGGGTATGCGTGTGGGCAGTCCCGCGTCAAGCATGGTGCCTATGAACAGGAACATGAACAGCGGCAGCAGGAACAGCCCCACCCACATCAGCGGTCTGCGCGCTATCTGGATCAGGGAGCGTACCATTATTCCCTTCACCGTGTCGGGAATAATCCACACCTTGCTGCCGCGGGGTTCCGTTTTCATTTCTTGTCTTCTTTACCTTCGGCCTTACCTGCCACGCCCTTGTACACCACCGACATTCCGGGACGGAAATTCTCGATGGGCTTCTCGGGGCGGGCCTTGATCTGGAACGTACGGGCGTCATAGTCGCCTGTGGCCTTGGTGGCCTGCCAGTTGGCGTATGTACCCAGGTCCTTGATATAGAACACGCTCATTTCCGTATTCATGTCCAGGGCCGGGATGTACACCTTTAGCTTCGTGCCTACCTCTATGTCCTTCAGCATTGTCTCGCGCACGTTGAACACGGCCCAGCGGTCGGGCAGCTGTAGTGTCGCCACGGGCGCGCCGGTGGCTATAAGTTCCGACACGGCAGGATAGATGCTGATGATCTCGCCGTCGAACGGCGCGGTCAGGTACTGGTCCTCGCGTATGGCCTCCACCTTCTTGGTCGACATCTTGGCCACGGTCACCAGCGCGCTGGCGGTCTCCTTGTCTTCGGGCTGTGCTCCGGACTTGGCCAGCTCATAGCTGGAACGTGCCGCCTCGGCACCCGATTTCGCCATCTCGTATGCGGCCTTGGCCTCGTCACGGCGCTGGGCCGACACCACACCCTTGGCATAGAGTGCCTCCATGCGCCGGTAGGTCTTCTCGGCGATGGTCACGCCGGCCTGGGCCTGCTCCCACACGTCCTTGGCGGCCTGGACTATCTGAACACGCGTGCCTGCGTCCACTTTCTTGCGGCCAGCGGCGGCCACGTCCTCCATGGCCTGCGCCTCGTCATACTGCGCGTCGACCAGAGGCGAGACTATGTGCACCAGCGTGTCGCCCTTGCGCACCTGCTGGCCTTCCTCCACATATATATGGGCCACACGGCCTGGCATCTTGCCGGACACCCGTATTTCGGTGGCTTCCCCCTGGCCCTGCACCACATCGGGGCCGGGCTTGATCACAAGAAAGCCCAGCACCGCAAGCGCCGCAAGTATTATGAGCAGCACCACGATGGTGCTTAACAGGAATCTGTCTTTCTTGGACACTGCCACCGGATCCTCCTCGCCCATAGGCACTATGCGCACCACGGGCACCTTCTCCGACGTCACGCTGTCGGATGCCGGCGTCATGTTTTCTCTCTGCTGTGTATTATTGTCTGTTGCCATCTCGCTGTATTTTTCCGTTTCTTAATTGCCGGGTGGTACCGTTTCAATTGCCGAGGGTTCCGAGCACCTTGGCCAGATATACTTCGCACAGGCGCACGCCTATTTCCGCGTCTATCTTCTCGGAATTTGCCTGAAGCCAGCCGGTCTGTGCCAGTATCACGTCATTGGTGGTCATCACGCCCTCCTGGAAGGCGATGCGGGCGTTGTCCAGGTTCTCCTGCGCGCTGCGCATGTTGGAGCGCGTCATGTCCAGGGTCTTGAACGCCTCCTGGAACTTGAACCTGGCCTGCGACACCTGAAGCTCCACTTTCTGTTCCATGTCCTCCAGCATCAGCTGCTGGGCGCGCGTGGCGCTCTTGGCGGCACGGTAGTGGTTGTAGTTGCCGCCCCAGTGCCAGATGGGTATGGTCAGCGCCGCGCCTACCGAGAAGCCGCCGCGCACATGCTTGCTGAAGCCGTTGTTAAGGTTAGGCGTCGAGAATTCGTAGGCTCCGAACACTCCCACCTTGGGAAGCATGGTACCCATCACCATCCTCTCGCGCCCTTTCAGCACGTTAATGCCCTGGCGTATGGCCTCCAGGTCCTGACGGTTGGCGTACACATCCTCCAGATTGTATGTATATGCCGGCGGTGTCGACGACACTCCGTCCACTTCGTCGCTCAGCGTGAGCTGCGTATCGGCGGGGAGGCCGCACACCTGCGCCAGATTCATCCGCGCCAGCGTCAGTCCGTCGTTCACCTTCGTCTCCATTATTCGTGCCTCGTTCAGCTTCACATCCACGGTCAGCACGTCGCTGCGCGTGGCCACTCCCTCCTCGTACATCGCCTCGACGTTGCGGTGCAGCGTATCGACAAGCTGGACGAAACTTTCAGCCAATTTCTGCTTGGCTCGCAGAGACACCACCAGCCAGTAAGCCTGGTCCACGGCGAATGTCACCTCCTGCACCACGGCGTTGCGACCGGCCACGGCCGCGCTCTCGGCATACCGGGCTATGTCGTTCAGGGCCTTTATGGTTCCGCCCATGAACACCGGCTGCGTCAGCGTCACCGCGCCCGTAAAGATATGGTGCGTGTCGAAACTCAGCGCATCCTTGGGTATCACGGCCACTTCCGTCGGAATGTAGCCTCCGCCGTCGGGATTCTTGATGGGATTGCCCTGGGGATCGGTCAGTATGTTCCAGTCGAACTTGCCCGTGCCGGGATTGAACGACATGGTCGGAAGCTTGGCGTCCTCGGCCAGCAGATTGATCTTACGCTGATTGTACATGTAAGCGGCGCTGAAATCGATGCCGGGCAGATACATGGCCTTGGCCGCTTTGCGGTCGTAGCCGGTGCCGGTCACCGTCTCCTGCGCTATCGCGATGGTCTTGTTGTTGCGCAACGCCATGCTGCGGCATGAGTCAAGACTCACCACGCCACCCTGCGCGCTGACGCCCGCGACACCTGCCGCGGCTATAACAAGAGTCAATATGGAGCGTCTGTATTTTGCCATAAAGATATGATTCTATGTGGAATTTCGCTACTCTTAATAAACGCAAAAAGATAGCCAAAGAATTGACGCATATATTAAAATGCGTATATTTGACCAACAAATGTCCTTTTTGGAGCATAAAATTATCAATCATCAAATAATAGGAGTGTCCTTGCCGTTACTCAACATACGGAACTTTCGTCATTAAGAAATTTTAGAAACGACTTCAATCCGCTCCGCATCCAGTGTATGACCGGCATATTAAGAAAATATAAAGAGGAGTATCGCAAGCTGCTGCAACTGGGAGGCCCTATATTGGTGACCCAGCTCAGCGTGATCGTGTTCGCGTTCAGCGACACCATCATGGTAGGACATTACAGCGTCAACGCACTCGCGGCGGCGGCGTTCGTCAACAGTCTGTTTCTGGTGCCCAACGTCATGATGATGGGCCTGGCCAGCGGCGTGACGCCGCTGGTCGGGGCGCTGTATTCGCAACGGAAATGCCGAGAGGCCGGCTCGATAACGCGCGGCTCGCTGCAGGTGAACATGGCCATGGCCCTGATCTGCACCCTGATAATGGGCCTGATGTATTTCATGCTCCCCTATATGGGCCAGGCACCGGAACTATTGTCGCAAATCCAGTCCTACTATCTGGTACTGATGCTTATGCCGGTGCCTATGGCCATATACAACGTGCTGGCGCAGAGCTCCAACGGCATCGAATACACCTCCGTGCCGATGTGGGTCACTGTCGGAGGCATCCTGCTCAACATATTCGGCAACTGGGTTCTGATATACGGCAAATTAGGCTTCCCCGAGATGGGACTGTCAGGCGCGGGTATCGCCACTGTATTCGCGCGTGCGGTGGCCATGCTGGCCATGTGGGCGGCGTTCCGTAAGCTACACAGATACCGTGACTATCAGGGAGGCTTCACGGCGCATTGCCGGCGTGGCGCCGAGCGTGTCAAGGCGTGGAAGACATCATGGCCTCTGATGCTTCAGAGCGGCGCCGAGTGCGTGCTGTGGACCGTCGGCGCCGTGGTGGTGGGATGGTTCGGACCGGTGCAGCTCGCCGCCTATCAGGTGGTGAACACCATCAGCCAGCTCGGATTCATGGTGTTCATGAGTTTCGCCTCGGCAGTGGCCATCCGCGTGGCCTATTACGCCGGACTGCGCAACGAGCAGGGAGCCGGAGCCGTTGCACGGGCCGGACTGCACGTCAACCTTGTGCTGGCCACCATCGCCTCGCTGGTGTTCATACTCTTTGCCGAGCCGCTGATCAACGTCTTCATCAACACCTCGGCCGAAGGAGCCAAGGGAGTGGAAGTGATAGCCAGCGCCACGGCGCTGATACTGCCATTGGTGGTGTATCAATACTTCGACGCCTCGCAGCTGACGTTCTGCAACGCCATCCGCGGCACCGGCCAGGTGAAATACCTGCTGTGGATTTCCGTCACATCCTACATTGCCGTCGGCATTCCGTTGCTGATGCTCTTTGCCGTCGGCTTCGGCGGCGGCAACCTCGGCGCCTACTGGAGCTTCAACGTCGCCCTGCTCTGTGCCAGCCTGATGTCCCTCCGCTTCTTCCACCGAATCCGCCTCTGAAAACCACATCCGGCCCTTAATCCCCTCAAATTTCCGATATAGTTATTGGTATGTCCCTTTGTAGACTGATTTCGCTTGTGTAATCCCGAACTCGCGTTATTAATTTATGTCATAAAATATGCCATTTACCTCCATTTTTAGGGCCGGAATGATTCACCAGACTATTCATCCTGGATATTTCTCTTTCTATCGTACGTGTTGCCACTCCGATTTTATTTGCCATTTCAGACATGCTGATATATGGATTGGCATTTATCAAATCTAAAATCATCTGTTGGCGTGGAGTGATTTTTTTACCGACATCTTTACCGACATCTTTACCGACATCTTTACCGACATCTTTACCGACATCTGACTTTTCAGCTTCGCGGGTCCGGAGGTCAAAGGTCACTTTGACTGAATTAATGGTAGTCTCTATGTGCATCGGGCGACCGGTTACTTCTTGCCAACGTTTGAGTTTGCGGAGTCCATAGCCGAGATTCTCTGACAGGTGCGCCAGACGGAACAGTTTCGCGATTACCGGATTGCGGGGCTGGGATTCAAACGAGCTTTCCATTACATCCAACGGCATTGGCATACCACCGGGATTAAGGAACTCTATGCGGTCGTCAAAAACATGGACGCAACTGCGTCGAGGGCTGAAATGATCGGCGTGGGCCATCTGGTTTGCCATTGCCTCCCTCAGTATGTCATACTCGGATAAATCTTCTACCGATTGTCCACGCTCGTTGATACCGACCATCGGAGTGTTGACGAGAGTGCGGAGACGACGGAGGATAACACGGCTCGCTTCCCAAAGATTCTGCTGTTCAGGAATGCGATAAGTATAATTGTTCGTCATTGCCTCCAAGCCGGTACCGGGTATTTCGACATAATCGGCACAGAATGTCGGAACGAAATTGAAGATGTAAGGGCTTCTACCAAGCATTATCAGTCCGCCGTAGGTCAGCTGGCCGGAATGGTCGGCGATTCCGACACCTTTACAAAAATCCTCATCGTTCACACTGTCAAGATGTGAGACCAAGCCCCAATGACGCACCTCCCCGCGAAAGTCAGTCAGGGCATCACGGTTGAGCATATCGATGTTGGTGTCTGGAATGGATTTCTGCGACCGGATGCCAAACGACTGGTCGCGAATCATCGACATTATTTCCTGCTGAGTGGCACGTTGATCTCCGCTCCCCATGCGGATAAAGGTGTTTTCGAGTGATCCGAAATAAACAGGCTTGACCTCCGATGACGGAAGAAAGAATGCGATGACATTCTTACCGTCAATCTCATAGCGGTGTAGCGTGGCAAAGAGAGGGACATTGAATTTCTTTGAACGGAGTGTGCCGAAAAAGTCCTGTTCCAGTTTCTCGATGTTATCCACACCGATAATCTCGAACAGACGACCGGACTGTTTCACGCCAAGCACAATCCAACCGCCGGAGCAATTTGAGAAGGCACTTACAGTCTCCCAGATGTTCTTCGGCAGGTCTGACTTCGCGGCCTTGACCTCGAAATCGTCCCATTCTATGTCGCGTAGCCGTGCTACAAGTTCTTCTTTTGTCATTCCAAAGGCAAAATTAGACATAAAAGCAGACTATTGCAATAGCCGCCGGACTTTCAGAACAGAGTCAATATAAATTAATTGGGAAAAAAATTGTTGATATATGGAAATTTGTTATTAAATTTGCAAGTGCATATCGACCACGGAGCCCGATATGGGGCGCGCGGTGGGTAGCAGACATAATAATATAAAAGCGTTTATCCGACGCTTGTTCTTGACGGATCGAAATCTGGCAGTTTCAAAATCTGAGTCAAGGATGAGTCAACGATAGGCGCCTTCGGGTATGATTGTCATCTTAGAGCATGCGCTGACGCATCCTCTAAATGGTTGCTATATCATACGGCGTGAGGCTCCGCGTTGCTCGTTCTACTCAGATGGGCACATGCCAGAGCCTCGATCCGTGGAACGGGCAACAGATTCAGGCTCTCACGCTTCTTTTTTTGTATAGCCACCGACTCAGAGAGCTGTCGGTCATACCGTAATATGCGTTCATTGCCCCTTTCGCAGAAACTTTTCCGCAACGCCTACGTCAATGTGATGCGTCTGACCGACAGACTTGTCGACGGGTACTATCGCCTGGCTGTGGCCAGACCGGATTCCAAATTCTCTAAATTCGTAATCGGCCGGAAAAATGTCCTGAACTACATACGCCGGAACATCACCGATAGCAAACTTCGTGACAATATCGCCACAGCCGGCAGGCAGCATTTCAACGACGTGCTGTCTTATTCCCGTTTCATGAATCAGATCGAGACAATATACCGAACCTCTTTGAATCATCACTGAGCAATCTTTCCACTGAAGGAACCAAATATAAACCTAAACTAAAACTTAAAAAATGAAGAAACTGAAATTTCTGACATTGGCGCTGATTACGGTGCTGACGTGCGCAGGTGCCGCATCATGCAGCAAGGATGACGGAGGCGTGACACCTCCGGGACAGAGCGAGATCGAGAAGGAGACCGGCATGCGTCTCACCCGCGTAGGCAACTACAGGTTCAACTACGACGACAAAGGCCGCTGCATCGGCATGGAGAGTATCAGCGGTTATGATGACGACGACTTTACCATAGACTGGGACAAAGGCGAATTCATCGCCACGGATTCCGACGACGACATGGAAAGTGCTCCGGTCAAATTCAAGACCAACTCCAAGGGCTACATCACGGAATTTACCCAGTCATGGAATTACAAAGAGGAAGACTATTCAAGCAAGGGCAGCGGTAAGGCATCCCTGTCGTACGACAAATCCGGACATCTGACCAAGGCCACCTTCGATTCCTCGGACAGCGGCACGGAAGAAGGAGAGAAATTCACATTCAAGGGTTCGTCCGTCTACACGTTGACATGGGAAAACGGCAATCTCGTGAATCTCAAGCATGAATGGGAATATCTGGAGGATGGCGAACGTGAGAAAGGGACAGACAGTTACGAAGTCACTTACGACCGCACCGCCGAGAATGTTTACAAGCAGTGGACCGAAGGACTGCTCGATCAAGTGTTCAGCTTCGCGTTCAGTAAGCTGGGCCATGTGGGCATGTTCGGTGTCGGCACGGCAAACTTTCCTTCGCACATAGAAATAGACGAAGATAACTATCACACCAACTATTCCGTCAGCGTCTCCACCAACAGTGACGACCTCATAAGCTCCGAAAGAGTTGGCGGCTGGACGTACAACTATTCGTACGATGACGTCGACACGCGCAGTGCCGCATTCGACAACACACTTCCGGTCAAAGCCAGAAAGATCCTATTCCCCCGTCACCGCAAGGCCGACAAATGACAACTGTATTGGAATCGTAGCAGTTCCATATTTATTCGAAAACTGAATAATGAATTTATTATTTTCAGTGGAATACATGAATAAAGCACTCAACAACATCATATCCCTTATGATGTTGTTGACCTCCGGACTCATGATGGGTCAGACTGTTGATTTTTCTGTGGTTAGTGTCGGCGAGGAGTCGGGACTCGACTTTACAAGAATCACGCAGGACGGCGATGGTGTCTGCCTCCCTCAAGTGAAGCGCACGTCAAAAGGTGTGAATTGGTACACTAACAGAATTATTGACGTTACACCGGACGGCCAGAACATAGCCTATCTGTCAAACCGAAACGGGACTACAAACATTTTCATCAAGGAATTGGCGAAAATGGGAGCTTTCAGAATGAGGACCAACCGTCAGGCCGTAGTCGATTTCTCTTATTCGCCGGATGGCAAGCAGATTTGTTTCTCCGAATCGAAAGGGAAAACCAATCAGCTGTTCGTTACGGACGCTGCATCAGGCTTTGTATGCCGACAGATTACAAATGGAGCTTTGGACTATTCTCCAATTTATGATAACGATATGCAGAATATCTTTTTCACAAGAATGGAGAACACAGGAGCCTCCATCTGGGCCTATAACATAACCAACAATTATCTGTCGAGTTATGTCGCCGGAATGAACCCGGACCCTTCTGCCGACGGCAACACCATCTATGTGGCCAGGACAATCGACGGCAAAGGTGAAATCTGGCGTATTAATATTGCCAATGGAATAGAGGAATGTATTCTGTCACATCCACAGATTTCTTTTTACTCGCCATCCCTCTCCCCGGACGGCCAGACACTTTTATTGTGCGGAGGTAATAAAATAGAATCCGGTAATATTGTATACTGGAATACCGATATCTTCACTTGCCATAAGGACGGTAGTGATTTAAGGCAACTTACATACCATGCCGCCGATGACCTTAGTCCGGCATGGGGTGCAAAGGGTGACAGAATATTTTTTATCTCCCAACGCGGAAGTGCCGACGGTGTGGCGAATGTATGGATGATTCCGTATCTCAAATAAAAACAATCCCACAAATATTAACCAATTAAAACAAGTTTTTATGCGATTGAACAAATTAATGGCAGTAGCAGCAGCTCTCACGCTGGCTGTCCCCGCGTTCGCCCAGTTCAGCAATGTAGGGAGCAAATCCGTCTCATCCCAGGACCTCTGCAAGTCCTACAATCGGATTGGTGTCTCTTACACCAACACCGGTTACACCGGTCACAAATATGATTTCATGGAAGATGAAAATCATCTCTACCTGAATGGTTTTGCCGTTGAATACATCCACGGATTCAGCGTCAGCAAAAGCCTTCCGATGTTTGTGGAAACCGGCGTGAAGGCCAACTTCGGGTTCGGCTCATTGAAGGGTGAGGAAGAGGAGGAATATTCTATAAGCATCACGCCTAAACTCCAGGTGCAGGACATCTATCTCGCCGTTCCGGTCAACTATGCATATAAGTTCGGTATCGGCGACAACTGTGCCATCACACCATATCTGGGTCTTAACTTCAAGTTACACCTGATGAGCAGGATGAGGACGAAGATTGAGCTCGATGGCGCAGATCCCGATGACTTAAATCTGGACGATGATGACCTGACGGGTGATTGGGTAAATCTGTATAGCGATGACGAAGACGACGGAATGGAAGACAAGGACTACACATGGAACCGTTTCCAGCTCGGCTGGCATATCGGTGTCGGTTTTAACTACAGACATCTTTACGTCGGCGTCAACTATGGTACTGATTTCATCAATGCGTTCAAATACAAGAAATCAAGCGTAAGTTCGGGAAATCTGGGTATAACACTGGGCTATACTTTCTGAACCGGAATTGCCCGCATGTGCGGCGCTCGCAAGCGTTCCATCGAGTGCACCCCCTCAAAGAGTGGGGACCCACTTTCAATGAACTTGACTGGGACGCGGGCTCATTAACCCTGCAGGATGATGGCGGCGCCGTAAGTGAGGGAGGCAATGCGTTCGGCCAGCCGGTTCAGCCGGCTGGCTTTGTCATAACTCATATCCTCTTTCTTTGCGGGTGTGCCGGCTTCAGACACTAAAAGAAGCCGGCCCTCCGCGCAGGTGTCCATGCCTTGGCCCGATGGCTTGAACCGCTCGGCAAACCCATGGTCCACTATCCGAATCACCGAGCCACCCTCGGCCAACGCCTGCTTCCTGATTTCATTCTCGACGGGATGGATAAAGGGCGATACCAGCACCATACCCTGACGCATCGCGCCGATACACCGGGCCTTATAGGAGGCCGTCTCCGCGGCGTTCCACTTGCGCCGCACATGCACCGTAAGCATCGGCTTGCGCAACAGGAACATATTCCCTACGCAATCCACCATGTCGTCGTTGATTTTCACCGACAGGTTGCGCCGGAACAGGTCGGGATACTTCCGTTTTATAAGCAACCGGCGAGGATTGTCCGCGATATACCGTTCCAATATTTCCAGCTGTTGGCGGTCAAAGACGATACGGTCGTGGATTCCGCAGCCCTTGAACACGCCGGCTTCCTTGGGAATCAGCCCGGAGTCGCGGCATCTGCGCGTAGTGACCGATTCGATTATAGCCACAAGACTGGTAACAGGGTGGGAAAGCATACGTTTCAACTCCAATAATATGTGGATATGGTCAGGCATTATGACATACTTGCGGATAACGAGGTCATTGCACCGCATGGATGCCGTTTTCTGCAATTCCTCATCGAAAACACATCCGATGGCCGACAGTACCACACGCGGCGCATTCTCGCCGTGCCGCACTCCGGGATTACCAAGGACGTGACTCAGCACCGGAGCATCCGGATGCTTCTGCAGGGTAAACATATAGATTCCCGGCATTGTATAGTCATGGAATGACGCCCGGCGTGTCATTCTGTGTTTTACCGGGCTTTTATAGTCAGAGGAAGGGGAGGAATCCATATCGTAGAGTTTGATTGGGCTAAAATAGCCCATAATTCCCATACAGCCAAATAAAAAGCAGAAAAAAGGCAGGAAAAGGTAAAAAACGGCAGAAAACGTAAAAGCCGCGGGCTTTTACCACAGTGCCGCCCGCGCCCGGAATGCGGAGGCCCGCAGCAAGCACCATACGGCTGGTGCCAGGCGTGGACTGTGCCGGAAGTCCGAAGCAGGCGCGCGGACTGTGGTGCCAGGCCGGACTGTGGCGGAAGCCCGCGGCTTCCGCTGTGCCGGCGCCGAGGTGACGGCGGGGTGCGGCGCGCACCGCCGGATACGGAAACAGCCGCCCGGAGGCGGCTGTCGCGGGGCGTAAGCCCCCGGGGTGATCCGGCTGCGACTCGAACGCAGGACCGTCTGCTTAGAAGGCAGATGCTCTATCCAGCTGAGCTACCGGACCCCTTTGCGTCTGCAAAGTTAATAATTTAAATCCACTCTGCAAAAGTTTTGTGTTTGTTGCATTTGCATTTCCAAGTAAATTGTTCTAAATTTACAGCTGATAAAAACGAAACAGATGCCAAACAAAAAGCCTCAGGTGGTATATCTCCACGGATTGCAGTCGTCGGGACAGTCGGCGACCTGCCAGCGGTTGCGCCGCGCTCTGCCTAAACATGAAGTCATCACGCCCGATCTGGCGGTGCCTCCCGAAATGGCCATGACCGAACTGAAACGACTGGCGTCGCTCATCAGCCCGGATGCCGTAATAGTCGGCACGTCGATGGGGGGCATGTTCGCGCAGCAGTTCCGTGGATTCAAACGCATCCTGATCAATCCCAGCTTCCACGTGAGCCGCAAGCTGTCGGAATTTACCGGCCAGCGTCTGCCTTTCCACAATCCGCGCAAGGATGGCCTGAAGGATTTCGAAGTCAACGACAAATTAGTGAAGAAATACGAGAAGCTGGAGGCCAAGCAGTTCGATCCCAAATCGGGAATCATAGGCAAACACCCGGACTCGCCCGACCTGGTGTGGGCCTTCTTCGGCACTCAGGACACCGTGGTGAACGGCAAGGAGGAGTACCTGCAGCATTATTCGCAGTATCAGGACTTCGATGGGGGCCATCGTCTCGATCCGGACACGACCCTGAACCTGATAGTACCCAAAATCCTGGAACTGACCTCTAAACAATAACAGAACACCTCATAAAGACCGACTATGAAAAAACTACTGTATATGCTGGCATGTATACTTGGCGTCGGCGCCCTGTCATGCGGCACAAAGACCACGAAACAGGAGCCTTCGGGCTTCGTAAAGGTTGAGAACGGCGAGTTTACGCTCGACGGCAAACCTTATAAATACATAGGCACCAATTTCTGGTACGGTGCCATCTTAGGCAGCGAGGGACGCGGGGGCGACCGCGCGCGCCTGCTTCGCGAGCTGGATTCGCTTCACGCTTTGGGCCTGGACAACCTGCGCATCTTAGCCGGCGGTCAGGGCGACCGCCACATCCCGTCGCACATCGAGCCGACATTGGAGACGGCCCCGGGAGTCTACAACGACACCATCCTGGCGGGTCTGGACTTCCTGCTGTCGGAAATGGAAAAGCGCGGCATGAAGGGCGTGATCTACCTGAACAACGCCTGGGAATGGAGCGGAGGCTACGGATCGTACTTAGAGTGGGCCGGACGCGGCAAGGCACCGGTGCCGTCCGTTGACGGCTGGCCGGCTTACAACGACTATGTAAAGGCGTTCGTGATGGACACCGTGGCACGCCGCATGGCCACTGACCACGCCCGTTTCATGGCAGGGCGCACCAACCGCTACACCGGCAAGCCCTACAAGGACTCCCCCGCCATCATGTCGTGGCAGGTGGCCAACGAGCCGCGTAGTTTCTCGGACGAAGGCAAGCCTTACCTCAAGAGCTGGATTCAGGAGACGGCGCGCGCCATCAAGGAGGTTGACCCCAACCACCTGGTATCGACCGGCAGCGAGGGTAAGCATGGCTGCGAGCAGGATCTGGAACTGTGGGCCGACATCCACGCCATGCCCGAAATCGACTACGCCATCGCGCATCTGTGGCCCTACAACTGGGGCTGGGCGAATCCCGACAGCCTGAAGCAGCACGTGGGCGTTTCGTGCGAGAAAGCCAAGGAATACATCGGTCTGCACGCCGCCAAGGCCAAGCAGATGAACAAACCGCTGGTGATAGAGGAGTTCGGCTATCCGCGCGACGACATGGGCTTAGAACCCGGCAGTCCCACCGAGGCCCGCGACGCGTTCTATGACTACATGTGCGGCTTAGTGGCCGACGGCACCATCTCGGGCCTCAACTTCTGGGGCTGGGGCGGCGAGGCCAAGCCCAAGCATGCCGTATGGGAACCAGGCGACGACTACACAGGCGATCCCGCCCAGGAGGATCAGGGCCTGAACTCGATTTTCCAGGACGATAAATCAACGTTGAACGTAATCAAAAAACATACGGCAAAATTCAAGAAATGAAAAAGCTGCAGATAGTAACCGAAATCGAGGAACTGACATACGACGAACTCACGCCCGAGGACCGTGGCCTGATAGACCGCGCCAAGTCCATGACACGCACCAGCTACGTGCCCTACTCGCATTTCCATGTGGGAGCGGCGCTTCTGATGGCCAACGGCGAGATCGTGACCGGTTCCAACCAGGAGAACGCCGCCTTCTCGCCCACGATGTGCGCCGAGCGCAACGCGGCTTTCCAGGCCGGCGCCCTCTATCCGGGCGTGGCGATGAAGAAGATAGCCATAGCCGCCTGGACCATGAACGGACACGAGGAGGGGACTCCCTACGAACTCTGCTTCCAGGGACAGCCCATCTCCCCGTGCGGCGTATGCCGTCAGGCCCTGCTGGAATACGAAGCCGCTTACGGCACTGTCGAAGTCCTGCTCTATGGCCGCGAACGCATCCTGCGCTTCCCCTCCGTCGCCTCGCTGCTGCCTTATTGTTTCACCGAATTCTGAACTTTTAAGGATTCCGGAAGGTTAAACTAAGAAACGCATTAAGAGTCTATCCAATAACACAGAGTTGGATAGACTCAACCATTAATTAAGTAAGATTATGAAAATCAAGGTTAGGACAATATTGTTCGCAATGGTATCGCTGTTCATGCTGGCCGGGATGACATCGTGCGTCAGCGACGATCCATGGTGGGACAACCCCGGCTACGGATGGGATTCGTTCAACGATCCGCGCCTGCGCGGCTACTGGCAGCTGGTGCAATATAATTCCGACCCAGTGCCGGTGCGCGAAGCCAACTGGATGTATTTCAACGGCAACGGTGCGGGATGGTACTATTATCTGGACAACGGCTATCAGGAGCGCGAGCGTATGCGCTATTGGTGCCAGGACGCCGTGTCGGGCGCATCGAATTACCAGATCAACATACAGTACGAATACTCGTCGCCGCTGACCACGAGCTACTGGTTCACCCACGGCGGCAACACGCTGTGGATGCAGTGGACCACCAACGGCGGACGTGTGCAGACATACGTGTACGACCTGGTGGATTCAGCCCCCTGGTGACGCTCTATTGCGCGAGTCGTAAAATTTTCGTAATTTTGCGCCGTATCTATCATAATTTGAAATGTCTTTAAAATGTGGAATCGTGGGACTGCCCAACGTGGGGAAGTCCACACTATTCAATTGTTTAAGCAGCGCCAAGGCCCAGTCGGCCAATTTCCCGTTCTGCACCATCGAGCCGAACGTGGGCATGATAAGTGTTCCGGATTCGCGTCTGACGCGTCTGGTGGAACTGTGCAATCCCAAGTCGGTGGTTCCGGCCACGGTCGAGATAGTGGACATAGCCGGCCTGGTGAAAGGAGCCTCGCGCGGCGAGGGCCTCGGCAATAAATTCTTAGCAAATATACGCGAGACGGACGCCATACTTCACGTGTTGCGCTGTTTCGACGACGAGAACGTGACGCACGTGGACGGCAGCGTCGACCCGGTGCGCGACATGGAAGTGATAAACTGCGAGCTGCAGCTCAAGGACCTGGAGACCATCGAGTCGCGTCTGGCCAAGACCGAGAAGGCCGCGAAAGCCGGCGCCGACAAGACGGCCAAGATGCAGCTGGGCGTATTGAACGCCTACAAGGAGGCTTTGGAACAGGGGCGTCCGGCGCGCAGCGTGGAGCTGGAGGGAACCGAGGAGCAGAAATTCGCCCGCGACATGTTCCTGCTCACCAACAAGCCGGTGCTGTACGTGTGCAACGTCGACGACGCATCGGCCGTGTCGGGCAATGAATACACCGAGCAGGTGCGCAAGGCCGCCGAGGCCGAGGGCGCGGGAATGATGATTGTTTCGGCACGCACCGAAAGCGAGATCGCCGAGCTGGACACCGCCGAGGAGCGCAAGGAGTTCCTTGAGGAGATGGGACTGGAGGAAAGCGGGGCCGACAGGCTGATACGCGCCGCCTACAACCTGCTGGACCTGCAGACATATTTCACGGCCGGCGCCGACGAATGCCGCGCATGGACATTTGTCCGCGGCACCAAGGCCCCCAAGGCGGCAGGCATCATCCACACCGACTTCGAGAAGGGCTTCATCCGCGCCGAAGTGATAAAATACGACGACTATGTGACCCTCGGATCGGAAAGCGCCGTGCGCGACGCCGGCAAACTCGGCGTGGAGGGTAAGGAATACGTGGTGCAGGACGGCGACATCATGCACTTCCGTTTCAATGTATAAGGTATAAGCCAATGGAGCCGATTATAGATAAAGTAGACACCGACCTGATTCTTCAAGAGCTGACGCCCGACAAGTTCCTGCGCAACTCGAACAAGGGGGGCAATGAAATCTATATAGTTGACGCGCACAATTCGCCGAACGTAATGCGCGAGATAGGCCGTCTGCGCGAGATAGCCTTCCGCGATGCCGGCGGCGGCACGGGACTGAGCTGTGACATCGATGAATTCGACACCATGGACAATCCCTGCCGACAGATCATAGTGTGGAATCCTGACCGTCACGAGATAATCGGCGGCTACCGTTTCCTGCACGGCAAGGACCTGAAGATAGAGAACGGCGTGCCTAAGATGGCCACCAGCCACCTGTTCAATTTCAGCGCGGAGTTCCTGCAGAAATACATGCCCGTCACCATCGAGCTGGGACGCAGCTTCGTGGCCGTGGACTATCAGAACACCAAGTCGCGCCCCAAGGCCATCTACGCCCTCGACAACCTGTGGGACGGCTTAGGGGCGTTGCCCAGCATATATCCCGACGTGGAATATCTGTTCGGCAAGGTCACCATGTATCCCAAATTCGGCTCGGAAGGCCGCGACCTGCTGTTGGGTTTCGTGCACCGCCACTTCCCCGATCCCGACCGGCTGGTATGGCCCATTCATCCCCTGGCCACCAAAGCACTGTCACCTGAAATACAGGGTATGTTCTCAGGCGATTACAAGGAGGACCTGATGCGCCTCAACCACGGGCTGCGCGAACTGGACCGCCGGATTCCGCCGCTGGTCAACGCCTATATGAGCCTGTCGCCCACAATGCGCACGTTCGGCACCGCAATCAACGATGAATTCGGCGACGTGGAGGAGACCGGCATCTTCATCAAGATCGACGATGTGTTCGACGAGAAGAAAATGCGGCACATCAACACCTTCAATCCCGATGAATCGGGCTATATTATCTCCAATCGCTGAAAAGAAATTATTTATGCCTACGAACGGAAATACGGTAATCACCATACTGATGTTGGGCGGGTCGCGCAGAGTGTCCCTGGCCGAACAGTTCAAGCGGAGCGCGCAGCAGATAGGCTGCGAGGTCCGTTTTTTTGCATACGAACTCGACACCCAGGTACCTATCGCCCTGGTGGGCAAGGTATTCAAGGGCCTGCCGTTCAACGACCCGGATGTGGTGGACGACATCGTCCGCATAGTCAGGGAGGAGAACGTGAACATCATCCTTCCCATCGTGAACGGCGCGATGGAGGTAGCGTCGCTGCTGCGCGAGAAGCTGCCCGACGTGTTCGTGCCCGTGTCGGACTATGACACCACGCGCAGCATGTACGACAAGGTGGAGGCCGCCGAAACATTCGAGAAAGCCGGCATACCCATCCCACGCACTTATTCCATCATCAACAACGAGATGCCCGCCATCATCAAGCCCCGCAAGGGAGGCTCCAGCCGCGGCATACACATATTCCGCCAGGTGGACGACCTGATGAACCATCCCGACCTGGACCAGTATCTGATTCAGGAATACATAGAGGATGCGCACGAGTTCACCGTGGACTGCTACGTGTCAAAGACGGGCGAGACGCTTGTGACCGTGCCGCGCGAACGCCTTGAGGTGATGGGCGGCGAGGTGACGCGCACCGTGACGCGCCGCATCCCCGAACTGATAGACCTGGCCCGCAACATCATAGACATATTCAAGTTCCGCGGTCCGGTCACCATACAGTTCCTGTACGACAAGAAGTCGAACCGCTACAAGCTGATGGAAGTGAATCCGCGTCTTGGCGGCGGCGTGATATGCAGCATCTACGCGGGCGCGCCCATCACAGACTATATCCTCAAGGAGTCGCTTGGCGTCCAGGTGCGCCCCTGCGACGACTGGATCGACAACGTGCTGATGGCACGCTATCAGAAAGAGGCCATCTTCTTCAATTAATCAGGAACCAATGGCCGGAAAAAAGGTGTTTTTGACGGGAGCAACGGGCACGATGGGCTTCCAGGGAGTGTTGGAGATGCTGAAGCATCCTGACGAGATAGAACTGAGCGTGCTGGTACGCCCGGCGAGCAAACGCCATTCCGACGCACACCGTCAGATAGCGAAGTTTGCCGAGGAAGGCAGGCTGACCGTAATCAGCGGCGACCTGACCGACACGGATGCCATAGAACGTGGCGTACGCGATGCCGACTACGTGTTGCATGTGGGCGGCATGGTGTCGCCCTACGCCGACCATCATCCCGAGGAAACGATGCGCGTCAACGTGGGTGGCGCCCGCGCCATAGCGCAGGCCGTCAGGAAGCGTCCCGACGGCGGCAAGGGCGTCAAGGTGGTGTACATCGGCAGCGTGGCGCAGTTGGGCCACCGTCACTGGCCCAACGTGTGGGGCCGCAGCGGCGACCCGGTATGGACCTCGCATTACGATGTGTACGCGCAGTCCAAGGTCGAGGCCGAGCGCGAGATAACCGAGGCCGGACTCCCCTGCTGGGTGTCGATACGCCAGACAGGCATACTCGCACCCGACATCCTGATGAAAGGCTCCGACCCCATCACGTTCCACGTACCGCTGCAGGGCGTGCTGGAATGGACCAACGACGAGGACTCCGGCCGGCTCCTGGCCAACTTAGTGCTCGCCGACCTCCCCGACCGCTTCTGGAAACGATTCTACAACATAGGCAACGGACAGAACTCGCGTCTCACCAACTTTGAGTTCGAGGAGCTGATACTGCGTCACACCGGCTGCCCGGGCACAAAGAAGATATTCGAACCAAACTGGTTCGCCACGCGCAATTTCCACGGCCTATGGTACGAGGACTCCGACCTGCTTGACGACTATCTGCATTACCGCAGCGGCATGAGCGTGGACGGCTATCTGGCGCGCCTCCGCAAACGCTTGCCCTGGTATTTCCGCCTCACACCTTACATACCGGCGTTCGTGTACAAGGCCCTTATGAAGTTCGTGGCCTCAGGCCGTCCCAACGGCACGCTGTCGTGGGTCAAGGACCGCAACGAGGAGAAGCTGAAGGTCTACTTCGGCGGTTACGATGAATGGCGGAAGATACCCGGCTGGGACAAGGTAAAGGTGGAATTCAGCGACGAGGAGCGCAAGCCTGTCCGTCTTGACCACGGTTACGACGAAAGCAAACCGGAATCGGAGCTGGATATCGACGACATGCGTCAGGCTGCGGAGTATCGCGGCGGCAGATGCCTGTCGGAGACCATGACGCCCGGCGACCTCGACACCCCGTTGGAATGGGAATGCCACGCCGGCCACCGCTTCACCATGACGCCCCGCCTGGTGCTGCTCGGCGGCCACTGGTGTCCCGAATGCTTCTGCCTCAACGCCGACTACGAGGAAATAGCCCGCCACAACCCCTTCTTCGCCCAGGTGCTGTAACCCACTTATCAGAACACATATCTATGTCATAATCAGGCCCTGTGAAATTTTCACGGGGCCTTATATTGCATAGTCGCGAATTTTGATGTAATTTTGCCGGAGATTAAGGCAAATGATAGTTTATAGAGTTTATAGAGTTTAAAGAGTTAAGATAATAGTGTAGACTCTCGTAGTTTTGGCATTCTCTTGACTTTATTCACTTTTTAAACTTTTTAAACTATAACTTGAATTAAGGTAGACAACAACAATATGGGTGGATTTTTCGGAACAGCGTCTCAAGGGCCCTGCGCTACTGATGTCTTTTACGGCACAGACTATCATTCACACCTCGGCACCAAGCGTGCCGGTATGGTGACCTTCGATCCGGAACATGGCTTCAAACGCGCCATTCACAGCATCGAACGTAATTATTTCCGTTCAAAATTCGAGGACGAACTCGATTCGTTCTTAGGCAACACCGGATTGGGCGTGATCAGCGACACCGACCCGCAGCCCATCATCGTCAACTCCCACCTGGGACGGTATGCGGTGGTGACCGTGGCCAAAATCAACAACATCCGCGAAATAGCCGACAAGCTCCTGGAAAAAGGAATGCACTTCAGCGAGCTCAGCGCCAACAATATCAACCAGACCGAGTTAGTTGCGCTGCTGATCAACATGGGCAAGGATTTCACGGAGGGCATCAACTTAGTGTACAAGAACATCCAGGGCTCGTGCTCGATGCTGATACTGACCGAGAACGGCATCATCGCCGCACGCGATTACCTGGGCCGCACTCCCATAGTGTTAGGACATAAGGAGGGAGCGTATGCTGCTGCGAGCGAAAGTACGGCGTTCCCCAACCTCGGCTACGAGCGTCTGCGCGACGTAGGCCCCGGCGAGATAGTGCGTTTCACGGCCGACAGCCTCGAAGTGCTGCAGGCGCCGGCACGCCGCGAGCAGATATGCTCGTTCCTATGGGTTTACTACGGCTTCCCGACCAGCGACTACGATGGCATCAACGCCGAAGACATGCGCGAGAACTGCGGCTATGCCATGGGCCGGGAGGACGAAACCGAGGCCGACTGCGTATGCGGTATCCCCGACTCGGGCGTTGGCCACGCCTTGGGCTATGCGGCCGGACACGGCATCCCCTACAAGCGTGCCGTACTGAAGTTCACGCCCACATGGCCCCGCAGCTTCACGCCCAGCAACCAGTCGCGCCGCGACCTGGTGGCAAAGATGAAGCTGATTCCCAACCGCGCCATCCTCAAGGACCGCCGCGTGGTGTTCTGCGACGACTCGATAGTACGCGGCACCCAGTTGCGCGACAACGTACACACGTTCTACGAATGCGGTGCCAAAGAGGTACATGCGCGTATCTCATGCCCGCCGCTGGTGTACAGCTGCCCGTTCATCGGCTTCACCAGCTCCAAGAGCGATCTGGAACTGATTACGCGCCGCATCATACAGAAATTCGAAGGTGATCCCGACGCACACCTTGAGGATTACGCCACCACCGGCTCATGCCGCTACTGCAAGATGATGAAGGAGATAGCCGACCAGCTAGGCCTCACCACGCTGCAGTTCAGCAAGCTCGAGACCCTGGTGGAAAGCATCGGCCTTCCCAAGGAACGCCTCTGCACCCACTGTTTCGACGGCACCGGCCTCGACCCCGCGCAGGCCTACGCCGAGGACCACAACGGCGATGCGGATTAAACCTGATTAATCGGGATTTATCAGGATTAATCAGGATTAATCGAGTTAAATCAGGATTAATCGAGTTAAATCGGGATTAATCGAGTTAAATCGGGATTAATCGAGATAAAAATTAAAATTCAAAGGGTGTGCGGGACGAATCCTGCACACCCTTGAAAATTTTGTCTAATTTTTGGGTTTGATCCCCCGGCTGTCAGTGAGCCGGACGGAACCGGTCGGTCAGGCTTAGAAGCGGAAGCCGCGGCACTTGTCGATATCGCCGTAGGCTTCGGCACAACATTCGAAATAAGCCTTGATCAGATGTTTCAAACTTTTCATAATCTGTCTCCTTTCCTAATCAGGTCCTCCCTTGTTCATCGCCTCAGGTGCCGGCACCTTCATGGGCCGATTCCCGCAGTCGGACGTTATTATTACAGGTTAAGTAGTTTAAACTACATCTATAAAACGCTGCCGATTATAAAAAGTTGCCAAAAATATGTTTTATAACATTGTTATTTAACATTTCTATGGGTCAGTCGGCGCAACATCGGACTGATTTTCGGCACATCCTCGAACGTACAGACGATGCCGAGATAGACTATAAGCATCAGAATACGAGTCATATATACCAGCCACATGGCGAACACCTGCTCCAAATAAGCCCCGGCTATGTAAAGAACGGCCGCCAACAGCGTGTACAGGGCCAGTCTGCCCATCTGATAAGGTATGGGATAATATTTCCGGCCTACGAAGTAGCTTATCAACATGACGGTGAAATAGGATATCAGTGCCGCGAACGCGGAGCCGATGTATCCGTTCGGTATGCCGATGGCCGGCACGAGCCACAGGTTCAGTCCCAACATCAGCACGAAACATATCAGCGACATATACATGCCCCACTCGGTGCGGTCGGTCACCTTATACCACACCGACAGGTTGAAGAACACGCCGAAGCAGAGTTCGGCAATCATCATCACGGGCACCACCTCCAGGCCGGGCCAGTAGGCCGGAGCCACGAAATGCTTGATGACAGGGAGGAAATACATCACGCCCAGGAAGATAAACAGTCCGAATATGACGAAAAACTTCATCGCGTCGGCATACGACTGCAGCTTCGACTCGCCGTCGTTCCTGGCCTGGGCGAAGATAAACGGCTCGTAGGCATATCGGAACGCCTGTGTGAACATCACCATCACGATGGCTATCTTGATGTTGGCGCCGTAGATGCCCACCATGGACTGCGCGGCCGCCTCGTTGCCACGGAACAGGTAGGGTATGATGAGCTGTCCCATGTTCTGGCTCAGGATTCCGGCGATGCCTAAAATAAGGAGCGGCCAGGAGTAATGAAGCATCTTCTTCAGCAACGCGCCGTCGAAGCGGAACTTATGCCGCGTTATCTCGGGCGTCAGCATCAGCAACACGGTAAGCGTGGCTATCATGTTGGCCAGGAAAATCCAGCCTATTCCGAATGCCTCGCCGCCAAGGGGGGCGTAGAACCAGTTGACCAGCCACCCCGCGCCGCTGTCGGCAAGAGCGGGACATCCCTTGAGGAACAACAGGTTGAGCGCGATGGTCAGCCCCACGTTCAGCAGCTTTATGCCCGCGAACCGATAGGCTTTCTTCTTATATCTAAGGTATGCGAACGGAATGTTGGTGAACGCGTCTATCGCGACTATCACGCCCATCATCCACACGAACAGCGTCTTGCCGGGCAAGAGCATGGCCCGCGACACCGGCTGCCCGAACAATGTGATGAGCACGATGAACAGCAGCGACGTGGTGCCTACGGATATCAGCGACGTGGTGTAGACCTTCTCCGGATCCTTCGCGCCGTTGGCAAAACGGAAGAAGCCGGTCTCCATACCGTAGTTCAGTATCACCAGCGCCACGGCGGTGAATGAATAGAGATAGCTTACCACACCGTATTCCTCGGTGGGGAAGATATAGACGTAGAGCGGGACGAGACACCAGTTCAGGAACCGTCCTATGATGCTTGACAGGCCGTAAACGGCCGTCTCTTTAGCCAGGGATTTTATACCAGCCATTATTCAGGTAATAAGTAGAGTGATGAGGTGTCAGTCGAAAAGGGAGGCCGCGCCCGGTTGGTTTGACACGCCGGGGCGGGTGCGGTTCAGATGGGTGTAAGCCAAGTCGGTAACCTCGCGGCCGCGCAGGGTGCGCTGCATGAAGCCCTCTTTGATAAGGAACGGCTCGTACACCTCCTCGATGGTGCCGGGGTCTTCGCCGATGGCCGTGGCTATGGTGTTCAGTCCCACGGGACCTCCCTTGAACTTGTCGATTACCGTAGCTAAGATCTTGTTGTCAATCTCGTCCAGGCCGTAACGGTCGATGTGCAGGGCTTCGAGGGCATGGCGCGTGATGGGGAGGTCGATGACGCCCGAGCCCTTCACCATGGCGAAGTCGCGCACACGGCGCAACAGCGAGTTGGCGATACGCGGCGTGCCACGACTGCGCAACGCTATCTCGGTGGCCGCCTCCGAATCGATGTCTATCTTCAACAGGCGCGCCGAACGCTTCACGATGCTCTGCAGCATCTCGTGGCCGTAATACTCTAAGTGACAGTTTATGCCGAAACGCGCGCGCAACGGCGCCGTCAGGTTGCCGCTGCGGGTAGTGGCTCCTATCAGCGTAAACGGTGAGATCTGCAGCTGTACGCTCTTGGCGCCCGGACCCTTGTCAAGCAGGATGTCTATGCGAAAATCCTCCATAGCCGAGTAGAGGTATTCCTCCACCACGGGGTGCAGACGGTGGATCTCGTCTATGAAAAGTACGTCGTGTGGTTCCAGCGACATCAGGATTCCCGCCAAGTCGCCCGGCTTGTCCAGAATGGGACCGGATGTGGTTTTGAATCCCACGTGCAGTTCGTTTGCTATGATGTTGGAAAGTGTGGTCTTGCCGAGTCCCGGAGGGCCGTGCAGCAGGGTGTGGTCGAGGCTGTCGCCGCGCATCCGCGCCGCCTGCACGAACACGCGCAGGTTCTCCACGATGTCGGGCTGTCCGCGGAAATCATCGAAACGGAGCGGCCGCAACGCCCGCTCTATGTCCTTTTCCACGCCCTGAGGCTCCATACTCTCCTCGCGTATGTCGAAATCTTCTTCCATACCGCAAATTTAGCTATTTTTTTTGGATGTAGCCTTATGTATGTTTCAGAAGTTATATAAACCGTTTTCCGAAGGGTGAAAAAATTGATATTTGGGGAAATAACGGATTTTTTGTATTTTTGCAGATTGAAAAAACTTGGACATGAACATATCATATAAATGGCTGGAACGGTACATAGCCGTAGACCGTGAGCCGCGCGAGCTGGCGGCGACATTGACATCGACAGGACTGGAGTGCGACACAGTTGAGGAAGTGGAAAGCATCCGCGGCGGACTCCGCGGCATAGTCATAGGCAAAGTGCTTAGCTGCGAGGCACATCCGGATTCCGACCATCTTCATGTCACCCGCGTGGACCTGGGAGGCCCGGAGCCCGTGACCATAGTGTGCGGCGCGCCGAACGTGGCGGCCGGCCAGACCGTGGTGGTGGCCACCGTGGGCGCCGTGCTGTATGACGGCGACAAGGAATTCAAGATCAAGAAATCGAAACTGCGCGGCGTGGAATCCAACGGAATGATCTGCGCCGAGGACGAGATAGGGATAGGCACTGACCATGCCGGCATCATCGTGCTGCCCGACGGCATCAAGCCGGGCACGCCGGCGGCCGAATACTACGGTCTGTCGAGCGACTGGTGCCTGGAGGTGGAGCTTACGCCCAACCGCGTGGACGCCGCCAGCCATTACGGCGTGGCCCGCGACCTCAAGGCCAGGCAATGGTGCGAGATAGCCTGCGGACAGAAAGAGGCCGGATATCCCGAAATATCGCTGCCCGACGTCAGTGCCTTCCGCACCGACCGTCCCGACGGCGCCGTCAGGGTCAGCGTCGAGGACCGTCAGGGGTGCCCCCGTTATTCCGGCGTCACCATCCGTGGCGTCAAGGTGGCCGAGTCGCCCCAGTGGCTGAAGGACCTGCTCAACGCCGTGGGCCAGCGTCCCATCAACAACATAGTGGACATCACCAACTTCGTGCTGTTGGGCATCGGCCAGCCGCTGCACTGCTTCGACCTCAGCAAAGTCAAGGGTGAGGAGATTGTGGTGCGCACATGTCCCGCCGGAACCAAGTTCACCACCCTCGACGGCGTGGAGCGCACGCTGAACGAAGCCGACCTGATGATATGCGACGCCGAGAAGCCCATGTGCATCGCCGGCGTGTTCGGCGGTCTTGACAGCGGAGTGACGGAGACCACGACCGACGTGTTCATCGAGAGCGCCTGGTTCAACTCCACGCGTATCCGCCGCACGGCGCGCCGCCACGGTCTTAGCACCGACGCATCGTTCCGCTACGAGCGCGGCACCGACCCGAATATCACCCTTTACGCCGCACGCCTGGCCGCAGTGCTGATCCAGCAAATGGCCGGCGGAGAAATCTGCGGCGACCTCACCGACATCTATCCCGAACCCGTCAGCCCCGTGCAGCTCGACTTCTCGCTGAAGTACTGCAACGGCCTGATAGGCTACGACATACCGCGCGACATCGTCATCACCATCCTGCGCGCACTGGAGTTCGGCGTCACGGAGACATCCGACGCCGACGTGCTGCAGCTCACGGTGCCCACCTACCGCGTGGACGTGACCCGTCCCTGCGACGTGGTGGAGGAAGTGCTGCGCATCTACGGCTACAACAACATCGCCATCCCCGAGCGCACCACCGTGGCTCTGTCGCAGCCCGGCGACCCCGACCTGTCCAACTCGCTGCAGCAGACCGTCAGCAACCAGCTCAGCGCCCAGGGTTTCAACGAGATACTCAACAACTCGCTCACATCACTCTCCTACTACGAGACATTGGAGCAGATGAAGGCCGACCGTTGCGTCAAGGTGCTGAACCCGCTGAGCCGCGAACTCTCCGTGATGCGCCAGACACTGCTGTTCGGCGGCCTGGAGTCGATAGCGCACAATGTGAAGCGCCGCGCCTCGGGCCTCCGCTTCTACGAATTCGGCAACGTCTACGCCAAGGATCCGGCCAAGGAATCGACTCCGGAGCGTCCGTTGGCGCCCTACACCGAGCGCATGGAACTCGCCCTGTGGATTACCGGCAACAAGGCCGACGCGACATGGAACGCACCGGCCATGGAGAACAGCGTGTACGAGATGCGCGGCGTGGTGGACGCATTGCTGCGCCGCCTGGGCATCGACCCGCAGACACTCACCGCCGTGCAGGGCGAGGACGAGATATTCAGCGCCAAGATCAATCTGATGAGCCGTCAGGGCAACTGCGTGGCCGCACTGGGACTCGTGCGCCGCAAGCTGCTGCACGTGTTCGACATCGAGCAGCCCGTGGTGTACGCCTGCATGGACTGGAAGACGGTGTTCGGCATGGCGCGCAAGAACGTGGTGGAATTCGCCGAGCTGCCCAAGACACAGGGCGTGGACCGCGACCTGGCGCTGTTAGTGGACCGCGCCGTGAAGTTCGCCGACATCGAGGCCGCCGCACGCAAGGCCGGCGGCAAGCTGCTTAAGAGCGTGCGCCTGTTCGACGTGTACGAAGGCGACAAGCTCCCCGCCGGCAAGAAATCGTACGCCGTGTCGATGGTGCTGCAGGATCCCGAAAAGACACTGAACGACAAGCAGATCGAAGCGATAATGAACAAGATCGTCGGCAGCCTGAAGCATACCGTAGGCGCCGAACTGAGATAATATTCAGACTTATACAAAGCATTAGATATAAAGTATTAAGACTGAATCAAGGATTAAGACAGAATAATATAGCAACATAAACCAAATGGGAAGAGCATTTGAATACCGCAAAGCGCGCAAGCTGAAACGCTGGGGCAACATGAGCCGCACCTTCACGCGCATAGGCAAGGAAATCACCATCGCCGTCAAGGCCGGAGGACCGGATCCTAACATGAACCCGCGTCTGCGCGTGCTGATGCAGAACGCCAAGGCCGCCAACATGCCCAAGGACACTGTGGAGCGCGCCATCAAGAAAGCCACCGACAAGGACGCCGGCGACTACAAGGAGATAGTTTACGAGGGATACGGCCCGCACGGCATCGCCATCGTGGTGGAGACAGCCACCGACAACAACCAGCGCACCGTGGCCAACGTGCGCAGCTACTTCAACAAGCACGGCGGCAACCTGGGCACCCAGGGCAGCCTCTCGTTCCTGTTCGACCACAAGAGCGTGTTCCACATCAAGCCCGGCGACCTGGCTCAGGACGAGTTTGAACTCGACCTGATGGACTACGAGGCCGAGCTGGAGACCGACGACGAGGGCGAGGAGTGGATCGTTTACGGCGCCTTCGACCAGTTCGCCAACATCCAGAAATTCCTGGAGGAGAAGGGTCTGGAGATCGTGTCGGCCGAGTTCGAGCGCATCCCCACCGACTACAAGGAGGTGACCCCCGAACAGCGCGAGGCAATCGAGAAGCTGCTGGAGCGTTTCGAGGACGACGAGGACGTACAGAACGTGTTCCACAACATGAAGGAGGAAGACTGATTCTCCAATCAACCGGCACAAGCGGACGGAGCCTGAGGTTTCGTCCGTTTTTTTGCACTAATTTCACACTTGTTGACGAACCAATGCCGAGCGTTGTAAGTTATAGAAATAGACGGGTTGGAAAGGTTACGAATCATTGACTCGATCAAAATCATTGAAGTTGTCCCGACAGCTTCATTATAAACATCACCTTTTCGTAACCTTGATGTTGCGGGAGAGAGGGAGCGATCCTGATCTCCCGCTTTTCATGTCCGTATAACGCTGCGAATCAGTCCTGGCAGGACAACATTTCGGAATTTGACAAAAAATTGGTAACTTTGCGGATTGGAAGCCGATAGGACAGCTTTGCAAACATTGAATCTATGAACAAGACATCAGAATACGAGTTGACGATAGTAGTGCCGGTCTATAACGAGGAGGACAATATGGAGCGGCTTGAGAAGGAGCTGTCGGCGTTCCTGCCGAAAGCCGCCGTAAAGAGCTGCGTGCTTTTCGTGAACGACGGCTCGAAGGACAGCAGCCTTGAGAAGATCAAGGCCATCTGCGAGCGTCAGCCCGATTTCTACTACATCAGCAGCAGTGCCAACCACGGGCTGAGCACTGCCATCAAGGCTGCCATAGACATGACCGAGAGCCGGCTGATCGGTTACATCGACGCCGACCTGCAGACCAATCCCGAGGACTTCAACAAGCTGTTGGCCAAATCGGGCGAGTATCAGCTTGTGGCCGGTATCCGCGCCAACCGCAAGGACTCGGCGTTCAAGAACCTGCAGTCCAAGATAGCCAACGGCTTCCGCCGCAAGATGACCGGCGACACGGCCACCGACACCGGCTGTCCGCTGAAGGTGATGTGGACGGATTATGCAAAGCAGCTTCCCTTCTTCGACGGCATGCACCGCTTCCTGCCCGCGCTGATGATGTTGGTGGACGGCAAGTTCTGCGAGATGCCCGTGCAGCATTTCCCCCGCATCGCCGGCGTGTCGAAGTATCACCTCTACAACCGCCTGGTGTCCCCCTTCATGGACTGCTTCGCCTACCGCTGGATGAAGAAGCGCTTCATCCGCTATGACATAGACCAGACCAACACCGGATTGGCATGAGTCTGTCGCAGCTGCTGATATACGGCATCGGATTCGTGGCGCAGGGTTTCTTCTCGGCGCGCATCCTGGTGCAGTGGATTCTGTCGGAGAAGGCCAAGAAGGTGCTGTCGCCCTCCATCTTCTGGATCCTGAGCATCTGCGGCGCCTACCTGCTGTGCATCTACGGCTGGCTGCGCAACGATTTTTCCATAGTGCTGGGCCAGTTCATCAGCTACTACATATACCTGTGGAACCTGAACATGAAAGGCGTGTGGAAGCGTATGCACGTCATACTGCGCGTGTTGCTGCTGATCACTCCGGTCATAGCCATCTCGTATGTGGCCGGCGACGCGCAGCGGTTCATGGAGCATTTCTTCAACGTCCAGGGCATCCCGATGTGGCTCATCATCTACGGCAGCGCCGGGCAGGTGCTGTTCACGCTGCGGTTCATCTACCAGTGGTTCGTGAGCCGCAAGGACGGCGAATCGGTGCTTCCTCCCGGCTTCTGGATCATCAGCATCATCGGCTCGTCCATCATCGTGTCGTACGGATTCATACGCCACGACCCCGTCCTGATTCTGGGCCAATCATTCGGCCTGATATCCTACGTGCGCAACCTCATAATCGGCCACAAAGCCTCCAGGCGCGAGAAAGTAAAAACCGAAACGCAAGAGGATTGACAACATTAAGGCACGGTCCTATAAGGTGCCGTATAAGGCACGGTCAATAAAGCATTTACGACGGGGCGCAATGTTAAAAATTTAATTTTTTTGTATAAAATTTTGTTACAAACGGATTTTTTGCTTACCTTTGGGCGTTGAAACCGATGCTAAAGGCAGGCGCAATATCAATTACCCGGTTCGCAGGCAAAACGTAACAACATAACGCACAGCATATTATATGCCGTGGACAGCCGCGGCACACCGACGCTTTTTAATAACGCTTTTAAACAACTAACACTATAACGCATGAAGAAAGCATTACTATTAGGAGCAGCCGTATTGGTGGCTGCACAGTACACTAACGCCGAGCTGACGCCGACCAAAATGGAGGACGCCCAGTTCACGTGCATCTCCCCCGACGGCAAGATGGCAGGTTCCGACCTCATGGGACACATCACATTGGTAAATCCGCAGACCGGAGAGGTTCTGTACAGCTATCCGGAGACGCAGGACGACATGACCCAATACACTCTGAGCAACGGCAACGGTCAGGGCATCTCGAACACCGGTGTGGTTCTGTGCACCCGGTATGACGGAGACGTATGCTGGTGGAAAGCCGGCGAGTTCCACTCCCTTGTACCCCTTGTCACCGATGACGCAGTCTCCAACGGAGTGAACGGCATCACACCCGACGGACTGACCATCTGCGGATACTGCGGCCTTAAGCCCATGTCGACCGACGACATCCTCACCCCTATGTCCGTGCCTGTGATATACAAGCTCAAAAGCGACGGTACGTACACCGAAGCAATTCAGCTCCCTTACCCTGAGCGAGATTTCACGGGCCGTGTGCCCCAGTATGTGATAGCCACAAACATTTCGGCCGACGGACGCGTCATCGCCGGTCAGGTCCTGGATTACTCGGGAGCCATGCCGCAGCCTATCGTATGGAAGCTCAAGGACAACGACACATGGGAATACGAGACATTAGGCATCGACCTCCTCAACCCGGACCATGTAGTGTTCCCGCAGTTCCCCGACATCGAACCCAAACATCCTCAGGCGGAGAATTTCATGAGTCCCGATGGATTAGCGGAGTACAACGAGGCTTATCAGTCCTGGGCAGCCAGCGGATACACGGGCGAGATGCCGGAATATACCGACTATATGACGCCTGAGGAACTGGCCGCATACAATGCCGCAATGGCGAAGTATAACGAAGAAATGGCGGTTTACCAGCCTTTGGCAGACGCCTTCAACGAGGTATGGTATTCCTTCCTGGAGTCAGGCAAGAGCACGTTCTTCGTATTCAATTCCACCTCGCTGAGTCCCGACGGCAAGCTGTTGTTGCAGATGGAGCAGAAGGAGATACCCGGCGACGACCCGTGGTCTTCCGAAACCAAGTTCGGAACCTCCGTGTTCAATCTGGAGAACGGCAAATACAAGTCGTACGGAACGGACCGGAACATCATGCCTTCGCAGATCCTGGCCGACGGCACCGTCTTAGGTTCGGTGCAGGACGGAATGATTGGCACACGCCGCGCCACCATCTACAAACCCGCCGACTGGAACAGCGACGCCGCACCCGAATTCAGCTGGCTTGACGAGTATGTCGAGACTATAAACCCCGGGATCTACGACTGGATGAAGGCCAATATGTGCGGCGACGTCATTGGCATGGATCCGGAGACAGGGGAGGAGATCACTATCGAGGATGTATGGTACACCGGCTTCCCGTTGGCCACTCCCGACATGAACACGATCGTCTCGACGCAGGAAAACACGTTCGACTGGAACACGGAGGCTATGGCATTCGGATTCTGCCTGCCGTTACATGAGACCTCCGGCATCCGTGACGTGGCCGGCGAGGGCAACATGACCGTCAGGGCACAGCGCGGCGGCCTGCTGGAGCTGCAGGGTGTCCGTGACGTGAAGGTATATGACGCACAGGGCCGTCTGGTGTACCGTGCCGCCGGCGTCAACGGTTCGGTAGAGACCGGCCTGAAGGGCGTATGCATAGTTCGCGCCACCGGCACTGACGGCGACGCCAGGACACTGAAGGTGAACTTCTGAATCTGAATTATCCCGCATAACGGGGATGCGCCACGCCTATAGGCCGGCGCGTCCCCCTCTTTTTATCCTGAAACGGGTCGGATTTTTTGCCCGAAATATGCTGAAAAATATTGAAAAACTGCACATTTTTGGTAAATTGACAAAAAAATTGTAATTTTGCAGTTGCTATTTGCATAAGGGCGCCTCGGAGCAACGCAAATAGGCATCAAGATGGAATACAAGCCTCTGTAGTTCAACGGATAGAATAGAAGTTTCCTAAACTTTAGATAGGGGTTCGATTCCCCTCGGAGGTACCCGACATAAACAGGACCAAGAATCGACGACAGCGTGGGAAAGTTTAGCGCATACAAGGTTGATCTCGCCGGCAAGGCCGACGGACACTACGAGCAGGATTTCGTGATCGACAAGGCGTTCTTCGAGAATATGGAGAACAACGACATCCTGTGGGCCGACGTGCATGTCCATCTGGACATGGACAAGCGCAACGACGCGTATCATTGCGTGTTCCACTGCAAGGGTACGCTTCAGATACCGTGCGACCGCTGTCTCGACCCGATGGACCATGAGGTGGACGCGGAATATAAGGTGACGGTGAAGTACGGCGACGACTTCGACGACGGCGCCGACAACCTGCTGGTGATACCCTACAGCAACAAGTACCTGAACGTGGCCTACATGCTGTACGACACCATCGTGCTGACCATCCCCATGCGCCATGTGCACGCCCCCGGCAAGTGCAACCGCGCCATGCTGGACGCCCTGCGCAAGCACCGCGGCGCCGGCGCCGACGACACCGACGACGAGGAGGTGGAGGAAGTGCGCGACCAGGCACGAAGCGAGGCCGAAGCCGATATGAACGAAGATTGAACCCCCTCTCACCTCACGATAAGATAACATAATAAAAAACTAAATAGAACAATGGCACATCCTAAACGCAGACAATCGCATACCCGTACGGCGAAACGCCGCACCCACGACAAGGCATTGATCCCCACCATCGCACTGTGTCCCAACTGTGGCGCATGGCACGTGTTCCACACAATATGCCCCGAGTGCGGATACTACCGCGGCCGTCAGATCATCGAGAAATAAGCCCTCTCCCCTAACGGCAACACACCTCAAAGCATAAAGCAGAAACTCAAACAGAGACATGACACACGCAAAGATCAGCGGCATAGCATCGTACGTACCTGAAGATATACTCGACAACGAGATGTTGTCGAAAATGGTAGACACCAACGACGAGTGGATCACCACCCGCGTGGGCATCAAGCAGCGCCGCATCCTTAAGGACGAAACCAAAGGCTCGAGCTATATGGGCACCGAGGCCGTCAAGACACTGTTGGCCCGTACCGGCGTGCAACCCGAAGAAATCGAGTTGCTGATATGCGCCACGTCCAATCCGGACTACCGGTTCCCCTCCACAGGTTCGATCATAGTGCATGACTCTGGCCTTGTGAACGCATACGCCTACGACATCCAGGCCGCCTGTGCCGGTTTCATCGTCTCCATTCAGGCCGCCCGCGCCTATATCGAGTCGGGCCTGTACAAGAAGGTGATAGTGGTATGCGCCGAGAAGATGTCGAGCATGACCGACTATCAGGACCGCGCCACCTGCCCGCTGTTCGGCGACGCCGCAGCCGCCGTGCTGGTGGAACCCACCGACGAGAACGTGGGCGTGATGGACGGCGAGTTCCATGTGGACGGCGAGGGACTGCCCCACCTGCTGATGAAAGCCGGCGGTTCTGCAAGACCCGCCACCGAACAGACAGTCCGTGACCGCGAGCATTACGTATACCAGGAAGGCCGCATCGTCTACAAGAACGCCGTGCGCGACATGCTCAGCTCGTCGCAGTCCGTGATGAAGCGCAACAACCTGTCGGTAGACGACGTGGACTGGTTCGTGCCCCATCAGGCCAACCTCCGCATCATCGAGGCCGTGGGCGGTCGCATCGAAATCCCCGAGGAGAAGACCCTGGTCAACATCCAGCATTACGGCAACACTTCGGCTGCCTCCATCCCCTTGTGTCTCGACGAGTTCCGTCACAAGCTCAAGAAGGGCGACCGCATCGTGATGACCGCCTTCGGTGCAGGTTTCACATGGGGTGCAATGTATCTGGTGTGGGCTTTCGATACCCCCGAAGACTGATCACAAGAGTTTCGCTCTCAGCATAAGCATCAAGAGGGTGTGTCAAAATTACATGTTTTGACACACCCTCTATCGCATATTTTGATTCCGGCGCGCGAACATTGCGGCCGCGCCTTGGGTTTTATCTATGAGTATGTTCCGTGACCGTGCGCCCCGGAACACCTCCCCGATATAAAAACCCATACGACTATGAATACAGAAGAAACAACACGGGAAGAAGCCATGATCAACGCCGACGGCACTCCCGCAGCGATAGAAGTTACGACAGAACCCGCGGCGCAGACCGCCGACGTGGCCGATGGACACCGCGCCGGCTTCGTCAACATCGTGGGCAACCCCAACGTGGGCAAGTCCACGCTGATGAACAAACTGGTGGGCGAACGCCTCAGCATCATCACCAGCAAGGCCCAGACCACGCGCCACCGCATCATGGGCATCGTCAACACGCCGGAATACCAGATAGTGTATTCCGACACTCCCGGCGTGCTGAAGCCCAAGTACAAGCTGCAGCAGTCCATGCTGGAATTCTCGGAAGGTGCCCTGACGGACGCCGACGTACTGGTATATGTGACCGACGTGGTGGAGGATCCGGAGAAGAACAAGGACTTCCTGGACCGCGTGGCCAAGGAGAAGGTGCCGGTGCTGTTGGTGATCAACAAGATAGACCTGATCAAGAACCAGGCCGACCTTGAGGCCCTGGTGGACAAGTGGAAGGCCCGTCTGCCGAAGGTCGAGATATTCCCCACATCGGCCACCGAGGACTTCAACGTCAACAATCTGCAGAAACGCATCGTGGAGCTGCTGCCGCCGTCGCCACCGTTCTTCGGCAAGGACGCGCTGACCGACAAGCCGGCACGCTTCTTCGTAACCGAGACCATACGCGAGAAACTGCTGCAGGACTATGACAAGGAGATTCCATACAGCGCCGAGGTGATAGTGGAGAAATTCGACGAGAAGGAGAACTCCATCCACATCATGGCCGTGATATACGTGGAGCGCGACTCGCAGAAGGGCATCATCATCGGCAAGGGTGGCGCCAAAATCAAGAAGGTGGGCATCCAGGCACGCGAGGACATAGAGAAATTCTTCGGTAAGAAGGTGTATCTGGAACTGTTCGTGAAGGTGGAGAAGGACTGGCGCAACAAGGAGAAGAAACTGCGCGAGTTCGGATATATGGAATAAAGACTGTAACTCACAAGGATTACGATGAGTAAGTTAATAGCAATAGTAGGGCGGCCGAACGTGGGCAAATCGACCCTGTTCAACCGTTTGACGCAGACCCGCAAGGCCATCGTGGACGACACGGCGGGCACCACCCGCGACCGTCAGTACGGCAAGGTGGACTGGTGCGGCCAGGAGTTTTCCATCGTGGACACGGGCGGCTGGGTCGTGAACTCGGACGACGTGTTCGAGGAGGAAATCAACAAGCAGGTGCACATCGCCATCGAGGAGGCCGACGTGATACTGTTCGTGGTGGACTGCACCACGGGCGTCACCGACCTTGACGACAAGGTGGCTCAGATACTGCGCCGGTCCAAGAAGCCGGTGATCGTGGTGGCCAACAAGGAGGAACTCGAGGCCCTGCAGCTCACCGACGATCCCAACGAATACCTGGAGATCGACGCCGAAGCCCAGCTTCAGCCCCAGAACTGAAATTACTGACATTGCATAGAAAGAGAGAGTCGGACCCTGCAGGCCCGGCTCTCTCTTTTTGCATACAATGATGTCTGTTGCAGATGAACGGACTTCTTAGATTACAAAATTCTAATATAAAAGCAAATTTTGGCTTGCAAGTTTTTGCTTTGGGAATTTTATTGCACCTTTGTGAATCGATAAGTAAACACCACAGACCCGGATTGCCATGAATGAATATCTGATAACTTCCGACGATGTTAAGAAATTACTTCTTAAAGGAGAGAGCCTTACTCTCGAAATGAAATAGTGTAAGAAAAACACATTGCCTGACAATTTATAGGAATCCTATTCTGCGTTTGCCAATACACGTGGTGGAGTGATTCTTCTTGGTGTGGAGGAAGACAAAACGAAGCCAGTATCAGAAAGATTCGAAGTGGTAGGGGTAAAGGATGCCAATAAACTTATCACCGACCTGTTCAATATACTGAATAATCCTCAGAAGGTCAATCGTTGCGTGTTGTACGATAGTGATGTCCAGTTGGTTGAAATGGATGGCAAGGATGTTATCTATATCCGTGTGCCTGAGGCATATTACCGGCAGAAACCTATTTATATCAACAACGATCTGCAGAACGGCACTTATAAGAGGCTGCATGAAGGTGACCGGCATGTAAGTCCCGAAGAACTTGCTATGCTGATTCGTGACAGCTCGGACAATGTAGACTCCCAGATTATCGAGGGATACGGTATGGACGATGTCGATCCGGAAACGTTGCGTAAATACCGTCAGACTTTCTCCAATCGAAATCCCGGACATCCGTACGAAAATTTATCAAATAAGGATTTTCTGATTCAGATGGGAGGATATGCCATCAATCGTCGTGAAGATTTGAGGGCATCACAATGGCCGGACTTCTGATGTTCGGCAAGAGTCTGCCCATTCATGAGAATTTTCCGAATTTCAGGGTAGATTATCTTGACTTGATTGGAATTGAACCGGGAGACAGTAAGAAATGGAACGACCGTCTTACCAAGGATGGCCGTTGGGTTGATAATATCTATAATTTCCTGCTACTGGCGCTCAACAGATTGTTGCTGACACTTCCGTCCGAAGGGCGTCTGCAGGGAGTGGTCCGAATTGACGGTGGCGAATTATATGAAGGCGTGAGAGAGGGTTTTATTAACGCACTTACATATTGCGATTATTTGTTAGGTGGTGTTTTGCGCATAGACAGGCGCACCGACAGAATCGTCATGCGCAATCCCGGCACATTGCGAATCTCTCCTGAACGCATATATGAAGGCGATTATACTCAAGCTCGCAACAGTACGATTCAGTCCATGCTGCGCATGGTAGGTTTCGGCGACAATATCGGATCCGGCTTCAGTAAGATAATTAAGGCATGGAAGTCATTAGGCTATCCGCATCCTACCATCCATGAGGTGCCTGAAGTCAATGAAGTCTGGCTCACATTACCGTTGCCTGATGATCTTGACCATTTAAATGACCATGTAATTGATATTATAAACGAAAGTGAGGGTGTACATGACGGTGTAAACGAAAATGACCCTGTAAATGACCTTGTAAATGACCCTGTAAAGTTAAAAGACGGAGTAAATGACTCTGTAAAAACAGAATCTGGTAAACTTTCAAAAATTCAGGAATCAGTATTGGAAAGTATAGCTAATGACGGTACTTTAACATACGCTCAATTAAGTATGAAATTGAATGTAACAGTTGTAACTGTAAAACGGGCTATACAGGAATTGAAAAGGCAGAATCTTATTTCTCGTCGTGGCTCTGATAAGACCGGCTATTGGGTGAAAAATGTAAAATTATAAATTCTAAATATAAGATCAGTTAATATAAGCATAGATTTGACATTAAGTGAAGTTATGGTCCTAATTAACTGATAAGGATGGGGGATGAAAGGGGTGAGATAATTTTGCTGAAAAAATGAAAGGCAAAATTGTAAGGGTGAAGTTGGGGAAGGAGAATCTGCATGACCGGATCAAAGCGCTGCAGTTGTGGCGCCCGGACATAGAACTGCAGGAAGTGGAAGTTAGGGACAAGTCGGCGGCATCGGCGGAATCGACGGAGTCGGCGGGAACGACGAATGCAGAAGCCGCGAACACAACATCCGGAGAGATGTCGGTGACGTTCGGGATGGTGAAGGCGAAGTTAGATGAATGGACGTCGGATGTGAGCGGGTATCCGCGTGGCGCGGTACGGTTCAGGTTTCCTGAGGCCGACAGGGAACGTGTGTCGGCCTGGATGACCGGGGATTTCGGCAACGTGTCGGAGCCGGCATCCGACACACTTCTGAAAAATGTTACCGCGGCGGTGCAAGGTCTGCTGAAGCAGTATATTGCGGCGGCCGACGGCCACAATCTGTTCACGTCGCCGTTCAAGGTGGGTTGGGCGTTGCGTAAGAAAGACGGGACACGCGAAATGACGCAGCCGTTGACGCTGATGCAGATTAATCCGCATTCCCCTGTGTTGCCGATAGCAAATTTCTCTGTCGGTCAGGAGGAGGCACAGACGCTGAACGATATAATCAACAATCCTTGCAGCCTGCAGATAACGGCATCGTCGCTACCTGCCGATTGGGGCGATGTGACACACATCGACATCGTGGCCACACCTCAGGCATCGCTGCTGCCACAGGATATGCAGGTCACGGGCGTTACTACGGTGATGGTGGGCGAAAAGAGGTGCCGGGCGTACCATTACAACCGTCTTGACGACACCGAGGTGTTGGGAACGGCTTCGATACAGAACGATCTGCGCATCATAGCCTCTATATCTGTTGCCGACCTTGCGGACGGTCAGCCATCCGCCGTACAGCTTATCCCCGGTGCCTTAAGCAACTGGAAGCTGCTTGACAAATTCAGCACCGGAGGCACAGGCAGCGGTGCCGGAGGCGGTGGCGATGATGACGGAAAGGATGACATTTGGGACAACAAGGAGGATAAATGGGAACCATACATTGACAAGGAGACAGATTCGTTGGACTTGGGTGATCCGGAACGCCGAAAATGGGTGTACATGACGGCCTTGCGAGGCTGTTTCGACCGTAATAGCATCCGTATCCGTGTGTATGCCTCGCGTCACAGACAGAACTGGCGGCTGATAGCCGACGGCAGGCGAGGATGGGTGTCGGCTGCCTCGCATCAAGGGTTCAGATGGTTCAAGGTAAGGATTACGGGATCCATGAACCGGGGTGATTATGTGGATGCCGTCAGCTTCCTCGTGACCCGTTTCAGATAAATCCTAAAGCCCTGAGAAACAAAAGTCCGGGAGCCTTGCGAAGCTCCCGGATTCATAAAACGTTAACATGTATTGTGTTAAATCTGTCAACAAACTTTAAAGGGTCTAACAAATACAGATTCCATACGTTATGTAGGTAAGCAATATGGAAAGTCGGTATATGGTTTCGCGAGAAAGTGTTGCCGATTATGTTTAGTTAGATATAGTTTATAGTGGAATCGCGATAGGGCCGCATTGGTTGCGGCCCTATCTTTTGTGTTATACTGATAAATACGTGAAATCCAGTGCTATTCAAGATGCTGCCTTAAGGCTTTTGCGGCGTGTGAGCCTTCGGGTAAGGCCTTGAGAATCTCCTGTGCGTCGTCGCGGCGTTTCAACAGCCGGAATGCGAGCATCATGGCGTCCTCCATGCAACGGCTGTCCGCCGCCATGTCGATGCATTCCTGCCGCGTGAACTCCTCCGGGTCCATCAGCCAGGGAGCCAGCAGACGCGATTCGCGCACGTAGCTGTCGTTCCACAGAGTCAGCGCCAGCTCACGGTCGAACCCGATGCGGCGTCCTAATTCCGAAATGGAAGGGACATCGCAGCCGAATATCATCATGAACGGCGAGCCGCCACGCTTCAGGATGTCGGCCGTGTTGCCGTTGCGGCGGGCGAAAAACCACTGCTTGATTTCAGGTATCTCCATACGGTTCCGATTTTACATGCTGTTCCGGTTTTACTTGGCACCGCAGCTTGTGGCACAGCCGTTCTCGCACTTTACCTTGCCGGTCAGCGGCGAATACTGATTGGACAGGCGCATCATCTGCTCCACGTAGCTTTCGGGCCAGGAAATCCTGATGTCTGTGATATTGCCCTTCTGATCCTTCACCGGAGTGTAGACCGGGTTGATGAATCCGCGATAGGGAGGAATGTCGAGCGTGGAGAAACGCTTGATAACTTCCTTGTGCAGCTTCGGATCGATCTTGACGGCATACTTCTGAATCAGCTCGTTGCCGCCCTTGTAGTCGCCCTCGCTCTTGATGCGCTGCACCTCGCCTAACATCTGGCCGAACAGTTCGCGCATCTTGCGATAGTCGTTGATCTTGACATAGGTCTTGCCACCCTTCTTCACCAGCTCTACCACGTCCTTGCCCCCTTTGCCTTTCTTCTTGCCGTGCTCCAGCACCCACTTGGCTATCAGCTGACGGTTGCGCATGTGGGCTTCCTCTACGTCCTTCCCGAATTCGATGCGGTTCAGCTGAGTCATCAGACCGTTCATCATATACTTGTAGTACTCGGCCTGATAAGCGTCGGGATTGTCGAGGATGCCGAGCTCCTGCAGCTTCGGGTCAGCCAGGTAATAAAGCGCGAACAGGTCGGCGCGAGCCTCCTCCAGGGCAGAACCGTTCTCTTTGAGCGCATCCTGGTCGACGCCGGGCAGCAGCTTGCCCGAAGCGTGGCCCAGACACTCGTGCAGGTCGGTGTGGAGCATATCGGTGATGTAGAGATAGTCGTCCAGCATCTTGCGTGTCGGAGCATCGATCACGAACTCCTCGTTGAAGCCGTTGCCGTGCGAGGCCATCTCGTATGCCTCTGTGATGTTCTCGATGGTCACGGACTTCGAGCCGTGGGCGGCGCGAATCCAGTTGGAGTTGGGCAGGTTGATGCCGATGGCCGTGGAGGGGAAGGCATCGCCGGCCAGCATGGCGGCGTTGATCACCTTGGCCGACACTCCCTTCACCTTCTCTTTCTTGAAGCGCTTGTCAACCGGCGAATTGTCCTCGAAGTACTGGGCGTTGCCCGAGATCTTCTCGGTGCGGTCGGACGACTTGGCGTTCTTGAAGTTGACGTACGATTCCCAGCTTCCGGTCATGCCAAGCGGGTCGCCGTAGCTCTCGATGAAACCGTTCACGAAGTCCACGTCGCTCTTGGTGTCCTCGGCCCAGAGGATGGAATATTCGTCGAACAGTTTCAGGTCGCCGGTCACGTAATAGTCTATCAGCTTGGTGATGTAAGCCTTCTGGGCGTCGTTCTCGGCATACTGCTTTGCCTTGTCCAGATAGTATATTATCTTGGCGATGGCCGGGCCGTAGAGTCCGGTGAGGTGATAGCGCATCTCGCGCAGGTTGCCGTTCTTGTCCTTCACCACCTTGGCGTTCAGACCATAGCTTACGGGCGTGGGGTCGTTGGGGTCCTTCAGTTTGTTGTAGAATTCCTCGACCTCGGCCTGGGTCACGCCCGGACCGTACAGGTTGTTGGCACTGTTCACCACCACGTCGACGGTGCCGTCCTGGTTCACGCGCTTGGCCATTACGGTAGGATCGAAGATAACGGGAGTCAGCTTCGTCAGCATCGTGTCGAGAGTCTCGCCTTTTTCCAGAGGCAGCTTGGCTGCGGGCAGAGCCTTGACCTGCTCGGTGAAGAATGCCTCGGAGAATTCGGGGGTGAACTTGTCGGTGCTGTAATGGTGGTGTATGCCGTTGCCGAACCATACCTGCTTCAGGTATTTCTCGAAGGCCTTGAAGTCCTTGGAATTGCGGTCGCCCTTGTAGTTGTTGTAGATGTTCTCCAACAGCTGGCGGATCTGCAGGTTGTACACACCGTTCTGGTCCCAGATGATGTCGCGGCCCATCTGTGCGGCCTCGCTCAGATAGTACAGCATCGTCTTCTGGTTCAGTGACAGGCGGTCGAACTCGGGCACCTCATAGCGAAGCACCTCGATGTCGGCGAAACGGTCCACATGGTAGTTGAAGTTCTTGTCAACCACGGCGCCGGCCGGCAGTGTCGCTACTGTGCCCATGATGATAGCGGGAATTATGTGTTTCATATAAATAGGAATTAAAATGAGCAATAGGGGAAAGGGGGATGGGAGGCCCGGGGGAGGCCCGGGAGCAGAGCTCCTTACGGAAACGGCTCCGCGAGGTGACTTAAGCTCTGCGAGGGTTATTCCACCTGGAGGACGAGGCCCTTGAGGTATTCGCCTTCGGGGTGGGCGATGTCGATGGGGTGGTCGGCGGGCTGTGTCAGCTGGTGCAGGATGCGAACGCGGCGCCCGGCCTTGACCGAGGCCGAGAATACCGCCAGACGGAACATCTCTTTGGTAATGGCTTGCGAGCAGCTGAAGGTGAACAGTATGCCGCCGGGCTTGATTTTCTCGAAAGCCCGGGTATTGAGACGGCGGTAACCTATCAGACCGTTCTTTATGGCGCCTCGGTGCTTTGCGAATGCCGGCGGGTCGAGCACTATCAGGTCGTAGTGGTCGGCCGGCATGTCGTTAAGGAACTTGAATGCATCCTCGGTGAACGAGCGGTGGCGGGAGTCGTCGGGAAAATTGAGCGCGATGTTGGCGTCGGTAAGGGCCACAGCCTTGGCCGACGAGTCGACCGAATCGACCGAAGCGGCCCCTCCGCGCATGGCGTACACAGAGAAACCGCCCGTGTAGCAGAACATGTTCAGCACATGCTTGCCTTGCGCGAACTTCTCAAGCAGCTTGCGGTTCTCGCGCTGGTCGACGAAAAAGCCTGTTTTCTGGCCCTACAGCCAGTCGATGTTGAACTGCAGACCGTTCTCCAGCGCGATGTTGCCGTCGTACTGGCCGATCAGGTATTGGTTTTCCGGCTCCAGCTCGGCCTTGAAGGGGAGTGTGGAGTCCGATTTATAATACACGTTCCTGATACGGGCATCGGGCAGGAGAGTGAGCGCGTCGGCCACCTCGCCGCGTGCGAAGTGCATGCCGGGGCTGTGCGCCTGCATCACGGCCGTGTCGCCGTATATGTCTATGACCAGACCTGGCAGGAAGTCGCCTTCGCCATGCACCAGACGGTAGCAGTTGTTGTCGGGGCGTATCAGACCTAAGTCCTGACGCAGACGGAACGCAGACTCCAGCCGCTGCATGAAGAAGTCGTCGGGCAACGTGTCGGCGTCAAACTGCAGCATACGCACCGCGATGCTGCCTATTTGGTAATGTCCGCAGCCTAACACGCGTCCCGTGCTGTCCTCCACTGTCACCAGCTCGCCCTCCTTCAGATGGGACGGCAATGTGGCTATGGCCCCCGAAAATATCCAGGGATGACGACGGATTACGGATTCCTCCTTACCGGGCTTCAGCTTTATAATCTTGTGTGGCATATTCTTAAGTGTTAACAGAGAGGGAATTATTTGAACAGCCGGACTATATCCATTCCGTTGGCATAAATAAGCAGACCGAACAGAATGATCATGCCCACAATCTGGGCGCGTTCCATGAATTTCTCGCTCGGCTTGCGTCGGAAAATTACCTCATAGAGCAGGAACATGACGTGGCCGCCGTCCAATGCAGGGATGGGCAGGATGTTCATGAACGCCAGGGCCACCGACAGGAATGCCGTGATGTTCCAGAACGCAATCCAGTCCCACGACGAGGGGAAGATGGATCCGATGGCGCCGAAGCCGCCGATGGATTCGGCGCCCTCCTTGGTGAACACCATCTTCATCGACTTGGCATAGCCAGTGAGTTTGTCGGTACCCATCTCCACGCCGCGCGGCACGGACTGGAGCAGGTTGTAATGAATCTCCTTGCTCTTGAAGAAAGCCGCCGGATTGATTTCCAGACCGATTCCCATCTTGGACGATCCGGAAAGGGTTACGTTCTTCACTATTGTGTCGAGGCGTGTGCCGTTCTTGCGTTCTATTGTAATCGAGATGGTCTGGTTGTCGTGTCCCTTGAGGGTGCGCATGAATCCCAACAGCTCGGGAGTCGGGATGGTGTCTACGGCTATGATTCGGTCGCCGGCCACGATGCCGGCCTTGTCTGCGCCGTCGCCCGTCTGCACCTGGCTCACCTGCGCCGGGATGCGGTAGGTGAAGAAGCTGAACGTGGCCGTGTCGGCCTTGGCCTCGCGGTCAAGCTGCAGCAGGAAGTCGGACGGTATGTGTATGTCCACCTGCTTGCCCTCGCGCAGCACCGTCACCCTCTTGGCCTGGGCCATCTGCATCAGTGCCTCGGCAGGGTTGTCCAGCTCCTTGTAGTCGGCCATCAGGGGAATGTCACCGTTGCGGAAGCCGGCGTCAAGAGCCACGCCGCTGTACTGCATTCCCATCTTGGCCTCCTTGAACGGCACGTACTTCTCGCCGGTGGCGTATACGATGCCTGCATAGATCAGGATAGCCAGCAGGAAATTGAACAGCACACCCGCTATCATAATAAGGAGTCGCTGCCATGCCGGTTTGGAACGGAATTCCCATTCCTGGGCCGGCTGCTTCATCTGCTCGGTGTCCATCGACTCGTCGATCATGCCGGCAATCTTGCAATAGCCGCCCAATGGCAGCCATCCTATGCCATATTCAGTGTCGCCCCAGAAGCCTTTCTTTTTCTTGGGCTTCGACGTAGCGTTTTCATCCTTGCATTTCAGTTTCCGGGTCTTGCCGAGACCTCCGACATATTCCTTGGGCTTCCATTTGAACAGCTCGATCCAGGGGTCGAAGAAGATGTAGAACTTCTCCACCTTCACTCCGAAGATGCGGGCGAAGAAGAAGTGACCGAACTCGTGGATTATGACGAGGAAAGCGAATGCCAGTATCAGCTGGGCGGCTTTAATCAGAAATGTTTCCATTTAAATAATGAGTGGCGTGGCCTGTGTCCGGTCACGCGGTGTGAATGTTCATATTGTCGACGATGCCGATGGCTGCCTCCGTGCCGAGACGGTGGGCCTCGGCGATGTCGTCGAGGGAATTGATGCTTGTAACGGCCACCTTCTGCAGTGTCCTGTCGGCCACGGTGTAAAGGTCGGTGAACGGGATGCGTTCATGCAGGAATGCCTTTACGGCCACTTCGTTGGCGGCGTTAAGCAGTGTGGGCGCGGTGCCACCTGTGCCTACGGCGTCGAAAGCGAGACGCAGCAGGGGGAATTTCTCCATGTCCGGGAGGAAGAAAGAGAGGTTGGCGTGGTCGGCCAGCGACAGATGATGCTGCGGAGCCGGGAGACGTTCGGGGTATCCGAGCGCATAACGTATGGGCATACGCATGTCGGGGTCGGCCAACTGGGCCTTGACCGAGCCGTCGATGAATTCCACCAAGGAATGCACCACCGATTCGGGATGCACCAGGATGTCGATGTTTGCGGGCTGTATGTCGAACAGCCACCGGGCCTCGATCATCTCGAATCCCTTGTTCATCATCGAGGCCGAGTCGATGGTGACTTTGGCGCCCATGTCCCAGTTGGGATGCTTCAGGGCCTGGGCCGGAGTCACGGTGCTTAGCTCCTCGCGCGGCATGGTGCGGAACGGGCCGCCGCTGGCGGTGAGTATCAGCTTGCGGATGTCCTCGTGATGTTCCCCCTGCAGGCATTGGAATATGGCGGAATGCTCGGAATCGACGGGTAGGATCGAGGCGTTGTTGCGTCGGGCCGTGGCCGTCACTATCTCGCCGGCGGCTACGAGGGTTTCCTTGTTGGCCAGCGCGACGGTCTTGCCGCGTTCCAGGGCGTTGAGCACGGGCGCAAGGCCGCTGTAGCCCACCATCGCGCCCACCACGATGTCGTTGTCAAGGTGTCGTGCGGCTTCGGCTATGGCCTCGGCGCCGGCGGCAGTGCCGATGCCCGAACCGTGCAGAGCCTCGCGCAGTGAGGGTAGGGCCGATTCGTCGGCTATCACCACAAAGTCGGGGTGATGGCGTAAGGCTTGCTCGGCCAGCAACTGCCAGTTACGGCCAGCCGTTAGTATCCGGGCGCGGAAACGCTCCGGATGCGATTCTATTACATCGAGTGTCTGGGTGCCGATGCTGCCGGTACTGCCCAATATCGTTATGTCCTGTTGTGTTGCCATTTCAAAGAGCAAAGTTACGAAAAAAAAGGCACACCGCAAAGTTGATGAAAACGGAGGGGTGGGATGGAGAGGTGGGATGGGAGCGGAGCTCCTGACGGAAACGGCTTCGCGAGGGTGAAAGACGAGTGGAGGATTGGGCTGTTATAAGGAGAGTAGGGGCTATTACGGGGAGGGCAGGGGCTATTGTAAGAAGGAATAGGGGACGAGAGGGGTGGCGTTGTGCCAGAGGCGGAGCTGCATCCAGCGGGTGGCGCGGGAGTCGGGGTTGGCGGGATAGGCGATGGGCTGCCCGCCGTTGACGGCGTCGCCGTTCACCACCAGGGGGGTGCCGGCATGGGAATATGACGATACGAAGCCGCGGGCGTGCTGTATAAGGATGGTGTAGCCGTGCATGGATGCGTGATAGTACACTGCCAGCACCGTGCCGTCGGCCACGGCCTGGATCGGGGCGTCGGATGTGAGCAGTATTGTCGGGTCCACGGCCTTGCGGGAGTTTTCGGGGAAATATGCGTGCGGGGAGACAGGTCCGAAAAGCATTCCGTCGGCGTCGAGCGGCGCCAGCACCGAGATGTTGAACCGTTCGCGCTCGTCCATGGCGGAAACGAAGCGCTTTTCGGCCGGTGATGCATCGGGAAGCATGTCGGGGTCGTAGTCGCCGGATATGGAGTCGGCCGGTTCGGTGTCGGTGACGGAACGTCCTGGATTTGAGATTCGGCGGTAGTTCTCGATCCAGGCATTGGTCAGCGCTACCTGTCGCGAAAGCGAGTCAATGCGTATCATGGCCTGCTGCGCCTCGATGCGCTGCGCTTCGGGCACATACGACGGCAGAAGATGTCGCATGGGAGTGTACGCCAGCAGCAGGGCCGTAACGAATATCAACAGCAGGATAATCAACGACAGGCCGAGCCATATACGCACGGGCGTAAGGACGAGCGAGACGCGCCGACGCAGGTGCGCCTCGTCTTCAAGGTTGAGCCGGTATATGCGTTTTTGTCTCATTTTTTGCAAAATTATAAAAATATGATGAAATAATGATGATTTATTTGCGAAATGTTAAAAAATATAAGGGCAATTTGTTTGTAATTCGGAAAAAATGTGTAATTTTGCGCTGAAATGTCGTATTTTAACAATTGCTAAATGCAATGCGTCGCCCGGGGAAGCCCCCGGACGGCTTGATTGTGTTTGGAATGTTAAAAGATTTCACTATAAATGAAATGTCGGCTAAGTATAACTAACCCAAAACCTTAACCCGAAAAGTTAAAAAATAATCGGCTGTCCGAAAGTTAAAACTTGAGTTTGTGCAAACAAATTAAAAGTTCTTAACGTTTAACTGATAAATTGAAAACAAACACATCTAAAATCACAAGTTATGAAAGCTAAGAATCTTTACTACGTGATGGCCCTGTGTGCTGCCGGCGCATTCGCTTGCAACAGCGCATCCGCACAGGACGTTTTCGTGGACGATGCTGTTTCGGTAACGGAGTTTACCTGTGACAACAACGACCACTATTTCTCGAATTGGCGTGACAACTGGTTCATCGAGGTCAGCGCCGGCGGCAACCAGCCTCTGGTAGAGCGCGGACTCGCAGCAGACCAGATGAAGAGCGTGGACGGCGCACTCTGGACCGGTACATACAGTGTAGGTTTCGGCCGTTGGGTATCCCCCTACATCGGATTCCGTTTCAAGGGTATCGGTGGCTCGATCCACTACTGCTATCCCCAGCCAAACCAGACCACAGGCGAAGGTTTCATGCACATGAAGGCCGCCAACCTGCAGGTTGAAATGATGTGGGATATGTTGAACTCCATCAGCTACAACCCCAAGCGCGTGTTCAGCATCATTCCGTTCTTCGGTCTTGGTGGCGGCGTAAGCTGGGATTTCACCAATAAAGGTCACAAGGTTGGCGAGATTCCCGCTGCATGGCCCGCAGAGCACGCAAAGCGCGTACAGTGGACTCTCCCTGTATCCGCAGGTATCCAGTTCCGTTTCCGTCTGTGCAAGTATGTTGACTTCTTCGCTGAGGCCCGCGCACAGTTCTACGGCGACAACTGGAACAACATCGCACGCGGTTGCTCCGTCGACGCTCTGGTAAGCGCTATGGGCGGTTTCAACTTCAACATCGGCGGCCGTGGCTGGAACACATTCAACGAGTGCAACTATGTATCGCAGATCGCCGCTCTGAACGGTCAGGTCAACGACCTCCGCGCCCAGCTGCTGGCTTGCGGTCAGGAAGTGGCTGCCCTCCAGGCTCAGCTCCCCTGCCCCGAGGTTCAGAAGGATTGCGTGAACGCTCCTCTGATGAGCACCGTTCGCTTCATGATCAACTCCGACAAGATCATGCCTACCGAGGAGGTTAACGTTTACAACATGGCCGAGTGGCTGAAGGCTAACCCCAACGAGAAGATCATGGTTGTAGGTTACGCCGACAAGGATACCGGTACAGCCGAGTACAACATGGGTCTGTCCGAGCGTCGTGCCAACGCAGTTGCAAAGGCTCTGACCGACACTTACGGAATCGCAGCAGATCGTCTGACTGTTAAGTGGGACGGCAGCGATGTTCAGCCCTACAGCACCAACGACTGGAACCGTATCGTAATCTTCACTCAGAAGTAATCGAGACTTATAGAAATAAGGAAGG
>CAJKBH010000017.1 GCA_905198125.1 uncultured Porphyromonadaceae bacterium
GCGCGGATACGCCAAAAGGCGTATCGGCGCGGGGTCCTCGGCAGCCGTAGACGGATGTATGAGGCATGAAGGCAGGCACAGGCTTCGGCATCTTCCTTGCCCTGGGCCCGACACGCAGATTGCGACCGACAGTGCCGACATCTTCATTACGAGGGGCCTGGGGTGGGCTTGCCGAAGGAATCAGGGGGAATGGACCCTTGGGTTTGTGGGTGGGGGTTCGGGAGGGCGCAGGAGGGCAGGCCGAGGGAACGGAAAGGGCAATGACAATCGTGCGGAGTGGAGTGACCCTACGATACATGAGCGTCGGGAATGGTGAGGGGCCCGTATGAAGAACTTGGCATGATGGGCAACGGAACGTTGCCCATCATGCCAAGTGAGGAATAGGGATGCTCTCCGTGACAAGCGGGAATCGTAACGGGAACGCGGCGCAGCCCCGCTCGGCATGATGTCAGGGACCTCTGTGCACCGGGCAACCGGAGGTGTCCTCTTACAGCAACGCCCTCATTCCTTAGACTTCTGGGTGTCCATTCAGAGCGGTTGAACTTTCCGGCATACTTGTGTCATAGCGGATATCTCAAGAAATTTTATGAAATTACGACACAATTACGACATCATATCCTCTGAATTTTGCAATGTCGGAAATTTGTAGTATCTTTGTGCAAGACCTATGTCAGTCATGCAGCTCTGAGCATTTTATGCTACAGATGCGCAAGTAGACTTAGGTCTTTTTTTATTCTGTTATCCAATATACACCGAGCCTTTTTGAATTCCCTTTTATTTTCGTGACCCAAGCGGCGCCTTGGTCATTCTTATCCAGATCCCTGACGATGAAATAATTCCACTGCCCCGCCGGCGCTGTGTTCGTGGCCCGTTTTCTGATTCTCACCACGCCGGATCTCTTAGGTATGGCATGCGTGATCCATTTGTTGTAACGACGAAAAGATCCTTTAGGACTGAGATACCCACCTGCTCGGGCTTTTTGAAAAGCGACATCACGGCCCAATCCATCCAGCATTGCCACCGAGAATTCTTTCGCGTTCCATGCATGTTTGCCGGCACGCCGGCGGCACCATTGTATTTCGTATTTACAGGTGCGCCGCAACTGTTTCTTTTTCCTATTATATGCCTTGCCGTTTTTCCAACCTACTGCATGTACACTATTGTCGTTTATTTGGTACCACATTATCCCCTCGGAGTTGAATCGGACAGACAACTTTATGTCGTCGGAAGCAGGGCCGGGCTGTTGCGGAACAACGTTAAATGTCTGTTTCAGACGTCCTGATTCAGAGCGATATATATATACATTGTCGGGAACATCGACATGTTGGGGTGCAACCAACATGTAGGATGCTCTATGTGCGTAATCATATCTATTTAAGATAATAAGGTGATGCTTCCATACCGGGGTCCATCCGGCCGGAGCTGAATCTTCGTTGTATGTCTCCGCGCTGACGCGTACACTGTCCTTATCCCATTCGGCCAGAAACTTTTTAAGGACGGTATCAACTACATGCATCGCGTCATTTACCCATAAATACCGGACCAGATAGTTGGGATTGTCGAAATCAATCAGGTTGCTAACATCGAAAACAGTGATGTTCGGACCATACTCCGACATATATTCCTGTCTCAGAATTTCGCTGGCTTGACTATCTGGCAGTTTGTAGATCACTGTATGGTGCGGATTACTATGGAGACGGTAAGCGTAGCGCGGGTCGGAAGTGGGCCGGCAGATACCTTGGGCCAGGATTTTGACGGGAGATTCGGGAGCCTTGGGAATAGAGACGCTCGCTATGGTGGCGCCGGATGCGTCAAGGGCCTTGACGATGTGATTTCGCTTGTCGGAGCCGAGGGACAGTGAGGAGAAGCGCGAGCCGAGCTGCACGAGTTGGCCATCGTCGGCAAGCTTGTAAAGGATGTCGCTGGATCGGTCGAGGTAAAGTGTCTTGGGGTATGGCACACGGCCGTTTTCGGAGAATGTGCCGAAGTCGTCGCCGTCGGCCCAGTTGTTGTATCCGGATGCTTCGTCATCTTCCGGGTTCGGAATGCCGTAACATAGGAGAAATGTGTTCAGATTGCGGACATACACGACCTTGTATCCGTTCTGGTCAGAACCGAAGCTGACAGACATTTTCATAACCGCGACGCTGTCGGCAATGCTGTCGAATTCGACATATTTGGGGACAGCGGCTTTGTCCAGCTTCCGTTTCATTGCTGCGGACATAGCTCCTGCAAAGGTATCGGATGCGGAGGGAATGCGGCCGGAGACCGAATATTCCTCATTGCCTATCGACATCGTAATGGAATCGGGTGCTCCTGCAAGAGTGATGTGTGACGGCTTAAGCGCGTCATGCTCCTCAATCATATCGTCAAGTATCTCGCCGAGATATGTTGGCGATATTGAGTTTTGCTCTACCTTGGCCTTAAAGGCAGCGACCTTGGTTTTAAGCGAATCTTTTGCGCTTGGCATAATGAATGATATTTTATGATGGGAATGTAATGCGAAGATAATGGGAGGGAAGAAGCCTAAAAAAGACAGTAGGGAGCCTGGGTGCATGACTTCGGATGTAGGCGAGAGTTCGACTATCTGTTGACTTCGGTTGCCGCCTCAGCACGGATAAAAAGGCCGGGTAATCAGGAGAGACCCTTCTTTCGGTAGTATTCTGAATTGCGACGGGCACGATCGGCATCCAGCATATCGCAGAACATGGCCTTGAATTCATCACCGAGGGATTGGGCCATGAAGTCGCGTATTCGCATTATTGAAGAATAGTATTTTTTAGAGAACCAGCGGCGGCGTTCCCTGACTTTAGGGCGTCCGATGTCGCCCGGATTGCCTATGGCGACTTCTCGGCCGGTGCCGTAATCCTGCCATAAGCCGTATTCAAAAAAAGTCTGCGTAAGCTCGAAGCTGTAGAAACGACCGTCGGCGCGGACAGGCAGGGCGCACTGGGAACGGTAGAGTGCACCGGTGTGGTAGACACCAAGTAACTTGATTTTTTCCTGCCAGATGTCAATCATGGTGTTGTTCCATGCTTCGACGAATTTCCGGCGAACTTCTTCAGGATCTCTTACAGCCATTCGTCCGGATTATATGAAAGGTCAGTGAACGTGTCCAGAGCAATCTGGAAGAAAGCACAGGCACCGCCGGAATAGAAATACTTGTCTATTTCGGTGAATTTGATGTAGGGGTCAATGTAGATGCAGTCCTCGGAGAGACGGGTTTTCTCCTGGATCAGGACGGAGAGGAACTGCCGGAACAGCTCGTTCATGGTGTCGAGGCATTTCTGCCGGAGGTCCTGTCGGTCGGCTGCATGGCGCATGAACAGGAATATTGTCTTGACACGTCGGGTGTGCGGGGAATTGTTCATCTCCGTACCACCTTCTGAGGTGTCGGAGACGGCGACACACGCCGTCATCTCGAGAGTTTTTGAAATGAGCGTGTGGTAACCTTCCAGGGAGGAAACTCGCGCAAACCGGAAATTTTTCGATTTGGCGAGTTTGTTCGCATTTGTCAGCCGCTCGAAAAATGCGGCGGCGTCCCAGTTGAAACCATTCATTTTGACGGGTATTTGCGGTTTAGCTCCTCATACTCCCTGGCGAGTGCGTCCAGCTCCGTAAGGGCACGGACAGCAGGGAGTGAGAGAATTGTTGTTTCCTTGGTAATATCGCCCTTGGTTAGGGCTCGGATCTGCGAGTCCATGCTTCGACGCAGCGTCAGCTCGTCGACGTTCTGGATAGCTGGCTCGACAGGGGAGGCTTGCAGGAAATTAGGATATCTCCGGGAAAGCATGGCCTTGAGACCGGCCCACCAGTAGAAGATTGAGAGCAGTTCATAATCCTTAAGCTTGATATCCTCCTTGCGATAAAGGATGGCCGCCATATCGCGTAGCAGGCTGTCGGCCTGTGTGGTCTGCCACACTTGCCAGAGAGCCTCGCACGCGAGGTAATCATCGAAGGATAGGTCATCCTCGATGTCTGCGGATACAGCGGTGGCGCCGTCGATGGTGTCGAGTCTGACGGGATCATCCGGAAGTGACGACATCCACGGCATTGTCATCGTGGCGGCTGCGAGATCGCCGGTGGATACGATGAACTCGTCTTTACCACGGGCGAGCAGCCAGTGGTGGGCGTATGGAGTAATGACGCGAATGCCATTCCAATGGAACAGGCATCGTGTCGCCACATTTGCGGCGACCTGGGCGCTGAAATCCACCCTGGAGCGGTAAGCATGTCCGATGGATGAGCGGTTGACAACCGCGATGACCTTCAACAGATATGCGAGCTGTTCCTGCGTGAGTTCGGCCCAGGAAGTGGGAGCGATAAGTTTCAGATCCATGTCAACTCAGAAATAGAATGCGCCCTTGACGTCGTTTTTAAACTGCGTGTGGTCGAACAGGTTGCCCATTTCATTCTGCCAGATATCGAAATACTCCTGGTTGCATCGAAGGCATTGGAAAACCGGTTGACATAAATACCATACGTCATTATGAATCAATGGCACATGATGCACCCGTGCTCTGACACATTCGAGGACCACTGACCTAACGATTGAATGGAGTTCCAGAAACTTCTCCGGTGAACAGGCGTTATATTCCTCACGGAGTCGATTCATGAGTTTCGATCCCAAGAAATGACGGGATATAAGCGATTCACTCTGTATTGCGTATGTGCGCATGGTGTCGTAAGAATCGGCACCAGTAAGCGTGACATCCTTAGGATTCGGGAGAAACGTTGAGCAGAAATATTTTCCGCGTTCCGATTCTCGCCACTCCGGATAAGTGCGTACTCTTGTAAGGAGATAATCGAGGAGGGACGCAGAACTATTCCGTAGAGAGTCGACGAGCCGTTCAATGCGTTCCTTAGATGCCGGAGCAACGGTTTCGGTGTTGACAACTCCGAAACCGGTGGGTGTGACCACGATGTCGAGCGAGGGAACGGCATCCGCGAAAGCGGTGACGACAATATACTGCATGGCGATTTCAAGGTCAAACTGTTTCAGGAAATCGCCGGGCATGAGGTATTCCGATATGAGTTGATTTGCGGCATTTCGAATGAACGGAGCAAGTTTCTCGCCGATGGGCCGTTCGCCCTCGACCTCAAACTGCACATTAGGAATACACTGTCGGATATATTCGGAATCAATGTAATCAGTTATCATCGTGGTCTGGGTTTGTGGTTACTTTTTTAGCATCCTGATGCTCGTCGAGAGTGGTGAGCTGAATGAAAGGACAGTCGGGCTTTACACCTTTCCATCCGTTGTATCGAATTATAATCTGATGCGGAAGGAACAGAAGATCCCGGTAGGGTTTCTTCAGGGCCTGGGCGATAGTGTAAAGCTCGCGCTTGTCAGAGCCGGAATTATTTGTCTGCGATTTGCCGGGGACTGATCCCACCAGGTTAGAATGAACACGCATGGTAAAGCATACCATGTTGACCGCCTCGGCGATATCCGATTCCCAGTCGCCGCCCTCCTTGGTCTTGGAGTCGATAGGGACCACGGTAATGTCGGGACTCTCTCCTTTGCCATCGATGGAAATGGATTTTCCGGTGAACAGTGCGGATCCGGAGTTTTCATGATTCGTAAGAAACTCCATCATCTCGCGTTTCTTCTCGGCCATACGCTTACGTTGTTCCTCAGGATTTGAGATTTTCTCCTGAAGAAAGAGATTGTCCCAATACCGCTGGGAAATCTCTATGACATATTTTATAGGCGCAGCGTTCTGCAGTTTCGACTGCTTAGCCTGGCCAATTAACTGCTTGATGTTGTACCATGTGCCTTTAAAAAGAGCCGCGTAGTGAGGGATTGGATAGTAGGGCGAATCGACTCCGGGGAATCTGGAGAGGATTGCAAACTTCCTGCAGTTGGTAGGCTTGTAGTTGAGCGAGGCGCGGAGGCCCATGCGCTGCTGGAGGTCGCGCCATGGGGAGCGAGGGTCGAGCAATTCGATTTCCTCAAACTTTAAGTCAGGCTGTGAATCACGGAACGGACCGAAGATGATTTTAGTCAGCTTCCCAGTCTTCGGGTCCGCAGGCGCGAAGCGGCAGTAACATGCCGGTTTGCGGTGTAGTTCGACAATCTGAGTGCCGTCGGCATTTAGGATGATAACGGACACCGCGAAATTGAAGTGCATCATATCCTGGCACACGCCGAGGAAGTAATCCGGAAGCGGGTTGTCAAGGATAAAATCTTCGACTTTGCGGGCGACATCCTCGGAGGCTTCGGAGGTGTCGTATGTCAGTCCGGCACCGTAGCAGACTTCGGCATTGAACACCTGACAGGTGGAGACGGTTTCGTCCTTTTCAATAAGATCGATGATGCTGTAGGGTATTTGGTCGTCGCCACCCCATGACATATATTCCTTTCCATCAGGAGTTTCACGCGTGTTGCATATCCCGTGGTCTCTAAACATGTCCATTGTCTTGTTAACAAATAGGACACGGGCGTTACCCATCGGCATCAATTCGACCGAGGCGCAGTCATAAAAAGGACGCTTCGCCTTTGTGGGTGGAGTAGGAGGGGTGGAGCGGATTTGAGAGAGAGATTTTTTCATAAGAAAACTTCGAAATCGTTAATGCCGATAATCAGGCAGTCGTGTATTGAGCGGATCTGCCCGTTACGGAGAAATTTTATAGTGCGCATCCCAGTGTAATAGTCGTAACGCAGAGACACGACATCCTGCGCGGTGATGACAGAGCCATCTTTTCGTTTGCAGTAGGTCAGTGAGACCGGCCGGCCTGAATCGAGCATGGCCCTGGCCTGTGATATGTGAATAGCCTTACTCATATTCGGGAGAATATTCGTCGGAGAAAATTCCACGGTTGCTCGGCTGTATTCCGAAGATCGCGGAGTTGAAATTAACCGGTCGTCTACCTTTAAAGCGCCACGTGAACTTTATGACAGCAAGCGAGTCATCATCTGTGGATACATCACATGTATGGTCTTCGATGACTACGTCATAAGAACGTCCATCGAGATAAAGTTTTACTGTATGCGATGATACGAGTTGTGCATAGGATTCGACTTCATCGGCGGCCAGCGGGCCGGTGGTGAACTGATAAGTGCGGTCCGTCCGGCGGTCATACTGCACGATGTCTCCGGAACACTTCGCAGACTGACGCGAGGTTTCCGATTTTACCGTCATAGTGCCTTCGACGTCAATATATTCCTCGACATTGAAGATATTCCGAAAGGAGAATGTAAGCCATGCTGTCGCAGGTGACAAGTAACACATCAATTGTCGAGAGCCGCTGGAGACCGAGAAGTACAGAATTTTCACCATGTCGGGATTTTTTGTCATAAAATCCCGTACGTAACTGTATCCGAAGATGCAAGTGTGTGTAGGAACTTTTGATGCTTCGACGCTAAACTTCAACTCTGCATTGACAGGGATGCCGTTTTTATCGAGGCCGAAAGCTTTTAAATCGATAATTATATAAGGGCCGAGCGGGATTGCCGCGAATCCGAAATACGATCCATCATGTACCCTCCGGACGGATGAAGATAGAAGTAGAGCGTTTTCAGGATTGAAATCTCTGGGCATTGAATATTCACAGTATAGAAAAGTGATGGGTCGCGTCACTTCGCCGAAAGTAACGTCAACGCTTCCCGTTACCATTTTTTTAGACCTGAAATAACCCTCGACGATGGAACCGGGGTCAAGTAATTCGACCCGTCCATTGTAAGCGTACAGTTCTACGGTAAAGAACGTATCTCCGGAGCAAGCGAGCGACACTGTAAGCTTGGCGGCGTCTGTGGAGGCGACAATCGAACTAAGTTCGGACGTGAGGACGTACGAACGTGCAAAAATGGATGTATGTAAAAACTCGGTTGCCATGCTACAAAAATAATGCGTGATAATAGCCCGAAAAAAGACAAACACGGTTGCCCCCGAGTGTGACTCCCCTCTTTGCGAGGGGAGTCCGCGGCTTAATCCTCCTTGGCTTTTTTGGTGCTCTTGGCGGCTTTCTTGACTGTGGCTTTCTTGACTTTCGGCTCCTCCAACTGTTCGCAAATGGCGACCCTTTTTCCAGCCCTCACCAATTTGGGGAGGTAAGTGTCAAGCGCATGGTGGGGGAATCCTGTGAGTTCGATGCTCTTTTCTGGGCCATTCATGCGGCGCGTGAGGGTGATTTGCAGGATGTCCGCACACGTGACGGCATCTTCGCCGAAACACTCGTAGAAATCGCCGCAACGAAACAACAGCACGGCATCGGGATGCTTGGCTTTCATGGCTTCGTACTGCTCCGAGAGTGTTTTATGCGGTGCAACTGGGAGCTGAGATTCTTTGATGTCCTCGCAGGCCTTTTTCTCCTGTTCTTTCTCTGCGGCGGCCTTTGCTCTCTTGACCTCGGCGAGCAATAGGGCAAAAGCATTTTTAGAGATGGGGCAATTCTCGGCTTTCAGCACAAACGCATATTTCAGAGCCTTGTCGGCATTTTGGAAATATGATATGTTGACGATGGCACGATTAGAGAGGTATGTGCCTACCGCGATGACTGGCGGCTGATACTCGGCGGTTGAGCTGTCCGAGTATTGAGGCATGGCGATTAGGGACTTCGGAGCGATAAACGCTGTAACGCACATGGGGCGTACTGATTCGGATGTGTTGGCTGTCTGTGTCATGGCTGTAACTTGTTAGATGTTAAACTTAGAATCCGAAGAACACGCGGAAGAACGCGATTTTAACTTCTGCCTCATAAGCGGCATCATCGAAGTACTCATTTTTCGGATTGGAGGAGAGGTGAGAAGCTTTACTCTCATTCTCTTTGTTGATTTCAGGCTCCTGGGAGCAGTAGGGATATTCCATATTCATGATTTTTTGATTCATTTTTCGTTTTTGTTATCGAGTATGATTTTGCTTTTACATTGCAATAAAAGAGGGGGCATAGAGGAGCGGGAGCAAATTTTCGAGTGAAAAATACCGGAACTTGTGAGGATGATTTTTCGGGAGAAGCGAAGCCTAATTTGCGCAGTGACTCGCCACCTCTAAATTTGCGATGGAAAATGCGGTATAATCATTCCTCGATGGCGGAAGCGGCAAAAAATGAATTTGAAAAATCAAAATGGAAGCATATCCCGGAAGATTCCAGAGCCGGTGCTTGCAGAAATCAACAAAGAGAATGAGAAACCCCGCGTCAGGGATAGAAACCGAACGGCAGAGACCCATGCGGAAGAATGAAGCATTGGCTCTGGGCGCAGCCTGATAGCCCGACCCGAAGGGGGACGCCATAAAAAAAGCCGTCCCCGGAAAGGAACGGCATGAGGAAAGAAGTGTGGGAGAGAGAAAGAGCTACAGCTTTATGCGGCACAGAAACCGTAGCAAAGGCTTTCGGAAGATGTAAATAAGCGATGCTGCCAAAGCAACGGACAGGAACCAGAACGAGTGTATCCGGAATTTCTGCCATGAGGAGAGAGGCGTGGCGACATATACTTTGTCCTTGACAGGGTAAGGAACAGGCACCTCTTTTATGCTTTCGGAAGATTTATTGGTCTGAGTGTCCTTGACCTGAACAGGAACGTCGGCTTTGATGGGCGAGTCCTTGTTTTTGATAGAGTGGCCAAGTGAACCGTCAGCATTGATCCATGCGTCGGATACTGCGAGGGATGTTTCCAGATGGCTTGTGCTGTCCTTTACGACCTGCCGCGAGGACTCGGCCGGAATGGGGATTAATACCTGGACGGTGTCGATACGGACAGTCTCGATATACTCAATGCGTATGCTGTCCGAGTTGTTGAGGATTACGGGAGGCGCCGCCTCCGAAGGCTTTGTTGTGCGGCATCCACTCAGCAGGAGCAGCCCCAGCAACGTGATGGAAGAACAGATCCTTGTCATAATCAGATGTCTTTATATTCTCTGCGGGCATCGAAGCAGGGGCAAGCCTTGGGGGCATAGTCACGGTGGCCGCAAATCTCCGCCTTGGGGTATTTGCCGCGCATAGTCCGGACGAGGGTCAGGAGAGTTTTCTTCTGAGCCTCGGTGCGTGTGTCGCACGGTTTGCCGTTGATGTCGCGGCCGCCGGCGTAGACGATGGCGACCGCTCGGTTGTTCATGTTGTGCTGTTTGCAATGCTGACCGCGATGTTCGTCAGGACGGATGCGCTCATACGAGCCGTCCAGATGTACGAGGATGTGATATCCGGCGTATATCTTCCGGCCCTTGGGCGTTACATAAGGCTCGAACTTACGGGCACGGTGCCAGGAGTCGAGTTCTGCGACAGATACTTCACGGCCCGGAGGGGTATCCGTGCAGTGAATCATGATTGTGTCGATGGGCGTTTTTCTTAACATTGTGTGGAGTTGTTGGCCTCGGCTTCGGCCTCGGTGCCGTCAGAGAGGGCCGGTGTAGTGCGGTGATGGCCACCGGAACCGTTGCCGGCAGAAGCCTGGAGGGAGTTGATGTATGATTTGAACTGGAAGTTGAGGTCGATGCCGAGGAAGGCACCGGCGGCAACGAGAAGCATTCCGAACACGGTGATAACCGAGGGGTGGATCTCGCCGCGAGGCGGCATGAATAGAGCGAGCATGACGAGCGCCATGCCGAAAACGATTAAGAGAAATGCAAGTACCGACTGTGTGGTGATCTTGCGACGAAATGCTACATGAGACATGAGGAGAGGTTTTAAGTTCGATGCAAAAATAATTACCTGTCACAGCCCATAAAAAGACACGACATATAAAGAAAATCCGGAATTTTTTACATATCTCGATGGATGTGTAAAGGGATTTTCTACATGATGCCTCCGGTGTCGACCAGGGCGACACCTGTGTATGGCCGGCGCTCACAACCGATGTAGAGGGTGTCGAAAGCATCTGTGCCGTCCGTGCGGTGTTCGAGCAGATCTTCCTCGGACTCCGCGAGTTTTTCGCCTGACTTGTTTTTCCGGAAACCATTTCGACCGCGCTCCACTCCGGCAGACTGAATTGCGAGGATAAGATCGTCGTTATTCTGGCGGTTGAAGTATGGCGTGAGGCGGTTCTTGCCGGCGAATCCACGGTTGATCAAGTTATATTTTTCATCGTGGCGCATAGGGTTGCCGAGTGGAACCGGCACCACGCGCCATCCATGCCGCTCGAATTCCGAAATGATTGAATATCGGAAGTCGATGTTGTTGACGGCATAGTTGGAGCCAAGGGCGGTGGTGTCATAGTAAAACACCACTGTCTTTTCCTGGTGGTGCGAATAATACTGGCAAAATTCGGCGACAAGAGCGGGAATCTTTCGCTCGAACTTGACATAAAACGACTTCAGGACGTTCAGTCGGCCGAGTCGCTCATCCGGCTGGCCGGCGACAATCCAGTTAATGTTGGCATTGTAGTCCATGCCGATGCAGATGGGTGCGTAAGGGTCGAGGTCGCGGTCAGCTCGCGAGTCCATCGCTTCGGGAATATACTCGTAGCCGAAAGAATCGAGGTACTCAAAATCTGAGGCGTTGTATTTATGATCCTCCTTCATGGAGGAGTAGAAGCCATCGCGGGCGATGCCGATTTTGCGGCACATGATGGAGGTCTGGAATGTGAGCGGCGTAAGGTCGCGCTTCATGTCGCGCAGATATTGTTCCCCGAGCAGCTCGACATTCTCCACGGATGAATATTCGCGGTAATATGTGGCAACGGAGCGCAGACGGTTGATGTTACGGTCGAGCCTCCGGAGGTGTCCCTTGAGATAATCGGGCGGTTCAATCCCCTTCTTCCTCAACTCCAGTACTTTCTGCTTGAGTCGCCAGATTTCGTAGACACCGCCGCCGATGGCATCGATGACCCGTTTATCCATCTTTTTCTCGTACTCCAGGAACCAGGATCCTTTTTTGCTCTGCGGCATATCCGATAGCACAAGCATAGCGTGATTAAAGGAGTGACGGCAGAAATGCGTCTTGATACCACCGTTGGCAGGAAGCGTCTCATTGGTGAGCTTGACCGGATCAATAAATTTCGCCTCGTCGACGAGAAGCCAGGAAAGCGTCAGAGAGTTCGCGGCTCCGGGGCGGTCTTGCGAAAGTATGACCGCTACTGAGCCATTGTAGAACGCGATGACGTTCTCCCACTGGAGAGGCTCGGTGATAGGCTGGGCGAACGACTTAGGCGGTCGCCTGCCGACAACGTAGTGGATTCCTTTCTTGAATCCCCAACGTGCCCAGGCTGCGAACAGTCCCGGCAGGGTGTTCGTCAAGCCGTGCTTGAAGGTGGGGACCACAATGCCGCCCGTTGAGCCGGGCATGCGCTGGATCATTTTTAAAATGAACGGCGCGGCAATGGAGTCCGTCTTGCCGGTACGACGGCCCGCGACAACGACAGTGGTACGTGCGGCAATCAGCTGTGTGAGCAGCTGCGGACGGTTGAAATAAACCATCTTGGCTTTCGGGTTTGTCAGTTCCATGGGCGATCAGTCTTCAGGAGTTGGCAAATCCGGAGCCTTGTCGGGGAAGATCTTGTCTTCCTCGAGGTCGACTTCCTCAAAATCGACATCGGTAATGTCAGCGAAATCACGCGACAACTCCTTTGAGAGTTTGTCGATATGATTGTAGACATCGGGAATAGCCGGGAGACCGAGGACGGTGACATCGAGGGTGGCGCAGAACGGCTGCGGCACGATATCCTCGTAAGGCATAGCCATCTCGTCCTCCAGATCGACACGGTTATTCTTGGCGTAGGAGGTGGCGGCACGTTCCATCGTCTTCGTGTCCTTCCGGGCCTTCGCCATGTTGTAGGTGTCGAGGATCATTTCATTGTAGCGGACACGGTGGAAGTCGCGAGAGTTCGATGCGACGAGCGGGGCCAGCTGATGAATGATGGATATGTCGGAGTAAGCGCACGACTGGGAGACGTCGTAACGCGACATAATCTGATCGCGGAGTTGCCGGTCCTTCATGGAAGGATTCGCAAGCCAGTAGTTATACATGTCGCGAATCCTCATGACTCGCTCGGCAAAAGCGACGGGATATTTTTCCCTCAGTTCCTCATCGGAGGAAAAGAGGTCGAGTTTACAAGCGTCAAGAGTTGAAGGGAGAGGCATGGGAAAAAGAGTTTATTCGTCGTCCTCCATATCGAGGAGCGCCTTTTCAGACATTTCGATAGCCGCCGGAGAGCCTACACGGGCGAGGGTGGCCATCTGCTTACGGATCTCGAGTTTCTGCGAGAGTTTGCCCTTTACGTACGCCTTTTGCGCCGGATGTCCTTCGGATCCGATATCAGCCTTGAATTCTTCGACCGGGATATCGAGATAAATGGCAATTTCGGTGGGTTTCGTATAGAGCTGGGCAAACTGCTCAATTTTTTCCAACTGTGCGGGTGAATACTTCATGGAACGGTACCGATTGATTTTTGATTACATATTCGACCTGACCGGAAAGTGTTGAGAACACTTCGGGCGAGGTGGAGATGAAACCGGACTCGAAGCGGTTGCCTCGTGTCAGGTTCTGCGACATGACCACGGAAACGGTCCAACGGTCGTTGCCGACCAGCAGGATCTTTGCGTGGCTCGACGCGAGATAGCAGTTTTCAACTGTCTGTTCGATGAAGGACCAAAGGATTAGCGTCTTGTTGGTGGCTTTAAAATCAAGGATTATGTCAATATCCTTGATAAGCCCCGACTTCTCGATGAAATAGAGACGACGGAGGAACTCCTCTGAAATCGAGAACGACGCCATTTTTACGGAAGCCGGGCCGGTCTGATCGAGAATCCATTGCAGAATGTCGGCGACCTGCAGGAGATTCGACATGTAGGCTTGCTGCGGTTTGTCGGCGAGCGGCGAGAGTACCGAGGAAATTATTTCCGAGTGCTTCATAAGAGGCCGAATTCCGACATTTTAGCTTGAATCTTCGCGGACGGATTGTCAATCTGACTGTATAGATTGCGAATACGCTCCCTAAGGCCGTCGGCTTCTGCCTCCGCACCGTTAGAGAGTGCTTTGGCATATTTGCCAATTAACAGGTTGATTGTCTTGACGGCATTTTTGGAGGCGGTGCGGGAATCCACGGCTCGGACGGTGGCGGCAAGCGGAGTGCCTTTTACATAGTGGTCATAGAGATTCCAATTATCGCGGTACTGCAGATCCAGATTGATGATATCCTTGGCAAGAGGATAGCGATCCGAGTCCGGGCATGTGGAGTTCGTGGAATTGATCATGCGCAATTTGGTGTGCGCGTCGCGCATGCGGCGCATGATGTCGGCGTTGTCGACATAGAGCTGCTGCACCTCAGGGGGCAACTGGTCATGGTCCGCACGTTTGCCGCGCTGAAACTCGGATCGTTCTGACTTGGAGAGTCCGCGATTTTTGGCGATAGCGTCCACCTGGGTCATCATCTGCGCCACTTCTTCATGAGTGGTATCGATTAGGCGCTGCTTGAGTATTTTTTGCAACTGATACTCAAGAGTTGCGGCATGGCGGCCAGGATTGCGCAAAATGTTGTTGTAGAGGACGCGATTGCGGTTTATGCGCAACAGCAGCTCGGCACCGACTCTGATATCACGCTTCTCCGGCGCGGTGTCGAGCCATTCCTTTATTTTGGGGGTAAGTTCAAGATTGATCATAATTTGTTGTTGATTCCGCAAACGAACAATAAATTTTTACCGAGAGGAAGGAGGAGCTCCTTCATCGCCTTAAGAGTGGAGCCTGTAGTGACGAAATCGTCGAACACTATTACGTTAGGCTCCTCAGGCAAGCGGTTGAGGGTAAATACAGCGTTGATGCGCTGTCTGGAGTGGCAGAACGCGACATCCTCGTAGAACGGGATTCCGAGCCTCGCCGCGATATCCATGCTTATGAGCGTGGCGAAGTTCCGGACCGTGTGGCGGCGCTTCGGGGACGTGCAGACGCACCAATGGCCGGAGGCGAAAGAATTGCCGAGGATCTGACTTATAAAGTCCGACACGGCTTCCGCGAAATGCGGTACTTCGGCCGGGTCGGACTTTATTTCTGTCAGCGTACGCCCCATGAGGGATTTTTGCCAAATGGATAGGAACCAGACGCCGGCGCGGTGAGTAATCCTCGGACGGTAGTCGAAGTTGCACCGGGCTTCCGTTGACTTATCCCACGACTTGCGCTGCTCGACGGCGAAGATGTCGCGCACCGGCGAAATCTTACCGAGAGCCGGATCGATGTCCAAGGGACGCACATCGGTCAGGATGGCATCAAGGGCATCGGTCAGGCTCCCGGAAGAATCAGGCACCGGCACCGGCGTCTTCGTTGATTGTTCCATCGTCGGTGGGGATCTCTCCCTCATAGAACGGCATGGAAATCTCGTCGGAGGCGGTGATGGTCAATGTAGTGGCCGTAGTGCCGGTGGCGCCCTGGCCCAGAGCTTGAGCGGGAGCGATGCGGGCGCCGTAGTCCTCGCCGCCGAATACACGGTAGCGGCCATACATATCCTCGACGATTACGACACACTCGGTGGAGAGGAACGGCGTGATGGCTGCCGTGGCCTCAGGGCCTACGTCGGGATGCACCAGTGTCGCCTGGTTGTTGAAAGTCTGTGACGGGAATTCGCCCTGAGGGTCGGATTTCACCTCGGCCTTATCCGACAGATGGTCGATGACAAGGAACTTCTTTCCTTCTACAAGAATGAAATTACCCTTGTAAATGGAAGAAATAGCCCTCCCGAGTTCGTCACGTTCGATGGTGGGGAACTTGGCGACGTCGGATTTTGCAACTATGTAAGCACGGCGTCGCACTCCGGGCTTAACAGGCTTGCCCTCGCAGAAGGGCATGCCTTTGAGAATTGATGTACACTTCATGATGAGGAGAGATTAGATTAGTCGGCGAGGTCGATGATGCAGAGACGGCGCTTGTCGATGGTGCGGAACTGCGTGCCGAGCCACATGTTTGCGGCGAAGGATAGCGTGTAGTGGTCCTTGCGCATGATGTCGACGGCCATTTCATCCGACTTGTTGTAGGTAGCCCACCACATGTTGTCCTTTTGCGTGAGGATCATGCGCTTCTGACCGGCCATCTCGGGGAGACCCAGGATGGTGACCTTGTTGTGCGATCCCTCGACGTAGGGCTGGTTGTACGCGGTGTTGTAGTTAAGACCGGTGTGAGTGGCCTGATAGGACTCGTTGTACATGTCGACGAGCTCCGGATCACACAGCAATAGGTTGTTCTCGCGGCGCATGAAGGGATTGAGCTTGAAGATGATCTCCTCCTTCAGCAAGTCACACGCGTTCTGGAAGGTGAAGGCATCCTGCAGCTTGATGTAGTTGCCCTCCTCCTTAGAGATGGCACCGGCAGTGATTTCCTTGCCGGCGATGGTGAGCAGACCGTCGCAGAGGTCTTCGGTGGTGTCGCCGTCGTCTTTGCGGACGCCTGTGAGCACCGCCTGGGCGATGTGCTGACCGCGGGCCTTGGCAATATGGAACAGTACAAGGGCGGTGGTGGACGCACCCTTGATAGCCTCGCCGACAATCGGGTCGTCGTAGCCCATCGTCAGATGGGCGTAGTCGACCGGAGCAAACTCGTCGACCGCGTTGCCAAGGTAATCCTTGATGACGCGATACGTGATGCTTACATCGGACGAGCCTTTGCGGTCCTTTTTAAAGGGGGCAAACTGCGAGTCGGCCCCAATCTCACCGAGCTGCATTTCACCGCGCAGCCCTGTTATTCCATGCATGTAGCCGAGCACATCCTTGGCGGCGCGAATTGGGAGATCCTGCAGGGTGGGGTTCCACTTCACAGCAGTTTTCTGGTAGTCCGCCAGGGTGGCGTTGTCAATAAGAATCTTAGACATTGGAGAGAGTAAAAAATTAGAGATTAGCAGAATTTTTCGAGGAAAGCCTTAGAGGCTGCAATTCCTTCGGCCTCGGAAACAGGGGCATAAGGATCGGGCTCCTTTTTCTTGGACTCTACGACTGCCGATGTGGGGGCGGCTGGTTCCTTACGGAGTTCGGAGATTGTCTGGTCACGCTCGGCAAGCTGCTGCTTGAGCTGAGCGATTTCCGCGTCCTTGTCGGATTGGGCGGGCGCCTGGGCCGGGGTGGTGGGCTGCTGAACAGTCTGCTGTTCGGGCTGAGCGGGAGCGGCAGACTGCGGCTCCTGCGTCTGGGTGGGTTCTGTATTCATGGACTGAAAAAATTCGGTATCGGAATCAGACACCGGCTCCTCGGGTGCGGAGTCTGATTCCGAATCCTGGTGATTTAATGATCTGAGAAATTCGAGAAAACGGTTGAACATCGAGCCTTTCTTCCCCTTGAAGCCGGGAGGGAGCGGCATGCCGGCCGATGACATGGCGGCTGCAGTCGACTCGGTCAGGGGTTCCTTGTCTTCCTCATCGTCGGTAATCTCGTCGACAAATCCCCAATCGAGAGCCTCACGGGCGGTAAGCCACGTGTCCTTGCTCATGAGCTGCAGAAGTTCCTCCTTGGACTTCTTGCAGCGACGGGCATAGAGCCCGGCGACAACCGTGTCGAGTGTCTGCTGATCCTCCTTCTGCTTTTCCAACTGCTTGATGTGCTCGTCAAGTTGGTCGGCGTTCATGTAATCCCACGCGAATACGATGCTTGAACAGCGGTGAACGAGAAAGGCGGCGTCTGCGTCAATGGTGATTTTCTTGGCACCCATCGCAGCGATGGTAGCCGCTGATGCAGACTCTCCGATGAAGTGTACGTGAACGTTACCGTGAATCTTGAAAAGCGAGGATATGGTGAGACCCTCGTGCGTATACCCGCCGAGGGAATTGATCAGAACGTGGACTTCGGTATCCTTATACTTGTCAAGGATCCAGTTGACCATGTCCGAGGTGAAGTTTCCCAGATATCGGGAACCGACTTCACCCTTGAGAAAAATATGAAAATTCTTGGGCATAGTTCGGTAAAGAATTATGCCACAAAAATAAGATACTCAAGAGGGGGTAAAAAAGACTATAAAATGCAGGGGAGGACTGATTTCAGGGCTACATGTGTAATTTTATATGTCCGGACGGCAGCATCACCGGCTGGGGAACCGGTGGATTCCGTGTATTCGACCTGCGGATATTTCGGTTCTCTTGATCCGATAAGAAATTGTCGGCCGGAAGCTACCGTGACGATGAATGCGATGCGGCGCCCTTCGGGGATTATGTCAGATGTTTTGAATTCCAATGTTGCCTTCTCCTGACGGCATCCGGATGACAATGTCCCTGACCATTGACATTTCGGGATGTCATAAAAATTGATTTCCACGGCAGGTACGGCGAGATCGATTGTCGCGCCGGTAATCGACTGCTGCATGACGTGTGGCTGCAAATTTTCGCAGTCCGTATAACAGATGGAAATGATGCCGGGGAGTGTGTTCATAAGTCAGGGGTTTGGGGTGGTGGGCGTTTTGGTGCAGTTTGGTACCATTTGGGCGTTTTGGTCTGTGTGGTAATTTGGAGGTTTGTAGTCAACGGGAATTAACATACGTTAACATTGGCCTTTGACGACTTGTCGCGCAGCCGTTTGAACATCTGGCGGATCGTCTCCCAGTTTTTCTCGGTCGGCTCGATGCCGTGCTTGGCCATGAAAGCGTAAATTATATCCGTGATGACAACGTCACGGATATAGAAGCATGAAAGCTCGCGGTCGACAAGTGTTTTGAAATTTCGTTTGATGGCCGACACCAGAGCCTTTTCGCCTTCGGGGATCAGGAAATTGTGCGAATCCGGGTTCATGCCTTTAAAGGTGGGCACCTCGATTGGAAGTAAACCCATGACGTCACCTTCGACGTAATCGGCGGGGCGTCGGCGTAGAAACCGCGAGAGTATTGAGTGGCAGTTTGAGCCACGCTCGAATTCAACACGTTTAAGGCCTTGGTTCCAGAAATCGTGACGGAGCCACTGATCGAGATAGTCCGGCACTTTGATGTAGATGTTGTACTGCGACATAAAAAGCACGTTCTGAATTATGTTGCAAATATAGCACAAAATAACCAAAAGTGTGCAATAAATATTAACAAAACGAGAAATTATATTAACAATTACAGAAAATTCTTCGGACTAACCCCACATTTTTTTGAATGCTGGCGTACTGATGGCACATAATCCGCAATTATTCAGAGCATTATATCAGTACAAACGGCTTTGAAAAATTGTACTGTAATTGTACTTTCCGCAATAAAGTTTGTACTACTGTGCTGCCGTACTTGAAAGTACTGTTTTTGTACTTTTGTAAATTATTGATTTACAAATGTTAACCACCTTTTAGTACAATAGTACTCTATTTTTACACTTATCGCCCACAAGAAAAATAAATAATTATAGAATTGTTCCACGTGGAACATAAATATTTGAAAAACAACAACATACCCGATAACAGAGGGCGAAAACAGGCGAATGTCCCCCGCGCCCCCCTGCCGATGGTCGTATTCGGATTGTACTCCGGTGCAGGAGTGCGAAAGCACCCAACCTTCCGAAACCATTGCATAGGGGCGCGGGGAGCGGTGCAAGGTTATCGACAAAGTGTGAATAACTTGTTCATAAATAGTTTGCTATATCGATTGACAAACGCTAACTTTGCAGTTATAATGGTCGCTTATGTACGTGTACGTACGTGAGAAAAACATTATATATAGGTTTTGTGATATCAGGTTAGTTTCAAGGTATACATTACCACAAGAAGTTCACATAAAATAAGAGCCGTCGCTGCGTGATGCAGTGGCGGCTCTTGATTAAATACCTCAGACGATGTTAAGAATACCTCATACGGCTCTTGAAATTACCTCAGTCGGCACGTGGCCCACGTTGACGCATCATCCATCCGAAGGATCCGGAATTGTTGCGTCCCGGGCGATACCCTTCACGGATCAGTACGTGGTTTACCGCGTCCGGGTCGAGGTCCGCCATGTCGGCCAGCTCGTTTATTATGTCGGCGGTGGTGATGATGACTACTCCCGGGCCGAATGTGTCGGCCGGAGCATAACGTTTGATGTATTCCTCTACGATGATTGTGTTCGTATTCTGGCCGGGAGAATCCTCGTCTTTGCGGACCTCCGGCAGAATGCCGAGGGCTTTCTTGATCTTGTGACTTGACATACTCATTTGTCACCTCCTTCCTATTGCTGTTCGGCCACATCCTGATGACCGATGCCGTTCATCCGGATATAAGTTCCGAGTATGTTGTGGAGAGATACCAGGTCGGCGGCGTCCTCGAAGCGGATACGTCCGAGTGCTGAGATCTCGTCTGCCGTGTCTATGATGGCCGCGATCTCGTACTGCTCGCATTCCGGCATTCCGGCGGCGTTAAAGCTCATTACCTTGGCGATGGTAATGTCGGGGATATTGCGGCTCATTGGTCACCTCCTTTCTCGACCGGATGAACGATGTAGTCGAATACCGTGGTAACGCATACCGGGCCGATTTTGCCACGCTCTACGAGGTAATTTGCGAGATCATAGGTGGTGAGTCCGGATTTAAGTACACGGTCAACAAAATATGCAACATTGCCGTTCGTGCGCTCCCAGTTCTGCTCTATGTCGCGGATTACGCAGTTGAGCAGATCTTCAGTGAATCCCATCATGCGTCACCTCCTTCCTGGTATTCGGTGGCGATGTAGACGAATCCGAGGGCGACGAGGGCCGCCGAGTAGGTGAGGGGATTGGAGGCCAGAGCGACACCGGCGACCGAGAGGGCGGCGCTGATGGTGGCGAAGGTTACAGACTTGCGGCGTGCGAGTGAGATAGCACAGGCGCACATTTTCCGTACATCTATAGCACGGAGGGCGCGAGAAGCGCGGACTGCGGGCGCATGGCTCAAAGATAATGCTTGATTCATGATTCCTGGCATTATGAGTTTGTTAGCTATTGGCAGGCTTATAAAAACGGCTGCCATTCCGTTGCTAACAAACTCATAATGCCTGTTCCCGTAGGAAGGATATAAAGTTTCGGAATGGCAGCCTATGACGGTTGCGTATGTCATCCGGGCATAAAAAAAGCCCGAAAGTATGTCGAGCGTCTAAACCTCCGCTCACGGTAACAGACAAACTGTTATGAGTATGTTAGCACTGCAAAATTCGTAATTATTTTTGAATTGTGCAATACTTTACTGTGTTTTTTTAGAAAAACATTACAGTGTCGATTGTTTCTCCATTCTTGAGCTTTGAGATCTTTGATTTGTTGGCGAGATATGGAGTATTGCCCCGTTCGTAGTCAAAAGTTATTTCGACCGTATCTTCAACCCCTATTGTATAAAAGATCTTTTCCGGGAATTCCTTATGATACCCGTCGGAGCCATCGCCCAGGGTAGTCCATCTATTAAGCCCCAAAGCCTCGATCAATGGTGCTGAATTTAGTGAGACAAGCAGACCGCCATCTACCATAGAGCATGGAAAATACTTCTGTGTGACGTCGTGATGTTCAATCTTTGTTACCTTCCATTTTATTTTACGGCCGGTCTTAGGACTGATTCCGTCTTCCCTCTCTCTCTTAAAAGATGTCGAGTATATAGTTATACCAACTTTTATGATCTCCGGGGCATCGAAAAGCGATTCCTGTACAAACGGAATGAACAGTGATGCATGATGGCAATAGGCTTCTCCGAATGCCTTTGCCCAGGTTATATCGAGCCTATGTCTGGTATTATCCATTTTACGAGAGTATTTTGATTAGTTCTGGTTCGTATATGATGCGGATGTCATAACCCTGGTCGCGGAGATCCTGGATTTTCTTCAGCTTCGCCGGCCCTGCACCGTCTCCAATGACAACGATATCGGTTTTCTTGGAAATCGATGTGTTGATGTCAGCTCCGAGACCCTGAAGCATTCGGCCGAGGTCATTGCGGTTCGGGTATTGCGTAAATACGCCTGTAATGACTGTTCGGGCGTGGAAGAATGGCGTGTCCTGGTTCATGACCAATTCGTCATCGAGCGGATCGAGCGTGGCATGGTCATATTTCTTGGCTTCCATTTGGATAAACACCGATTTAAGGCTACCCTTGAACGTATTGATCGGGATTCGACCGTTCTCGGCCAGGAAGATGTTGGCGCATGCCATGGCGTCGTCGAGGGCGTCGTGATGGTGGCCCATGTCGATACCGTGTTTACGGCAAGCTTCCTCCAGAGAGAGGCCTGTCAGCTGATAGGTACAGACGAAGCGGTATTTGCCCGGCTTGTCTGTGCAACAATAGGTATCCATCTGGCAGTTCCAGACTGAGTGGTCAAATTCGGCGTTGTGCGCCACAAGAATGTCATCGCCTACTATCTTACTAATTGTCGGCCATAACTCCAGGAAAGAAGGCGCGGAGGCCACCATTTCGCGCGTTATTCCGTGCACTGCAGAATTGTCATGCTCCCTTGTGTCCGGGATGGGATTGATAAGGGAGTAGAAGCGTTGCGTGATGTGTCCGTCGACGACTTTCACGAGTCCGATGGCGCAGGCGCTTGTGCGCTCGGCTGTCATTGTCTCGAAGTCAATGGCGGTAAAAGAATCCGTTCTGTCCATGATGTAGAGGCTATTTACGCTTGATGACCATTCCGGAAACTGTAACAGTTGTAGTGCCGATATTATCAAATTTCAGATTGATAATTGCGTTACCGCCCATTTTTGCAGCTTCGTCGACGGCTCTTTCAAGGGTGCTTTGATATGTTGCAAACTTCCAGTCCCCGGTCTTATATTTGGGATCAGAGTCTTTTTCATAAGATCCGTATACTCCATCGTCAACTATGACTTTCTTGGCCGGTTTCTTTTCAGTCTTGACATATCCAGACTCCTGAGTTATGATAATAGAGCCTAACGATTGATAATCTCCGCTGTAGGAATTGGATTCTGTCAGCAGGATCTTTCCATTCTGACCGATTGAAAAATAGTCCAGAGTGTTAACGAATGTATGGAACCTGGGTCCGGTAGGCGCGCACCCTGTGATCGCCGTCATGAGCGCGAGTGTTACGGCGAATAGTAATTTTCTCATAGCTGTTATGTGTTGGTTAATGACTGCAAATATACGACAAAAACGGAACACCGCCAAGAGAAAAGAATCTGCATGTAGGGGGTATAGGGGCAACCATTTCGTTGACATCAACGAAATGGTTGCCTGGATTGATCATAATAGCGTAGGCTGCGTGTCAAGGCGAGCCTTTTAGATGGCTTCCCTCGCTTCCCTCTCTCGCCTCTCCATTTCGGCCTTGGCTTCGGCCTCCGGAATCTCGGCGTAGTTGTCGGCCGAGTCGCCGACTCCGAGATAGACCCGTTTTGCGAAGTACGCCGATTCGATTGGCTCCCCCTTGTGATAGAGCATGTGTCCCGGTGTGGCGTCAAGCACTCTGACCTCTACTGTCTGTTTCTTGATTTCCATGATGATATATTTTAACTTAGTGTATAATTCTTTGCCACGGCCATGGCTATGTCCTCCTCTGACAGCTTGGCAATCTGCGCCGCGCTGATTCTGAGTTGTTTGGTCTCGCCGCCCGTGTTGTCTCCGAGGTCAGCGAGGAACTGCTTCAGGGCCTCGCTGTCCCAGTTGGCGTTGCTGGAATCAAGAAATGTCACGGCACCTTTGCCTATCTTGATAATAAGAGTCTGCGTGTTTCGGCATTCTGTGTAGATAGTGTTTATCGCAACGCCGAAATGCAACTCGCATAAAGTGTTCGCTGTGGTTCCTGCCGAGAATAATGCTGAAAATATCTCGCACACCGGCAACTCGAACGTGATATGCTGACTTGTTCGCTCGACAATTAACCTATTTGTATATCGAGTACCAGTAGTGGATAACCTTTTAGCATTCGGAGCCGACACCCTTGAAACATTATCGCAGTTCCAGACGACGTTAAGCTGATTTGTCGAAAAGACGTCCACCAGCGCGGGCAGGGACAGCTCGGCAAGGGAGTTGCAACTGGCTACCACCGTGCCTCCCGTGATGCTCTCCAGCGCGGGCAACATTGCACTCAGTATATTATGCAAATAATTAATTATAATGCCACCTCTTAACGTCTTGAAGATTGACATCCGCAATGACACAACCGGCACAGAATCTATCTGCAAGTATCCGCTCTCCAGCGATTCAATGGCGATGTCGGCAAAGCTTCCACCGTAAATGCGAAAAGCGTTGATAATGTCTGTTGAAAACGGTTCGACTCCATAAATGGCAAGCCTACGCACATCGACTCGATCGAAGTTAACGATTGGTGCGCCGTTGTAGACGCACATATCGTTGATGAATCTCGCCGCCGTGGCTGTCAGCGTGAAACTCCTGTTACGAAAATAGTAGATAACGTAATGCTCCTGCGCGAACGGCATCTTATGTGAGCCGCTTTCTTCTGTATAATATCCGTCGGAGCACAGGTATGCGTCGGCGCCCGACAGCGTGACCGTGGGGGCGTTGAACGAAACGGCGTACATGTACGGAAACTCAGCCTTTCGGTGGTTGTGCATGACGTTGTAGAGGTCGTAGCCGCCGACACGGCTGTCATGCTCCACATACTGAGGGTCGCCCGGCACGGCCAATTGCAATCCCAGCACCTTGTCGGCCATCGTCTGCATTGATTCGTCAGACGCCGTGTCTACACCCTGTCTTGTCAGGGCGTCGGCAATCATGGCCTTGCCGTCGGCGAAGTCTGACAGCAGGGCGTTGACGGTCTCGGCAGACTCAACGACCTGCGGAAAGCGGTTGGTGTACTCCACATATTCCTCGTACGTGCCGGTGTAGCCGTTGCGCACGGCGAGGTCGTAGGCGGTAAGATAGACGGCCGGCATGTAGACCTCGACGTCGGGGATGTCGGTCACCTCGTCGCCGTCACCGTCCACAAGCTCGATACCGAGCTGCGCCTTGCGAAACTGGTCCTGAAAGCCGTCAGGATAGATGTCGTTGGGGAAGCGGAAGTGAGGCTCCCATTTCAGAATGCCCTTGCCCATACGGTGGTTGTCGAACACGAAATGGATGCTGCCGTCGGCTTCGCGGAAGCAGTTGACGTACACTCCGCCGATGCAAGACACTCGGTATGCGTTGGGCTTGTTTGACGTCCAGAACAAAGCGTCCCAGTCGCATTCGGGCCACGGCACCTCCTTACCCGAAGCGTCCTTTAACCTCATCCGGAAGTCGAAATCGGACTTGTAGTTTTTATATTCCATGAATAAGCATGTTGGTTTATGATTATGATGTTGTTGGTGTTTTTAAGAATCGTCAGAATAATCGACCCTGGGCGATGTGCTGACGGAATCGGTTAACGGCAGCCTTGTAGTAGACTGGATCAATCTCAATTCCGGTAAACTCGAAACCGAGGTCCCAGGCTGCAATCATGCTGCTTCCGGATCCCAGGTGAGTGTCAAGGATTCGGAAGCCCGGGGAGGCATAGTTGTTGAGCAGCCAGGCATAGAGGGCGACAGGTTTCTGTGTCGGATGAATCCGCTTCTCGTTGAGCTTTTTATTCCCCTGCATGATCCAGCCTTCGGTCATGGACTTGCCTTGCATCATGCCATTCCACATGTAGCGGAAGATCCTGACGGACGAGAACAGGTCAGTTGCGGCCAGTTCGCAGTCCGAGAAGGAGGATGACTGGTTGCATTTGTCCCAAACGATACGCCCGGATGCGAACCGATAATAGAAATAGTTACAGCCCCAGATGATGTAATGCTTGGCCACCCTTTCAAGTTCCTGGAAATATTCGCTTACGGGAACCGTCCATTTGCGTGATTTAGGGTAAAACCGTCTGGAAACTCCTACGGTGCTGACCTCGGATCCGTAGAAACCCCTGCGTTCCGGCCCGGAGTAATACGGCGGGTCAACGATAGCTAGGTCGAAGGAGTTGTCAGGCAACGTCCGGAGGACGTTGAGACAGTCATCGTTAATGATGGAGATATTTCCGAATTGATGCATGATGGTACTATGTTGATGGTTATGCCGATTTCCTCAGCTCATGGGTCCGTAACGAGTCACATAGAGCCTCACACCATTTGCGGGCGATAGTGACCTCGACTGCGTTTCCAATGAACTTCTTCTGGTCGGCTTGTGTGCCGATCAGTACATAATCCTCCGGGAATCCCATTATGAGCTTCAGTTCCGAGATCATCAACCTCCGCATCTTGATGTCTATAATCCCATACATGGCCATGAATTGTTTAATCTTGATCATCATGGGAGAATCGGTCTCGTAGATTTCGATTGCCATTTCTCCGCATTCCGTGACCACGAGGCATGGAGGGCGTTTGTCCATCCTGGCGATAAGGGTGAAGCATGGGTCATCGATGGATGAACCAGGCGACGAGAACTGCGGGTTCATCAGGAACCGGTCGCACGTGACGAGATTGTGTTTAGGATTGGTGGTGAGAGCTCCGGCTGCCGTGTCGACGGAAGCGGGGACTCCTGTTCCATACTGCATATCGAGGAACGACATCTGCAAAAGGGCCAGACGATCCTTTGTGGTGAGTGTGGATGCCGGGGAATTGCAGGATGTATTGAATCCGTTTCCGTAGTGAACGGATATGAAGGCATGATGATCAATGGTGGTAATCGTTCCGGCTGGGCCGTCAACAGAGATATTCTTGCCTTCCGGATTTCCGCTGAACTGTTTGGAAAGGAAAGTCACCTGAGCGAGCGCGAGCCGTCCCTGAGTGGCAACGGTAGGGCACGGATCATCGAGCGCCGGCGGCACATACTTTCCGTTTTGATTCATGGAATTATACTTGACCATAAACGCTTTTTTGCCACCGGCAACAAATTTGATCAATCCCTGGTAGATTCGTTCAAGGGTCTTCTCGGCAAGAGGTTTCTTGCGGTCCAAAATGCTCTCGCCTTCTACGGAGAAGTCGAGGACTTCGCGCACCGGTTTCCATGGTAGGAGATCATCGAACAGACCGTTTTTCCCGGTCTTGCAATGGGTCTGCTCCGGAAATACGATTGGCAGCCCATGTTTGGCGAATATGCCGAAGAACCGTTTACGTGAAGTATATGCGCCATAGTCGGCGGCGTTCATGATCCGCCAATCGAAGTCATATCCATAACGCTTTACGTTGTTCACCCAGCGCAGGTAACAACGTCCTTTATCCTTCGACAACGGTTTCCCGTTCTCGTCGATGTCGCCCCAAGACATGAATTCCTCCACATTCTCGATCTGGATATAGTCCGGGTCGATGGCTTCGATATAGCGAAACAGATGCTCTGCAAGCGTACGGCTGTCAGCGTCTCGCGGCTGACCGCCTTTCGCCTTGCTGAAATTGGTACACTCCAAAGATGCCCAGAGAACGATATGGGCATCAGGGTTCTTGATTCGGCATTGCTTCAGATGCCGAATCAGTGGCGATAGCTCAAGTGTTCGGATATCCTCGGTGAAGTGCATTGCTTCCGGATGATTGGAAGCATGGGAAGCGATTGCCTTGGCGTCGTGGTTGACGCAGGCAATCACTTCGGCACAGCGTTCGTCATCCAGACGTGCGGAGTTTATGCCGGTGGAAGTTCCTCCGGCTCCGCAAAAGAGGTCGATGTATAGAAGCTGTTTCATGAGTTTTTTAGTTAAAATGGAAGATCTTCGATTTTGAGACTGAATCTGCCGTGATGTTCCGTAACCCGGAATGAATGGGAGTATTTGTCAGAGTATGACTCGAGATCGATAAATCCGACTGTTGATTGCATCGCATATACGAGGACGGATTCCGGATTGAATCTCCCTCGAATCCAGAAACTATCTTCATCGAGACACACACATTCAGTGGGGGCGCTATGCGGAGCAATGAGCGTTCCTGGACGGATATCTCCGTATTTGCCAAGCAGTATAACGCGATGGCCGATAAACTCGGAAAGGTTTGTTTTAAGATCCTTGACATTCTTCCATCGGAAGGAAGTGGGATCGTAATACCGTTTATCTTCGTAGAGACGTCGCGCATCTGCGATGTTGCACATGCGCATGAACTTGGCATTGCAAACGTCTTTCTGAACATAATTGGGTTTGCCCTCGATGTTATGACGGCATGTCCAACAATCATGTCCTGTGCATTTCTTAATTGTATCCATGAGTCCTTGATTTTTCAGAATTAATCACATAGAGTGGCCGGTTCAGCCGATATGATATAATTCAATCGGCGTTTCCCTGCTTTTTCGATTTTGACATTGGTAATCTGGCATGGGATGCTGCTGCCGTCGGCATGATAGAAGAATACGATTGCTCCGTAATAAGAGTTCTTTTCGTATCGGTTTAACCACTTCTTTACGAGACGCCACTTAACGCGTCTCATGGGCGATATGTGGCGGGGACGGCTTCGCGGATGGAGATACTCTTGTAGTGACTTGGCATATTCTTCATCGTAATGCGATAGCGGTGCGGAGATTGATAGAGTGTTCATGACACACCTCCTTCCTCGTCGCCGGCAATCATGGCATATATCGTGGCGGTGTATTTTCTTCCTCCGAATTGATTGGTTTCTATGCCAATCTTGAATGCTCCATGCAGGTCAAGAGCATTGATAATTTTCTCTCTCAATACATTGGCAATCACATACTCAGGAAAGTAGGGCATTGAGTCCTCACACGATACCTGAATTTTTCTGACTCTGTTGATAGTAACCTGAACCGGAGGTGCCTTGAATTCAGGATCGAGGCGTTGCGCCCATCCTCTGAACAGTCGAGCGAGACCACATTTTAGATTCTTCATTTGGCACCTCCTTCCCCTGAACTATTAGCTTGATGATAGACGGTGATGTAAGGCATTTCACCCGGCAGTACAGACCAGAGGTCGCGAGGTAAAGTGAATGTGAGTAGATTTGCCGCTATCCCGAGGCATATAAGCCTGTCGCATTGCGAGTGGTCACCGGTCCACAAGGTGCCGTGCTTGTCCGCACATATCTTCAGGAATGTCCATCCACCTCCTGCGCCTGCAAAGAAATTATCGTCAAGGCATTCCAACATAGAGTGGATTTTGCAATGGTTCTCTTTGATTTTAGCAAGATTGAAGCCGGCTTTGATCTTCACGCCTTCGACAACCGTCATTTCTTCGTGTTTGTTTGCGAGGCATTCAAGGAATACGTTGTTGACATTCTGAGCTGTTAGTTTGAATTGCTTACTCATAATTCAGATGATTTGGTGTTGTAGGTCGTGAGCCTCGATGGAGGTGTTTCGGAGATATGGCATCAGCTTGTTATCGAGGTACTCGGTAAGCTCTGCCTTAGACGGTGCCATGTATGCCAGCAGTGAGCCGATCATGTCGGACAACACCTGTACGCATTCATCTGTGGTGCATCCGGAATGCTCTACCTTGCGGGCGATTGTATGAGCCAGCACCTTCTGACCGGATGTGTAATTTTCGTAGTTCATATATTTGGATATTGACAGGCGTTGTGTTTTACGATTGGCGGGATGCGTTGAAGGATAAGGGCCCTGAACTCCCTCTTGGAAACGAAGCGTGGATTAGTCGCGTAGGTGAAATCGGCGGAGACGAAGCGCATGGAGTTCTTTGAGTATGCCGTGGTGCATACCTCGCGGTAAAGTCTGCGTTTCGGAAATTCCGCAGAAGGATCCTCAGCGTATATTCCGGAGGAGATGTAGACGTCGGCATCAATATTCTCCGGATCCAGCTCGACGGTGAGCAGGACATCAAAGGAGACGAGACCATTGAGGCGGTGCGCCCATTCGCTAACATTGCCCGTGAAGAAGCAGAATCCTTTGGAGACTGATCCTCCCTTTCCGTTGCGGTAATGGTCAGTGTCGTTGTGCAGTACTTCTCCGGACAGATACATAATGCATTCCTCGCGGCTCATGAAGCGATGCAGAATGAGTTTGTCATTAGCCATGTCTGAAATTGTATCGGTTAGTAAACATTAGAAAGTCATTAAGATCACATTCGAGAATGGGAGAGGTCTGAACTAATTCCGGGTATTCAAGATCCGGAGTTGGATCCATTTCCTCGAATTCGACATCCTCGATTAGCGGGATACCGGGACAAGGTGGGATTTGGCTCATATTCTGCCTCCCTTCTTGGCTTTGAATTCCGCTACTGCTTTATCACGGATGATGAAGGTGGCGGCAGATATGACAATCAGAGCCACAACGAAGATTGAGGCAAGGAGCAATGCGCCGCCCCAGAGTGGCGCGGTGACGAGCCACCATGACCAGTTGATGACGTCGCAGAGTCGCAGGACTGCGAACGTGCAGAAAGTGACGGGAGCGGCCAGAGCGATAAAGGCCATTAAGGATGTAACCGCGGAGATGGTTTTATTTTTCATTTTTTTAGGGTTTAAAGGTTTAGTATAGTTTGTAATTTCTGAAATTTGGCATGAAATGTCTTGGAGATATCCAGCAGGTTTTGGGCGGCATGGCGGCTTTTGCATATCGATGCACGTCCACGGTTGAGGATCCATGCAATCTTGATGTCGACAAGGCCGAGCTGTGACAGTGTGAGCGCAGATAGCATCCGGGCCTCAACTACGGGCCAATGGCGCAAGTCGGAGAGGATGTTGTTTTTACTCACACCGGTAACCTTTGTTACCGCCTCAAGCACCGTATCGGTAGACAGCTCTCCCTTGATGATTAATGAGTTGTTTTCCATTGTTATTTGTGGTTAGAATGTGTTGTCTTGTTTGTCATCGGAGAGAGGGAGCGCATATCTGTATATGGAGATTGTGAAATATTCGCAGCTGTTGGATTTGTCGTCGCCGCCAAGGTATGACTCATCTTCATGCTGTGGTTTCCAGTCGGAGTAGTAGATCTTGCCGCCGTTGGGCTTGTCGATAGGTTTGTCCCGGTTGAAGTCATAACCCTTGTACTTGCAAAAATCCTTTATTTTGCCTTTGAAGTTGGAGCTTGTAACTCCGTGTCCCTGAAGGCCGCCGGCATACTCGCGGAAAGAATCAAAGAGTTCTTTGCGAGAAATGCGGGTGTTGATATGAGAGCCGGTTGGATCGAAATATTCCTCAGCCCATTGCAGGAGTGTTTCGGACATGGACTGGCGCAGAGTGCGCAGCTCGATATTTTTCATTGGCGGCGGCACAACGCCTTCTCCCTTCTTATTCCATGCGAGTTCAAACGAGCGGAGATAGTACATGACGCATTCGGCCATGAGATTGTCGAACAGTTGCCACTGGTATTCGTCCCAGTCGAAAAAGAACTGATGGCCGAAGTCATCGACAATGGTGTGATCCTGATTGTACCAGGATGAAAACTCCATGTAGGCGATGCGTCGTTTCACTGATCCCTGGTCTGCGTCCTTGATGGCGTGGTTGGTGGTAAGCAGTATTTTCGGTGAATCCTCGGACTTGATCGTGAATCGGGTCTTGCCCTTGGGATTCACGGGAAGGTCGCCTGTTACCCAGTTGAATATCGTCTTGAAATTGAAATTTGTCCGGATATCGTCTATGAAGATGTTACGTGTAGCCTTGGTGACGCCATCAAGGGCGAAGTCGTCGGATGGATTGAAGGTTTTTCCGTCGAATCCGGCCTGAGCAACGACGTGACTTAGTGCGTTGCCAAGGATTGATTTGCCGGCTCCACCCCATGCCTGGCCGACTTCGGAAATACGGTGGTCTTGGATCACTACGGCCTTGCGGTCTGACGGATACTTCCAGTCGGTGAGCAGGTATCCGATGGCGGTGATCTTGTTGACTATGTTTTGATCCCATTCGTACTGTTCATCCAGCGTCACTTCCCTGGGTGCGTCCGGAGAAAAGTAGTTGTTGGACGTGTTTATCAGGAACTGTACAAACTCGCATTTCTTTCCTTCTTCAGTGAATCTGATGGCGAACCAGCCGCCGATGGTGTCGATTACATCGATAACCTTTATGCGCTTGAAATTTCGCGGTACAATACGGCTGCGCCACACGTTGGAGATAGGTTGCTCCGGCTTTATTGAGTTTGCAGTGATCTCCACCTGGCCGTTGTTGTAGTAACTACGTTGCACGTCCGGCTCAAAGTTGTTGAAATTGTCGCGGCGCAGTTCGAGACGTTCCAGCTTCTTATCGGGAAGGAGGACGTCGAGTTTACTGTTGAAATACTCATGTACCAATGGATTTTTGCTATTGGTCATGATGTATGTAAGGATGAAATCCCGCACCTCGTAGGGGGCCGAGCGGTCGATGATTCCGTCATCGATACGGATGAAGTCATAGCCGGAGGCTCCTTCATCGTTATTCGCGAGGCGGAAGAAACCGGAAGCAGCGAGGAACCGGAATGTTTCCGTGTAGCTGAGCTGCACTTTGTCGTTATCCTTAGAATCCTTCTCGATGGAAAATATGTCGACGTCGGAGGAATAGCTGCCGTTGCGGACGAGTTTATCATCCTCGACCTTGTAACGGATAGACCCAAGGCGGAATGTTGGCACATCGACGAGTCGGGTCTTGTGGATCTCAAAGAAATTCTGCCAGTCGTTTAGACTCCAGAAGTCGCGTATATTGGCATCGGAGAGAGTAGTGATCTTATGGATGTCGAGCCATTTCCCTTTGCCGTTATGCGAGTGCATGGCAAAGTCGATGTCCTTCATGAGTTCGTCTTCCTGACCCTTCAGAGAGCCGACAAGAAGGTCATCGACGCCTTTGTCTCCATTCTCGTTTTCGTTGACATGTCCCCACCACACGTCGACATTGATGCCGCGATTATGGAATGTGCTGATGTATTGCTTGAATTTGATAACGGCACAGGCGAACGTGTGCGGACGCATGTCGGCCCGCTCGCCGACACGGATGTTACGCGACAGGTCGTTCCAGTCCGAGTCCATAACGAGAACGATATTATGCACCTGGCAGCGGATGACAAAATTCTGTATGTCTTGGATCAGACCGTTTTCCTTGTTGCCGATGTTGGAAATGCCCTGCAGACCCAGCGAATACATCCCATGCTTGCAGGCCTTTTCTGCTTTCTTCTCTCCCTCCTGGAGAAAGAGAGTCTCGACATGCGTTTTGTTCTTGAACAGTTTACGCATGACCTCCGGGACATAAACCGGCGAAGATGATCCGGCCGGGGACATATACTTCGTGGGATCTCCGTTCTTGTCAGTATGCAGGTCCGGATTCGAGAACCGAATACGGACATAGTTGCGGAGAGTTCTTGTGCCTTTGGCAGTATATTGGACCGGGTTGCCGTAGAGGTCATAGTAATAGATAAGCATATCGTCGCCCTGTCTTACGGGCTGACCCTGCTTGATGGTGCCAGGTTGGAAGGGACATATAGTTAACGGCTGCCCTTTCTCCTGAACAGTGGTCGTCACGTCCTCTATTGTGATTCCTGAACCCTCGAGCTGCTGATGTGTAAAGGTGTTCTGAACCTTGGCCTTTTCTTCCTTTACTTTCTGCTTGCGGACAGTTTCTTCGGGAGTGATAGGTATACCGGCCATGTTAGCCACGCCCTCGATGCATTGCACGTAGTCGCGCTTGATGTCGAGGCCCTGCAAATATGCGTATGCCTCCAGGGGGCCGGAGAAACCCTGTTTACAGACCCAGCATTTCGCATAATTATACCTGCCCCTGTGCAGTACGGTGAATTTCTTCTTTTCACCGCAGAACGGACAATCCATTTCGGTTTTTGCCTTACCTTCGTTCGCTCCGCGCACAAAAAGCCGGATATCCGCTTCGCGGACTTTTTGGACTTCAAATTCACTGTATTTGTTCATGAAAAGAGGTTGTTATCGGCGGCGTATCTGATAAACTCGGCCTTTGAGTGGATATCAAGCCGGGCGTAAGCATTGCGCACGTGGGTGTGGATGGTATGAGGTGAGAGACATAGGCGGTCGCCGATGGCATCTTCCGTGAGGCCCTCGTAAACCAGACGGAGCACCTGCAGTTCGGCAGCGCTCAACTGGTGGTTGAACTCGGGATGACAAACAATCTGGTCAAGAGGACATTCTCCGCGTAACGGACACGGCACATATTCGAAATTACAGTGCATGGACGGCGAGATATCAGGGATGTCGTCAAGACCCCCGAAATTACAGCGCACGAAACGTGATACAATGCGATAGCGAAAGTAAGGCTGGTTGAGTGCGCTCTGCTTGTATTGCTCGCATAGGGCTGCGTATGCTTTCGGATAAAAAGTGGTCAGGTAGTCGCACATGGCGCTGATCAGATCGTAGTCGGTGGGCGTCAATGTGCGTACGGAACCGTCGGCTGTACGAACCATCACCTCGTTGCCGTAGGTAAAAAATTCTGTGTTTGTTAATAACCTACTCATGGTATTATAATCAATTTGAGACATCGACCATTAGATCGACGCCGACGATTTTACTAATTTCGCGCAAGAACAGAGGGTGCAACTGTGTACGACCGGTTCGCCAGTCGGACAGAATTGCACGTGATATTTTCAGCTCTGTTCGGATATCTCTGGACTTCGCAATTCGGACATTGTTCGGGAGCGAGGAGAGGTAGCTGTTGAGACTCTGATTAGTTGTCATAAATTTGCGAGTTTGTTAATATTGTCGTAATTTTATGTCAGCAAAGTAACATAAAATATTTGACATATTAACAATATCAGACATTAATTCTGAATTAATTAATATTAATTAACAATTGCAGAAATGAAGCATGTGGGCGAGATAATCAAGAAGCATATAGAGGATAACCACTTGAAGAAGCGTGAAATCGCTGATAAGGTGGGGATTACGTATAACTATCTAAGCACGATATTCAAACAGCCGTCAATATCGTGCGACTTACTGGAGAAGATATGTTTAGCGATAGGATTACATCCGGCAGTAGTATTCGACATTCCGGACGACATGAAGAATCATTATCACGATATATGGGCGAATGCGATTTTAGGCAGCGCCCAGGTACAAATAAATGCTAATGACAAGCTCCAGGATTTACTCGCAGAGAAGGACCGTCTGATAGCGGAGAAAGAGAGAACAATCCAAATATTAATGAAGGCAGCCGGTATGTCAGAACCGGGACAAATACGGGACAACAACGACAAATAAGGCACATTCAACAGGCATTTTAACAACGGTTTATACTTTTGGATTCGTGTCTAAAAGCTCTTGTCACCCCGACTGAGAGAAGAAGTCCGTATGTCACTGACATGCGGACTTTTCTTTTGTTCTGAGGGGCGAGGTTGGCATTCTGAAGAGTGAGACTCGCATTTCGCTGAAGCTCAAAGCCGAAACAAAAGGAGCGCTGCGGATACGCGCAGCGGGCACTCGGCCTTCAGGCCCTTCAGGCGGGCGGAGCCGGGCGGCGGGTTCAGGCGGGCGAAGCCAGGCGGTTTTGTAAAAGCGGCGAGCTTCAGCGCGGCTTTGGGTCTATGCTTCAGCGCGGCTGGAAAGCGGCGGCAGCTATTTCGGCGGCCAGGGCGTTCATGGCGAGGCAGGTCTGGCGCGAGAGTGCGCCGGGGCGGCCTACAGAAATGATGAGCAGGCGCCCCGTCTCGCAAAGCTCGAAGTCATGGCCGGCGGGCTTGTAACGCTCGCCCATCGGCTCGTTGGTGATCAGAATAAACCGGCCGTCGGCCTCCTCCGCCTCCCTGCGGACTTCCTTTTCGGCCGGCGAGATGAACGGCGAGACGAGCACGCCGCCGTTGGCGGCTGTGTATAGCCATTCCGCCCGGTGGCGTTCGCGCACTGCGGGCGTGTCGGCGCGATGCACCACCACCTGCTGCTTGAACGGACAGTCAAGCAACTGGATGTTGCCGTAGGCCTGGTAGTGTCTGTCGCCGATTCTCAGCGCGTTGACGCGCCGGAAGAATTCGGGATGCGCACGGCGCACGGCAAGCCGCCGCGGGTTGTCGCGCAGGTAATGATACAGCGTGTCGAGCGAACGGCAGGTCTTGAGTATCTGGTCGTTGAAGCCTTTGGCGAAGACGCCTTTCAGACCTGCGGCATTGTTTACCTCTACTTTGAAGGCGGCTATGTAGCGGCCGAGTATTTCCTCGGTTTTCTCCTGCACGAACAGAAGTATGTGCAGGTGGTCGGGCATGATGGCGTACTGAAGCACACGGATCTTAGGCTGAATCTGCGGGAATTTGCGCAGCCCCTCCTTGATGGCCGCGCCGACGGGCGAGGCTACGACGCAAGGGCTCCCCTTGTGGCCGTGCGGAATCCGATAGTCGCCGGCGAGCGAGCCGAAGTCCGGCACCTGCGGCGCCTTGTTGAGCGTCACCATATAGATGCACCGCTCGGTGTAGTCGTGCCATGGTGCCCGCAGCAGCCCGTCAGTACCCATCAGGCCAGCACCGGGGTGAGGAGCTTGGTGAGGAGGTGGCCGCCGAAAAGGAGCCAGACGTAGAGGATGGTGGCCAGGACGAAGGGCTTGGCGCCGGCTTGCTTGAACTTGTCGAAGCTGGTCTCGGCGCCGAGCGCGGCCATGGCCATGGTAAGCAGGAAGGTGTCGAAGTCGTTGATCCAGCCTACCACCGGGGCGGGCAACAGGTCAAGCGAGTTGAAGCCGATCACCAGCAGGAAACCGAAGGCGAACCAGGGCACCTGCACCTTGCCTTTGCCGGACTTGGCTGTGCCGTCGGCATTGTCGCTTTCTCCGGCGCTTGCGGCTTTGAGGCGCTTGCGTGCGGTCGCGGCGGCCCACCAGCCGAGTATCAGCAGCACAGGCACGAGCAGCATGACGCGTATCATCTTGGTGATGATGGCCACGTTGGCTATCTCGTCGCCCATGGCGTTGCCTGCGCCCACGGCGTGTGCCACCTCATGGAGCGTGGCTCCGGAGAAGATGCCCATCTGGTCGGGCGTAAGGTCGATGATGCCGGCGCGGTAGCCGATGGGATAGAGGAACATGGAGAGGGTGCCGAATATCACTACCGTAGCCACGGCGACGGCGGTCTTGTACGGCTGGGTCTTGATGGTGGCTTCGGCGCCCAAGACGGCGGCCGCGCCGCAGATGCCGGAGCCGATGGAGGTGAGCAGCGCGATGTCGCTGTCCATCTTCAGCCATTTGCCTACCATGACGCCGCCTAAGATGGTGACGGCCACGATGATGCAGTCTATCACGATGCCCGGCAGTCCTACGGCCACCACATCCTGGAAGGTGAGGCGGAAGCCGTAGAGGATGATGCCTAACCGCAGAATGCTTTTGGAACAGAATTTAATACCCGGTCCCCATGTGGCGGGCAGATGGTTGCGCAACGAGTTGGCGTAGGCCATACCCAATACGATACCGATGATAAGGGGTGAGATGCTGAGGGCTTTCAGCACTTGCCATTCGCCGATGAAGCAGGATGCGCAGGCGAATAGCGCCATAAACAATATGCCGTGATAGCGGCCGGCTTTCTGTTCTTGCATAGTTTTTTCTAAATTTATGGATTAAAAAAGTTAAGATAATAACGAAGCTGTATGTGAGCTTGGTATTATCTTAACTTTTTTTACACCTTGACTTCGGCGTCCCGAAGTTACTTGCAGGTTATCTGGATCATGTCGGCGGCCTTGTCCACGAGTCGGACTGCCTTGCCGACGGTGTCGCCGGTGGCGAGCATCACTCCCATGCGGCGGTGTCCGTGCACTTCGGGCTTGCCGAAGATGCGCATGTCGGTGCCGGGCAGCGACAGTGCCTCGTCCATTCCGGAGAATACCACCTCATTGGAATCGCCCCAGGCCAGCAGCGCGCGCGAAGCCGAAGGACTGTAGAACTTGATTTCGGGGATGGGGAGTCCGAGCAGGGCGCGTACATGGAGCGCGAACTCGGAGAGATGCTGCGATATCATGGTGACCATGCCCGTGTCGTGCGGACGGGGGGAAACCTCGGAGAAGATGACGTCGTCGCCCTTTACGAACAGCTCGACGCCAAAGATGCCGTAGCCGCCGAGAGCCTCGGTGATCTTGCCGGCGATCTCGCGGGCCTTGACTATTGCGGTCTCGCTCATGGGCTGGGGCTGCCAGCTGCGGCGGTAGTCGCCCTGCTCCTGATAGTGGCCGATGGGCTCGCAGAACGATGTGCCGCCTACGTGGCGCACGGTCAGAAGCGTTATCTCGTAATCGAAGTCAACGAAGCCTTCCACAATGACGGCACCGGCGCCCGAGCGCCCTTCCTGCTGCGACATTTGCCAGGCCGTGTGTATCTGGTCGGGAGTCTTGACCAGGCTCTGGCCGTGGCCGCTGCTGGACATCACGGGCTTCACCACGCAGGGGAGTCCGATGCGCTGCACGGCGGCGTTGAATTCCTCCTCGGTCTCCGCGAACTCGTAGGGCGAGGTGGGGAGCTTCAGCTCCTCGGCGGCGAGCTTGCGGATCTCGCGGCGGTTCATGGTGATGAAGGTGGCGCGGGCGGTGGGCACCACGTTCCAGCCTTCTTTCTCCAGCGCCACCAGTGTGGGCGTGGCTATCGCCTCGATTTCGGGAATGATATAGTCGGGTTTTTCTTCCTCCACCACCTTGCGGAGCGTCTCGCCGTCCAGCATGGAGAATACGTGCGCCTTGTCGGCCACATGCATTGCCGGAGCGTCGGCATATTTGTCACAGGCCACTACGGTCAGACCGTAACGCTGGAGTTCAATCACCACCTCTTTGCCAAGTTCGCCGCTGCCTAACAGCAGCGCCTTGCGTCCGGAAGGTGTTCCGGGAGTTCCAATTTCTATCATCGCTTCAAATATTCGGGTATGAATCAATGCGCAAAATTAATGAAAAATCGGCATATTGGCAACAAGATGGGTGTCAGTGTCGGAATCCGTGCATTGGCTCTATGGAGCACTCCGGTATCCTATTCGCGTATCATTTCCATCCTGCCTATGTCCAGGCTGGCCGAAATCAGGAGCGGGATGCGCGACGAGCGTTCCACCTGGCATGTGACGGGATAGTCGGAACGTACGCCCCGGTAGGTGTATTCAAAGCGAACCTTGTATGAAGGGATGCCTTGATATTGGTCCGGACCAAGATATGTGATCATGGCGTGCTGCATGCCGGTGCGGGGCATATTGACGGACATCAGCAGCGTCTGGCCCGGTTGCAGGGCCGTGAAATCCATATATCTGAACAGATAGAATATTCCGAGCATGTCGCAGCTGATACCCACGGCCTCCATGGTCTTGGGTGAGGCGCTGAGCGTGCCCGCGCCGTTGAGGTTGCGGTAGTTGGCGGGAGCGAGGGGGTGGTACGAGGGATTATCCAGCAGTGATACGACGGGCTTGGAGTACCATCCTGCGCGGTACAGCACGTTCTGGCGCGCATACAGTGCTCCGCGTCCCGGCATGGTGATGACTTTCAGCGTGTCGGACACGGTGTATTGCCTGCCTCCCCACGTGATGCTGTGGCCGTTCAGGGATGCCGTCAGACTGTTGCCCGTGGCATCGAGCCTGACCGTGCCGTAGGCCGCCGTGGTGTTGATCAGACCCCAGTGGTAGTTCACTTTATATTTAATGGCCGTTGGCGGGATGCACGCATCCTGTCCGGGAGCCTGGAACACGGGCTGCGCCGCTTCGGCCGACAGCGCCACGACCGCCGTTAATGCGGCCAACAGTAATTTCTTCTTCATAACCTAAGTCGTTAACCTATTATATATTGAACATTGAAGGCGGTTGATTTGTTTGTGTGCCGTTCATCGGGGGCCAGGATTCTTAAATTTCGGGATTTTTAACTGATAAAGTGTTAATAACGGTCTGTATTGGGATTTTTTAGCATTTTTTTGTAATTTTGCACTTAATATGAAATATCACTGATTTTTGGACTTGCGGTTCCTTAAGACTGCCGGGAAGATTAAGGTGCGGGCCTGAATCATTAGATGAATAAACAACATACAACTAATAATATATGAAACAATTCTTATACTTGTCGGCAGCGGCGGGTCTGATGGCTGTTTCGATGGCTTCCTGTATTGACGACAAGTATGATCTCGATAATCTGGACAAGACGTCGGAGTTCAAGCTGGTGGACCTGACATTGCCTGTCAATGTGTCGGAAGTGAAGCTGGACCAGATCATCAAGCTGGAGGAGAATTCCAGCCTGAAAGTAGTGGAAATGAACGGCAAGGAAGTGTATGCCGTGGTGCAGAGCGGCGACTTCGAGTCTCAGTCGCTCAAGATTCAGGACATACAGACCTCGACGCCACAGATAGCCCCCACGTATGTGGAGTTCGATGTGGTTACGGTCGAGGGTCAGCATGATTTCAAGCTCAGGGACGTGCCTCCGCAGCCGCTGACCTATAGCGCCGACAACGTGGACGATTACATCACCGGCCTTACGGGCATATATATGGAGAAGGAACCCTCGGTGCTGACAATGGAAGTGGACCTGGAGGGCGCGACCGACATAGAATACGAACTGTCGAAACTGCGGATTCTCATGCCTAAGGGCCTTCAGGTCAATCCTGTGGCCGGTTATGACTACAATCCCGGGTCAGGCGTGCTGACTATCGACAAGGTGGGAGTCAAGAACGGCAAGGGAGCCATCAGCCTTGAGATAACAGGTATGGAACTGACTGACGAGGCACGATTCGAGAACCAGAAACTGATATACGAATCGTCCATAACATTCCAGGAGGCCACCCTGAGCGTCAAGAGCGGGAGCACCAGCCTTGTACCCCAACTGGTGCGCTTCAACATCAATTCGACGCTGACCGCCCTGCATATCACCGCCTTCTCGGGCGACGTGCATTACGACCTGACAGGCGAGGGCCTGGACATCCCCTCCGTCAGCCTCGGCGACCTGCCCGACTTCCTGTCGCAGGGCAACACGACGCTGCGTCTGGCCAATCCGCAGCTGTATGTGGGCGTGGAGAGCAACCCCGTGGCCGAGTACGGCCTGAACTTCAGCACCGGTATGCGTCTGACCAAGATATACGGCCAGTCGGCCACCGGCTCGTACGAGCCTGAGCGCCGCATCGAGACCAGCACCGACAAATATGGCGCCGGCCCCTACGATTTCGTGCTGTCGCCCACCGATCCCAAGTCATATCCCGATCAGTTCGCCAAGAACATAGAGCACATACCCTTCCCCGGCATGAGCGATGTATTGGACGGCGCCGGCCTGCCCGACCGCATCGAGATCGAACTGCTGACGCCCGAAATCCCGACACATCGCGTCGACCACTTCAAACTGCAGGAATACAGCGCGCTGAAGGGCCACTACGAGTTCCTGGCCCCGCTGGCATTCAAGCCCGAGGGCACCGTGATCATATACCGCGATACCTTCGACGACTGGGGCAGCGAGGATCTGGACAAGCTGACCCTCAATGCCATATCGGTGGATGCCGACGCCCTCAGTACATTGCCCCTGGACGCCGAGCTGCACATCACGCCTCTGGCCGACGAGATCAGCGACCTGAAGGTAAGCGACGTAATCCTCAAGGCATCGCCCGACACGCAGCACATCACCCTGAGCGTGACCGGCACAATCCGCAATTTCAAGGGAATCACCATCGAGGCTGTCGTAAACCCGGCCAACGAGGATGTGATAGCTCCCGACCAGACCATCACCCTCACCAACCTCAAGGCCAAGGTGTCGGGAAGTTATATAACCGATTTCGATGATTCGTCGGATGAATAATGTCAGACCCTAAAATTACGAAGATGAAACGCATCATAAGCATAATGACAATAGCGGCCGCGGCCGCCGTTCCGGCGATGGTCTCGGCACAGAACACCTACTCGGGATATTTTCTGGACAACTATACCTACGGCTATGAGATGAACCCCGCCTTCGGCAACAACTCGAACTACGTGTCGATGCCGGCCTTGGGCAATCTCAACCTGTCGATGCGCGGTACGCTGCACCTCAGCAGCGTGGTATTCAACAGGGAAATAGACGGTGTAAACAAGACCGTGCTCTTTACCAATCCTAACGTATCCGTTGAGGATGCGCTGAAGGGCATCAAAGACAACAACCGTCTGGCCACATACGACAAGATAGAGATAATGAGCGCCGGCTTCAAGGCATGGGGCGGCTATAACACCATCAACATCTCGGCCGTGGCCAATGTGGACGCCAGCCTGCCCGGTTCCCTGTTCCACCTGGCCAAGGAGGGCATCACCAACCGCACCTACGACATCAGGGACCTGCGCGCACACGCCGAGGCTTACGGCCAGATCGCGCTGAACCACTCGCGCGACATCAAGCAGGTACCCGGCCTGCGCATCGGCGCCGCCATCAAGTTCATGCTCGGAGTGGGCGCCATCGACGCTCAGTTCAACCGCGCCGAGCTGGAATTAGGCACCGACAACTGGATTGCCCGTACCAACGCCGACATCTACGCCTCGGTCAAGGGACTGACGTATAAGACGAAGACCTACGAACCCAAGCAGCCCGGTCCCGGCAACGAATCCTACGACTATGTGTCGGGCGCAGACCTGGACGGTTTCGGGCTCAACGGCTTCGGTATGGGCTTCGACCTCGGCGCGCAGTACAAGTGGCGCGACTTCAACTTCTCGCTGGCGGTGGTGGACCTTGGCTTCATGAACTGGGGCAAGACGCAGTGGGCATCCACCGACGGCACGCGCGAGGTAGAGACCGACGCCTTCACCTTCAACTTCGACGACAAGGCCGACAACTCGTTCGACAACGAGCTGGACCGCTTGACCGACAACCTGTCGAAGCTGTACAACCTGAAGGATATGGGCGAAAAGAGCTCGTACACCCGTTCGCTGCGCACCACCATCAATGCCGGCGTGGAGTATGAGCTGCCTTACTACCGCAAGCTGAAGTTCGGCCTGCTGAACTCCACCTGCATCGCCGGTCCCTACACATGGACGCAGTTCCGCCTGTCGGCCAACGTGGCTCCCGTCAAGGTGTTCTCCGCATCGGCCAACGTGGCCTACGGCACCTACGGCTTCGACTTCGGCTGGATGCTGAACCTGCACACGCAGAAAGGCTTCAACCTCTTTGTCGGCATGGACCACACCCTCGGCAAGCTGGCCAAACAGGGCATCCCCCTCAACTCCAACGCCAGCCTGAACTTCGGCATCAACTTCCCCTTCTAAGCGGATTCCCTATATCAACATAAGAGACAGGCGGTGTGTCGCGCGACACACCGCCTGTATAGATTATGATTCAACGGCAGCGCCTTCAATCGGCATTGACTGGAATGGAGGTTTTCAACCTCCACCCGATAAATATGCTCGTTGCCCCTTGCGAAGGCTAAAAACCTCCGTTCCATGCGACCGAGCACTTTTAATGCGATGGAATAGTCAGGAGTCGTTAACCTTTTTTGTTATAATTTGGCAAAAATCAGCTCACTTATAGAGTGTCTTTCAAAAACTTTTCTTAACTTTGCGTCTGAGACGGTCGCCACAGACCGCTTAGAGACATAGTTAAGAAGCGTTTCAGCGCGTCATTGATACGAATCTGGACAATTCGCAGACATGATGACAAGCAGGAAGACGCTCTTTCTCGGTTGCATATATTCGAATGGCGGAGCCATAAATATATCCGGCTGGGAGTGAGCTGATTATTGCGTAATCCTCATGTCAGGCAGTCCAGAGCCGGTATCAGGGATTACTGAAGATGGCTCACTCTTTTTTATGTCCGGACTTACGCTGACAATACGATAGGGGCCGCTATGACCGTGCCTCTAATTACGAAGCGGCCGCATCATAATGACGTGACGGTCATGTATTTCGAATAACTGCTCAATCATACTTCACGCTTTAACCTACTAAAAGATTAGCACAGAGGGCATCCCGCGCGGGATGCCCTCTATTGGTTCGTATATCCTGTATCTTGCTGTCGGACCTATAATGAGGCGGGATTATGATGGCTTATACTCCAAGGACGATGGCCGGATCGATCTGTAGTTCGGTTGAGATTCTGCGGCCGACCTTAAGTGTCGGTTCCGCTTTGCCGGATAGAAAGTCGCAGATACGCGACGGACTTACACCAATTTTTTTGGCAAGAGCAGCCTGAGAAAGTCCCATCTCGTACATGCGCAATTTGAGTATGTCAATCAATGATGGTTCGCCGATAGGATAATGCACATCCTCATACTCCTGCACAAGACGAGACAGAAGATAAAGCTCTATGCTGTTGGGATCATCATCGGGAGTGTCGTCATTGACCAGAGGCAACAACTCGTCTATTCGGCTCATGGCCCAGTTGTACTGAGCCTCGTTCTCTATAGTAGTATTGATATTTTCCATAGGTGTTGAATTAAACTTGTGATGCGTCTTTGATTTTATCGTATTCGGCATGTGTGCCTATGAATCTGATATAAACATATTCATGTTTAAATTGGATTACGACAATCAGACGAAAGTCATTCTTTTTTATGTTGAATACATAATGTTGGTTGCCGACACTGTCTACTGAATTGAACGTCGCCTTAATATCGGCAAAATTCTTCCAATGACATTTCTTCGTTTTAGTGTGCCATTCCTCCAGAGCATCCTTTGCTTGCGGATGTTTGGTGTAATAGTCAACCAGTGTCTTTTTCGCAACAATGTTCATAACAGAAATTTATCATACAACGTTCTAAAATTGCGAATATTATTCCAAATTGCAAAATATTATCTGCACTCAAGAATAATTTTATATAAGACATCCGAACCGTTGCTATGCGTGGCCGGGTAGAGCCGGTGCCACTATTTGACGGTAAATGTTATCAGGCAAATAATAGCAATATCAAGAAAGAGGGCATCCCGCGCGGGATGCCCTCTATTGGTTCGTATATCCTGTATCGTGCTGCCGGACCTGTAATGAGGCGGGATTGTGAAGGTTGGCTGATGCTACTTCTTTTTATTAGGGAGAATTTTCTTTTCGTCGGCTTTGAGACGACGTTCTACCTTTTTGACGTCTTCACCCGGAGGCAGTGACTCCGGACGAATGCCTCTGTCCAATAACATATTACGAACGGCGCTGTTATTATCAACATGTTCGCGTTCGATACCGATCTGACCATGCAGGTCTTTCTGTTGGACATTGACGGATGTCATTTCGGCTGCAAGGTCTTTTGCCTTGATTGCAATAGTGGATAGAAAATCGGCTAAAGGTCGTTTTTCAGGAGCCCCTACGCGGCGTTTCATCATCGCGGTGTCCAAGCCAAACAGGGCGCGGTCGCCCTTTGCCCGGATGATTGCAAATCCTTTTGAATCAACACCGCGTTCATATAATACACCCGATAGAGTGTGTTCGGTTTCGGCGAGTTTAGCCCGGGCCTGTACGCGCTCGAAATCAAGAAGCCGTTGATGAACCAGTTCCGCACGGCGAGTCTGAACCGCGAAATAGTTCTGAGCAAAAGCAATTTCCGGCTTGCGGGGATCGCCGTTTTGTGCTATAAGATAGCAGGCATAGCGGGTAAGCATGATGTCATCTATCTGACGTTCAGCATTTGATCCTAATCTGACCATTTTGCTGACGTCAGCAAAATGGTCGGCTACAGATTCGCCGGCATTGGAAGCAGATTCTTTTGCTTTCTCAATAATACTTGTAAAATTCCGCCATTGCACATAACCCATGACAGGAGCGATTTCTCTTGCACTCCAACATTCAACACCCTCATATTCGATGGCGATGGATTCAAAGCTGTTAAATAAATCCAGTATCTCGTTTGCTTTCATGTGAGAGAGACTTTTTATTTTACGATTAATTCACAAATATAATAAATTCCTTTCGGATTGACAAAGGTTATTAGAGTGCCGGTTAATAGATAATTGGAGAAACACAAGTTATTTTGACCTTTATTGTGCGCGCATGAGGAGAGGTAGTGCCACTATTTGACGGTAAATGTTATGCCCGACAAATAATGGCAACATAAAAACAGAGGGCATTCCGCGCGGGGTGCCCTCTGTTATGCTAAATTTCGGAATTCAAGATTACCGGTTACTCCCACTCGATGGTGGCCGGTGGCTTGGAGGAGATGTCGTAGACTACGCGGTTCACGCCGCGCACCTTGTTGATGATCTCGTTGCTGACCTTGGCTAAGAGCTCGTAGGGGAGGTGGACCCAGTCGGCGGTCATGCCGTCGGTGGAAATGACTGCGCGCAGCGCGACGCAGTTCTCGTACGTGCGCTCGTCGCCCATCACGCCTACGCTCTGCACGGGCAGCAGCATCACGCCGGCCTGCCATACCTTGTCGTACCAGCCGGACTGACGCAGGTTGTCGATGAAGATCTTGTCGGCGGCCTGAAGCACCTGTACCTTATGCGGTGTGATGTCGCCGAGGATGCGGATGCCGAGTCCCGGTCCCGGGAAGGGATGACGGCCAATCAGGTTCTGGTCGATGCCCAACGCGCGTCCCACGCGGCGCACCTCGTCCTTGAACAGCAGACGCAGCGGTTCCACCACCTGCAGGTTCATCTCCTTAGGCAGTCCGCCCACGTTGTGGTGAGACTTGATGGTGGCCGACGGTCCCTTGACCGAGCAGCTCTCTATCACGTCGGGATAGATGGTGCCCTGACCCAGCCAGCGGGCGTTCTCCTCCTTCTTCGCCTCGGCGTTGAACACCTCGACGAAGTCGCGGCCTATTATCTTGCGCTTCTGTTCAGGTTCGGTAACGCCCTTCAGGTCGTTGTAGAAACGCTCGGAAGCGTCCACGCCCGTCACGTTCAGGCCCATGCCCTGATACGATGCAAGCACGTCCTCGAACTCGTTGGCGCGCAGCAGACCGTTGTTGACGAATATGCAGTGCAGGTTGTGTCCGATGGCCTTGTGCAGCAGCACGGCGGCCACGGTGGAATCCACGCCGCCCGACAGACCCATTATCACCTTGTCGTCGCCGATCTTCTCCTTAAGCTCGGCCACCGTGGAGTCGATGAACGAGGCGGGGCTCCATGTGCCGGCGCATCCGCAGATGTCCATCACGAAGTTGGACAGCAGTTTCGGGCCGTCTGTTGAGTGGAACACTTCGGGGTGGAACTGGATGCCCCATGTCATCTCGCCGCCGATGTGGTATGCGGCATACTTCACGTCCTCGGTCGAGCCTATCACCTCGTAGTTGGCGGGAACGGAGGTGATGGAGTCGCCGTGGCTCATCCACACCTGCGTGGGCGAGGGGAGGCCGTGCATCAGCGGGTCCTCGGGAGCCACGACGCTGAGCATGGCGCGGCCATACTCGCGGCTCGGAGCGCCCTCGACCTCACCGCCGTAGGCGTAGGCCAGGTACTGCGCGCCGTAGCATACGCCCAGCAGCGGCAGCTTGCCTTTGATCTGCGACAGGTCGGGCTTCGGCGCGTCCTCGTCGCGAACCGACGCCGGGCTGCCCGACAGTATCACTCCCTTCACGTCCGCGTCAATCTCCGGCATGTGGTTGAAGGGATGGATCTCGCAATACACGTTCAGCTCGCGCACGCGGCGCGCTATGAGCTGGGTGTACTGTGAGCCAAAGTCCAATATCAGAATTTTTTCCATAGGAATATGTTCTTAAAGATTATCCCTCGCCGCGCGAGTAGTTGGGAGCCTCCTTGGTGATGGTCACGTCGTGGGGATGGTTCTCGACCACGGCAGCCGAAGTGATTCTCACGAACTTGGCCTCGTGGAGGGCGTCGATGTTCTTGGCGCCTACATAACCCATGCCTGAGCGGAGGCCGCCGATGAGCTGATAGACAGTCTCGCCGAGCGTTCCCTTGTAAGGAACGCGGGCCACGATGCCCTCGGGCACCAGCTTGGAGGCGTCGCATGTCTCGCCCTGGAAGTAGCGGTCCTTGGAACCGGCCTGCATGGCCTCGACGGAACCCATGCCTCGGTATGCCTTGAACTTACGTCCGTTGTAGATGATGGTCTCGCCGGGAGATTCCTCCACGCCGGCAAACATGGAACCCATCATCACGCAGTCGCCGCCGGCTGCAAGAGCCTTGACGATGTCGCCCGAATAGCGGAGACCGCCGTCGGCGATTACAGGCACGCCATACTTATGTGCGGCCTGAGCTGCGTCGAAGATGGCCGTGAGCTGAGGCACGCCCACACCGGCCACGATGCGCGTGGTGCAGATGGAGCCAGGGCCGATGCCCACCTTGATGCCGTCGGCGCCGGCCTTGACCAGATATTCGGCGGCCTCGGCGGTGGCGATGTTACCCACGACTACGTCGATTGTGGGGAATTTCTCCTTCACAGCCTTGAGCGTGCGGATCACGTTGGCCGAATGACCGTGTGCCGTGTCAATCACCACGGCGTCCACGCCATTCTCCACCAATGCCTCGACGCGCTTCAGCACGTCGCCGGTCACGCCCACGCCCGCAGCCACGCGCAGACGTCCCTTGGCATCCTTGCAGGCGCGCGGATACTGGGCTATTTTCGTGATGTCGCGGTATGTGATGAGGCCCACCAGACGGTTCTCCTTGTCCACCACGGGCAGCTTCTCGATCTTGTTCTGCAGCAGGATCTTCTTGGCTTCGTCCAGGTCGGTCTTGTCGGTGGTGATGAGCTTGTCGGAAGTCATGATCTTCTCCACCGGCACGTTGAGGTCGGACTGGAAGCGGAGGTCACGGTTGGTGATGATGCCTATCAGGTGGTTCTCGTCGTCCACCACGGGGATGCCGCCGATGCGGTTCTCGCGCATCAGGCGCAGGGCCTGGGCCACGGTGGCCTCCTTGGTGATGGTGATGGGGTCGTAGATCATACCCGAGTCGGCACGTTTCACCTTGCGCACCTGTGCGGCCTGGTCGGCGATGGACATATTCTTATGAATCACGCCGATACCGCCCTCGCGGGCGATTGCGATGGCCATGGGGGCCTCGGTCACGGTGTCCATGGCGGCGGACACCATCGGTATCTGAAGCTCGATGTTACGCGAGAATCGCGATTTGAGCTGCACCAGGTTCGGGGTCACCTCCGAATATGCCGGTATCAGCAGCACGTCGTCGAAGGTGAAGCCTTCCTGGGCTATTTTCTCTGATTGGAATGACATGGCGGGCTTATTTAATGAATTCTTGTAATGCGGGAGAGGTGATGAAAGTCTGGGTGCGGTCCGGGCCGACGGAAACGAGTCCGACAGGCACTCCGGTCAGCTCCTTGATGGTCTCGAGATACTTCTTGGCGTTCTCGGGCAAGTCCTCGTAGCGGGTCACGCCGGTTATGTCCTCCTTCCAGCCGGGAAGTTCCACGAACACGGGCTTGACGCGTTCCAGCGCGGCGATGGTGGCCGGCGGATTCTCTATCATCTTGCCGTCCAGCTCATAGCCTTTGCAGATCTTGAGGGTATCGATGCCGCTGAGCACGTCGAGCAGCGTGATGGCCCAGTTGGTGATGCCGGCTAATTGCGCTGTGTAGCGGGCCACCTGCGCGTCGAGCCAGCCCACACGGCGCGGACGACCGGTTACGGTGCCGTATTCATGGCCGCGCTCGCGGATGCCGTCGCCTATCTCGTCGTGCAGCTCGGTGGGGAAGGGACCCTCGCCCACGCGGGTGCAGTAAGCCTTCAGCACTCCTGCCACGGTACCGATGTGCTGCGGGGCGATACCGGCGCCTACAGGCACGGAAGCCGACGACGGCGTGGAGGATGTGACGTAGGGATACGTGCCGTGGTCGATGCAGAGCATCATGCCCTGCGCGCCCTCGAACAGGATGTGGCCGTCCCCCTTGAGGTGACGGTTTACCAATGCCGACGTATCGGTTATCATGTGGCCGATCTGACGGGCTATCTCCATATACTGGTCGTAAACCTGGTCGACGTCGAATTCAGGCAGACCGAGAGCCTTCAGTTCCGGATTCTTGACAGCCAACGCGGCCTCGAGACGCTTGCGGAAATATGCGGGTTCCTGAAGGTCGCCGATGCGGAGGCCGATGCGCGAATACTTGTCGGCATAAGCCGGGCCGATGCCGTTCTTGGTGGTGCCGATCAGGTCGGAGCCGCGGTTGCCCTCGTAAGCGCCGTCCAGTACGGAATGCCACGGCATCACCATCGCGGCGCGGTCGGAGATGTACATCTTATAGTCGGTCACACCCTCGTCTGCCAGCTTCTTCAGCTCGGCCACTACCGATACGGGATTCACCACCATGCCGTTGCCCATCACGTTGATGGTCTCGGGGTTGAATATGCCCGACGGAATGGAGCGCAGGCTGTGCTTGCGGCCGTCGAACATCACGGAGTGGCCCGCGTTGTTGCCGCCCTGGTAGCGCACCACCATGTCGGCGTGGCTCGCGAAGTAGTCGGTGATTTTACCTTTGCCTTCGTCTCCCCACTGGGAGCCGAGTACAACTAATGTCTTTGCCATTGTATTGATTAGAAAAGGGTTACTCGGCGTCTCCGAAAACCTGTTTGTAGATGTAATCCACGTTCTTGAAATAGTAGTCGAGCGTGAAGCAGTTGTCCAGTTCCTCTTTGGTGAGGTTCTGCGACACCGTGGGATCCTGGGCCAAGAGTTCGGCGTAGGGCTTTCCTTCGGCCATGGCCTTCATTGCCAGGGGCTGTACGGTGTCGTAAGCCTTCTCGCGCGAGAATCCCTTGTTGATCAGGGCGTTCATGACACGCTGGGCGAAGATTACGCCGTTGGTCATGTAGATGTTGCTCTTCATGCGCTCCGGGAACACCGTGAGGTTGCCAAGGATGTTGCCCATGCGGTTCAGCATGTAGTCCAGGAGTTCGGTTGCGTCGGGCAGGATGATGCGCTCGGTAGCGGAGTGCGATATGTCGCGCTCGTGCCACAGGGCCACGTTCTGATATGCCGTCTCCATATAGCCGCGCAGCACGCGCGCGCAACCGCACATATTCTCAGAGCCGATTGGGTTGCGCTTGTGGGGCATTGCCGACGAGCCTTTCTGGCCCTTGCCGAAAGCCTCCTCCACCTCGTGCACCTCGGTGCGCTGCAGGTTGCGAATCTCCATTGCCATCTGCTCAATGCTGGCGCCGATCAGCGCGATGGCAGCCAAGTACCAGGCATGACGGTCGCGCTGTATCACCTGTGTCGACACGGCGGCCGACTCGATGCCCAAGTGCTCGCACACATACTGCTGCACGAACGGCGGGATGTTGGCGTAGTTGCCCACGGCACCGCTGATCTTGCCCACTTCAACGCCACGGGCGGCTTCCTCGAAGCGCGCGATGTTGCGCTGCATCTCCTGATACCACAGCGCCCACTTCAGTCCGAAGCTGGTGACGTCGGCGTGGATGCCGTGCGTGCGGCCCATGCAGGGAGTGTCCTTGTACTTCATGGCCTGGCTGCGCAGCATTTCGCTGAACTTGACCAGGTCTTTGCGCAGGATGTCGTTGGCCTGCTTGATCAGGTAGCCGTTGGCCGTGTCAACGACGTCGGTGCTGGTGAGTCCGTAGTGCACCCACTTGCGTTCCTCGCCCAGACTTTCGCTGACGGCGCGGGTGAAGGCCACGATGTCGTGGCGTGTCTGTTCCTCTATCTCCTTGATGCGCGGAATGGAGAACGTGGCTTTGGCATACAGCTTCTCGATGTCCTCGGGAGGCACCACGCCAAGTTCGCGCCATGCCTCGGCCGAGAGAAGCTCGACCTTGAGATAGGCGTCAAATTTATTCTGTTCGGTCCATACAGCCCTCATTTCGGGGCGTGAATAGCGTTCAATCATTTCTTTTAATTTAGTTGAAAAAGTTGAGAAAGTTTATAAAGTTCAAGATAATAGTGTAGACATTGTATGTTTAGACTTGGTAATATCTTAACTCTTTTAACTTTATAAACTTTATAAACTAATTTTCATTAACTTTATAAACTTTACAACCTTTATAAACTACAACATTACTTTACACGGTTCAGATAGCATTCCAGCGTGTTCTCCATGAGGCATGCGCGCGTCATGGGTCCTACGCCGCCGGGTACGGGGGTGATGAGCAGCGCGGCGTCCTTGACGGCGTCGAAGTCCACGTCGCCCACCAGTTTGCCCGTCTCCGGGTCGCGGTTGATTCCCACGTCAATCACGGTGACGCCCGGCTTCACGAAGTCGGCGCCGGCGAAGCGGGGACGTCCTACGGCCACAACCAGGATGTCGGCCTGCGCGGCAATCTGCGGCAGGTTGCGCGTGCGGCTGTGGGCCATGGTCACGGTGGCGTTGCGGTCCAGCAGCATCTTGGCCATGGGCAGGCCCACGATATTGCTACGGCCTATCACCACGGCGTTCTTGCCCTCGATCTCCACGTGGTGCTCGTCCAGCATCTTCATGATGCCCTTCGGGGTGCAGGGAGCCACGCAGGGGCGCTTCTGCCACAGGGCGGCCACATTGAGCGGGTGAAAGCCGTCCACATCCTTCTCGGCGCTGATGGCCTCGATAACGCGGTCCTCGTTGATGTGCTTCGGCACGGGGAGCTGCACTAAGATGCCGTCAACCTCCGGGTCATCGTTCAGACGCTGTATTTCGCTTAACAGTTCCTCCTCGGTAGTGCTTTCAGGCAGACGCAGAGTCGTGCTCCTGAAGCCGCACTGCTCGGCGTCCTTCCCCTTGGACTTGACATACGATTGCGAGGCGGGATCCTCGCCCACCAGTATCACGGCCAGGTGAGGCGCGCGGCCATACTTGGCGACACACTCCTGCACCTTGGCGGCTACTTCCTCCTTGGTGGCCTTGGCCAATGCTTTTCCGTCTATATTCATTGCTTATAATTCGTTACGTGATTCGGCGGCGCCGATGTCGCTGCGGTAGAATAATCCCTGAGAGTTTTCGGCCACTGTCCTGGCGTCCTTCAGAGCCTTGGCGCGGGCCTCGGAGAGTGTGGCGCCGGAATCGGTGACCATCAGCACGCGGCCTCCGGCCGATACGAGCCGGTCGCCGTCCATCTTGGTGCCCATGTGGAACACCTTGCCCTCAGTCTGTTCAAGACCACCCAGGGGCAGTCCCTTGGGGTAGGAGCCGGGATAGCCGTCGGCAGCCAATACGATGCCGAGGCGCGTCTCGGGACTCCACTCGATGTCGAAGTCCTTGCCGTCCAGCACGGCCTCAAACACCTTATATATATCCGACTGCATACGGGGCAGCACCACCTCGGTCTCGGGGTCGCCGAAACGGGCGTTGAACTCTATCACCTTAGGCACGCCGTTGTTGAGGATAAGACCACCGTACAGCACGCCGGTAAAGGGCATCCCCTCATCAGCCATGGCTTTGGCCACGGGGAGCATGATTGTGTCGAGTGCCGTCTGACGGATCTCGTCGGTGACGAAAGGCACGGGTGAATAAGCACCCATACCGCCCGTGTTGGGACCGCGGTCGTTGTCGAAGGCACGCTTATGGTCGCGGGCTATGGCTAAGGGATATACCTTCGGGCCGTTGACCAGACACATGAACGAGAACTCCGGACCGTCCAGGAATTCCTCTACAACCACGCGTCCCTTGCCGAACTCGTCGTCAAGCAGCATATTGCGCAGCGCGGCCTCGGCCTCCTCGTGACTCTGGGCCACTACCACTCCCTTGCCGGCGGCAAGGCCGTCGTACTTGATGACCGAGCGTTCGGGACCGGCCAACACATACTGCAGCGCCTCGTCGAAATCGTCGAAGGTGCGTGATGCAGCCGTCGGTATGTTGTGACGCGCCATCAGTTCCTTGGCGAACGCCTTGGACGACTCTATCTGCGCGGCGGCCTTGGTGGGGCCGAAGATGCGCAGACCGCGCTTGCGGAACTCGTCGACGATACCGGCTGCCAGGGGCACCTCGGGGCCGACCACGGTCAGCGATACCGAGGCATCGGTGGCGAAGCGCGCCAGGTCGTTGATGTCGGTGACGGGAATGGACACCGGCGTGGCCGCCGTGTCGATGCCCGCGTTGCCCGGAGCGCAGTATATACGGCCCACGCTCTCCGAACGCTTCAGTGCATCGACTATGGCGTGCTCGCGTCCGCCGCTTCCTATTACCAATACGTTGTAAGTCATGGTATAAGGCTGATGATTAGTGTTTGAAATGACGCATGCCGGTGAAAAGCATGGTGATGCCCTTCTCGTCGGCCTTGACGATGGAATCCTTGTCGCGGATGGAGCCGCCGGGCTGCACGATGGCCGTAACGCCGTAATGCGAAGCCTGCTCCACGGTGTCGTCGAAGGGAAGGAAGCCGTCGGAAGCCAATACCAGGCCTTCGGTGGCGCCGGCTGCACGGGCCTCCTCAAGTGCGATGGTGGCCGAACCCACACGGTTCATCTGGCCTGCTCCCACGCCGAGTGTGGCGCCGTTCTTAACGACCACGATGGCGTTGGACTTCACGTGCTTCACTATCTTCCAGCCGAAGTTGAGGTCAGCCAGTTCCTGTGCGGAAGGCTTGCGCTCGGTCACGCACATCTCGTCGGTCAGGGTTACGCACTCGGTGTCGGCGTCCTGAACCAAGAGACCGCCCGTAACGCCCGTGTACTTGGGACGCTTGCAGCGGGGTGCCGACATGTCGATCACCAGCACGCGCAGGTTCTTCTTGGTGGCCAATACCTCAAGAGCCTCCTCGCTGAACGACGGTGCCATCACGATCTCCAGGAATATGGGCTTCAGACCCAGGGCTATCTCCTTGGTAACCTCGCGGTTGAACGCCACAATGCCGCCGTAGATGCTGACCTGGTCGGCCTCGTAAGCGCGGGTCCATGCCTCGAGGGCATCCTTACCGACAGCGGCGCCGCAGGGATTCATGTGCTTCAGCGCGCAGCAGAACGGCTCCGAGAATTCGGATGTGATCTCCAGCGCGGCGTTGGCGTCCTGGATGTTGTTGTAGCTCAGTTCCTTGCCCTGGATCTGACGGGCGCCGGCCACGGAGTATGTGCCGGGAACCGCCTCGGCGTAGAACTTTGCCTCCTGATGGGGATTCTCGCCGTAACGCAGCGACTGTACCAGGTCGAAGTCCAGGAACAGCTTCTCGTTCAGGCCGGCCTTCATACGCATGTATGTGGCGATATGTGCGTCATACTGTGCGGTGTGGGTGTATGCCTTGGCCGACAGCTTGATGCGGGTGTCGATGTCGGTGTTGCCGAAGCGGCGTATCTCGTCCAGCACCACGTCATAGTCGCCGGGATCGCAGACAACGGTGACTGCGGCGAAGTTCTTGGCGGCGCTGCGGAGCATGGAGGGACCGCCTATGTCGATGTGCTCCACGGCGTCCTCGAGTGTGCAGCCGGGCTTGGCCACCGTTGCCTCGAAGGGATAGAGGTTTACGCAGACCATGTCGATGGTCTCGATGCCGTTCTCCTTGAGCTGGGCCATGTCGCCGGGGTTGTCGCGACGGCCCAGCAGACCGCCGTGCACACGGGGATGCAGAGTCTTGACGCGGCCTCCGCATATCTCCGGGAAGCCCGTGACGTCGCTGATGCCGGTGGTCTTCACACCGCTGTCCTCAAGCAGCTTCTGTGTGCCGCCCGTGGCGATGATTTCCCATCCTGATTCCACCAGACCCTTGGCGAATTCCACCAGGCCTGTCTTATCGCTTACGCTGAATAATGCGCGCATTTTTATAATCCTTAATCTAAATTGGTTATTACTTGAATGAAACTCCCGAGCCTTTCACCACCTTGCCGATCACGGAGGGCTCCAGGCCCGACTCGCGCAGGGAGGCAAGGGCAGCGTCGGCGTCGGCCGGACTTACAGCCAGCACCATGCCGATGCCCATGTTGAAGATGTTGAACATCTCGCGGTGGGGTATCTGGCCGTGCTTCTCCAGGAAACGGAATATCGGCAGGATGTTCCAGCTTCCGGGCACAATCTCTGCGCCGAGTCCGTCGGGGAGGATGCGGGGAATGTTCTCGTCGAAACCGCCGCCAGTGATGTGTGCCACACCGTGTACGCTCACCTTCTTCATCAGGTTCAGCACCGGCTTCACATATATCACGGTAGGAGTCAGCAGCACGTTGCCTAAGGGCAGGTCGCCGAGTTCGGGGTAAACCGTATGCAGGTCCAGGTTGGCGTCGGCAATGATCTTGCGCACCAGCGAGAAACCGTTGGAATGCACGCCCGACGAGGGGATGCCTATCAGCACGTCGTTTTCGGCCACAAGCGAACCGTCGATCAGGTTGTCCTTCTCCACGGCGCCCACGGTGAAACCGGCGATGTCATATTCCTCGGGATCGTACATGCCGGGCATCTCGGCGGTCTCGCCGCCCACGAGGGCGCAGCCTGCCTGGCGGCATCCTTCGGCCACACCGGCCACGATGTCCTCCACCACGGCCGGCTCGTTCTTGCCCACGGCCACGTAATCAAGGAATATCAGGGGCTCGGCGCCCTGTGCCAGTACGTCGTTGACGCACATGGCCACGGCGTCGATGCCTACCGTGTCGTTCTTGTGCATGGCGAAAGCAAGCTTCAGCTTAGTGCCCACGCCGTCGGTGCCGCTGACCAATACTGGGTGCTTCATGCCGAGCGCGCCAAGGTCGAACATGCCGCCGAACGAGCCGATGCCGCCCATGCAGCCGAAACGGTTGGTGCTCGCCACATGCTTCTTGATGCGGCTTACTACCTCGTATCCGGCCTCCAGATTCACGCCGGAAGCCTCATAATGCTGAGCCATACAGACTGTTATTTGAGAGTTTGCAGACGACTTTCAATCTCCTTGTACGCACCGATCACATCACCCAGGTCGCGACGGAAACGGTCCTTGTCCAGCTTCTTGTTGGTGTCCTTATCCCACAGACGGCAGGTGTCGGGGCTGATCTCGTCTGCCAGCACGATCTGACCGTCGGATGTCTTGCCGAACTCGATCTTGAAGTCAACCAGCTTCACGTTGATCTTGTCGAACAGGTCCTTCAGCAGCTCGTTGATGCGGCCCGTCAGGTCGTAGATGGTGTTGAGCTCGTCGTATGTAGCGGCGCCCACAGCCACGGCGTGGTGGTCGTTGATCAGCGGATCGCCCAGAGCGTCATCCTTGTAGCAGATCTCAAAAATGGTGTTGGGAGCGGGTGTGCCCTCCTCGATGCCCAGGCGCTTGGCCATGGAGCCGGCGATGATGTTGCGTACTATCACCTCCAGGGGGAAGATCTTCACCTTGCGGCAAACCTGGTCGCGGTCGTTCAGTGTCTCCACATAGTGGGTGGGGATGCCGGCCTCTTTCAGCTTGTTGAAGATGATGGTCGTGATCTCGTTGTTGTACACGCCCTTGCTGCGAACGATGTCGTGCTTCAGATTGTTGAATGCCGTGGCGTCGTCCTTGTAGTGGATGATTACCAGGTCGTCGTTGTCGGTGGCATAGACCTGCTTGGCCTTGCCCTCATAAAGCATTTCTTTCTGTTCCATTTTTGTATTGTGTTTTAATCGTTTTTTATATTTCCGTATTTATCACTCATCACTTATCACTCATCACTACTTCTTGCGGAAGTATGCGACGGCGTTTGCGAACAGGTTCTGGCTCTTGTTGCCCGGCACGTTTATCATCAGGCCCGGGGTGTAACGCTCGGAGTGTCCCATCTTGCCTAAGATAAGGCCGTCGGGGCTTACGATACCCTCTATGGCGCAGACCGATCCGTTGGGGTTGAGGGGCGAATCCATCGTGGGGTTGCCCTCATGGTCGGCATACTGGAACGCTACCTGGCCGTTGCTGAACAGGCGCTCGGCCAATTCGGCGTTTACGGTGAAGCGGCCTTCTCCGTGGCTCATGGCTATCTGATGGATGTCGCCGGTGTTGAATCCCTTGAGCCAGGGCGAGGCGGTGGTGCCCACACGCGTCGCGGCAATCTGCGAGATGTGACGGTTTATGTCGTTGCGGGCCAGTGTGGGCGACTGCTCGGTGAGTTCGCCTATCTTGCCGTCGGGCAGCAGACCCGACTTGACGAGAGCCTGGAAGCCGTTGCAGATACCTATTATAAGGCCCTTGCGCTCCATCAGGCGTTCGATGGCGCTCTTGACGGCCGGGTTAAGCAGCACGGCCGAAATGAATTTGCCCGATCCGTCGGGCTCGTCGGCAGCCGAGAAACCGCCGGACAGCGCCAGGATGTTGCAGGCGTCGATGTTGTCGGCCATCTCGCGGCAACTTGCCTCCACGTCCTCGGCAGTCAGGTTGCGGAACACCATGGAGCGTGTCTCGGCGCCCTCGCGCTCGAATGCCGCGGCCATGTCGTAGTCGCAGTTGGTGCCGGGGAACACGGGCAGGAACACCACGGGATGCTCCACGGCCTCGCCGGGATATTCGGCGGCCGTCTTGCCCGCGCTGTCGGCGCAGGGTGCCGTGCCGCGCACCTCCGTGCGGTCGGCGAACACCGTGGCGAAACGCTTGCGATTCTGCTCGCGGAGCTCGGCGATGGTGAACTTCTCGCCGTTGAGCGATACGGTAGGCTCGATGATGGTCTTGCCGATGTACATGGCGTCCTCTATGCCGAGTATCGACGAGTCGTCGGCCTCGATCAGTATGGAGCCGTACAGGGTGTCGAACAGCAGATGGTCGTTCGGAAGGTTGATTTCCGCGCCAAGGTTGTTGCCGAAGCTCATCTTTGCCACAGCCTCGGCCACACCTCCGCGGCCTATCGCCCATGCGGCGCGTACCTTACCCTCCTCAATGGCCTTGTGCACGGCTTCGAACACGCGGGTCACGCTCTCGGAATCGGGCATGCCGTTGGCGCGTACGCGCGGGCTGACCAGGTGCAGCGAGTCGAGCGGCTGCTTGAATTCCGGGCTTACGGCCTTGGTGGCGTTCAGCGTGGTGACGGCGAACGCTATCAGCGTCGGGGGCACGTTCAGGTGTCCGAAGGTGCCGCTCATGGAGTCCTTGCCGCCGATGGAGGGGAGGCCAAGCTCCTTCTGCATACGGAGAGCGCCTAACAATGCGCTCAGCGGCTTGCCCCACGATTCGGGCGTGTGCATGCGCTCGAAATATTCCTGATAGGAGTAGCGCAGCTTGTGGAAGTCGGCTCCGGTCGCCACGGCCTTGGCGGCGGCGTCCACAACGGCCCATGCGGCGCCGTGGTAGGGGCTCCATTCCGTCAGGTAGGGATCGAAGCCATAGCTCATTATCGAGGCGGTATCGGTGTGATGCTTGCCTACGGGGAGCTTCTGCAGAGATACCTGCGTGGGCGTGCCGGCGTATTTGCCGCCGTAAGGCATCAGCACCGTGGTGGCGCCGATGGACGAGTCAAACATCTCCTCCAGGCCGCGCTGGTCGGTGACGTTTATGTCGTCCAGGTTGTTAAGTATCTTGTCGCGGAGCGTGTCTCCTGGCACTATGCGTGCGAACGGGTCGCGGTCGTCCACGGCCTGTATCTTGGCCACCGTGTAGCGGGGAGCGCCCGCCGAGTCGATGAAGCTGCGCGCGATGTCGGCCACTGTCTCGCCGCGGCGGAACAGGCGCATGCGGCCCGTGTCGGTCACGTTGGCTATGTGGCGCACCTCGATGTTCTCCTCGTGGCAGTAACGTTCGAATTCCTCGCGGTCCTTCGGGTCTACGACGGCCGACATGCGTTCCTGGCTCTCGCTGATGGCAAGCTCGATGGGGTTGAGGCCGTCGTACTTTACGGTCACGTTATCCAGGAAGATGTCGAGACCGTCGGCCAGCTCGCCGATGGCCACGCTGACGCCGCCGGCGCCGAAGTCGTTCGACTTCTTGACCAAGCGTGTCACCTCCGGACGGCGGAACAGGCGCGACAGTTTGCGCTCCTCGGGCGCGTTGCCTTTCTGCACCTCCGAACCGCACACCTCAAGGCTGGCCTCGTTGTGCTCCTTGGACGAGCCGGTGGCGCCGCCGATGCCGTCACGGCCCGTGCGGCCGCCGAACATCAGCACCACGTCGCCCGGCGCGGGCGACTCGCGACGCACTGCCGAAGCGGGAACGGCGCCGACCACGGCTCCTACCTCAAGACGCTTGGCGGTGTATCCGGGGTGGTATATCTCGCGCACATGGCCTGTGGCCAGGCCTATCTGGTTGCCGTAGCTGGAATATCCTGCGGCGGCACCCTTTGTGATGACGCGCTGCGGCAGCTTGCCGGGCAGCGTGTCGGCCACGGGGGCGTAGATGTCGCCGGCGCCGGTGACGCGCATTGCCTGGTAAACGTATGCACGGCCCGACAGCGGGTCGCGGATGGCGCCGCCAAGACAGGTGGACGCGCCGCCGAAAGGCTCTATCTCGGTGGGATGGTTGTGGGTCTCGTTCTTGAACTGCAGCAGCCAGCGTTCGGTCTCGCCGTCCACGTCAAGGTCCACATATATCGAGCAGGCGTTGTTCTCCTCGCTCTGTTCCAGGTCCTGCAGCTTGCCGTTGGCCTTGAGCCAGCGGGCGCCGATGGTGGCGAGGTCCATCAGATGCAGGGGTTTCTCGTCGCGGCCAAGTTCGTGGCGCATGTCATGCCAGAGGTTCAGGGCCTCGCGTATGTCGTCGGCCACGGGCGAATCCTCCACCTCGATGTTCTCAAGCTGAGTGGTGAAGGTGGTGTGGCGGCAATGGTCGCTCCAATAAGTATCGAGTATTCGTATTTCTGCCTCCTGCGGGTCGCGCCCCTCGGAAGCGAAGTATTTCACGGCTTCCATCAGGTCGTCGGTGCTCATGGCCAGATCCATGCTGACGCGGAGTGTGTCGGCGTCCTCGCGTGTCATGGTGGAGAAACCCTCGATGGCTCCCACGGGCGTCTCGGCGCCGCGTTCGGGCAGTGCGAGGCGCGACATGTCCTTCTCGCGGTTCTCCACGGCGTTGATCAGGTAACGGGCCACGCGCTCGCGCTGTTCGGGCGTGAGGGTGTCGTCGAAGATGTAAAGGCGTGCGGATGTGATCTCGATGTCGGCGCCGGGCTGGATGAGGCGCACGCAGGCGCGGGCGGCGTCGGCGCGCTGGTCAAACTGGCCGGGCAGCGGCTCTACGGCCAGGCTGGGTACGCCTTCAAGGTCGAGGGTGTCGGTCACCGTGTCGGTGGCGCGCTCGCCGAACACCGAATAACGGGTGCTTTCGAGAAGTTCGGGCGAAAAACCGAACAGGTCGTACACGGCCACGATACGCAGCGATTTGAGTCCCAGTCCCAACGTATTGTTGAGTTCGCGGCGGAGGCTTTCGGCCTCGCTGCGGAATTCAGGACGTTTCTCTACAAATATTCTGTTTGCCATATATATAATACGGATAAGCTTTATAGCGGATGTTTTAGTCTCGATGCGGATTTTTAGTCTCCACGCGGTTCCTTAAAAATTTCACGCGGATTCTTGAATATGCGGCTGACGTCAGATTACCGTGTCCAGTACTTTCTGAGCCTGCTTGCGGCGGTAGTCGGCGAGCTTTCCGGCCAGTTCGGGATCGGATACCGCCATTATCTCAACCGCGAGTAAGGCTGCGTTCTTGGCGCCGTCGATAGCCACGGTGGCCACGGGGATGCCGGTGGGCATCTGTACTGTGGAAAGGAGCGAGTCCATGCCCCGGAGTGCCTGCGACATCACGGGGACGCCGATTACGGGGAGGGTGGTCTTCGAGGCTACCACACCTGCTAAGTGAGCCGCACCTCCGGCACCGGCTATGTAGGCGCAGAAACCGCGCTCGCGACCGTCCTTAAGCCATTCGGCCAATGCTCCCGGAGTGCGGTGCGCGCTGTAGACGCGCTTGTCGTATTCCACTCCAAAACTGTCCAGAATCTCGAACGCTCCCTTCATTACCCCCAAGTCGGAGGCAGAGCCCATTACTATTCCAACCTTCATCTGTATATCTGATTTTTAACCTTAACTTCTGAGAATAACCCTGATCCCGAGAATAATCCTGATTCCGAGAATAATCCTGATTCCGAGAATAACCCTGATTCCGAGAATAACCCTGATTCCGAGAATAACCCTGATTCCGAGAATAATCCTGATTTCTGAGCTGACTCGGAGATAAAAACGCGCGCAGGCGTACGGCCATGACCATACGCCTGCGCATCGTGATTCTGTTGCATGTCGGATTCCGCGTTATATGCCCGCACACATCGTTTCTGTCGCATCTGGTGCTGTTCGAACCAGTGACAGTGCAAATGCGGATGTTTTGACCTTGTGCTTGCTAACGTTCTGACCGACATATTATTTACGGCACACCGGGCGCCGATTGTTTTGCAACGGCACACCGGGCGCCGCTTTCAGTACAGAAAGTGGGACTCGAACCCACACAGCCTCAACGGCCAAGGGATTTTAAGTCCCTCGTGTCTACCATTCCACCATTTCTGCCTCCATCCGAAACCCTCTTTAAGGTTCCATCCAATAGAGACTGCAAAATTAATAATAAATCTTGAATTTTGAAAATAAAGAATGTCCATCCGATAAAAAATCTGTAACTTTGCAGCATGAACGAGACAGAGATAAAGGCGATACATATAGCGGATTTCGATTACCCGCTGCCGGACGAACGGATCGCGAAGCATCCGCTGACGGACCGCGCGGCGTGCAAGCTGCTGGCGGCCGACAACAGGGGTAATGTGAATCATACCGTTTTCAGCGAGTTGCCGGGACTGCTGAGTCCGGACACCATAATATGCTGCAACGACACGCGCGTCATCAATGCGCGCATCGAGATGCACAAGCCCACCGGCAGCCGCATCGAGATCTTCCTGTTGGAGCCGGTCGAGCCGCACGATTACGTGCTGATGTTCCAGGAACGGCAGCGTTGCGTGTGGCGTTGTCTGGTGGGCAACCGCAAGCGTTGGAAAGAGGGTGAACTGGTCAAGGAGATAGACGTGAACGGCTCGGTGTGCCGTCTGCGCTCACGCATTCTCGGCGAGGCTCCGGGCAACAGCTTCGACATCGCGTTCGAATGGGACGGCGCCCATAATTGGGCCGACATCGTGGAGGCTGCGGGTCGCATTCCTATCCCCCCGTACCTGCATCGCGAATCGGAGGCGAGCGACACAGATGATTATCAGACAGTCTACGCCCGTATGCAGGGTTCTGTCGCCGCGCCGACGGCCGGACTGCACTTTACTGATGAACTGATGGATCAGATTCGCGGCCGTGGCATCGAATTCCATCCCGTCACGCTTCATGTGGGTGCCGGTACGTTCCAGCCCGTGAAGTCGGAGGAGATTGGCGAACATCCCATGCATACGGAGAAATTTACCGTCACGCCTGAAACGGTCGGCGCCATAATCCGACAATTGGAAGCCGGCCATCCCGTTACGGCTATCGGCACCACTTCGGTGCGTACCCTCGAATCATTGCCTTATATCGGCCGACATCTTCTTACGGGGGCCGACAATCCATACAGCGTATCGCAGTGGGAGGCGTATGAATCGGAACCGTTCGACACGTTGCCGGCGCTAAAGGCTCTGTATGACAGGCTGGTTGATTCCGACAGCGACGTACCCGCGTCGATGGAGACATCCATCATGATCGCACCGGGATTTCAGTGGCGCATCGTGTCGGCGATGGTCACCAATTTCCATCAGCCGCAGTCGACGTTGCTGCTGTTGGTCAGCTCGTTTCTCGGCAATGACGAAAACGGCACGCCGTTGTGGCGCGGCTATTACGACCGGGCGTTAGAGAACGGCTACCGCTTCCTCAGCTACGGCGACGCCTGCTATTTTACACGTAAGTAATGGCGATAGTAAAGGTACACTACGATGCGAGCCGGGAGTGGGAGAGTGTCCGGCTCCCCGGGTCGAAAAGCATAGCGGCCCGCGCGTTGGTGTGCCGTTATGTGTATGGCCTTGATACGGAGCTTGTAAACCTGCCCGACTGCGACGATACGATAGAATTGTCCGAGGCATTGCGTCGACTGTCGGAAAAAATCGACAAACCGTTGCTGCGTTTGGAAGAATTCGGCGAACTGCCCCCCTGCGTCATGGAGTTCAATCTGGGCAACGGCGGCACGTCGCTGCGTTTCTTCGTGGCGCTGGCGGCATCGTTGCCCGGCCTGACGGCATACGTGGACTGTGCGCCTGGACTGAAACGGCGTCCTCTCGCACCGTTGCTTGACGAGCTGAGACGCCATGGCGCCGAGATAGAATGTCTGGAACGCCCCGGCTACGCCCCGCTGAAAATCACCGGTCGGCGTCTCACCGGCAATGAGCTGACGGTAAGCAGCGGGCAGAGCTCGCAATTCCTTTCGGCGTTGCTTATGGCCTCGCCGCTGTGGAACATCAAGGCGGCACCGGCGGTGCCTGACGTCACCGTATCGAAACCTTACGTCGAGATGACGCGCCGGGTAATGGAGAGTTTCGCAAAGTCTCCGGAACGATACGAGATAGAGGCCGACTGGTCGGCTGCGAGCTATTTCTACGAGTTGGCTCTTGCTGTGCCGGGACGCAAATTATATATCGAGAATCTGACCGATGCGGAGCATTCCATACAGGGCGACAGCGAGACGCAGAATATCTTCGCATTTTTAGGCGTGGGAACGCACCGCGCGGAAGATTCGGCAACTGGGGCGGTGCTTGAAGGAGACGCGAGGGCCACACGCGCTCTTGCCGATACCGGCATGTCCCTCAGGCTCGACATGGGCGACACGCCCGACCTTGTGCCGGCACTGGCCGTGGGGATGTGTCTTGCCGGCATACCGTATGTCTTTGAGAATGTCGGCGCCCTGCGCGTCAAGGAGTCCGACCGTCTGCAGGCACTGTGCGCGGAGCTGCATAAGGCCGGATTTGCCGTGCGTATGGCCGATGACATCGCCGGGGATGACGCCCCGATGCCCCGGGAGACGCCGACGGTAAGCCTGGTATGGAAGGGTCAGAGATACCCCGTGGCCGACGACGAGACATTCGAGGCCTGGAACGACCACCGGATCGCCATGGCAATATCGATATTGGCAACCCGCTTGGGCTGGCTCGGAATCAAGGACGGCGAAGCGGTGGCCAAATCCTTCCCCGACTTTTACAATGAACTTGGCCGCCTGGGCTTCAAGATAACCGGCATCGGGAGCTGAGTTTTTAAGTGCAAATTTTACATTTTTTACACTTATTTTGCAGTTTGAAAGAAAAGTTGTACATTAGCGGAAAATTAGGATGAAAAACAACATTATTCATTAAAATCCGCTTACTTATGAGACTTTCCTATCATCTGTTGGCGACTCTGCTTCTTGCATGCGGCCTATGGACCGCGGCAGATGCGCAGACGGTCGCCAAGGTCTCGTCACACAGTACGAGCAAGACAGTGCCGGTTGCGAAAGCTTTGAGCTACAGCGAGGCCGATGCGAGTCAGACCATTCCGATGACACGCCGTCAGGCCCGTCTGTCCGGTGTCCAAAGTCCCGCATCACGCCCCGCACCCCGCGTGATGTCATCCGCGCCGTCGCTGGCGCCCAACATCGTGCTGCGCGGCGAGGTGGTGGACGCCGACACATGGCTCCAGACGCCGACTGCGTACGACATCTCGCAGATTCTGGTGACCAACGGCGTGGCATCGTTCAAGAAATTAGGCTCGATGCGTCTGGCCTACAGCATGATGTACGACAACTGGGACGGCATCCTTTACGCCTCGGGAGTCTCTGCCGAATTCGGCGACGTGTCGTACGACGTGGACCTGTACCGCATCTCCACCTGGAAGAACTATAAGTCGTGGCTCGGCGACGATCCCACGTTCATAGCGGGCAGCGACTGCGCACGCGACCCCTCCACGGGCGATGTCTATTCCTGCGTGATGGGTGTGAACTCCAAGCCGTGCTGGGCTCAGAATAACTTCCATCTTGTGGACGAGTACACTGCCGGACCTAAGGAAATCATCAAGATTCTTCCCGAGACCCTTATAGCCGTGGGATGTACCAATGCCGGACAATATTACGCCATGGGTGCCAGCGGCAAGTTCTACAAGGTGGAGAAGGCGACCGGCGAGCTGACCCTGGTGGCGCAGACTGACGTGGAATCCACTTATAAGTGCAGCGGATGTGTCAACGACGACAACAATACGTTCCTGATGACCTACGCCAACGACACGGAGGCCGGTCTGGTGGAGATAGACCTGGCCACGGGTGCCACCGTCACGCTGGCCAAGTTCCCGGACGGACAGCAGGTAGCCGGACTCCATATCGCCAAGCCTATGGCGCAGGCCAAGGCCCCGGCTGTTCCCGGACTTGAGGTTACTCCCCGTGACGCCGAGCTGAAGGCTGCAGTGAAGATCACCCTTCCTGTAACCCTCAACGACGGCACCCCCGCCGCCGGCGAGACCTTCACCTGGAAAGTCTATGTGAACGACGAGCCCAAGGCCACCGGTACCGCCCAGGCAGGTGCGACAGCCGAGACTGAGATAACCGTGCCGTCGGCCGGCTCATACGAAGTGGCTGTCGTTGCGGCTAACGCCACCGGCGACTCGCCGCAGGCCCTGATCAAGACATATATCGGACCCGGAGTGCCCAAGACTCCCGCCAATGTAGCCCTCGTCCTGAACGGTTCGAATGCTACCCTCACATGGGACGCCGTGACCGAAAGCAACGGCGGATGGTTCGACGCCCGGGCCGTGACGTATAACGTGATGGACGAGACCGGCAAGACCGTGGCTACGGGACTCACCGAAACCACCTGGTCCACCACACTCGACGCGCCCGCCGGAACATACCGCCGCGTAAGCTACTCGGTGAAGGCCGTGAACAACAATGTGGAATCCGAGGCAGCCCGTTCAAATGTTATCGGACTGGGCAACTACACGGCGCCCATGAGCATGAACCTCGACAAGCGCGACACATTCGACGAGCACACCGTGATAGACGCCAACAACGACCGCAACACGTGGCGCTATTCCGCAGGCCACACCATATATAGTTATCACGACAGCAACAACGGCGACGACTGGCTCATGAGTCCGCCGGTATATCTGGAAGGCGGCAAGGTCTATGAGTTTACCACCTCGCTGGCCGCATCCAGCAACTATTTCGCCGAGAAGATCGAGGTGAAGTACGGCACGGCGCCCACCGTGGAGGCCATGACGTCCACCGCCATCGAGCCTGTCGAGTTCAAGCGCTCGGAGCCCCGCGATATGCACGGTATGCTGCGCCCGGCCACCAGCGGCCTGTATTATATAGGTTTCCACGCCATCTCGCGTTACGGCCGTTATCTCATTACGCTCTATTCCTACGACGTGCAGGAGGCTGTGGATCCGGCCACTCCGGAAGCTCCCTCGGAGATGACGGTAACCCCCGCCGCCAACGGCGACCTGAAGGCTACCGTAGCCTTCAAGTCTCCCGCCAAGCTTGTGGTAGGCACCCCGATTTCGGGTAACGTGAGCTGCCGCATCTATCGCGGCGAAACCCTTGTCACCACGCTGTCGTGCACTCCGGGCGAGGCTGCCTCGTACGAAGACGCCGTACCCGAAAAGGGAACATACGAATATGTAGTAAGGGCAGTGAACGGCGAAGTGGAAGGCCTCGCCGCACGCGTGTCGGCATACGTGGGCCCCTCCACTCCCGCCAACGTGACGGGCGTGAACCTGTGGCAGAGCGGCATGAACGTGAACATGACCTGGCAGCCCGTCACCACCGATGTGGACGGCAAGGAGATTCCCGCCGCCAACGTGACCTACGACGTTTACCAGGGCATTGTGCATGAGGATGGGCTCCATATCGGCAACAAGCTGAACTCCACACCGCTCACCGACACGAAGTTTGCCGCCGAACTGCAGCAGAATCCCGACGAGCAGACATTCCTCTATCTGCTGGTGCGCGCCAATAACCGCGACGTCAACGGCAACTTCACCTCAGGCGCGGCCATCGTGGGCAAGCCTTACGAACTGCCCGTGCGCTACAGCGCCGCTCCGAGCGAGAACCTGGCCATAGTGGCCGGCGGCGCCGGTACGGTGGGCCGTGGCTCGGATGCAGAGTCGATGCATTCGGCCGACAACGACGGGTTCTTCTACTACATATCCAACGCCACCGCCTCCGAGACATATCTGGAGACCGGACGCATCAACCTCAACGTCGAGAAGCCAATCCTGACCCTCTGTGCATGGAGAGTGTCGGGCGAGGACAACAACCTGCTGAACGTCTACGTGAAGAAGGGCGGTGAGATAAACAAGGTGCTGAGTGTCGACAACAGCACGCTGAGCATAGGAAAATGGAACAAGATCCGCGTGGACTTAGGCGCCTACAAGGGTGAGACCGTGCAGCTGCGCATAGGCAGCGAGGCCCGCGGCATAGCGGTGAACTTCCTGGACAACATCACGGTGAAGGACGAGCTTGACTACGACGTGGCCGCCCACAGCATCGACGTTCCGTTGGGCGCAAGCTCGCAGGAGGAGTTCGACGTCACGGTCACGGCCGGCAACGAAGGCGTCAAGACAGCCACCGGCGTGAGCGTGGAACTGATACGCGAAGGCAATGTCGTAGACACCAAGACCATGGCCGATGTGGCTCCCGACGCGTTCGGCACGGTGACTTTCAGGCAGAAGCTAAACTCCGCCGAGCGTAAGGCCACATTCCAGGCCCGCCTCGTGCTTGAAGGCGACGGATACCTTGACAACAACCTCACAGGCAAGGCCACTGTGGCGCGCAACGTTTCCAAACTGCCCGTGGTGGAGAACCTGACGGGCGCCGGCTCCGGCAACGACAACTCGCTGACTTGGGACGCCATCGACACGAGCCGCCCCGTGGACCGCGAGATAGTAGAGGACTTCGAGAGCGCCGTGTCCTGGGCCGACCAGCTGGACGGCTGGGCGTTCGTGGACGTGGACGGCGGCGATTGCGGCGGTTTCAAGCAGCTTGAAATCCCCGGCCATCCCCTCTATACTCCAGCTTCGTTCTACGTGTTCGACGCCTCGCTCGATAAGATCCAGGAAGCCGGTGACGCCGCCTTGTTCGCCGCCCACAGCGGCTACAAGTACCTGGCCTCGATGTACGTGCTGTATCAGAACGTGGACGACTGGGCCATCTCGCCCCTGATCACCGACAACGAGCAGACCATCTCGTTCTGGGCCGCAGGCCTCGGCGCTTCGGACTATGAGAATATCGAGGTATGGGTCAGCAGCCTCGATTCCACCGATCCCAAGGACTTTACGAAGGTGAAGGATTATCCCCGCTTCGCAGGCACATGGAGGGAATACACCGCCAAGATGCCGGCCGGCACCAAGCGTTTCGCCATCCGTTCCTATTCCAAGGACGGCTTCATGCTCCGCATCGACGATGTGAGGTACACGGCGCGCATGGCATGGGACAACCTCGTGCTGAAGGGCTATAACGTTTACTGCGACCGCGTCCTTCTCAACGAGGCGCCGCTTGCCGCAGCATCGTTCGCCCACCTGGACGGTGCCGCCGCCGACCACACTTATCATGTCACGGCAATCTACGACAAGGGCGAGAGCGAGTTGAGCGAATCCCTGACACTTTCCAGCAGCGGTATCGGCAGCGTCAGCGGCGACGCTCAGGCAGTGGTGTTCGTTGACGGCCGCAACATCGTGGTTAGCTGCGAGGATTCCGCTTCCGTGGCCGTGACAGCTACCGACGGACGCATGGCCTACACCGGCAAGGGCAGTGCCCGCGTCGGCGTGGCTCCCGGCATCTACGTAGTGACCGTAGGACACCGTGCCGTCAAGGTAATGGTGCGCTGATCATAAATTAAAGAGAATCCCGCCGCAGGCACAGTCATGTGACGGGATTCTTTTTTATTTTTTTAACTTAAAAATCACGGCTCTTTCATTTAAAAAAGACTTGAGCTTCCGAAAAGCCTGTTATTTTAT
>CAJKBH010000018.1 GCA_905198125.1 uncultured Porphyromonadaceae bacterium
GTCAGCTCATAGTTGTCGATGGGGAACTGGTCGGTGTCCCAGCCGTTCTGATAGTCGCCGCGGTTGGCGTCGATGCTGCCGAGCATACCGTTGTCTACGGCTACTGCCAGCTCATGCTCGAATGTGTGGCCAGCCAGAGTGGCATGGTTCACCTCGATGTTCACCTTGAAGTCCTTGTCCAGGTTGTGGGCCTTCAGGAAGCCGATTACGGTCTCGGTATCCACGTCATACTGATGCTTGCTGGGCTCCATGGGCTTCGGCTCGATCAGGAACGTGCCGGTGAAGCCGTTGGCGCGGGCGTAGTCGCGGGCCATGGTCAGCATGGTGGCCAAATGCTCCTTCTCGCGCTTCTGGTCGGTGTTCAGCAGGCTCATGTAGCCCTCGCGGCCGCCCCAGAACACATAATTCGTACCGCCCAACGCGATGGTGGCGTCGATGGCGTTCTTGATCTGCACACATGCGCGTGCCACAACGTCGAAGTCGGGGTTGGTGGCGGCACCGTTCATATAGCGAGCGTGACCGAACACGTTGGCCGTACCCCACAGGTTCTTGATGCCCGTAGCGGCCATCTTCTCCTTCAGGTAAGCCGTGATCTCGTGCATACGGTTCTCATAGTCCTCGATGTCGTCGCCCAGGTCGCCGATCAGGTCGATGTCGTGGAAGCAGAAATACTCGATGCCGAGCTTCTGCATGATCTCGAAGCCGGCGTCTGCCTTCTGCTTGGCGATGGTCATGGCGTCCTCGCCCTCGTTCCAGGGGAACTTCTTCGTTCCGCCGCCGAACTGGTCGCCACCCTCGGCGCACAATGTGTGCCACCATGCCATGGCGAATTTCAGCCATTCCTTCATGGGCTTGCCCAGAACTACGCGCTCGGCGTCATAGTAACGATACGACATCGGATCGTACGAATCCGTGCCTTTGAACTGAATCTTCCCGATGTGGGGGAAATATTCCTTAGTTGCCATTTCTTTGTGTGATTTATAGGTTATAATGATTTTTCGAGTATGTTTTTCCAGCGGGCGAACGCGTCTACGTATGGCTGACGGTCGACCGCGGGATGGATTACGTCAATCTGCTTGAGGGTGGCGAACGCCTGGTCGCGGTTGTCGTAGATGCCGGCACCGATTCCCGCGCCACGGGCAGCTCCGGCCGAGCCGTCGGTGTCGAACAGCACTATGTCGGCGCCCGATACGGAAGCCAGCGTGTCACGGAACACCGGGCTTAGGAACATATTGGCGTGGCCGGCGTGTATCTTGTTGATCTGCATTCCGATGCCCTCCATCACCTCCATGCCGTACATCAGGGCGAACACGATGCCTTCCTGCGCGGCGCGCAGCAGGTCGTTACGGTCGTTGATATTGAAGCGGATGCCATGGAATGAAGCACCCGGGTCCTGATTCTTCAGCACGCGCTCGGCGCCGTTGCCGAAGGGTAGGATAGTGACGCCGCGGGAGCCGACGGGCGACTTGGCCGCCAGCTCGTTCATCATGTCGTACGAGCAGTCGGGTGCGGCCACATTGCGTTTCATCCAAGAATTGAGGATGCCGGTGCCGCTGATACAGGTCATTACGCCGATGCGCGGGTCTTCGGCGGTGTGGTTCACGTGCGCGAAGTTGTTGACGCGGCTCTGCGGGTCATAGTCCACACGGTCGTTTATGCCGAACACCACGCCGGACGTCCCTGCTGTGGCGGCCACTTCGCCCGGCTCGAACACGTTCAGCGAAAGTGCGTTGTTGGGCTGGTCGCCGGCGCGGTATGTGATGGGCGTGCCGGGAGCGAGGCCAAGTTCGGCTGCAGCCTCGGCGGTGAGTCCGCCCTGGTTGCTGAAGGTGGGCACCACCTCGGGCAGTATGTCGACCGGATAGCCGAAATAATCCATCAGGATCCTGGCGGGACCGTTCTCGCGGAAGTCCCACAGCATGTATTCCGACAGACCCTCGGGATTGGTGAGGCAATTGCCGGTCATACGCCAGGCCACATAGTCGCCGGGCAGCATTATCTTCCAGATGCGGTCGAATTTCTCAGGCTCGTTCTCCTTGACCCAGGCCAGCTTGGTGGCGGTGAAGTTGCCCGGACGATTCAGGATATGCGGCATGATGTTGTCGTCGCCCAGTTCGGCCGACGCCTTCTCGCCGTAGGGGACGCCACGGCTGTCGCACCAGATGATGGAGTCGCGTATCACATTGCCGTCCTTGTCCACCATGACCAGGCCGTGCATCTGGTACGAGATGCCGATGGCCTTGATGTCCTTGGGGTCGATTCTGGCCATGGCCATCACCGACTTGGTGGCCTCGACCACGCGGGTCCACCAGTCTTCGGGAGCCTGCTCGGCCCAGCCGGGCTGAAGGCTCTTGATAGGAGCCTCCTGATGCGGGTAAAAGTCTGTGGCCAGCACTTTGCCGGTGGCCGCATCCATCAGACACGCCTTGACCGACGATGTCCCGAGATCATATCCTAACAGTATCATGCTATTTATCCTGATTCGTGTGTTTGTTATAACTTTCAGTATTAATTACGCTCGCGGGTGTGGAAATACACAAGAGGCGCAGGAATTTTTATTTTGGCTGAAGCCAAAAGCCGGAACCAACCCGCCTGAAAGAGTAGCCGGAAAGTCCGCAAGGGCCTTCCGGCTGGAATGTTAATAGGGATACTTGCCGTTGGCAGCGCCTTGCTGTATGGCAGCGAGGTTGTCGGGGTCGATTACAGCGCCGGTCTGGCGATTGAACATCTCGTTGGGGGTGTCCCACAGGAAAGGCACGGCGCCGTTGGTCTTGGCCGACTTCACTATATATGAGTGATAATAGCAGCGCGATGCGCGGTGCTTGGCCTCGTCGATGGTGGCCATGAACGAGCGGCGACGGCCGCAGCCGAACTCGCCGATAATCACGGGTATGCCCTTGTCGACGAAATTGGCCTTAAGTTTCTGCATCTGGGTGTCAATATGGTTTTCCTCGCCCCAGGTGCAGTCGCGGTCGGTGCCGGTGTGATAATCCTGGCCCCAGAAGTATCTCACCTTGGAGTTGGCGCCCCATTCGCCGTCATTCTGCAGTATGGTGAAGTCGGAGGGGTCGTAGCAGTGCACTTCGAGCATCATGCGGTCGGCCACCTTGTCCTTGGGCAGATTGCCGGCGCAATATTTTACGGCACGGTCAATGTCGGTGCCGGGTGACTGCACTACCAATACACGGTTGGCGTTGTTGGAGCCGGATGCACGCACCACGTCGATAAATGTCTGCATATATGCCTTCAGGGCGTCGGCAGATGCCTGGGTGTCCTGTCCGGCCTCGTTGGCGCCGCAGAACACCAGATGCTTGTCATAATCCTTGAAACGGTCGGCTATCTGTGTCCAGAGCTCGCGCTGGATGCGGTCCACGTCCGGGGAGTAGGAATCGATGTTCAGTTCCATCCATCCCTCGTCCCAATGTATGTTCATGAACACATAGAGGCCGTTGGCGATGCAGAGCTGCACCACTTCGTCCACGCGATTCATCCAGCTCTCGTCTATCTTAAGTGTATTCTTGTCCGAATGGTTGTACCATGCCACCGGGAGACGCACTGCATCGAAACCGGACTCGCGGATGCTGCGGATATAGTCGGCGTTGATTTTGGCCGCTCCCCATGCCGTCTCGCCACCGATGGCCTCGAGGGTGTTGCCGATGTTTATGGCCATCGAGATGTTGGCGGCAGTCTGGAATGCGGTCTCGTCGCATTGACCTGTTGAAGCTGTGGCGGTCTGCTTGATGGCGACAGTCACGCTTTGGGTATCATCGGAATCAAGTGCGATTGTCACCGAGCCTTCGCGGGCCTCGGCGCGGTAGTTGGCTGCGACCTTGACGTACACCTTGGACTCGACCAGTCCGCGCACGGGCGCGGGCACTATCTCCATCCATGTGTCGGAAACGGTAGCCGTGTATTCGCCGGTGGCGAGCACGGGGATTTCCAAGGTCTCGCCGTCGGCCTTGACTTCAGGGGCGGCGTAACCGTCGGCCAGGAGAATGCCGTCGGAGTTTCGCTGTGTCACCTTGACGGTGGCCTCGTTGGCGCCGCAGGTTATCTTCAGGTTGCCCGTACGGTTGTCGTAGACGTTATTGTCGGTTACGTTAACGGCCACGGCATATACCGAGTTAGACTCACCGTTCAAAGCGATGTCGCCCACCGTGAGCCATTCGGCATCGGATGTCACGGCCGGCTTGGACGGCGCGGCGACATAGAGTGTCTGTGTGGCGGCCGTCTTCAGGAAGGCAAGCTCGGTGACGCCTACCTTGAACTCGCCGGCAAAGGGGCCGTCGGGGGTCTTGTCCGAGTCCGAGCAGGAACCCAGACCCAGGACAAGACTTATCAATGTTGCAAGAAACAAAATTTTCTTCATTTTTATGATGGAAAATTATTAATATTATTCAGCGTAGTTGGGTACTGTGACCGACTCGATGGTCGCCTTGACCTTGGAGGTGTCTACAAGATCCTGCCAGAGTCCGTAAACCTCAACGCACCATACCACGGCGCCTTCGCATTCGCCGCCAAGAGCACACTGCACGGTGTAGATGCCGTCTGCCGTCACGTTGGCCGTAGCGCACTGACCGCCCCAGTAGCTGGGATCCCAGCTTGCATCGGCATACGAGATGTCGGCCTTGTAGTTCTTGGCCGCGTCAGCCTTCAGATTACCGTCGATGCCCTCGATCTTGAAGGTGATGGTCATGGTTCCGGCGGGGAACTTCATGTCGCTGAAGTCGGCGCCGAGCCCCTTGGAGTCGCCATATTCGTTGAATATCTCGATGCGGCCGTCCACGCCGTTGCCGTCCTTGTTGTTGAACAGCACCTTGGCATTGTCTACGGCTATGGTCTGCGATATGGCCTTCTTGGGATCAAGCGCGATCTTGTCTACGGTAGCCTGGATCTTGCCTGCATCGGCCAGGGCAGCGCCCAGACCGTCGATGTCGATGCAGAATACCACGGCACCCTCGACATCGGCAGCTGTCTCCATCCAGACGGTGTAGGTGCCGTCGCCGGTCACCACCGCGTCATACTTCTGATTGGTGAAATTGCTCCAGTAGCTGGGATCCCAGCTTGCGTCGCCGAATTCCAGGCCGGCCTTGAACGATGTGGCCGCGCCTTCCTTCAGGTTGTCGTTGATACCCTTCAGGGTGAATGTCACGGCCATCGACTCGGAGAAGTTGATCTGGCTGATGTCCACACCCGGATCGTCCTTGGTCTGGCCAAACTCGTTGTAGATCTCGATGCGGATGCGTCCGTTGCCCTCGAGGTCACCGATGTTGAGCTTGCTGCTGTCGGGGACTATCACCTTGGCGAAAGGCTTGCGTACGGGACGTACGGAAACGCCGGTGCTGCGCTTGGCTATGGCCATCCCGGCCTCGGTGCCGTTCAGCATCAGCACGTCGGTATAGTCGGGTTCGTTGCCGTATGCCTGACCTGTGGCGTAAACGCCCATGCCTTCCGTCACTGTCTCACCCTCGCGGATGCCGTCAATGGGGAAGTAGATGCTGTTGCCGGTCTTTTTTGAGGTGAATTTGTAGCAGTCGTCTTCCTTGGTGATGTCGCAGGCAGCGATCAGATTCTCGAAGTCGGCCTTGGTAGGCAGGTAACCCAGGGCGCTGGCCACGGCAATGTCCTGAGGTCCCTGCGCGATGTTGCCGGTGGCGTAATCAGCCGGATTCTCCGAACGTTTCAGACCCGTCACGTCGCCGTAACCGATCAGCGCTCCGTTGGCCTTCTCGGCAGCGGCACCTACGTTATAGCGGCACCATTCCACCGATGTGCCCATGTCGACATAGTCGTCGGGAGATTCAACGGATGCGTCACACAGCTTGGGAGTGGTGAAAGTCTTGGCGGGGCTTACCATCTCCTTGCCGCCGGGAATCATATACACGGCGTAGGAATAGGTGGTGTTGGGCACCAGATTCTCTACGGGAATGGTGAAGGAGTTGGTTTTGCCTTCGGGGTGGATGCGGTTGCCGGTGGCAGCCAAGGAAGCGGCGTCCGTGCCGAGGATGATACCGTAGTCCAGAGTCTCGGCTTCAATCAGGTCGCTGACGCCGTTCACGGTACCACCAAGATTGACAGCGGTAGCGGTCAGCGAAGCAGGGTCGGCTGCGGCTAACTCACCGGAAGTAGTCACGAAGCTCTTGATCTCGCCGTAATAGCTCTGCATCTTCTGCAGCGTGACGCACGAAGCGTAGTAGTAGGTCACGCCTTCCTGCAGGCCGGTGATGTTGGTTACGAAATCACCGTTCTCGCCCATGGTGCCGGCTATGAACGTGCCGCCGGCAGTGGGATTCTCGGTGGTGGAGTAAACCGTTCCGACGGTGTACGAGTCCACGTTCATGGCGCTCAGGTCGGAAGCATGGCCGTTGATTGTGGCCGTCAATGCCGTTGTGGCGGCGTCGCCGGTAACGACCTCTTTTATGATCGGGTCGGTGTAGATGTTGACGTCATCGTCGTTGCACGCCGTCAGAACGCCCGACAGGGCAAGTGCCGCCACACCATATATTATTGAATGTTTCATTGGTAGGTCCTATTTATTCGGGTGTGTAGAAAGGTTTGCCGTTGTCGAACTTGACGTCTATGGTAACGGTAATCTCATTGTTGAATTTGAACAGGTCGGTGCTGCTGAAGCAGCTTGCCAGGCCCCATGCGTTGCAGATGTAACGACGGGCTGTTCCGGGATCGTCACCTATGCCACGGCTGATGGCTGTATCGTCGAAAGCCAACGAAGTGCCGTCTACCTTGATGTCCCTGATCACGATGTCGCAATTGGGGTACTTGTTCAGGATCTTGAAGCAGTCTATCCACAGCAGAGGTTCCGACAGCTGGTTGCTTCCCTTGACAGTAAGCGTATAAGTGCCGTCACCTTCGATGAACATCGTGTCTCCTTCTATCATAGTCCAGTCATTGGTGTTGTTATAGCAGATCTGAATCTTGAACTTTTCAGTGGAACTGCCGCCGAACTGGGCCACGAAATGATAGGCGACATACTGAACAGGCTTGCCGGAGAAATCCTTGACGAGACGTCCGAGATAGAGATCGGAAACGCGGCCTAAGTCATCCTTCTTGTAACGGAGCACACGCAGGGTGTTATCATCGTTCAGTGCGAAGTCCACGGTCGAGCTGAGGGCTGTCGAGCCGATGGGAGTGTCAAAGGTGAGGAAGCCGGCCTGAGAGATGTTATAGTTGCCGTTGGTCACTATATCGCCCACCGTGGTGGTGAACAGGCCGGGAGCGTCCGTGTCGAGGTTGATGTTTACGGTAGCCTCCACGAAGTTCTCGCCATCCTTGGTCTTGTTGCCGTAGAGGTCGCACCATTCGTAAGGCTTGTCGACGTCGATGCTCCATGTACAGTAGCGGTTCTGGGTCAGCAGGAGGTTGTACCACTCGCTGTCCAGCTCAGGTTCGGGAACAACGTCGACCGTCGGGGGCACATAGCTCTCGGCATATTCCTTGCTTACGAAGTTGAAGCAGTATAGGCAGTCACCCTCGCCCGACAGCACGGGGTCTCGGTGGTTGGCTATCATCAGCTGGTTCTCGTCAAGATAGAGGATCACGTATCCGTTGCGGAAGTCCTTGGCTTTGCCGTCGGTCCATGCGGCGTGCAGGAAGTCGACGTCGTTCGCAGCCATTGTCCAGGCGTCGGGATTCATGTCGAATGTACCCTCCTTAGTGGTGGGCACGCCGTCCACGTATGTGGTGGTCGTGAGCTTGGCACCCCCCTGGAGCGAGAATGTCATCTCGGCCTTCAGGTCGTCCTCGGTGATGCCAACATCGCCGTTGGCGGGCTCCCACCATGTCTTGCTTCCGAAATCGGTGTGCGTGGCGGTGGGGTCGAAGCAGGAGTAGTAACCCTGTTTCTTGCCGTAGTTGCCGTTGTCGGGCACCCAGGTCTTGGAGTTGCCGCCGCCACCGGTCAGGTTCTCCCACATCTCGCCGGTGATGAAATCGGCGCACATGTCCTCGATATTGAATGTGTAGGGCTGACCCATTACAAGGCCGCCTCGGGTGATGACACCGAAGGTCACGGTCTGTTCGCCGGGGAAGGCGCATTTCAGGTCGAGTTCGGGCTTCTCCGACTGGCCCTGTCCGTGCTGCCAGTACACCTGATAGCTGGAGGGCATCAGGCTCTTGAGGTGTATCAGATTCGGGTTCTGGGCGTCCGGAGTGACCGTGAAGGCCACGCCCTGTACCAGGTCGTCGGGGCTTACATCCGGTGCATCCAGCTCATATTTGTCGGCACATGACGTTCCCAACACCATGGCCATCGCTGCTGCTGCGCAGGTTAGAAAATTGAATTTCATGTTGGTTTGCTGTTTCGGTTTCCCTCCCGGTCCCGGGAGACCGGGAGGATTTTTATAGTTAAAGATTAATAGGTCACATTACCATCCTTCGTTCTGCTTGAGAACACCGTGTGACAGAGTGATCTGGTTGTAGGGAATCTGACAGAGACCCTTGGTGCGGATGATCTGAGCTCGGTCGTATGACAGCTGAACCTCGTTGCCGCCGTTCAGGACTGTTGCCGCGGAAGCGCAGACAGCATCAGCCATCACGTCGACACCCTGACGTAGAAGGTCCCAGTAGCGCACACCCTCGAACGCCAGTTCACGAGCGCGTTCCTCCATGATGTTCTGCTGGTTCAGGGCCAGATGGCCGAGTCCGGCGCGTGTGCGGACCTGGTCGAGGTAAGCGCTGCCGTTGCTGCTGCCCAATTCGGCTGCCATAAGGAGCACGTCGGCATAGCGCATTATAATCCATGTCTGGGCGTTCTGCGTCATGAAGTCACCCGTTCCGTCAGGATTGGTGGCTGCCGACGAGTTGTTGCCGAACACCAACGGACAGTATTTCTTGTTGGAATAACCGGTGTATTCACGCCAGTCCTTGAGTGCATTAGCATAGTCAGCGCTGCCGGTCACACCTTCGCCTGCCAGGTCGATGGCCGAAGCTGTGCGACGTGTGTCGTTGGCTGTAAATAAGGAACTATAATATCTGGGAGATATTGTGGCGAGTCCCCAGCCCTTTCCGTAGGGGCTCGAGTTCAGGCCGCGCATGCCGATATTCACCAGCCAGCGGTTGGAGTCGTTGTTGCCGTTGTAGTCCTGGGTGGGGGTGAACATCTGGCAGAGAATCACCTCGCTGTTGGCGTCGCCGGCGTAGGTGGATTTCTCGGGATCCCAGCCGATTGCGCCGTCAGCCAGGGGCACCAGTGATGCCGCGGGCCACAGGTTCTTGAAGTCGGGAACCAGCTTGTAGCGGTCGGAGGCGATAATGTCCTCGCAGGCTGCCAGGGCGTCGGCCTTGGTGATGGTGGTGCCTTCGACGGTGACGGGGTCGCCGCCCATGTAACCGTTGTAGAACAGATATGCGCGTGCCAGGATGGCCTCGCAGGCATATTTGGTGATGCGGCCGAAGCTGTCGGCCGATGTGTATGCGTCGGCGGGAATATTCTCCATCGCAAACTTCAGGTCGCTGAATATCACGGCATATACATCCTTGGGATCAGCCTGCTCGCGGTTTTCGTTGCTGGGCTCGGTGAACAACGGGATGTTGCCCCACAGACGCACCATGTCGAAGTACATGAACGCGCGGATGGCGCGGGCTTCGCCGAGTATCTGGTTCTTCTTGGCCTCGCTGCTCCAGTCCACGTTGTCCACCTGCGTGATCAGCGTGTTGCAGCGGAACAGACCTGCGTAGTACGACTTCCAGTCCTGCTCGAACATGTTCATCTCCGACGGGCCGGGGGCTGTGGAGAACTGGTCGACGTTCTGGGCGCCGAATCCGTCTGACATGCCGGAGCCTCCATAGCATTCGTCGCTCATGATCGTTGAGGCTATCATGAAGGGATATGTGCCGGGTTGGGACGATATCTGACGCCAGCCGTCGTAGCACCCTATCAGGGCGCGCTCGGCCTGTGTTTCTGTCTTGTAATAGTTGTTTGAGTTCGGCTCTGTCTTGCTGACGGTATCCAGGAAGCTCTCCGCGCACGATGCCATGCCCAGGGCCGCTGCCGATACAAGTCCGAGACCCAAAATCTTATTTATATTTTTCATTTGTTTCAATTTTTTAAGCTTGTTTAGACCGGAGTTAAATATCCGTAAACTTCATTGTCGAATCTTAACGCGGGTCTTAGAAACTGTTTTAAATTTATTACGAATAATTTTTTATATGGATTCTTTCATGGCTTTTAAGAATCTTTTTGGCTGTTTTCGCCAAGTTTCGGCAGTCGCAACCGAAAGGTTTCTCCTTTCTCAACTTGCGAAAACATCTCAAAAATCTTCTCAAAATCCATTGAAAATAAATTTAAACAGTTTCTTAGAAAGCAAGGTTGACACCGAACAGGTATGTACGCGAGCGGGGATAGAAACCGTTGTCGATACCCGACACCCAAGCCTGGGAACCGAAACCGATCTCCGGGTCCATGCCGTCGTACTTGGTGAATGTGGCCACGTTCTGCACCTGGAAGTAGAGGCGGCAGTTGCTCAGCCATTTCTTGTTGATGAGCGGAGCGAAGTTGTAGCCTAAGGTGATGTTGGAGATGCGGAAGAAGTCGCCGTTCTGGATGTATAGGTCGCTGAACTGCCAGTTGGTGTAGTCGGTGGTGACGCGCGGAATCTTGTTGGAGGTTCCTTCGCCGGTCCAGCGGTCCAGGATGCGTGTGGTATAGTTTGCGTGGGCGTTGTCGACGCTGCGGTAGGACTGAACCAGCTGGTTGCCTGCCACGCCGTTGCCAACGATGCCGAGGTCGAAGTTCTTCCAGTAGAGGTTGATGTTGACGCCGTATGTGAAGTCGGGAATGCCGTTGCCCAGGTCGGTCTTGTCCTCGTCGCTTATCTTGCCGTCATGGTTCAGATCCACGAACTTGACATCGCCGGGAGCCACGTTGTTCTGCAGTATACCGTTGCCGGCTGCGATCCAGTCGTCGATATCCTTCTGGTTCTGGAACAGACCGGCCGTCTTGTAGCCCCAGAAATAACCGATGGGATGACCGTTCTCGGCGCGGTAGAACTCGGCGGAGTTGTTGTAAAGCATACCGACGTCACCGTGGATGATACCGTCGCTGTTGGGTATGGCGCCCACGCGGTTCTTGTTCCATGCACAGTTGAAGCCGATGTTGTAGCTGAAGTCGTTGCCAACGGTGTCGTGCCAGTCGAGGTTCAGCTCTATACCGGTGTTCTTTACGTTACCGCCGTTGATGAAGGGAGCGTCCGTACCGGCAGTGGCCAGGATAGGAGCCACTACGAGCCAGTCCTTGGTGTTCTTCATGTAGAAGTCGAAGTTGATGCCGAAGCGGCTGTCGAACAGACGTGCGTCGAAACCGATGTTGGTCTGCTCGGAGGTCTCCCATGTCAGGTCCATGTTGCCCAGACGGCTGGGATATGCGCCCCAGTTGCTCTCGAGGATGGTGGGGTAGCCGGTGTTGTACACGCCGTTCGGACCTAAGTACTGGCCGAACAGATAATGTGTGTTGGTCACCTTGATGGGGGAGATGTAACGGTAGTTGTCGATGTTCTGGTTACCTACGCGGCCCCAGCTGGCGCGGATCTTCAGGAAGCTCAGCCAGCTTGCCGCCGATTCCATGAATTTCTCGTTCGATATGTTCCATCCCACGGATACGGAGGGGAACCAGCCGTGGCGGTGACCTTTGGCAAACTTGGAGCTGCCGTCGTTACGCAGCGTGAAGTTGATCATGTAACGCTCCTTCCAGTTCCAGCCGATACGACCGAAGTAGGAGACGGTGCGCGTCTTGTCGAAGGGATAGCCGGAAGCTGCCAGACCGTCGCCGGTGGAGGCTGCGGTGCCGTTGCTGACCCATGCGAAGGGCCATGTGTTGAAGCCTTCCTTAAGCGAGGCGTTGGAAGCACCCACGTATTCGCCGCGGAACTGCGATGCCTCCATACCTATCATCACGTTGAAGGCGTGGTCCTTTATCTCCCAGTCGTAGCTGGCCGTATTGGTCCATGTCAGCGTCCATGAGTTGCTCATGTTCTGGTCCACCTTTTCCAGAGTGTTCTTGGAATAGGGGCTGAACTCGTATATGGGATTGAACGAACGCCAGTCGCTGCTGTTGTAGACGGCACCGAACACGGTGCGTATCTTCAGGCCCTGGATGGGCTGCAGCTGAACGTATGCGTTGCCGTTGAACGTTGCGTTCTTCGACTGGCGGTCGGTGTTGACCATCATGGCGCCGTAGGGGTTGCCGTCGTTGTTGTACCAGTCGGAGTTGGTGGTGCAGTTGTAGTTGCCCTCGGCGTCGTATATTGGCGCGAGAGGCGATGTGTTGAACGCACCGCGCAGGGTGTTGTTGTAGACGTTGCCGTCGCCGATGCTGGTGGACTTGCGGTAAACGAAAGCCACCTGCTCGCCGATGGTCAGGATGTCGCCGAACAGATGATGGTCGGAGTTGACGCGGAAGTTGTAGCGGTTGTAGTTCGATACCTTCGGACCGCCCACGATACCTTCCTGGTTCACATAGCCGGCGGATATGGCGTATGTGCTGGTCTTCGATCCGCCGCTTACACCTAAGTTATAGCTCTGGGTGATGGCGCCGTTGTGGAACATGGAGCCAAGCCAGTCGGTGTCGATCAGGTTGCCGTCGGCGTCATAGATGCTCTTGAAGCTCGACCAGTCGTAGGGCTTGTCGCCGCTGTTGACCTGCTGCTCGTCCATGATGGTCATGTACTCGCGTGCGTTCAGCATCTTGGTGCTGTGGGCCACGTCCTGCCAGCCGCAATAGCCGTCGAAGGTAACCTTGGCCGTGCCTTCCTTACCGCTCTTGGTCGTGACGAGCACGACGCCGTTGGCGGCCTGCGCACCGTAGATGGCGGCGGAAGCTGCATCCTTGAGCACGTCGATGCTCTCGATGTCGTTAGGGTTCAGAGTGGAGATGTCACCGCCCACACCGTCTATAAGGTACAGAGGCGATGCGTTGCCTGTGGTGCCAAGACCGCGGATGCTGACCTTCATTCCGGCACCAGGCTGTCCGGATTCGGAACTGATCTGCACGCCCGGCATCTGGCCCTGCATGGCCTGAAGCGGAGAGGTGGTATTCATCTTGGCAATCTCGTCACCCTTCACCTGCGATGTGGCGCCGGTCACCAACTTCTTCTTCTGTGTGCCGTAACCTACCACTACGACCTCGTCGAGCACGGAGCTGTTCTCCAGCAGGGCGACGTCGAGCTTGGAGCCGGTCACCTTGATTTCGCGGCTGTTCATGCCGACATAGCTGAAACGCAATGTCTGGCCCATTTCGGCATTGATGGTATAGTTACCGTCAATGTCGGTAGAGGCACCTGTGGTGGTGCCCACTACAAACACGGATGCCCCGATTAGCGGTTCGCCGTCCTGCGCCGACGTAACCGTACCGGTCACCTTGACAGGCGCGCCACTCATCATGCCGGCGCCGACCAACAGTGCGACGCCCGCCAGCAGTTGCCGGCCAAGTGTCTGCATCCAAGATTTTCTCTTGTTTGATTTTTCCATTGGTATAATTGTTTTTAATAGTTTTTCATATAGTCAGTCCGTATGTCTTCCGTTAAGGTTTAGTTATGTCGAGTCATGGTAATAATCCGTCAGGAATCCTGCGAAGGTCAGGCGCAGGATGGAGGCGTCGGTGTTATTTCCGCTGCAAAATTAATATCCGTTCACATTTTTTCAGGGGAGTTAATGATTATAAGGCGTGAATGATTTGTTCCATCCTGACATTTGTTGTAAATAAAAAGGGTATAAAATGATAAATGAATTCCATAACATGTTTTATAACATATTTAATAAATGGGCTGAAACCTCCGAAATAAGACAGGTTTTGTTAATTTTGCAATGAAATACACACCGGATGCATCAAGGAATGTTAAAAATTGCCTTGCCACTCGGAAAAGAGCCTGATTGCATGAAAAGGATTACATATTCATTAACCTTCATACTGATTTTCATCACTTCGTTCGCTCTACATGGCGAAGATATCAGATTTCGGACCATACAGGAGAGCGGGGGACTTGCCAGCAACCACGTCCTGTCGATGTTGCGCGACAGCAACGGTTTCATGTGGTTCGGCACGGCCTCGGGTCTGAACCGGTTTGACGGCGTCGGCATGAAGGTGTTCATGAACGATCCGGAGGACCCCGCTTCGCTACACGACAATTATGTCCAGGACATCCAGGAAGATCCGCAGGGCAATCTGTGGATATGTGCCGGCGACATCTATGCCGTCTTCGAGCCGCGTACCGAAACTTTCCGTAAACTGGGTCCCGACTATTATAAGGGAATAGGCATGAAACAGGAGGCCCAGATTGTATATATCGACAAAAACGATATGTGGCTGTGGGCACGAGGTGACGGATTGTACGCGCGTATAGGGGGCGTGACGCGTATGGTAGAGGCATACGATCCACAGGCCGAGGTGACGGATATAGTGTCGAATCCGCGCACCGGCCGCATGTATGTGGCACGCAGCGACGGCAGTATCGGTGAATATGACAAGGCCGGCCGCAAGCTGGTAAATAAGCTGCACGTAGGTGTCCAAAATGTGGACAGGGCTATCTTTTCGCTGTTTGTCGACCGCATGGAACGCCTGTGGGTGTACAGCGAATATGGCGCGTGGGTCTATGATACCGGCTCGGGCCGCTGGCTCGGCAACGAGGCGCGTCCCCGGCTCGCCGGCAACTCCGTTACGGCCATAGATCAGGATGCCGTGGGCAATATCTGGATCGGATACGACAACGAGGGCCTGGAAGTGCGTGGCGCCGACGGATCCGTCACTATCCTGAAAAACAGGCCGGGCGATATAACGTCGTTGGGCAACAATTCGGTGGAGTCGATATACCGGGACTCGGACGGCGGATTATGGATAGCCACAATGAAAAACGGTGTATCCGTCTATTACCCGAACGAATACAAGTTCAGCCATTATAATGTAGGCGACATCAATTGCATGGCGTCGGCCGGCAAGGGAACGGTGTATGCCGGCACGGACCATGGAGAGCTGATAGCCATAGATACCGACAGCCACAGCTGGCACAAGATACCGGTGCCCGCCGAATACGGCGACCGTGCCATAACCGACCTCGGAATCACCTCCGACGGAACGGTATGGATCGGTACCTATAAAGGAGGCATGTACAGGTACAGGAACGGACAGTTCACCAGATATGCCGAACAGAATGGACTCAATTCACCCAATATATGGGCTGTGATTCCCATGGCTGACGGCACTGTGTGGATAGGCACCTTAGGGTCGGGCATCCAGAAATTCGATCCGGCATCCGGCAAATTCACCGACTATAACGTAAGCAACTCCGGTCTGAAGTCCAACTATATAAATACCATGACCTTGGGCCGCGACGGACGAATCTACATAGGCACCACCGAGGGCGTATCGGTACTTGAGCCATCCACTGGCAGCATCGCCGCGGTGGAGGGGTATTCAAAGCAGGTGAAACGCCCTGGCGCCCGGAATGTGAACCAGCTGATGTACGATTCGCGGGGACTGCTGTGGATAGCCACTCGCGAGGGCCTGTATGTCTACGACCTGGCCAAGGACAGGCTTGTGAATGTGTCGCTCGACGGCAAGTCATCGTCCATGTTTATCAGCGGTGTGGCCGAAGGAGAGGAAAAAACCGTATGGGTTACTTCGGGAAGCAACATATATAATGTGTCGGTCGAAAGCGATGTAAAGAGCGATGACTACAGGTTTGTCAGCTACGGATTCGGTGTGGAGGACGGTCTGAGCGGTCAGAGCTTCAACCAGAGGTCGCTGTGTGTCACTGCCGACGGCCTCGTGTTGGCGGGTGATCTGAGCGGTATCCTGGTGATAGACCCTCAGAAGCTGCGTTTCGGCTCGAAAGTGCCGAGACTGCGGTTCACGTCGCTGCAGATAGGCAACAACATAATCGAGCCGGGACGTAAATATGGCGGCAGGGTGGTGCTCCCCGAAAACTTGGCTTATATAAAGGAACTCAATCTCGGAGCGAAACAGAATGAAATCACCATATCGTTCAGCACGGATTCGTACCAGCACGCCAGCTTCGGACAGTATGAATACATGCTGGAAGGATACGACGACAACTGGCGTCGCTGTCCCCGTGGCGTCAACGAGGTGCATTACGTCCAGTTGCCTCCGGGACATTACACGCTGAAAGTCAGGCTGCTGTATCCCGGCATTCCCGCCGACGAGATAACGGGTGAGCTGGAAATCAACGTAGCCCGTCCATGGTACGCCACATGGTGGATGATATGCGTCTATGTTCTGCTTGGACTGGCGATAGTTTGCGGGGTGATGTGGTGGACCAAGCGTCGCGAACGCATGCGTTATCTGGCTGCGCGCCGCAAGGAAGCACGTCGCAAGGAGATAGAACTTAATGAAATGAAGTTCCGGTTCTTTACCAACGTCAGCCACGACCTGCGCACGCCGCTCACGCTGATACTGTCGCCCGTGGAATCGCTGCTGAACGAAAAGACCGGGGAGCGTGACGTGAGCCGCCTCAACACCATCAAGCGTAATGCCGACCGATTGCTGTACCTGGTGAATCAGTTGCTCGATTTCCGCAAAAACGAGATGTCGGGACTGCATCTCAACCTGTCGCGCGGCAATCTGACGGACACCGTGCGCAAGGCTATGGACGATTTTCTGGACATGGCCGACAGACGCAACATCGATATGCGGTTTGAGTCGGAGCCGCCGGCCATTACGATGGTGTACGACGCCGACAAGATCACCAAATGCGTCATGAACCTGCTGTCAAACGCCATGAAGTACACTCCCGATGACGGAAGCATACTGGTGCGTGTGGAACAGAAAGACGACCGTATGGAGATTGCTGTGTCGGATAGTGGCAGTGGCATAGATGACAAAGACAAGAAACATATTTTCGAGCGTTTTTACATGGCCGGCAACGACTCGGGTGCGGAGACCGGTACCGGAATCGGGTTGAGTCTGGTGTTTGAATATGTCAAACTTCACGGCGGCGAGGTTTCGGTGGAGGATAACAAACCAAACGGAGCCATATTCAAGCTGACGATTCCCATGGATTTAAAGGTGGACGAAACTGCCGGAACAGATAATGAAAGCGAGGCTACAGTGAATGCTCCGGCAGGCGCCGGGGCAGACCCGGACGCAACGGTATCCGCAGCAGAGAGGTCGGACAGACCCTCCGTGCTGTTTGTGGACGACAACAAGGACCTGACAACCTTCCTGAAGGATGAATTCTCAGGCACGTACGATGTCGATACCGCATCGGATGGCATGGAGGCCCTGGAAATGACGAAACGTAAGGATTACGACCTGATAGTGACCGACATAATGATGCCGGTGATGGATGGCATAAAACTGACGCGCGAATTGAAGTCGAAAAAGGCCACCCAGGACATTCCGGTGATAATGCTTACGGCCAAGCAGGACGTGTCGTCTGTATTGGAGGGACTGAGCCTCGGAGCGGACGACTATGTCACCAAGCCGTTCAACAACAGGGTGCTGGCATTGAAGATAAAACGTCTGGTGGGACTGAAGCGCGGAGGTGTGAAACGTTCGTACATCGAACCGACTCCTTCCGAGATAGAGATCACCTCGCTCGACGAGCAGCTGGTAAGCAAGGCAGTGAAGTATGTTGAGGAAAATATGTCGCGACCGGAACTGACCGTGGAGGAAATGAGCCGTGAGTTGGGCATGAGCCGTGTGCATCTGTACAAGAAGTTAGTGGCGCTTACAGGCAAGTCGCCGGTGGAATTCATACGGGTGCTTCGGTTGAAACGCGCGGCACAGTATCTGCGCGAATCGCAGATGAACGTATCGGAAATCGCATTCCAGCTCGGCTTCAACAACCCCAAGTATTTTTCCAAATACTTCAAGGAAGAATATGGCGTGACACCTAAGGAATATCAGGATAAATTAGGCAAGTGAGTATGTTAATTTAACAAATTATGCCTTATTGGGAAACATCGGGTGATGTATATTAACATCGTGTTAATAACCAGTCAACATATTTGATTGATTCGGGATAAATATTAAGTTAATTTTGCAGTGTCGGAACCGGATAGTTTCGGCACTGATTGTTTTGAACTGACAGTGAACCTTAACATACACATTTTACAGTCAACATAACACACATACTTTACAGTCGACCTTAAAAGAACTAACACAAAACATTCCCGATAGATGAAAATAAATAATATCAACTTGCTTGCAGGCGTGCTGGTGATGGGATCGCTCCTCATTCCGGCATCGGTATGGGCAAAGAAGGCCGGCTACGAACGGCTGAAAGACGGTGTAGTGGTGACCGCACCCGACGCCAAGGTGCGCGTCCGCGTCATCAACGACAAGATAATGCGCGTGTCCGCCACTCCCGAACAGGAGTTCAAGGCAGACTCCTCGCTTGTGGTGCTTCCTAAGTTCCAGGGCAACGCCAACAACCCCCAGTTCACCGTGACCGAGAAGAAGGGCGTTGTGGAGGTTGCCACCAGCCGGATCAAGGCCGTGATCAACGAGAAGAACGGCCAGGTGAAGTTCTACGACCACAACGGCAAGGAACTGCTGGTGGAGAATCAGAACGGCCGCACGTTCACTCCCCGCGTCACCGACGGAGTGAAGGGTTATAGCGTCCGGCAGACATGGGAGTCGCTGAATCCCGACGAGGGCATATACGGACTCGGTCAGCATCAGGCCAACGAGTTCAACTACAAGGACAAGAACGAGGAACTGTTCCAGTACAACACCAAGGTGTCCGTTCCGTTCGTGGTTTCCACCGACAACTACGGTCTGCTGTGGGACAGCTATTCGCTGTGCCGCTGGGGCAATCCCAACGACTACAGCCAGCTCGGCGAGGTGTTCAAGCTCTATAACAAGGAGGGTAAGGAAGGCACGCTGACCGGCACATACATCGACAAGGAAGGCAAGACGATGGTGCGTCAGGAACCGAAGATTTATTTTGAGAATCTGATTCGCGGCGACCTGGCTCATGTCATCAACCTGCCCCAGAACTTCGACTATGCCGGCTCGAACGTGACTTACGAAGGTTACATCGAGCCGTCGGAGACCGGTCTCTACAAGTTCATCATGTATTATTCCGGCTATCAGACCATATACATCGACGGCAAGAAGGTGGTCGACACTCGCTGGCGCACGGCATGGAACCCGAACAGCTATAAGTTCCAGGTCAACCTGCAGGCCGGCAAGAAGGTGCCCGTCAAGATAGAGTGGGAGCCCAACGGATCGGTGGCATACTGCGGACTGCGCGTCTACGCACCCGTCAAGGACGGCGAGCAGCTGTCGTGGTGGGGCCAGATGCAGGACATGATAGACTATTACTTCATCTATGGCAAGGACATGGACGACATCATAGCCGGCTACCGCACGCTGACGGGCAAGGCCCCGATTATGCCGAACTGGGCCATGGGTTACTGGCAGAGCCGCGAGAAATACAACACCCGCGACGAGGTGTTGGGTACCGTAAGCGAATTCCGCAAGCGCAACATCCCCATTGACAACGTGGTGATCGACTGGCTGCACTGGAAGCAGGATTCGTGGGGAAGCCACGAGTTCGACAAGGAGCGTTTCCCCGATCCCAAGGGGATGGTAGACTCCATCCACGACATGAACGCACACGTGATGGTATCGGTATGGCCCAAGTTCTACGTCACCACCGACCATTACAAGGAATTTGACAAAAACAGCTGGATGTACCAGGGTGCCGTACGTGATTCGATCCGCGACTGGGTAGGCCCCGGCTATCTCGGCAGCTTCTACGACGCATACAATCCCGACGCACGCAAGCTGTTCTGGAGTCAGATGAACGACCATTACATGCCCTTAGGCATCGACGCATGGTGGATGGACGCCAGCGAGCCCAACGTGCGCGACTGCATCGACATCGAATACCGCAAGGATCTGATGAATCCCACATACGCCGGCCCGGCCGACAAATACTTCAACGCATACGCGCTGATGAACGCCGAGGCCATCTACGACGGACAGCGCGGCGTGGATCCCGACAAGCGCGTGTTCCTGCTGACACGTTCCGGTTTCTCAGGCCAGCAGCGGTACAGCACCGCCACCTGGAGCGGCGACATCGGCACACGCTGGGAGGACATGGAGGCGCAGATTGCCGCCGGACTTAACTTCGCCATGAGCGGCGTTCCCTACTGGACCATGGACATCGGCGGATTCTGCGTCGAGGACCGTTACGTGAAGGGTGCGGCCAAATACCTGGAGGCCGGCGAGGAGAACGACGACCTGAAGGAATGGCGTGAGCTCAACACACGCTGGTATCAGTTCGGAGCGTTCGCACCCCTGTTCCGCGCACACGGCCAGTGGCCCTTCCGCGAGGTCTACAACATCGCTCCCGAGGATCATCCAGCTTACAACAGCATCGTGAAATATACCAAGCTGCGCTACAACCTGATGCCTTACATCTATTCGCTGGCCGGCAAGACATATTTCGACGACTACACCATCATGCGCCCGATGGTGATGGACTTCACCTCCGACCTGAACACGCGCAACCTGAAGGATCAGTACATGTTCGGTCCCGCCTTCCTGGTGGCTCCTGTCTACAAATACGGCGCACGCGACCGCGAGGTTTACTTCCCCGCCGGCGAGACCTGGTATGATTTCTATACCGGCAAAGCCATCAAGGGTGGCCGGACGCTGAAGGTAGACGCTCCCTACGAGACGATGCCGCTGTTCGTACGCGGCGGTTCGATAGTACCTGCCGGCGGCGACATACAGTATGCCGCACAGAAAAGCGACGAACCCGTGACCATCGTGGTTTACGGCGGACGTGACGGCGACTTCACCATCTACGAGGACGAAGGCACCAACTATAACTACGAGAAAGGTGCTTTCAGCAAGATACGTCTGGAATACAACGACAAGACCAACGAACTTACCATAGCCGACCGCGAGGGCAGCTTCCCCGGAATGCAGTCCGACCGCAAGTTCAACATCGTGAAGGTAGATGCCGCCCATCCCGTGGCAGACGCCATCAAGGCCAAGGGCAAGCTCGTGAACTACAACGGTAGGAAAGCGGTCGTAAGGCTTTGACGGCCTCTTTCATTCCCGATACAATGACATAATACTGAAAGTGTATATTGGATAGTTAAGATTTAAAAACACACGTTTATTCATGCAAATCAGAAGAACAATTCTGAGTCTTATTGCGGCCGGATTCCTCGCGACGGGGAGTTCGGCTGCTGAGGCTAACACATACCGCACCAACTTCAACAAGGGGTGGCGGTTTTCGCTCGACTCGGTAAACTGGCGTCAGCTTGACCTGCCTCACGACTGGGCGATAGAAGGAGATTTCAGTGCCGACAATCCATCGGGAGCCGGAGGCGGCGCATTGCCCGGCGGCATCGGATATTATACCAAGACGTTTACGGCCGGCAAGAACCGTGGCGACAAGCGGCTGTTCATTGACTTCGACGGTGCGTTTATGAACGCGTCCGTACGGATCAACGGTCATCTGCTCGGTACGCGGCCCTACGGCTATGCCTCGTTCAGCTACGACCTGACGCCATACATCAGGGAAGGTGAGAACGTACTGTCGGTGAAGGTGGACAATTCCAGGCAACCGAATTCGCGCTGGTATTCCGGCTGCGGCATCTACCGCAATGTGTGGATGCGCGAGCGCAGCGCGATACATGTGCCGCTATGGGGCCAGCACGTGATTCCTTTCGACATATCGAAGCAGAGTGCCAAGGTGAAACTGACCACAACCGTGTCCAACACGGGCAAGAAACCGGCAGTGCTGAGTGTAGTAACCATGCTGATAGGACCGAACGGCCGTATCGTGGCCGGGAACCGGTCGCCGCTTATATTGAAGAAAGGGGAGACGCGCGACTGTGAGCAGACTCTGGCATTCGACAATCCGAAACTGTGGAGTGTGGACAATCCCAACCTGTATACGGTTCACACGGAGATAGAGGAGAAAGGGAAGGTGCTGGACCGCGTGGAGACCACCACCGGATTCCGTAACCTGCGCTATGACGCCGGCAAAGGATTCTTCCTCAACGACTCGGCCATGAAGATAAACGGCGTATGCCTGCACCATGATGCGGGCGCGCTCGGAGCCGTGGTGAACCGCCGCGCCATCGAGCGTCAGCTGCAGATCATGAAGGAGATGGGTGTGAACGCCATCCGGACCACCCACAATCCTCCGGCACCCGAGCTGTTGGCCCTGTGCGACAGCATGGGCCTGATGGTGCAGGATGAGTTCTTCGACATGTGGCGCCGCCGCAAGACGCAGTACGACTATTCCAACTACTTCGACGAATGGCACGAGCGCGACCTGACCGACCAGATGAAGCGCGACCGCAACCATCCATCCGTGATACAGTGGAGCATCGGCAACGAGGTGCTGGAGCAGTGGAGCAGCGCCGACGCCGATACACTCAGTCTGGAGGAAGCCAACCTGATACTGAACTTCGGACACAGCAAGGATATGCTGGCACACGCCGATTCCGGCATGTCGGTTAATTCCATGCTGACCAAGAAATTAGCCGACCTGACCCGTTCGCTCGACTCCACGCGCTGCATTACGGCAGGTTGCAACGAGCCTGATCCGGGCAACCATCTGTTCCGCTCCAACGCCCTTGATATAATCGGTTACAACTATCACGACTATTGCTTCCAGGATGTTCCCAAGAACTTCCCCGGCAAGCCGTTCATCGTGACCGAAAGCGTGTCGGGCCTGATGACCCGCGGCGCATACATCATGCCTTCCGACACGATGTACATCTGGCCCGAGCGCTGGGACAAGCCCTTCAGCCGCGAGGTGCTGGAATGCTCCAGCTACGACAACAATCATGTGCCCTGGGGTTCGACTCATGAGAAGTCGATGTATGACGTGCAGAACAACGACTTCATCATGGGCCAGTTCGTATGGACCGGCTTCGACTATATAGGCGAGCCCACTCCTTACGGATTCCCGGCCCGAAGCTCGTACTTCGGCATCGTCGACTTAGCCGGCATCCCCAAGGATGTGTACTATATGTATCAGAGCCAGTGGCGTCCGGACAAGACGGTGCTGCACCTGTTCCCGCACTGGAACTGGAAGGATGGCCAGGATGTGGATATGTGGGCTTACTACAACAACGCCGACGAGGCCGAGCTGTTCGTAAACGGCGAGTCGCAGGGCGTCCGGACTATGCCCAAGGACAAATATCACGTGATGTGGCGTGTGAAGTATGTGCCGGGCGAAGTGACGGTGGTAAGCCGCAAGGACGGCAAGGAAGTGGCGCGCCGTACTGTGAAGACCGCCGGCGACCCGTATCAGGTACGTCTCACCCCGGACCGCAACGCGATAAAGGCAGACGGCTCGGACCTGAGCTATGTGCTTGTAGAGATACTTGACAAGGATGGCAACCTGTGTCCGTGGGCCGACAACGAGGTGACTTTTGAAGTGACCGGTGCCGGTCGCAATGTAGGTGTCGACAACGGGTCGCCCACGTCGATGGAGCGTTTCAAGAGCGACAGGCGCAAGGCTTTCTACGGAAAGGCGATGCTGATAGTGCAGAGCGACGGGAAGGCCGGTCAGATTTCGGTAAAGGCTACATCTCCGAACCTGCAGACGGCTACCGCAAACATAAAGGCCGGTAAGTAAACATAAAAGCTGGAAAGTAATTCAGTTCCAGTCGGTCTCAACCACACTGATGTCGTTGCTACGGTCCGTTCCCGAATGGAGCGACTGTGGCGACGACTTTTTTTGTATTTCCGATTGAGCTGAAGGCAATGCACCCTGCGTGCGAATGGTGACGGTGTAATGATAGCTTACGCCCGTCTGCCAGCGCAGATGACCGGTATTCCTGTTCTGCAGCGGGAAGAATATGTAGGCGTATTTTGAGCCGCTCTGAGGCAGCAGTTGATAGGGGGTGTTTTTGTCGGGCCACAGCAATGTGCCGTCGGAGGTGCGGGTGAACTGGCACAGCACACGGATTGCCGAACCGTCGATGTTACCTTCATGAGTAGACAACGGGTCGAAGATAATCGGCACGTAGAAGAAATTGTTCTTATTGTTGAGCGATACCGGAGTTGAAGTGATCGGCACCTCCTTGCCGTCTTCAGCCTGAAAATAGGGTATCTGAATGCTTTTCTGTTCCAATGCCCAGCCGGTCCAGCAATTGTCGAGCGCGCCACGTTCCGCGCCGGGTGCGGTAGTGGTCTTGGGCAGATGAAAGTCTCCTCCGCGGCTCATACGGTACATGGTTATTTCCTTGACTATGACGGTGGTATATGGTATGTCGGCGGCAATGTCCACGGCCACGCGGGCCATGCAGTGCCCGAAGTTGAGGCGCAGCTTCCCGTCGCCTTTCACGGCATCACGGCGCACGGATATGCAGTAGTCGCGTGTGGCGTCAGGCGTTTCGACGCCGTTTACATTGCTGTATGTCCGCAGACTCACAGACGACGGATAGTCCCAGGCGTTAATTGAGATCTTGACGTCGGTGGGGGTGACGGCCTCGAAGTTCAGGGGTACTTCCGGCCATTTTATCTGGTCGGGATATGTCCAAGAATTGCGGCCGGTGCGGGTCACAAGCACATTGTTCATCAGGATGGGACGTCCTCCCGTGGCTTCATAAGCGCAGACCAGGAATTCGGAAATGTTGCGGGTGGTGATTATGCCGGTGGAATCCTGTACTGTCGATCCGGTTGACGGAGTTATGTCAAAGGCAATAGGCTCGCCGTCCGGAGGCTCAGGCACGTCCGGATGTCCGGAATCGCATCCCGGAAGCAAGACCACCAATAATGGCAATATGGCTCGACATAATTTCATGACGCATTCCGCACCCTCTTTTTTATCAATTGGTTGCCTTCCCGGCATCACTGCGCGGGAAGGCAGATGTATTGGGGGTAAGTAATCAGTTACTTGTTTTCGGCGGATTCATCCGAGTTGCCGTATTCGTCCACTGTTACGTTCTGGTCGAACTGGATCCATCCCTCGTTGTTGGGCTGGCCGATGCTTACGGTAAATACGTAGCGGTAGCCGGGTTTGAATTTGCCATCCTTAGTGTTGATCGGCACATAGATGTCTGAAGCGGCTCCGGTCAGGGGCCATGTCTGCAATTTCGACGCCTCGTCATAGATAGTGCCGTGTACACGCAGGTACATGCCGCCGGTGTTAGTCTCCGAAGCCATTGATATGTCCTGCGGAATCACGAACTGGTTGTTGTCCGACATCAGCTGAACGGGAGCTTTGCCGATGAAGTCGGAGGGCGTGGAGTTCAAGGTCATGTTACCCTTGTCTTTTGCCGCCCATTTGCCTACGGATACCTCGATATCGGAATCGGTGGTTGAGGTGCGCGGGAACTTGAAGTCACCCGTGTTGCAGATGTTGACCAGTTCGATATCGTCGGCCTTGAACACTATGGACTGCCCCTCCTTGCTCTTGAACAGGAAGTCCACACGGGCCAAGGCGTGACGGAAGTTGATCTTGACCTGCGACGAGCTTGCGTCGGTCAGTCCCATGTTGACACCATAGAGGAGGTCGGTCTGGAACGTGTTCTTGAAGTTCGGTATATCGGGCTTGGATGAGTCCATGCCGATATTGTCGGCGGCGGCCGGGTCAGTGACTATGGCCGGACTGATGGAGTAGAAGTTCATGGTCTTGCCGACAGGCCAGAACTGCATCGGGCTGTAACCCCAGACGCCGTTGTTCTTAACTACCTCCACGCCGTTCATGTAAGGGGTCTCGTAACCCTCGACAAAACCGTATACGCGGAATGTGTTGATTGAACCTGTAGTCGTGACAGCGTCATCCAGCGAACGGTAGGCCGACTGGGGAACAGCGGCCGTGAATGTGATGGCTTTGTCGGATCTTACAGGCTCGTCTTTCGAGTCGTGGGAACAGGAGGCCATTAACGCGACCAGTCCCAGTCCCAGCATTAAGTAATGTGCTTTCATATTCTGGTAATTGATATTGATTTCCATTTGACATTACAACAACCCGGAGTTAAGAAACGTTTGCAATACTAAATGTTAACTTTATATGTGAATATCCATTAACATTTTTTATTATTGCCCGTTTATAAACCTTTTATGCGATAATTAAGTCAGAATAATTGATTTAGGCAAGATTATGAAAAGGTCAATAATATCAATTACATTATGTTGTTTCTGCGCCGTTGCCATGTACGGTGCGGTGGTAACGGGAAACGTCAAGGATGAGGGGGGAGAGCCGTTGACCGGTGCATCGATATCCCTGACGACAGGCAACGACAGTATTCCCGTAGATGTAGTTACGGCTGACGCAGACGGGAAGTTTCAAATCAAATCGGTGGAGCCGGGATTATATTCCATCAAGGTGTCGATGGTGGGAATGGATCCTGTGTACAAGACCGTCCGCCTCACGGATTCCGACCAACAATACGATGCCGGCGAAATCAAGCTGACAGAGGCGTCGGTCACCCTCAAGGAAGCCGTCATAACGGCGACAAAGGCGGCGGTAGTGGCCAAGCAGGACACGCTGGAGTTCAACGCCGGCTCATACCGCACCATGCAGAACGCCACCGTCGAGGACCTGCTGAAGAAACTGCCCGGAGTGGAGGTGGGCAGCGACGGTAAGATCACGTCCAACGGCAAGAGCGTGACCAAGGTGCTGGTGGACGGCAAGGAATTCTTCGGCGAGGACACCAAGATGGCAACCAAGAACCTCCCCTCCGAACTGGTGGACAAGGTGCAGGTGGTGGACCGTAAAAGCGACTTCTCGCGACTCACCGGCGTGGACGACGGCGAGGAGGAGACGGTGATTAACCTGACGGTAAAGAAGTCGATGAAAAACGGCTGGTTCGGCACCGTGCAGGCCGGCTACGGCACCGACAACAGGTATAACGGCAGCTTCAATATTTCCACATTCACCGACAACAACCAGATATCAATTGTTGGCGGCGCCAACAACATCAACGACCTCGGTTTCATGGACGGAGGGCGGGGACGGTTCCGCAGCTTCGGCCCGCAGGGGGGCATCACGGACTCGCAGCGGTTCGGCATAAATTTCAACTTAGGCAAGACCGAGAAGTTCCGCATCGGCGGCAACGTGTTCTACAGCCATTCCGACAGCAAGGTCGATTCGCGCACCGAGACGCAATATCTGTTTCCCGACTCCATCAGCACCAAGTCGCAAGGCACCAAGTCGCGCGACCGTGGACACAACGTCAACGCCAACTTCCGCATGGAGTGGAAGATAGACGATTACAACACCCTTGACTTCCGGCCCAACTTCTCGCTTAATATACGCAATACCGAGATGACCGACACATCCACCCTTCGGGCCGGCGACATGCTGAAAAGCCTGGTGAACCGTAACAACAACATCAAGTTCAACAAGGGTACGAGCTGGAACGCCTCGGGCGACCTGATCTATAACCATAAGTTCAAGTTGCATCAGGGTCGTTCGTTCAGCCTGCGCGCGCAGTACAATTTCTCGGACACGCGCCAGCGCACCACATCGTGGAACGACATCCTGTATTATATGGAAAACGAGGAGTCCGAGACGCTGTACCAGTTCATCCGCGACCATGAATGGAGCAATAACGTGACCGGTACGGCCACATGGACCGAACCACTCGGCGACGTGGCCAAAGGCAACTTCCTGCAGGCCGAATACCGCATACAGATGCGTTTCAATAATTCCGACAAATCGACATACGACATCGGACTTCCCGACGATCCCGAGAATTTCATACCCGAGGCGTTGGGAGGCGTTCCCGCCGACGGTGTGTTCAATCCGGATGTGTCAAACAGTTTCCGCAACCGGTTCATAAACCATCAGCTCAAGTTGGGATATAAGAAGGTGAACAAGAAGCTCAATCTTGAAGTGGGTCTGGCAGTCACGCCCTCCAGCAGCAAGAGCACCGACCTGATAAATTCGGAGCGGAACATTCCGCAGCGCACCGTGTGGAACTTCGCTCCTTACGCCCGGCTGCGGCTCAAGTTCTCAAAGACCGAGTCGATGATGCTGCGCTACAACGCCCGCACGTCGCAGCCCTCCATGTCGCAGCTGCAGCCTGTGGCCGATGTGTCAAACCCGCTGAACATCACCATCGGTAACCCGGACCTGAAGCCGACATTCACGCAGTCGCTCAATTTCCATTACAACAACTATAACCAGGATGCCCAGCGGTCGCTGATGTGCATGCTTCATGCCCAGTACGCCACCAACGTGATCGTGGCCAACACCACCACCGATCCCACCACCGGTGCGCGCACCACCCGCTATGCAAACGCCAACGGCAACATGAACATGTTCACCGGTGTCATGATAAATCAGCCTTTCACCAACCGCCACTGGCGTTATTCGGTCAATATGATGGCCCGCTACGCGTCGAACGCCGGATATATCAACGGCGATTTCAACCGTACCAGCAATCTCAACCTGACTCCACGACTCGGAGTGACATACAGCTGCGACGTGTTCCAGATGTCGGTGAATCCTACCTATTCGTTCGGCATGACCGCCAACACTCTGAAGCTACAGAAGAACCAATACACGCACACTTACGGCTTCAACGCCGACGCACAGCTGACGCTGCCGTTCGGACTCTCCCTCTCCACCGACCTGAGCTTTGACCGTTCCACCGGATTCACGGCAGGATTCGACAACGACTCGTGGCTGTGGAACGCCGAGGCATCATACAGTATCCTCAGGGACAAGAGTCTGACATTCAGCGTGCGTGCCTACGACCTGTTAGGTATGAAAAAGAACGTGAGCCGCAGCATCAGCGCCAACCAGATTGTTGACTCGCGTTACAACGACCTGACGCGCTACGTCATGTTCAGCGTATTGTACACGTTCAATACGATGAAGAACAAGAAGCGGACACAGGAAATGCCCGCCGATTTCGACGGGCATCCCGGACCGCCTCCCGGTCGCGAAGGACGCGGCGGGGGCAGACCTCCGATGGGACCGCCGCCCGGAGGCGGCAGGCCGTTTTAATTCTTTATGACCTTTTTCGATTTGGTGCCCTGCTTCAGGATATAAAGCCCTGTCGGCAGGGCATCAAGTCCGTCAAGGCGTGCGCCCGATATGGAATATACCTCATAGGGAGCCGACATGTCGAACTCCTCGGAAGTCACTTCGTTGATGCCGCTGCCGTCGCCTGCCACAGTGGTTATGGTTACGGAAGTGGCCGATACGGGAATTGTGTATTCCACCGACGCGCCGGCAAGTTCCACATCCTGCTGCTGGGCGCCCGCGGCATGTATGCGCCATCCGGTAACGGCATGGTCCGGATCGTCGCTATGGCCCGTCAGTGTCAGCTTACGGTTGACGAAAAACTTTCCATCAAACGAGCGTCCACTCAGAGGAACGTCGTTCATCGTGATCTTTATATCATCCGAGCGACCTTTGTCCACGGTAACGGGCACCGCTTTGCCTAACTTCAGATAGTCGGCAAGATGGTTGTAGAAGAATGTGGTGCGTTCGCGCGCCCATTTCTTGGCGTTGCTCACTTCCTCGTCGTAGTTGGGCCACCATTCGTTGAACAGCTTGCGGTGGTGCTTGTACTCGGACTTGATCACGGCTGTCATGTCGTCCAGGTCGGACGAGAGGACCGTGCCGTTCAGGAAGTCGCCCATATACACGGCGAAACGGTCGATGAACATGTTCTTGAAACGATCAATGTCCATCAGGCGCCGGAACAGGCGTGTGTGGTCGTAATTGTTAGCCCAGCTGTTGTCGGGGTCGAAATTGTGGTCGTACAGCCAGTTGAGGTATTTATAGTTGGATGCCCTGCCGTAAAGCCCCATGCCGAAGTCGGTGTCCTTGACGATCCAGCGCCAGCGGCCTCCGTCGGCTATGGGACGCCACATCTCGATGTTGTTGCCCGGGAAGTCAAGGTTGTTATGGAAAGATTCCACTATCATCAGATTGCAGAACTCGCTGACGTCCATCACGGCGTCGAATTCCTCGTACGTATGTCCGTGCGCCTCGTAGAATGCCTTGAATGCATCGAGCTGCGACTGCTCGCCTTCCTTGAGTTCCCACCAGTTCTCCACTACGGTCACGTCCTCCAGACCGTCGTAGAACGTGTAGACAAAGTCCTCGTTCGACCGCGGACGCAGGTTAAGGATGCCTTTGTATTCGCCGTTGATGAGTACGATGGCCGGCTGCCAGGGCTGCCAGTCCAGGTCGGCGCGGCGTCCCATGTTGCGCTGAATCAGCGCGTCGCGCAGGTAGAGGTAGTCGAAGTCGTTGCCGGCGTTGCGCAGCTCGATCGACTTCCAGTCGGTCAGCCCGGCGGCATCCTCGGGAAAGAATTCATATTCGAATCGCTTGGTGCCGAACCGCTTGTTGGCATACATCACCAGCGACTTCAGCGCGTTTCCACGCGAGGCACCGCCCTTGACGCGGGTTTCGCACAGCTGATTTATGACGCTTTCGGTTTCCGGTTGCCAGAAAACCTCCATATTGACGGGCCGGCGCCAGTCGTTGCGGGCATTCGCGCCGTTGTTGTTTTCATTATATATGCCGAGGTTGTTGCTGTAAAAATAATTCCTGTCCGTAACGAGCGACACGACGGGCAGCGTCATGTCGCGGCCAAGGAATATGTAGCTGTTGGTGACGGAACGCGGCGTGATGGCACCATCCTTGAACAGGGCGGCGCGTACTGTCTTGGTGTCGTCTATGGCCAGTGTCTTAGTGTAAAGCGTGGAATTGACAGTCGGCTCGGTGCCGTCGAGGGTGTAGCGTATCTGAGTGCCGGCAGGGGCGTCCTCGGGCAACGACAGCTCGAGCGCGAATGTGGTCTTTGCAACATGCCCTGCCTTGGAAAACACAGGGTCGCCGAGCACCTCTTTGGAAATCCTGCCGCAGTTGGCTTTGCCCGGAGTGGGAGTGAGCTGGTATCCCCACGTGTCGGCGCCGTCGGTCTCGCGTCCGTAGGCCACGTTGGGGGCCGGCATCTTCTTCATGCCGGTGTATTGTTCTATTACGGTGCCGTTCTTCCAGAGATACAGTTCGCCGTCCTTGCCCGATTCGAGGCGGAATGATGCGTGAAGGTCCTTCTCCTCCTTGTCGCAGTACACCACGACGTACTGGCCCGGGGCCACCGTGCGCGACGGCAGCTTATATGCTTTTTTCTCCTTGGACGATACAGACAGGGCATAGTCCGAAAGGTTGACGCTTTCGGTACCGGCGTTGTATAGTTCCACCCAAGAGTCGGGAAATTCCTTGAGGTCGTCCATGATGCAGTCGATGTTGCTCTGCATCAGTTCGTTGATGACCAGTTCGGCGTGCGCGGACGCGCCTGTGACCATGATTCCGGCCATAAGCATTCCGCAGGTGAGTTTTTTCATGTCGTTATTGTAGTTGATATGATGACATCCCGCGCGGGATGCCGTGTGTCATTTTGTGCAAAGTTACGAATTAAATCCCAATATTTAGGAACGATGCCTTAAGATATAATAATACCTTTTTGTCTTTTTTATAACATATTATGAACATCTTTGCCGAAAATTGAATAAATTTGTAAATTCGTTTGAGAAAACAACTTCATTAACTTAATACGAATAGAAAAACAGAGATATGAAACGGATTTCGATGATTCTTGCCGCGCTGTTGTGCGGAATGCCGATGGTGGCGAAGGTTCAGCCGGGCTCGCCTATAAGCGACAACATGGTTCTTCAGCAGAACACGAAGGCGCGTCTGTTCGGCAAAGCCAAGGCCGGCGCCAAAGTCACGGCCACGCCGAGCTGGAACAACAAGACTTACGAAACGAAGGCTGACAAGCAGGGCAAATGGATTGTCGAGGTCGAGACTCCCAAGGGAGGCTATACACCTTACAGTATCGTGCTGAGCGACGGCGAGCCCCTGACGCTTAATAACGTGCTGGTGGGCGAGGTATGGCTTGCTTCAGGACAGTCGAACATGCAGATGCCCCTGCGCGGCTACTGGGGATGTCCCATCAAGGGGGGCTACGAGGAAGTGGCCCACTCCGGCAACTGGAAGGACAAGATACGCTTCATGACCCTGCCGCTGGTCCAGAGTTACACGCCGATGGATACGGTGGCCGCACGCTGGACGGTGCCTTCGCCCGCCACGTCGCCCGACTACAGCGCCCTGGCCTGGCATGCCGCCAAGCGGATGACCGACGTGCTGCAGGTGCCCATAGGTATCGTGAGCGCGGCTTACGGCGGAGCCCGCGTCGAGAGCTGGACGCCCCGCGAGATTTTGGAGACCTATCCCGACGTAAGCCTCGATCCCAAGGATGTGGAACCGATGGAACATTATATGCGTCCGCTGCTGGCCTACAATGCCATGTTCATGCCCATCAAGGACTACACCTATAAGGGTATAATGTGGTATCAGGGTTGCAGCAACGTGGGCCACGACGACGTCTACGCTCAGCGTCTGGCAAATATGGTGAAGGACTGGCGCGAGAAGATCGGTTTGGGCGACATTCCTTTCTATCAGGTGGAACTTGCTCCATACGCCTTCGACTGGAGCATGAAGACGGCCGAGGGTCCGAAGCTGCGCAAGGCCCAGTGGGATGCCTGCGAACTGATTCCAAACAGCGGCATAATCTGTACCAACGACGCCGCCGTGGAGTATGAGCGTTTCAACGTGCACCCCAGCGACAAGAAGGTGGTAGGCGACCGAATGGCCGACCTGATACTGAACAAGACTTACGGCCAGACCATGTTCCCCTGCGTCAGCCCCAAGTACAAGAGCCACACCGTGAAGGGCAACGAAGTATGGGTTGACATAGAGCTGAACAACGACATCATATCGCCCAACTGCGATATAAAGGGATTTGAGGTGGCCGGCGCCGACAAGGTATTTCATCCCGCCGACAATGTGCGTCAGGACGGCCAGAAGAATACATTGATAGTCTCGAGTTCGGAAGTGGCCGAGCCGGTGGCCGTGCGCTACTGCTGGAAGGATTTCCAGCTTGGAAACGTAGTGGGCGACAACTACCTGCCTCTGGTGCCGTTCCGCACCGATAACTGGTGATCCGTTCCATCCTGACCGATGGCCCGGATCGTAAATTGAATATATGGAGAAAGCAAGAGCGCAATTCGGTACGAAATTAGGTGTGCTCGCCGCCACGGTCGGATCGGCCGTGGGACTGGGCAATATATGGAGATTTCCTTACGAATGCGGCACCGGAGGTGGTGCCGCGTTCCTGATAGTGTACATCGGCTTCGTGTTCCTGTTGGGCGTGCCGGCCATCTGCGCCGAGTTCAGCCTGGGGCGCAGCAGCCGCAAGGGAATGCCGGGGTCGTTCCGCCGGATCACAGGCAATAAGCACTGGGATTTCTTAGGCTATGCCGCCATACTGGCCGCCTTCATGATCCTGGCCTTTTATGCCGTGGTGGCGGGATGGACGCTGGAATATATCGTTGACTCCGTGACGGGGCTGTTCAAGGACACGCCCAATACGGAGCGCCACGCGCAGTTCCAGTCGTTTGTCAGCGGCTGGCGTTCGGTGCTGTGGGCCGTGGTGTTCCTGGTCATCAATGCTCTGGTGATGATAGGCGGGGTAGTAAAAGGGATAGAGCGTGTCAGCAACATCCTGATGCCGCTGCTGTTCGTCATATTGATAGCCTTCTGCGTCAACTCGCTGATGATGCCGGGCGCGGCTGATGGTCTGACATTCCTGTTCAAGCCCGATTTCAGCAAACTTACGGCCGATGTGGTGCTCGGTGCGATGGGGCAGGCATTCTTCTCCCTTTCCTTAGGCATGGGGTGTCTGGTGACTTATTCCAGCTATTTCAGCGACAGCACTCCGTTGATGAAGACTTCGCTCCAGATAGCTGCCCTTGATACATTGGTGGCCATTATGGCAGGCGTCATCATCTTCCCGGCGGTGTTCAGCTTCGGAATGTCACCTGCGGAGGGGCCGACATTGGTGTTCGAGGTATTGCCCAACATATTCCATAATATGCCGGGCGGCAGCGTGTGGAGTTTCTTCTTCTTCGTGCTGTTGGCGTTGGCTTCGCTTACGTCAATCATATCCGTAAGCGAGATTGTGGTGGCGTTCCTGTGCGACGAATTCGGCATGAGCCGGTTCAAGAGCACCATGGCCGTGACCGGCTTATCGTTGGTATTGGCCATACTTTGCTCACTCTCGTTCGGTCCGCTGCAGGGCCTGAATCTGTTCAACCTGTTTGATTTCATATCGAGCAACGTGCTGATGCCGTTAGGCGGCATGGGAGTGTGCGTGTTCACGGGCTGGAAGATGAAGAAAAGCACTTACGTAGAGCAGATGCGCGGCAATTCGAATGTGTCGAAGTGGCTGTTCGACAGCATCACCTTCTGTATGCGCTACATAGCCCCGGTCGGAATCCTGATTGTATTCATAGCCGGCTTATTGTAGCTCATCAGCCTTTAACATTCCCGGCCCTTAATATCTCGGCCTTTAATATTCCCATCCTTTAATATTCGCGCGGAGCCGTTTCCGTAAGGAGCTCCGCTCCAAGTTCATAATCCAACCTTCATTTCAGCATGAAATCCATAAAAGAACTGTACAAAATCGGCAAAGGGCCGTCGTCGTCCCACACGATGGGCCCCCAGTCGGCCGCGCAGGAGTTTCTGAAGCGTGTGCCAGAATCTGCGGTGCGTTTCGAGGTGACTCTATACGGCAGCCTCGCTGCTACCGGCAAGGGACACATGACCGACGATGCCATAATAAATGTATTTAAGGAACACGGACACGACATAGAGATAGTGTGGCGTCCTGAGACGTTCCTGCCTTACCATCCCAACGCCATGACGTTCAAGGCGTACGACCGCGAGGGTGGGCAGGTGTCGGAACTGACCATATATAGTGTGGGAGGCGGTGCCATCAAGATAGAAGGAGACCCCGAATCGGCCGAATCGCCCGAGATATACGGCATCAACAAGATGTCGGAGATAGTGGACTATTGCCAGCGCACCGGCAAGTGCTACTGGGAATATGTGGAGGAATGCGAGGGTCCCGATATCTGGCCATACCTTAGCAAAGTATGGGCTGTGATGCGAAAGAGCGTCGAGGACGGACTTGCACAGGAGGGACGCCTGCCCGGCCCGCTGAATCTGCGCCGCAAAGCCGCGCAGTATCAGGTCAAGGCGGAGGGATACCGCGACAACCTGCGCAGTCGCGGACTGACATTTGCCTACGCACTTGCTGTCAGCGAACAGAACGCCTCGGGCGGCACGATCGTGACGGCGCCGACGTGCGGTAGCTCGGGCGTGGTGCCCGGTGTGCTGTATCATATATGGAAAAGCCGCAACCTGCCTGAGATGAAGGTGCTGCGCGCGCTGGCCACCGCCGGTCTGATCGGCAATATCGTGAAGCAGAACGCATCGATATCGGGTGCTGAGGTAGGATGTCAGGGCGAGGTAGGCGTGGCCTGCGCAATGGCCGCGGCGGCAGCCTGCCAGCTGTTCGGCGGCAGCCCGTCGCAGATAGAGTATGCGGCCGAGATGGGTCTGGAACACCACCTCGGCATGACTTGCGACCCGGTGTGCGGTCTGGTGCAGATACCCTGCATAGAGCGCAACGCATACGCCGCAGCACGTGCGCTTGACGCCAACATATATGCCTCTTTCTCCGACGGCGAGCACCGCGTCAGCTTCGACAAGCTAGTGACCGTAATGAAAGAGACCGGCCACGACCTTCCCTCCCTCTACAAGGAAACCGGCGAAGGCGGCTTGGCCAAAGGCAGCCTGCAATGAGAAAGATCCTGCCGGATTAAGATTCCGCCAGGTTATTCTGTATTTCTTCATCTGAAAGGGCGTAGTTCTGCAGGTCGCCCTGGAAGTATTTGTCATAGCTCATCATGTCCATAAGGCCGTGGCCGGAGAGGTTGAACAGTATCACTTTCGCCTCGCCGGTCTCCTTGCATTTCATGGCCTCGCGGATGGTGGCTGCGATGGCATGGCATGACTCCGGCGCGGGCACTATTCCCTCGGTGCGGGCGAACAGTGTGCCGGCCTCGAACGATTCGAGTTGCGGGATGTCTACGGCTTCCATCAGGCCGTCCTTAAGCAGCTGCGACACGATGACGCCGGCGCCATGATAACGCAGACCTCCTGCATGGATGTTGGCCGGCTTGAAGTTGTGGCCTAACGTGAACATGGGGAGCAGCGGCGTATATCCGGCCTCGTCGCCGAAATCATAGCGGAATACGCCGCGGGTCAGTTTGGGACATGAGTCCGGTTCGGCGGCAATGAAGCGGGTGTGACGCTCACCACTGAAGCTGTGGCGCATGAAGGGAAACGAGATACCGCCGAAGTTGGAACCGCCGCCGAAACAGCCAATCACGATGTCGGGGTACTCGCCGGCCATCTCCATCTGTTTCTCGGCTTCAAGACCGATTACGGTCTGATGCAGCGTGACGTGGCTCAGAACGGAACCTAATGTGTATTTGCAGTTCGGTGTGGTCCGCGCGAGTTCTATGGCCTCGGATATGGCCGTTCCGAGCGATCCCTGATGGTTGGGCGTCTTGGTAAGTATGTCCTTGCCGGCGCGCGTGGACATGGAAGGGGACGGCGTGACCTGAGACCCGAACACCCGCATCACACTCTTGCGGTATGGCTTCTGTTCGTAGCTGATCTTAACCTGATATACGGCCGACTCCAGTCCGAACATGCTTGCGGCGTAAGCCAATGAGGCGCCCCACTGGCCTGCGCCGGTCTCGGTGGTGACGTTTTGCACACCCTCCTTCTTGCAATAGTACGCCTGCGGGATTGCCGAGTTCAGTTTGTGCGAACCCATGGGGCTGACGCTTTCGTTTTTGAAGTATATGTGTGCCGGCGTACCTAAGGCTTTCTCCAGCTCGTATGCGCGAACCAACGGTGTGGAACGGTAGAACTTATATTTCTCGCGCACTTCCTCGGGGATGTCGATCCAGGCATCCTGCTGGTTCAGTTCCTGCCGGCACAGTTCCTCGGCGAAGATGGGGTATAGGTCTTCGGGCTTGAGGGGTTCATGGGTAGCGGGGTTCAGCGGCGGCATAGGCTTGTTGGGCATCTCCGCCTGTATGTTGTACCATTGGCGGGGAATCCGGTCCTCGTCCAGGATGTAGCGTTTCTTCTTTTCCATAGAGTTTATAGTATTGAATCGGGTTAATCGGGTTAAATAGGGTTAAATCTTGATTAATCGAGATAATCAAGATAATCGGGATTAATCCGGATTAATCGAGATAATCGGGATTAATCGCGATGTATTATTATACAATACGGGTGCAAATATAGTAATATTTATCAATAACAACAACAAAATATAAATAAAGATTTATTTTGAATGTATTATTTCGATAATTCTGTAATAATCCGGACTGGAATGACGACGTCCACGTCGTCAATAAACAGACGGTGAGGACACCGCCTCCCAGTCATTGTCAATCTGTGGGCGACGTGGACGTCCCCCCTCCAGTATCCATAAATGAAAAAACCGTCGGGCAAACACCCGGCGGTTTCCGTATTGTCTATGTAATTATTAATTGCTTATAGCTTATTACTTCACGATCTTATGTGTAGTGCCGTCCGACATGACCACGATATTGATACCGTCTACATAGTCAGTGTGCTGTACGCCGTTAGAGTCGTAGATGGCCTTGACAGTGGCAGTATTGTCCATCAGGTTGTCCTCGATGCCCGAGTCGGGAACGTAATCGGGCGCGACCATACGGCAATTGGTATTGTATACTCGGGCTTTGTCCCAGTTGACGGTGTAGCCTGTACCATATTTCATGGTTTCATATTCCGTAATCACAGCCTGCACACGCAGATCCTGCAATTTGTATTTGTTGCCCTTGTCATCCTGAAGGGGGAATTCGTATGTATATGTGAATTCGTTGTCTTCGTTCCATACGATAGGCTCACCCCAGGCGGAATTAACTTTACGCGGAACATTCTGGTGTCTGTAAGTAGAACCGGCACCGGCCTGACTGACGGGCTTTACATTGTCCTCTACCAGATATACCGTTATGTGTCCGTTATCAGACAGGACATCGGCTGAACGCTGTACAGTGCAGGTTACTTTAAGGCTTGTCTCCGTTCCAGATGGGGTATCGAAATCAATATCAATACCTACGACTGCATATTCTTCAATCTGCTGGTTAAGCAGATTAAACATCGTGGTATTTACATTGGTTAAAATCACCGGCGCAGTGTATGCCGTGCCGTTGAAATTGTTATCGACAGAAATACGGTCTACTGCGAATACAGGGCAGTAGATGCCGTTGTTTAAGGCCGGAAGATTATATAGCAGAGCCAAACTTTCGACTTCCGGAATTGCCAGGTCGTCCATAATATGATGGCAAAGGGCATCTATTCTGCCGTCATATTCCGGCAATGCCTGAATCTGGTGAAGTGTGGTAGCAGCTCCGGGGCACTGAGAACACCATTCACCGGTGAATTCATCTATAAGAACCCGTTTCGTGAAAGTCTGATTCACGACATGGAATGAGCTTGAGACAGTGATTTCGTTGTTGGCAAGATATTCGTCGGTACCGTTGCCAAGTTTGGAGATCTTGACGTAGTTTATCTTGTAGTTTCCGGCATCTGTTGAGGTGATGGGGAGCTTTATCTCAGCTGGAATCATAACCTTCTGGCCGACGGGAATATCGTTGTCGAAATTCAGGCTGACGGGGTCAAGCCCCTCGATGCCAACCTTGATGGTAAGGCCGTTGATCGGCTGTGTGCCCTGATTGTAGACAGTGAACTCGGACTTGATGAATCCCTCCTTGAGCAGGAAATACTTGGCAAACGAGGCGTTAAGCAACTGAGCGTCATAGGCGCATCGTTTGTCACCGCTTACCAGACCCTCAATGCACAGTGTGCCCCTGATGTCGGTATTGTTCCATTCCTTGCCGGGAGCCTTTGTCCAGGCTGCGTCCGGGCAGGGATCGGATATATAGCTCACTACCTTACAGGCCTTCGACTGCTGCCAGGTGATGCCGATGTAGAAGCCTTTGTCGCCTATGGTATAGGGGGCGGAGAAGTTTACGTTATTCCATTTGTTATAGGACAGATTCTGTATTTCCAGGGTCGTGCTTTCAGCCAAGTTCGGACCATCCAGTGATTCACGCACCCAAAGCTTCGCACTGGTGAAACCCGTACGGCTGCGTACATAGAATGTGGCTCCATTCAGATTGTCGCCTGTCATGGTCTTGGCGTAATCGGGCGTGATGTAAATGGCAGCGCTGGCCTCTGCGTCAGTATTGGAGTATTCCAACGCCACAGCATCGGTGTCGTCTCCGTGGGCATAGCCGAGCGTGAAGTCGTCGGCCGAGGCTCCGAAAGACGTAGCCATAGCCATGCCGAGCGACAGGAATAGTGTTGACAGTTTGTTCATATTGCTGTATGGTTTGATTAATTATTATTTAACCAGAATCTTGCCGGCACTGTGGCCGAGACGGTAGATGTAGATGCCCTTGGCGAGGTAGGCGAGGGATATCGAGCCGTTGCCGCTCAGTGCAGCGTCGAGCACGATGCGGCCGTTGGCGTCGCACAGGGTGAGGGTGCCTGGCTTGCTGACGTTGTATACAAGCTCGCCGTTGGCGTAAGCCACGTTGCGGTCGCCATCCACTACGGCGGCGATGCCGCTTCCGTCGGCATTCAGCACGATGGTATATGACTGGGCCTTAATACTCTCTACGGTAATGGTAGAAGTGATGTTCTTGGGCATATCGGCTGGATCCGTCAGGTTCATGTCTACATATTCAAACTCCAGGTTGAGTTTTTGATCGGCCTGTAGTTCGACCTCCTTGGTCACCGTGGTGTTGATGGTGCATAGATCTCCGCAACACATCTGTATTTCCTGGCCGGAGGTACATGTGGCCGTTATGGTAGCCTCGGTATCTTCGGAGCTGATTACGTACAGCCCCGGGTCGATCTTATATCCACCCAGCTCGTAGTCGGAGATGGTGTTGAAGGTGTAGGTGTCGTCGATGTCCAGCTTCTGCTCGCCCATGTACATGTCGATGGCGGCGTTGGCGGTGAGTGCGCCAGGCAGAAGCGCTAATGCTAAGAGTAAATGTTTCTTCATATTGTGGTGTTTTGGTTTAAGTTAAAACGGGAAGGAGCTGAGCTCCTTAACAGAACGGCTCCGCGCTACGGAGAGAGGCAGGAAGGCTCCGCGCTACGGAGAGAGTTCAGGACGGCTCCGCACTGGCTATTCGGGCTGAGTAGCGGGGACGGGATTGGTGATGGTGCAGTTGAGGATGTCGGAGCCACGGAAGGCGAAGACCACAACCTGCAGGTTGTCGCGGTTCCAGCGCTCCTTGTCGGTCCATTTCAGCGGGATAGTGCATTCGTCGGTACCGATCACACCGGCCTTCAGCTGCATGGGCTTGCCGCTCTTGACGGGATACTGCACGAAGCGAAGTACATGGTTGTGTATGTATTCCGTGTCGAAGCTGCCGTCGGGAAGACGTTGGGAAGCCTTGATGCCGTTTTCTATCACCCATACCTGCAGGGCTATGTCCTGGTCGGAAGTGGAGTGCACGTTGGTAGAGACTTCGATGCGGTCATCGTTCAGCGTTGCAGTAGCCTCGATGCTTATGTCTGTGGGTTTCTCGAAAGCGGTGCGCACTGCAGCCGGCCATTCGGCGTACAGCAGGGCGTTGTCCTTGCCGTTGATGTGGTCGACGGCTCCGGTAGGCCATGCGTTGATGCTGAAGGCATCGTTCATTTCCTGACCTTCGGCTATCATCAGGCCGATGCGGTCAGCGGAAAAGTCGGTGCGGTCCACCGACATGGCCTGCGCGCCGGCATGGATGCTGACTGTAATCAGGTTGGTTTTTCCGTCGGTGTTGTATTGCTTGGACAGCTCGGACATGACGTCGTGGGCGTTGGGACAGTTGATGCATCCCTGACCGGTGAAGTCCATCAGCAGTACGTTACGCTGGGGCACCACCTTGTCCTCGAGTATGAAGCGGTCGTCGGACGCGATGTCGCACGAGGTCAGCGATGCGGTCAGCGCGGCCAGCAACGAGGCTGTGTATGCTATTCTTTTTATTATAGTCATTTAGGTATGCTTCTTAGAAATTGTAGGAATAGGAAATCTTGAAACCCTTGGTGGCAGGCACATAGCGGCACATGCCGCCCGAGCAGTCAAAGCCCTCGCGTGTGCGGCCGTAACTGAGCATCAGCCGGTTGTTGCGATAGGTGCCTGTCAGTCCGAACATATAGTAGTTGTTGCCGGTGCCACCGACGTTGATCATGTCGGAGGCCGAGAACATCAGATAGGGTGTCCACGAGAATTCCACCAGTCCGTAGAACCAGTCCTTCTGGTCGCGTTCGGGATGCTCGGCCATGAATTCGCGCTCATCCTTGTCCTGATGCGAGAACATGTACTGCACCTCGCCGCGAAGCACGAACTTACGATTGATTTTCCATTTGGTGTCAAGCACAAGGATGTTGTTGTAGATGTTTCCTCCCTCGTTCTCGATGGCTTTCTTGTTGTAACGCTGGTTCATGTACATGAACTGCATGGTGACGGGTCGCGACAGTCTTTTCTCCAGCATCAGGTTGAAATCCCAGTAGTTGGTATGGCCCATCTTCCAGAAGGGCGACTTGTAGCCGTCGGTTCCCATTACGGAGCCGTTGATGGGATTCCTGGGGTCACCCTCATGCACCAGTCCGCTGATGTAGCTCAGGTTCACGGTAAGGCTTGTGCCGTATTTGCCGCCTAACGGAGATTTGCGGGGGAAAGTATAACCGAACGACCCGTTGAAGGCCCATTCGCCGGGACCATACTGCGTGGCGTACGGATATATGGCCGGCAGGGCGTAGGTGTGCTGGTAGGTGAATGCCGGCATATAGTTGATGAACGCCGGAAGGCCGTCGCGCATACGCTGGGTACGGTACGACATATTCTGGCTGCGCTTGGCCTGCAGCGTGGCGCTGAGTCCCTTGCGCGAGTATGATCCGGTCAGCATGACGGCCTGACCGTGATTGTAGGTATAGTCGTTGTCAAACGACGGATCCTGGCCCTTCCAGGCATACTCGGCCTGCAGGTTCCAGCCTCCCTTGTTGAATCCGATGCGGGCGTCAACGGCGTTCACCTCCTTGGGCAGATGCAGACGGTAGTCGGTGCCGGCGAGAGTGACGTTTTCCTCCTGTTCATGCTTCATGACCCAGCTGAGTCCGGCCGTCAGCGACACGTCGCGGTCGCGCAGCCCCTGGAACCAGTCCTGGAAATAACCCTCCACATTGGCGCCATACACCTGGTTGTGTCTGTTCCAGTCCCAGAATACGCGCTGGATACCGCCTAAGGCAGTGATGCTAAGACCTTTGATGGCGTTCACCTTAAGGCGGCCGCCAAGGATGGAATTGTCTATGCCCAGGGCGCGGTCCTCGTAGGTACGCAGGATGAAGCCGGCTCCGAACTGCTCGTAGAAGTTGCCGGCGGTCAATTCAACGCCTTTCAGCTTCCCTTTGACATATATGTTCGGGAAACCCCAGCCGGAAAAGTCGGGATCGTAACCGGGAAGCGGCCACTTCATGAATTCGAAGCGTAGGCCGGCGTCCACGTATTTGCTGGCCAGTGTCACGTCGGCGTAGGTATTGAACAGGATAGGGGAGTCGTAGTCCTCGACTGCGCCGATGGCCTTGTCTTTCTCAGGAAAGAGAATGTCGGCCTGAACGGACCCGTGGACAGCCACCTTGTTCTGTGCGAGCGCTGGCGTGGTACAAAGGCCAAGCCCGGCCGCTGTGGCGCATATCAGTGCATGACGTAGATTCATGTCGCGATTGTTTAGCCGTGATTATTTAGCCGTAAGTTTACGCACCTGATCTATAAGGTGTTCCTCCGAGCCGTCGGTATAGCCGGAATGTGACTCCACGATGTTGCCGTTGCCGTCCAGCAGCACGGTGTGGGGTACGTTGCTGCCGCCCATGGCGCGCAGGAAATCGCTGTTCGGATCAAGCAGCACGACGTATTCCCAGCCCTGCTTTTCGGCGAAAGCCTTGACCTTGAACGAATTCTGTGCATCATCGGTGGCGATGGCATATAGCTTTACGCCCGTCTCGTCTACCCAGTCGGGATATGACTCGTGTATGGCCTTAAGCTCGCGGACGCAGGGCTTGCACCACGTGGCCCAGAAATCGATGATGAAGGGCTTGCCGTCGTTGCTCAGTGTGGAGCTGTCCACAGGTTTGCCGCTCAAGTCCTTGAGCTGCACTGACGGGAGTTGGGCGCTAATGTTGAAGATGCCGGCGAACAAGGCGCAGGCCACTGCAAACAGTCTGAGAGTCTTATTCATTGTTGTCGCTGTTATCATTTTTAATTAACCTGACAATAAACACAATCTTGTCTTTAAGATGACAAAAATAGCTTAAAGTTTATGAAATACCAAAAATAAATGTAAAAATAATGCATAAATTTCTTAAATAAGTTCTAATGGAACAGAAATAGGAAGTAAATTTGGCAAAGTGACAAAAAAAGACTAACTTTGCAGTCGCTAAGAAAAATAGCGGCCCGGTCTATGGATCGAGGTGAAATAGGAAAGATGGCAGAGTGGTCGATTGCGACGGTCTTGAAAACCGTTGAGGGTCACACCTCCGGGGGTTCGAATCCCTCTCTTTCCGCAAAGTAAGGCGGCATTGTTGCCGCCTTTTCTGTTGAAAACAGTTAAGAATAAAGAATAAATAAGCTCGCCGGTTGAGGCGAGCTTATTTATTCTTAACTGTCATCTGGAGATTGGTGTGGCTTGGATGGCGGCGGAGACACGGGTGCCGGGAGTTTTTTTGTCACGGGGATGGATGTCGTTCCATTCGCCGATGTCTCCGTTCCGGATAAAGTATACGCGCGGGGTTTCGTCGGCGGCGAGACGCTGCGCGTCACGCATTTCCTGCCATGCCTTGCGGCCATGTACGTCCGATTCGTGAAGGAAGTCGGCAAGCTCCACGATATAGAATGGCATGCCGGGGTCTCCGAATTGTTTTCGCCAATCTTTGACAAGCGATTTCATCAGGCCGGTGTATTGGTTACGGATGTCGATGTCAGACTCGCCTTGATACCACACTACTCCACGGAAAGGAAGATGGAGCATCGGAGCAATCATGCCGTTGTAAAGTACAGAGGGCGTCTGAAACCAATCGTTAGACCCTGGTGTGGAAGGCATTTCGATGCCGATGCGGTGTTTCCATGCGCCTTCGAGCGAATACTCGGATTTATCGTCGAAAATCAACTTGTGAGGCTTATCGCTGACCACGTGAGGGGCGCCGTAGTTGCTTTGCACACGGATGGCTATGACGTTATCCTTTTCTTTCAGCAGTCCTTCCGGCACCTTATATATGCGGGGAGGATACTGATAGGCAGTCCAGCCCACGAATTTGCCGTTGATGAAAACGGAGTCGGCATCCACAATGCATCCGAGGCGCAGTTCGGCCGGTTTGCCGGCCTGCGAGGCGGGGAGATCGAAATGACGGCGTAACCAGTGTATTCCGTTTATGGCCGAACCGTCGGGGCGTTTGCCCCATTCGGTGCTGAGCAGGTCGTATTCCTGCCAGTCGCTGTCATCAAGTGCCGGTGCGTTCCAGCGCAGAGTGCCTGTGTTGCCTAATTCGCGGTTGTTGGCCACGCCATACCATAACGACTGACCGCGCTGCTGTGCTTTGGACAGAGCCGCGCGGTAGTCATCATCCTCCACCATGCGCAGACTGTTCAGGAGCACTGGATAATCCTGCAGCGCCTCCTCGCTGAGCCATGTCTGTATCTTGGAACCGCCCCAACTGGAATTTACGATGCCCACCGGCACGTGGCCGTTGTGCTCGTACAGATCCTTGGCCATGAAATATACCAAGGCACCGAACTGTTTTGCATCCTCGGGAATGGCTTTCTTCCATGGTGTAGCCTTTACGTCCTTCTGTGGACCATGAAATGCATATTCCTTCGGGGTCTTGAACTCGCGGATGTTGCCATTATTATAGTTAGCCACCTCGTCGGCATAGAAATCGAGTGTGCGGCTCACGGGGAGTTCCATATTGCTTTGGCCCGAACCGAGGTATAAGTCGCCGAACAATACGTCGGAAACAGTCACGTCGTTGGCCGTAAGAGTATAAGGGCCACCTGCTTTGAAGGGTTTCAGAGTAACGAGCCAGTTGCCGGAAGCATCGGCTACGGCCGTGCCTTTCTGTTTCCCGATTTTTACGTTGACCGTTTCGCCGGGCGATGCTATGCCCCATATCTTGACCGGCTGATTGCGCTGGAGTATCACGCCATCACTCAGCACGGCCGGAAGCTTGATTGCGGCGTTGCCGGCTATGGCAGTCGCAAGCAGGCTTAAGACTATTAGTTTCGTTTTCATGTATCGATAGGTTGATATTATGCTGTGAGAATGGTAAGACAAAAGTACTCATTATTTTTCAAATCGCACCCTAAGAGACGTAGCAAAAAGGAGAAATGAGACAAACAGAAACAAATGCGCAACAAAATGGGCGATGATGCAACATATTTTATGATTTAGTAAACAAATTATACGGAATATTACAGATTAATTAGGTAATTTTGCAATGTCCGAAACAAACCGTCGGCAATGTTATGCGCCGGGGTGATTTCGGCTTAGTGTAAACCTGAAGAACTCTGGAATCCCACATTTGGAAGAATGGGTTCCTTAACACTACCAAGCGCTATGCAGACAGAGATGTCAACAGATGAAATCAGCTTTGAGAAGTTTTACGAGAAAAACTTCGATAACTTGTGCAATTATTTCAGAAGCCGCATTCCGATGGGAGAATGTGCCGAGGATATGGCGCAGGAAGCCTTCATGAAAATGCTTGAGAACAGGATTGAGGTAAACAATCATTCCAGCTGCCTGCTGTATGCAATAGCGCGCAATCTTGTAGTCGATTCCATCAGGAAATATTACCGCAGGGAGAATCTCGAGACCGCTGTTTCGGAACGAATGCCTTTGTCGGCAAACCTGGTTGAGGACGAGGTGCATTACCGCGAGCTTGAGCGGAACTTCATGCATGAGATTTCTAAACTTTCGCCACAGCGCAAGATAATCTACCGCAAAGTCGAATTAGAAGATAAAACAGCCGGCGATGTTGCTGAAGAAATGAGCCTTGGACTGCGCACCGTCAACAACCAGCTGTATCTGGCACGTAGAATCATCAGATGCTCGTTGCAGGCCATAGGATAACCTCGGCCCGGGAATATCCTGCCTTGTAATACGTTATTATAGATAAGAAAAAACACAACATTCAGAACGATATGATATCATTACGTAAAAGCGCGTTATTGCTGACGCTGTGTGCGTCGGCAATAGGCTCAACACATGCCCGCAACCCCTATCTGCCTTTGGGGGAATGTATTCCGGACGGCGAACCCTACGTGTTCGAAGACCCGGATAAGCCCGGATCGTACAGAGTGTATATATACGGCTCGCACGACCAGACGGGCAAGATGTATTGCGGACTGGACCAGGTGGTGTGGTCGGCGCCGGTTGACAGTCTCAACAAGTGGCGCTATGACGGAGTGATATTCGAGAGCAAGCTGGACGCCAAGGGCAAGAAACTGTTTCCGGACGGTCGCGGCGACGTGCTTTATGCACCTGATGTGGCCGTGAAGACCAATGCCGACGGCAGCAAGACATATTACCTGTATCCTAACGTACAGGGCGAACGCAACAACCTTGTGGCCAAGTCGTCGAGACCCGACGGCCCGTTCACGGTGTGTAACTGGGATCCGAAAGACCCCAAGAAGACCGTCGGACCCTTTGCTTTCGATCCTGCCGCATTCGTGGACGACGATGGCCGGGCATACGGCTACTGGGGTTTCAATCAGGGATATGCTTGCGAACTGAACACCGCCACGATGGCTACGGTAAAGCCCGGTACCCAAATAGTCAAGACCCTCCCCGGCAAGGACACGGTGAACCAGTTCAGATTTTATGAGGCATCGTCCATGCGTAAAATCAAGGACAAGTACGTATTGGTGTATAGCCGATGGACCAACGACGGCGAGGATGGACTTCCCGGCTCCAACTATACGCTGGCGTATGCATGGAGCAACACTCCGTTAGGTCCCTGGACATACGGAGGTACCATAATCGACGGCCGCGGCATCGAGAAGATACATGGCAAAAACGTGCCGACAGCCGTGCCGAACGGCAACACTCACGGCAGCATCTGTGAGATAAACGGCAAGTGGTGGGTGTTCTATCACCGTCAGGCCGATACGAACGAATACTGTCGTCAGGCCATGGTAGCGCCGATAGACGTTGAAGTGTTTGAGGGTCCCGATGGTTTTGTCAGGATAAGTCAGGGCGAATTCACCTGCGAGGGTTTCGAGACCGAAGGCCTGAACCCCTTCAAGTGGACGCCGGCCGGAATCGCCTGTTATTTCACAGGTCCGACGCCCGCGTATCAGGAATACCCCAATGTGGTGTATTCCGGCTCGCACTCAAAGGTGATACGCGCCGCCTACGACGGCAAGTCGGATCCCTACGCACCGGAGCGTGACCGCTGTCCGCTGGTGAACAACACCGCCGGCTCGAAGGTCGGTTACAAATACTTCAACTTCTCGGATACCTACGGTAATCCGGGAACGAAGCTGGAGGTGAAGTATGTGCCTGAAGGAGTGGCCGGCACTATGGACATATATCTTGACGCTCCGTGCAAATGCCGTGGTGCCGTCAAGATCGGCACACTGCAGATTCCGGCTGAGACAGGAGGGATGCGCACCGCCACGGTAGATGTGCCAAACCTGCAGTATTACAACGGCAAGCACGCGCTGTACTTCGTGTTCAATTCCGAGACCCAAGGCAAGTCGCTGTGCGAATTGGAAAGTTTCAGATTCGTGAAATAAATAGATAAACATAAACAACAATATATAATGAGAAAGACAATCGTATTGACAGTAGCAGTGTTGCTCGCGGCATCGGGACTGCAGGCGGGCGAACTGAAGCTGAAATATGACAGACCGGCCAAATACTTCGAGGAGGCATTGGTGATAGGCAACGGAACGTTAGGAGCTATCGTTTACGGCGACGAGTTCGGCGAACGACTGTCGCTCAACGATATCACGCTATGGAGCGGCGAGCCTCGTCCCGAGTCGTTCGATCCCGAGGCATACAAGACAATCCCGGAGATCAAGGCCGCATTGGCGCGCGAGGATTATCGTGCCGCCGACTCGCTTCAGCGCAAGGTGCAGGGATACTATGTGAACAACTATCTGCCGTTGGGTACGCTTACCATCGACTATCTGAACCGTCATCCCGCGGCAATAGACGCCCTCGACGAATTCAATAGGAAAGGAACCGGCGTGACGGGCTATCACCGCGAACTGGACATAGCCAAGGCTAGGGCATCGGCCGGATACAGCGTGAACGGTTATCCTGTGGAGACGGAATATTTCGCATCCGCTCCCGACTCGGTGATAGTGGTAAGGATCACTACGGCCGATCCTGCCGGCTTCGATGCCGTGATAGGACTCGACTCGCAGTTGCCCCACACCGTGACGGCTACTGCCAACGAGCTGTCGTCGACCGGTTATGCTCCTTATCTCGGACTTCCCAGTTACACCCGATACGAGACCAAGAACTACTACGACCCCGAACGCGGTATGCGTTTCAACACGTTGCTGCGCGCTGTGAACGATGGCGGAAGCCTGACCAACACTTTAGGCAACAGACTTGAGACCAAGGGAGTGAAGACACTGACCGTTTACCTGACCAACGCCACCAGTTTCAACGGCTTTGACAAGAACCCCGCCACCGAAGGCAAGGATTACAGGAAGATAGCCCGCAACCGTCTGAACCAGGCCCTGACGCACACATATCCGCAGATAGTGGAGCGTCACGAAGCCGACTATACCAAGTATTTCGACCGCGTCAAGGTGGATTTCGGACAGACTTCCGCCGACATCGCCGCTCTGCCGACAGACGTTCAGCTACTGCAATATACCGACATGAACCAGAAGAATCCAGACTTGGAGGAGCTCTATTTCCAGTACGGACGCTATCTGATGATAGCCTGTTCGCGCACCGAAGGAGTGCCCGCCAACCTGCAGGGACTCTGGAACGAATACCTGTTGCCGCCGTGGAGCGCCAACTATACGATGAACATCAACCTTGAGGAGAACTACTGGCCCGCCGAGACCACCAACCTCAGCGAGTTCCATCAGCCGCTGTTCGGATTCATCAAGGCGCTGTCCGGCGAAATCACCGGTCAGAAGACCGCCAAGGACTATTACGGCATCGACAACGGCGGCTGGGCAGCAGGTCACAACTCCGACATCTGGGCGCTTACCAACCCTGTCGGGCTGCATGGAGGAGACCCTGTATGGGCTAACTGGAACATGGCCGGAGCATGGGTGTCGTCTCACATTTGGGACCACTATCTTTTCACCAAGAATAAGGAAGATCTGCGTCGTGATTATCCGTCACTGAAGGGAGCCGCCCTTTACTGCCTGGACTGGCTGACGGAGAAGGACGGAGAGCTGATCACGCCGCTCGGCACATCGCCCGAAGCACGTTACGTGACCGATAAGGGATACCACGGCGCCACTTCATACGGAACGACAGCCGACCTGGCTATGATTCGTCAGTGTCTGATGGATACGCGCGATGCCGCGAAGGAACTCGGTACAGACAAGCAATTGGTGAAGCGCATCGACAAGGTGCTTCCCAAACTGCGCGAGTATAAGATCGGAGAACGAGGCAACATTCAGGAATGGTATCACGACTGGTTTAACGAGGAGCCGTGGCACCGTCATCAGTCACACCTGTACGGCATTTATCCAGGCCGTCATATCACGCCTGATGCCAATCCCGAACTTGCGAAGGCAGCCGAGCGTACGCTGGAGCTTAAGGGCAACGAGACTACCGGATGGTCCACGGGATGGCGCGTGAATCTGTACGCCCGGCTCAAGGATGCCCCCAAGGCATACGATACGTACAGGACACTGCTGAAATATGTAAGCCCCGACAACTACAAAGGTAAGGACGCACGTCGCGGAGGAGGCACATATCCCAACCTGCTCGACGCCCACGCTCCGTTCCAGATTGACGGTAATTTCGGCGGCACGGCCGGTGTGGCCGAGATGTTGGTGCAGTCCACGCCCGAAACAATAACACTGCTTCCCGCACTGCCCGACGCCTGGAAAGACGGCAGTGTCAGCGGACTGCGCGCACGCGGAGGCGTGGAGGTCAGCATGACCTGGAAGGACGGCAAGGTTCAGACCGCCACACTGAGCAGCGAGAAGGGTGCCAAGACTACCGTGACGGTCAACGGCAAGAAGCGTAAAGTCAATATTCCAGCCGGGGGTTCAATCACGCTTTGATTGAAGTTCAGTCACAGCACTCCCTTTGAGGCTATGATATAGACCGGAAGATAAGTTAATTTTGAGAAATCGGCACTCGGCGACAGTCGGGTGCCGTTTGTCTGTGACCCTGCCACGCCGGTGTGCTTCAGGTGCATCAGCAGGTGGCGTCGTGACGCGAATTCCATACGTATATCGTTCCGATCAATGACCAGAGGCTTCAGACCGGCTTTATGTAAAGCCATTGTCAGCGACTCGACATCCGGATAGAGCAAAGGCGCGGGACGCAGAACGTCAAGTTCGCTGAGATTGCCGGGCAAAAATGTGGACACGGCTATAATGCCGTCAGGCTGCAGCAACCGGGCGGCATTCTGTATGAACACCGGAATGTCGGCAAACCATTGTATAACGGACGAGGAGAGGATGATATCATACTTGGGCGATGTGGTATCGGCGGCTTTTGTCGCTATCCATTCCTCGGCGTCAGTGACGGCGTACGTTTCGGATACTGCTGTATGAAACGGCCCAATATCAGTCAGGTCCACGAAATCAGCATGTTCCGGATGCATGAAACGGCTCCATTCGCGTGTCAGGAAGCCTGTGCCGGGGCCGATCTCCAGTACGCGGCGTGGTGATGCGGGCAGATGCTGACGCAGCAAGGACGCCAGGCGCAGCGCAATCATCTGTTGCGGCAATGCGTGGGAATCGTAAGTGTCGGCTGCCTTGGCGAAGCGTGACGATACCACGGAGGTGTCGGCAATGACGGAGCGAATCAGGGCAGGAATGTCAATGAAATGGGCGCCCTCCAAAGATATTGTTTCCGTACCGCATCCGCGCCATGCCCCCTCCATGTTTTGCGGAGGGAAGATGCGGTCGCTCTGCGAGATATATGCGCGGTTCCACTTCAGACGCGGTTGATGTGCGGAATCAGCCCCCGACGTCCAGCCGATGACGTTCTCCAGTTCGCGTGCCAGGCATGAAGCCATGACAGGAGAGGGTTCCTCAGGGAAAATGATTCGGAAAGTGGCGGCATCAGGCATGGTGCGGCGACGGAACTTGGTGAGGTTGGCGGGATTGAGGTTACGCGCCGTGCCTTCGAATATGGCCACGGGAATGCCAGTATCATCTGATACGGGAGTGACTGTGCCGTTGATGGCGAAAGCACGCGTGATTCGCTCCGGGTCAAGCAGTCTGTCGGCCATGTACACGCCCAACGACCAGGCGAACAGATAGATGGTGTCGTATTGGCTCAGCCGGGCCGAATCAAAACGGTCGTTGTTTATCTTGAACGCCACGGCCACATCCCAGCCGGGAATGTCCAGACCGGTATATAACTCCGGGCCGGTTCCCCAACCTGAGAATATCAGTATGAGCCGTTTGCTGTCGGTATGCTTCAGAAAGCTAAGTATCATTCTGCCAGAATATTCAGTAGTTTGTCAATGTCTGCATCGGAAAGCGATGCGTTCAGAGATATGCGAAGCCGTTCCGTTCCGGCCGGGACAGTCGGACGCCGTATGGGAAGTGCCAGAATCCCTTTAGCCTCAAGGATTTTTGACTTCCGAATCGCTTTGGCCGCATCGTATGTATAGAAAGGCACGATAGGAGTGTCGCAGCCGGGAGTGCCGAGGACATCATGAACGCGTTTCGCAATGTCACTCAGATGCTTGCGCTGCGCTTCCATGCCGACCAGCCGTTCTATGGTGATAAGGCTCCATGCGATGTTGGCAGGAGGCAGAGCCGTGGAAAATATGAAACTGCGGGCTGCGTTGATGAAATAATCCCTCAATTCGGGCGATACGACGCAGAAAGCTCCTGAGGAACAAGCCGCTTTGCCGAGTGTCCCCATGATTATGTCGGCTTTGTCCATGAGGCCGAGTTCCTCACAGAGTCCGAGTCCCTGACGGCCCCGGACGCCGAAGGCATGGGCCTCGTCGACATACAGCAGCACATTGTCGTAACGGTCGCGCAATGCGGCAATCTCGCGCAAAGGAGCCATGTCGCCGTCCATGCTGTATATGCTCTCGACCATCACGACAATCTGGCTGTAATTAGCCGCCTCCCGCTCAAGGATGGTGGATAGGGCATGGATGTCGTTGTGCTTGAAGCGCTTGAAGTTGCAGCGGCCTTGCGTCAGGCCGTCTATCATGGAGGCGTGCACCAATTTGTCGGCCACGAAAAGCGTGCCGGGAATATTGAGTGACGATACGATGCCCGTATTGGCGTGATAACCGGAATTGAACAGCAATGCCGGACGGCCATACAGCTCCGCAAGCCTGTATTCCAGCTGCCTGTGTATGTCCTGGTCTACGGAAAGCAGGCGCGATGCAGATGCCGAAAAAGATACGTCCGGAAAACGTGCGTCAAATTCCTTGCGCATTTCGGGCATGACGTGTCGCAACCCCATGTAGTCATTGCTGCACAGGTCAAGCACATCGGACTCGGAGCGGTCGGCGGGTATGGAGCGCAGGCGCGATTCGTCGCGGAATTCCTGCAATATCTTTTCGTAATTCAGAGTGCGGCTCATTGCTCGGCGGATTCCAGCTTAAGGATATTGATGAGTTCACGGGCCAGTTTACGTACCTGCTCGTCGGAAACAGCGAGATATGGTGGCATGATGTAGGCGTTCTTGCCGAAGGGACGGATCCATACGCCGCGCTCCACGCAATGCTTCTGGAACGTTCCGAGGTCCACGGGACGCACGGTCTGAATCACTCCGATGCCGCCGAGTATGCGCACATCCTCCACGAATGGAAGCGAACGGGCATGGTCCATCTCCTCGTGCATGATGGCTTCGATTTCGCGTATGCGCTGTTGCCACGGCGACTCAAGCAGCAACTTTGTGCTGGCCAATGCCACGGCGCATGCCAACGGGTTGCCCATGAATGTGGGGCCGTGCATCATCACGCCCGACTGCGACGCGTCGATCATATCCGCTACCTTGGCCGACGTGGCCACGGCGCTGAACGTCATGTACCCTCCCGTGATACACTTGCCTAACAGCATGATGTCAGGTTCGACGCCCGCGTGTTCCCATGCGAAAAGTTTGCCGGTGCGGCCGAATCCGGTGGCTATCTCGTCGAAAATCAGCAGGATGCCAAGCCTGTCACATTCCTTGCGAAGTTCGCGCAGGTACTGAGGATGATAGAATCGCATTCCGCCGGCACCCTGCACTATCGGCTCCAATATCACCGCCGCGAGTGTGTCCTTGTGCTCCTCCAACAGTTGCCTCATCGGCTCGAAGTCCTCAGGATTCCATTCATCGCCGAAACGGCACTGAGGCGCCGGTGCGAAGTAACGGATAGGCAGAGCCGGTCCGAAGGCCCCGTGCATTCCGGTGACAGGGTCGCAGACGGACATGGCGTTCCATGTGTCGCCGTGATAGCCGCTGCGGATGGTGGCGAAATCCGTGCGCTTCGGGTCGTCGTGCGCCTGTACGGCCATTTTCATGGCCACCTCCGTAGCCACCGAACCGGAATCGGCATAGAAGATATGGTTCATGGAGGGAGGAAGTATCGAGAGCAGCAACTTGCCCAAGTCTATGGCCGGCTGGTGCGTGAAACCTCCGAACATGACGTGGCTCATCTTGCCTAACTGGTCCGTGACGGCCCGGTTGAGGACGGGATGGTTATAGCCCTGTATCACGCACCACCACGACGACATGCCGTCTATCAGTTCGGTGCCGTCGGCAAGTGTGATGACTGCGCCGTGGGCCTCGCGCACCTTGTATGTAGGCAGCGGATTGCGCGTGCCTGTGTATGGATGCCATAAATGTTCCCGGTCGAATTCGTCAAAATTCTCCATTGTCTTGTTTATATCGTAATGTTGTTCAGGCGGGGTCGACGTCATAATAAATCTGCGTGCCCCGCATTTCGGGTAGCTGCGCCATCAGTTCGTAAACCTGACGCAGCAATGCCTTTACCTTCTGCATCGACGCATTGGCTTCGATTTTCAGCATGATGCACTGCAGATACCACAGCGCGACGCGGCTGACGAAAGGTTTTTCAGGACCCAACACCCTTGGCCCGAATATCTTGCGTAGCTCCAGAGCCAGACGCACCGCAATCTTGTCGGCCATACGCCAGTCCTTGTGCTTGACGTATATGTTCACTATGCGCGTAAAGGGGGGATAGCCGAACTTCTCGCGTTCCTGTATCTCCGTGTCATAGAATCCCTTGTAATCATGAGCCTTTACGAACTCAAGGACATGCTCGTCGGGTTTGGTGGTCTGTATGCACACCAGTCCCTTCTCCTTGCGGCGACCGGCGCGTCCCGCCACCTGCTCCAGCATGTTGAAGGCCCGCTCGTTGCTGCGGAAGTCGGGGAAATTAAGCAGAGTGTCTGCGTTGGCCACACCCACCATGCTGACATGGTCGAAGTCAAGGCCCTTGGAAATCATCTGTGTGCCTACAAGGATGTCGGTGTCATGGCGTGAGAATGTCTCGATAATCTCCTGATAGGCATCCTTGTTGCGTGTAGTGTCGAGGTCCATGCGGGCGATGCGCTGGTCGGGAAATTCCTCGTGAATTTCCTCGGCGATACGCTCGGTGCCGTAGCCATACGACACGATGGAATTCTCCTCGCAGGCCGGGCAGAGGGTAGGCAATATCTTTGTAAAGCCGCAGTAATGGCACTTCAGCAGTCCGGATGATTTGTGGTAAACCAGCGAGACGTCGCAGTTGTCGCATTTGGGCACCCATCCGCACTGGCGGCATATCACCATCGGTGCGAAGCCTCGCCGGTTTTGGAATATGATGGCCTGCCTGCCGCTTTTGATGGCTTCGGTAATGTCCTGACGCAGTGGAAGTGAGAGGATGCCTTTCACGGTCTTTTCCTTGCGCTGGCGGCGCATATCGACAATGCGGACGTCGGGAAGCACAGATCCTTCGAAGCGTTCGGTAAGTTCTACGAGCCGGAATTTGTCGTTGACGGCCTTGTAGTATGTTTCGACGGATGGTGTGGCGGAACCGAGCAGGACCTTCGCGCCGTGCATCTGGGCCAGCACCATCGCGGTGTCACGGGCATTATATCGCGGGGCCGGATCATATTGCTTGTAGCTGCTTTCATGTTCCTCGTCCACCACAACAAGGCCGAGACGCGAGAAGGGAAGGAATACCGACGATCGCACGCCCAATACCACAACGGGGTCGTTGGAGTGAAGGAGGCGTTTCCAGATGTCCACGCGCTCGTTGTCCGAGAATTTGGAGTGATACACAAGCAGTGCATCGCCGAACATGGCGCGGAGCCGGTCGGCGAGCTGGGTGGTCAGCGAAATCTCTGGCACGAGGTAGAGAACCTGATTGCCGTCTCGCAACGCTGCGGCTATAAGATGGGCGTATATCTCGGTCTTGCCGCTGCCGGTGACACCGTGCAGCAGTACAGGCTTGCCATCCTTGAATCCGCCAAGCACCTGGTCGTATGCCGTGCGCTGCATGTCGGACAATGCCGACAGCACCGGCTCATGACTGGATGTCTGCGGATTGAAGCGGTTGATGACGCGCTTTTCGTTGACGAGTATGTTCTTGTCAATCAGAGCGCGCAGTATGCCGGGATTCAGGCCGGTGGATTCGAGCAGGTCGCTGCGTTTCACATCCTTAAGCGGCTTATTGGTCTGCAGCCAGCCGCTCATATCCAGATAGGTGAGAAGCATTTTCTCCTGTTTGGGCGACCGTTTCACCGCATCGAACAGAGAATGCATGCCGGCCTCGTCTCCACGTTCCAAGGCGAGGGATACGAAATACTCGGTACGAGGACGGTAACGCTCCACCACACGTTCGTCTATCTGAATTATTTCGGCATCAAGGAGATGGCTTACGATGCGGGCCGTGTTCTTGATTTTCAGCTCGTTTTCCAGGTCGGAGATGCGCATACGGCCATTGTGCTGCAAAGCCGACATAACAAGCGCCTCCTTGTCAGATAATGAAAAGCCCTCGGGCATGTCGAAATCGTCGTTCAGGGCTACGAATGTCTCGCTTTCAGGCTTCAGACCGGTGGGAATGGCCGCCTTCATCACCTCACCCTCGCTGCATAAGTAATACTCCGAAATCCAGCGCCATAGTTTGAGTTGCGGATAGCGCAGCACAGGCGTCGGGTCAAGAATCTCGGTGATGGGCTTGATTTCGTAATCGCGCTTTTCGTTATGAATAAGCGACACTATGCCTGTATAGAACTTCTTACGGCCGAACTGCACCAGCACACGGCTACCTATGCTGATATTTTCCTCCATTTCGGGCGGAATCAGGTACGTGAAGCTCGAATATAGAGGCAACGGGAGTATTACTTCGGCAAACATAATGCAAATTTACAAAATTTTTTGTTAACTTTGTGGGGTAAAAACTAAGAGAATAACCAAATACTAATGAATATGAAAAAGACACTTGCATTACTGCTGGTTGTAACGATGGGTCTCGGCTACGCGGCCCAGGTACAGGCCGGTTTTAAGATCGGACCGCGTATCGGTCTGAACGTGAACAAACTGAGTACGTCCGGAAAAATCGGAGATCTGTTTGACTCATCCAATAACTGTGGGTTTACCGTCGGTGTACAGGCTGAGTATATGACGCCCATCAGTCTTGGTGTCGATCTGTCTCTGATGTACACATACATGGACTATCAGGTTGAAGAGGACATGACGGGTACAAACCAAAACATGCATCCCAAATTCGCGAAGAATTTCATCGAGATTCCACTGAATATAAAGTATAAGATAGGAATCCCTGTGGTAAAGAAAATATTCTCGCCGTATGTATTCACAGGTCCTTCGGTGGCTCTGAAACTGGGCAAGGACAAGGGATATAACATGGGATCTATCAATGCAAAGACTAATACAAAGACTGCGCAGTGGGTATGGAACTTAGGTATCGGTCTTGAGTTCATCAACCATCTCCAAATTGGAGCCAGCTATGGTTTCGGTATGAACAATATCGTAAAGGACTTTGAGGTGGCGGGAACCACCCTGCAGACTGGAGAAGTGAAGGCAAAGACAGGCTACTGGACTGTGACGGCTGCATGGCTGTTCTAAATACTATATAACTGAGCCGTCGCATTTTAAATAATGGCGGCGCGTTTACGACAACAGATGAAAAAAGTATTGGCAATCATATTGATGGCCACGATCGCATTCGGAGCCTCGGCGAAGTTTCGCTGGGGCCCGACTGTCGGTCTGACCGTCAGTGATTATTTGTGGAAGCAGAAGTTAGTTGAGACCGATCAGTTGTGCGGATTCAGCGCCGGCGTGATGGGCGAGTTGATGATACCCGGTATTGGTTTCGGTATCGATATGGCCGTGAAATACACCATGCGCGGTGCCCGGGTGCATTTCGGCGACCAGAAGGTTTGGGCCTCGCAGGGTATGGGTAACGAAAACCTCTATTTCCATACCCTTCAGATTCCCGTGAACCTGCGTTTCAAATGGACGCGCATGAACGGATTCGAGAATTATCTCGCCCCCATAGTATTCGCAGGCCCGTTGTTCAACTTCAATCTGGACCATTCCAAGTGTCCGGTTATCGAGAATCCGGCAGGCTCGGTAGGAATTCAATGCGGTATCGGCGTGGAGCTGTACAAACGCTATCAGATTACAGCCGGTTATTTGTGGGGTCTTACCTACGATATGCGCACCATTCAGCTTGATAACTTCTCGGCGCAGACCAACAGCTGGTTCGTTAACTTAGCCGTATTATTCTAAGCATTATGGAAGAAAAAGAGGAGAGGAAGGAAGGCGAGGCATTTCGCATAGAGTCGGCGGCAGTGGATCTGCTGAAGACGGTATATGATCCCGAAATTCCCGTTGACATATATAATCTGGGGCTTATTTATCGAGTGGAATATGACGAGGCCGAGAAAACGCTGCATGTTGACATGACGCTGACCGCTCCGTCGTGTCCGGCTGCGGATTTCCTCCTGGAGGACGTGCGCCAGAAGCTCGTAAGCATCGAAGGCCCTAAGAAGGTGGATCTTCGTCTGGTGTTCCAGCCGGAATGGAACCAGGACATGATGAGCGAGGAGGCAAAACTTGAACTTGGCTTCCTGTAAATACACACTATAAAATAAAAAAGGATTCATACCTAATAATTCTAATTAAGACAGGACCCCATAAATGCAGGCATATTTCCTGAGCGACTTACATTTAGGAGCGCCTTATTTCAAAGACAGGATTGAGGCGGAGCGTCGGGTAGTCAGTTTTCTTGATTCCATCAAGAGAAAGGCCGACGTGTTGTATCTGTTGGGAGATATTCTGGATTATTGGTACGAATACCGATATGTGGTGCCCCGTGGATTCGTGAGATTCTTCGGTAAGCTGGCCGAACTCAGCGACAGCGGCATACGCATTGTGTGGCTGATCGGCAACCATGACATCTGGATTTACGATTATATCCCGACCGAATTGGGCATAGAGGTAGTGGACGGCGACCTTACCGAAGTGATAGATGGCCGGACGTTCTATATGACGCACGGCGACGGTGTCGGGGAACTGAAGCCGGCGTTCAGGCTGATGCGCAGTCTGTTCCGTAACAAGTTCTGTCAGAAACTATTCTCGGCCATTCATCCGCGATGGACGGTGCCGTTTGCCTATAACTGGTCGAGTCACAGCCGCAAGACCGGCGGCAGTTCCGGATACGAATCCACAGACGCGATGGTAGAAAACTTGCGGCATTACAGTCTTGACTACCTTAAGACTCACCCCGACATCAATTATTTCATTTACGGCCACCTGCACGTCATGCATCGTGAGCAGCTGGCACTGCCGCCAGGAGCACCGCAGGCACCCCACGCCGAGATGATAGTGCTGGGCGATTGGATCACGCATTTCAGCTACGGCCACTGGGACGGCACCCGATTTGAACTCGCCTCGATTGCGGTCTGAACCCGGCGCGCAGCATACGCTGCCTGCTCTTGCGGCCCTCGTTGCGGTCCGGGCTTGCCGCCTATATAGTCTGCTCTGTGCGCAGCCGTTAGCTGCGTGGCGCAAAGCTCCAGACGGAAACCGCTCCGCGTCAACCCAGCGCAGCCGGCATGAGAGGAGTGGCAGCCGGCAAGCGAGGAGCGGGAACGGCATTAGGGTAGTGGCAGCCGGCAGGAGGCTTGCAATGTAGTATAGGCAGCATGTATCAGCGCGGAGCTGTTTCCGTAAGGAGCTACGCTCCTGCGCGAAGCGATAGCACGCTCGCCTCGCCGCGATGGTGCCTACCTCCGGCCCGAATGTGCTTATTTCAGCACTGTGAAGTGCCCCGCCGCTATCCGCTCTGCTACCGAGTTCATATAGAGGCAATGCTCACGGCTCGGTTTCTCGTGCTTGAATGGATCAGTCTGCAATTTGAATGAATCAGGATGCAATATCGCGCCGTTCCGTTCCGGTATTGACACTATCAGCAACCGGCCTTCGGCACAGGCGTCGAATAGGGCGCCGGAGGGTTTGTATCTGGCCGGGAGTGTTTGGTTGGTAAGTTGAATTATGGCGCCGCCATTATCTATGCTCCAATCGCGTACTTTCTTTTCATCAGGGTGTATATATGGTGAAACGAGCACTCCGTCATTCCGGATGGTGTGTAACCATAGCCGTTTCTTCTCTATCAGCTGTTCGGGAGTGTAGCTGCGGCTTACCCTGACAGCCTCTATAAGTTCCTCGTCAAGCAGATCCCAGTTGCCGTAGGCTTCGTAACGGATGTTACCGTCAGTGATCCAAAAGCGGTGAAAGTAACCCGGATTCTGAGCTCGAATCAGATACCGGCGCGGATTATCGCTGATATATGCCAGCATCCTTTCCAGCTGGCCTTGTTTCATCAGAATCTTGTCGTAGTAACCCTCCTCGAAGATGCTGTCCTGCATGTCGAGATTTATGCGGGCGCTATTCTTGATGGCCTTTATCATAATGCCCAAATGCGTGACAGAGGCCTGACGTACGTAGAAAGCTATATGGACGTGGTCGGGCATGATGCAACGGCGTAATACCGATGTGAAAGGGAATTCGGCTTTAAGGCCGGAGATTGCAGTTGCTACGGCTTTGCCTATTGGTGTAAGTTCGGTGCGCGGTCTCCAGTCTCGGTCGGCGGGAATGCCGATAACGGTGGAGAAGTCCGGGATGCCGGGGGCCTTGTTCAGTACGATGTGATAAATACACCTGGAGCGGTAATCGTGACCGGGACAGCGTATGCGACCGTTCTGTCTGGTTCGCAGACTCGGCATGGACACTATTTATTGCGGCTCTCTTTCTTCTTGAGGAAGAAGTAGAGGGCTGCGATAAGGGCCAGTTCGATCAGAGAGACTACGATTAGTCTGAGGGCTTCTCCGTTACGGATAAGGTCGCCGCCGAAATAGATGCTCATGCCGGCCAGATAGCATAGCAATAGCGTTGGCAGCCATACTGAACGCGGTATGCGTTTACGAGAATCCGGGATTCTATTCATGATAAATCGGGCTGTGCGCAGATTCTGTGTGATAAATCAGGCGGTGTGCTGATCCTGAGGCACGACGGGGTGCAGTTCTTCGAGGGTATGGTAATAGGGTGAGGAGGCGGGATCGAAGCCGTTCTGGTTCAGATGGTCGTAGATCTGGATGCAGGCGTATGCGTCGAGGCTGGCGTATTCCTGCTGGTGGGAGGTGAGTTCAGGAGCCTCCCAGTTGGTGAGGCGCTGTCCCTTGCTGATGCGTTTGCCGAACAATATGGCGTAGATGCGCGACAGGCTGTTGTCAATGATATCGTAGTCCTTGACGTAACTTTGCAGGTCGATGAAGCCCTGCGGCTTCATGTCATAAAGTTTGTGCAGGTTATGGAAATCATCATGAACCGAGACTCCGATCTTGATGATGTCCGGATTCTCAAGAAGCTCGCGCACCTCGGGGAACATCCCTATCATATTGAGGCGGAACAGGTAGCACGTGGTATGTGTGGACAGCTGAAGGAGCGCCACATTGTTGGAATGTCCCCGTCGGAAACTGGGTTTTGTCTCTGTGTCAAACCCTATAACCGTTTCGGCACACAAAGCGCTGACGGCTTCAGATACTTTCTCGGGGCGGTCTACCATAACAATCTTGCCGGGGAATGCGGCCACGGGCAGCACTGCAAGCTCCTGCTTGGAGATGCTTACTACTCGTTCCACATCTGTAGGGGCGGAATTTAATTTGGTTTCTGTCGTTTCTGTATTCTGTATATCTGATTGTGCGTCTTTCAAAGGTTGTCGCGTTTGTGTATTGACATTCATACTATCTCTTATTGTGGTTAACGAAATTTCCGCGCATAAATTGTAACGGAAATCATGTCAATGACTCCACATCGATGAACAGGGTTTCGGGATTATGCCTCTCGATCCACGATTTTACGTATCGGTGAGTGTCTTCGGCTATCGGTTTGTCGTTGTCGAAATGATGGTTGAACACCACAGCGAACAGCTTAAGTCCGTATGTGCTTATGGCGTTGAGGGCCAGCAGGGTATGGTTGATGGATCCGAGCGTGGCGTTTGTGACCAGCACGACAGGCAGATTGTGGTCGCGGATATAGTCGATGGTGAGGTAATCGCCTTTCAGCGGCACCATCAGGCCACCGGCGCCTTCAATCAGTACATGGTCGTATTCGCGCATAAGCAATTCGGTGCATTCGGCAATCCTGTCTGTATCCACCACTGTGCCGTCGATGGCGGCGGCAAGTTCAGGTGATGCAGGGTAGGAGTAGATAAGCGGAGCCGTGAGGCGTTGCTCATCCACAGGGAGCATCCCTGTGCCCATGATGCGGCGGTGCACCTCGATATCTTCCGAAACGTCGTGATTGCCGGTCTGTACGAATTTCTGCGTGATGGGCTTCAGTCCATCGCGCATCATCATCACTGCCAGCCGGCCGGTGACGTATGATTTACCGGCATCGGTATCGATGCCGGTAATGAAAAGTCGTTCGGGCCACTGCATCACCATGAGAACATGGGATAAGCGTTCATCAGTTCGTTCACCTCCGAGCGAACCTGAGCGATGTTCTGTTCGTTGTCGGGATCGGTAAGCACACGGTCGATGAAATCGGCTATGACCTCCATCATATCCTCCTTGGCGCCACGGGTGGTGATCGCAGCCGTGCCGAAGCGGAGTCCGCTGGTCAGGAACGGGCTGCGGGTGTCGTAAGGCACCATGTTCTTGTTGGCGGTGATGTCGGCCTCGACAAGTACGCGCTCAGCCTTCTTGCCGCTCATTTCGGGGAACTTGGTGCGGAGGTCAACCAACATGCAGTGGTTGTCGGTGCCGTCGGAAATCAGCTTATAGCCTCGTGCGATAAGAGCGTTGGCCAAAGCCTTGGCATTCTTCAGCACCTGCTCGGCGTAGGCCTTCCACTCGGGCTGCAGTGCCTCGCCGAAAGCCACGGCCTTGGCGGCGATGACATGCTCAAGCGGGCCACCCTGTACGCCGGGGAATACGGCGGAGTCGAGAAGCTGAGACATCTTCTTTATCTCACCCTTAGGAGTAGTCTTGCCCCAGGGGTTGTCGAAATCCTTGCCCATCAGAATCATACCGCCGCGGGGGCCGCGGAGGGTCTTGTGGGTCGTGGTGGTGACGATGTGAGCATACTTCACGGGGTTATCAAGCAGTCCGGCAGCAATAAGACCTGCGGGATGCGCCATATCCACCATGAAGATGGCGCCGATTTCATCGGCGAGGGCGCGGATACGTTTGTAGTCCCAGTCGCGGCTGTAAGCGCTTGCGCCGGCTATGATCAGCTTCGGACGCTCGGCACGGGCTTTGGTTTCCATCTCCTCGTAATTGACGCGTCCCGTCTCCTTGTCAACAGTATAGCTGATGGGGCGGAACATAAGTCCGGAGAAGTTAACGGGGCTTCCGTGCGACAGGTGACCGCCGTGCGACAGGTCCATGCCCATGAATGTGTCGCCTGCGTTGAGGCAAGCCATGAACACAGCCATGTTGGCCTGTGCGCCACTGTGAGGCTGTACGTTGGCCCATTCGGCGCCAAACAGTTTCTTGGCACGCTCAATGGCCAGATTCTCAGCCTCGTCCACTATCTGGCATCCGCCGTAGTAACGCTTGCCGGGATAGCCTTCGGCATATTTGTTGGTGAGACATGATCCCATGGCGCGCATCACTTCGTCGCTGACAAAGTTCTCGCTGGCGATCAACTCTATGCCGCGACGCTGACGCAAGTGCTCGCGGTCGATGATATCGAAAATCTGATTGTCTCTCTGCATGGTTGTGTTCGTATTAAGGTATGTGATTTATACTGATGTATGGCCTGTATCCGGGGGCTGGAGCGGCGAGTACCGGAAGTGGCGCCCGCGGGGTGCCACCACAGTATGATGCTGCCGGATAAGTTAGCCTCCGAAGTTGTCGTAATGTATGGACGACGGCTCGACGCCGAGGTTGTAGAGCATATTGTTCACGGCGTTGCTCATCGGGCCGGGGCCGCACATATAGTACTCGATATCCTCGGGAGCGGGATGATCCTTGAGGTATGTCTTGAACATCACGTCGTGCACGAAGCCGGGGGTGTAAGCCACGCCTGCCGCATCGGCTGCCGGATCGGGACGGTCCAGTGCAAGATGGAACTTGAAGTTGGGGAA
>CAJKBH010000019.1 GCA_905198125.1 uncultured Porphyromonadaceae bacterium
CATCGGCTGCCGGATCGGGACGGTCCAGTGCAAGATGGAACTTGAAGTTGGGGAATTCCTTCTCAAGCTGCAGGAAGTCCTGGAGATAGAACACCTCGTTCAACGCGCGGGCGCCGTAGAAGTAGCTCATCTTGCGGTCGGTAGTGTGAAGTGTCTTGGTCATCCACATGATCTGTGCGCGGAGGGGAGCCATACCGGCGCCACCGCCCACCCAGATCATCTCGGCTTTGGAGTCGACGATGGGGTGGAAGTCTCCGTAAGGGCCGGACATCATTACCTTGTCGCCGGGCTTGAGGGAGAAGATGTAGCTGGACGCTATACCGCAGGGCACATCCTGGAAACCTACCTGAGGCTTCGGCTTGAACGGCGGTGTGGCGATGCGGACGGTCAGCATGATGCGGTCGCCCTCCTCGGGATAGTTGGCCATGGAGTAGGCACGTACCGTCTCCTCATCGTTCTTGGCCTTAAGTCCGAACAGACCGAACTTCTGCCATGCAGGCAGGTATTCGTCGCCGATCAGCGACTTGTCGATGTCACCGTCGTAGGTCATCTCGTATTTAGGTATGCGGATCTGGGCGTAGCTTCCGGGGATGAAGTTCATGTGCTCGCCCTCGGGCAGTTTCACGATAAACTCCTTGATGAACGTAGCCACGTTCTTGTTGGAGATAACCTCGCATTCCCATTCCTTGACGTCAAGAGCCGATTCCGACACCTTGATAGCAAGGTCGTTCTTCACCTTGACCTGACATCCGAGACGCCAGTGGTCCTTGATTTCCTTACGGCTGAAATGAACGGCCTCGGTGGGAAGTATGTCTCCGCCGCCGGAAAGAACCTGAACCTTGCACTGTCCGCAGCTGCCCTTACCACCGCAGGCCGACGACAGATGCACGCCGTTCTCGCCCAATGTGGCCAGCAGCGACTTGCCCGCCTGGGCATGCAGCAGCTTGGAGCCGTCGTTGATGTCTATGGCTACCTCGCCCGAATTCACAAGCCAATGCTTGCACACTAACAGGATGATGGTCAGGGCCAGGACTATCACAAGAAATATAAGGCCCGCCACCAGAACGTTGTTCCAAATTATATCGCAGATATACATAGCCGATAGAATCAAAGTTTAATACCGAGGAAGCTCATGAATGCGATGCCCATGAGGCCGGTGATGATGAAAGTGATTCCGACGCCGCGCAGCGGGGCGGGCACTTTGGAATTGTCAAGACGTTCGCGGATTGCGGCCAGACACGTGATGGCCAGAAGCCAGCCGATACCGGAGCCGGCACCGTAAACCGTGGCTGTCCAGGCGTTGCTGAACTCGCGCTGCTGCATGAACAGCACGGCACCAAGGATGGCGCAGTTCACTGCGATAAGCGGCAGGAATATACCCAACGAGTTGTACAGCGCAGGGGTGTATTTCTCAATCACCATTTCCAGAATCTGTACCAGGGCTGCGATAACCGCGATGAACATGATCAGGCCCAGGAACGATATGTCGGTTTCGGCATATTCCTTGCCCAGCCAGCTCAGCGCGCCGGGTTTCAGCAGATACTCGTTGATGCACCACGATACGGGGAGAGCAATGAGCAGTACGAACGTAACCGCCACGCCCAGTCCGAAGGCTGTCTTAACGTTTTTGGATACCGCCAGGAACGAACACATTCCCAAGAAATAGGCGAATATCATGTTGTCGATGAAAATCGACCGTATGAACAAATTTAAATTTTCCATTATTTCAAGCGAATGTGGTTATTTTTCCTGCAGGTCCTTGTTGATGGAACGATGCACCCAGATGATACAGGCCACCACGATCAGCGCCATGGGAGGCAGAATCATCAGACCGTTGTTCATATATCCGGCTTCGTACCAGAAGTCGGGGAATATCTGGAATCCGAAAATAGTGCCGCTGCCGAGAAGCTCGCGGAAGAAGCTGACGATAATCAGGATGATGCCGTAGCCCAGTCCGTTGCCGATGCCGTCGAGGAATGCCGGCCAGGGACGGTTGTTGAGGGCGAAAGCCTCCAGGCGTCCCATGATGATACAGTTGGTGATGATAAGGCCTATGAACACCGACAGCGCTTTGGAGACTTCGTAATTATAAGCCTTCAAAACCTGGTCGACTATCACAACCAATGCGGCTACGACCACCAGTTGCACGATGATACGGATGGACGACGGTATGGTCTTGCGCATCAGCGAGATGATGACGTTGGCGAATGCGAGCACGGCTGTCACCGAGATGGTCATCACCACGGCCGGCTCCATTTTGGCCGTCACAGCCAGCGCCGAACATATACCGAGAATCTGGACTATGACCGGGTTGTCCTTCGACAACGGGTTTACCAAAGGTATGAATGATTTTTTCCAGTTCATTTGTTATCAGATTTTAGTGCGGCGAGGAAGGCCGAGTAAGGTTCCAACGAGTTAAGAAGCATTTTCTGAACGCCCTGCGATGTGATGGTGCCGCCGGAAATGGCATGTACCCAGGCGCCCGTGGCGGGTTCCTGACCGTTCTTCACTACCTTGACGCTCTGGAACTGACCGTCGGTCGAGAATACGTCCTTGCCCTCGAACTGCTTCTGGAATGTGGGCTTTTCTATTTCGGCGCCAAGTCCGGGAGTCTCGCCCTGATGTGCGAAATAGGCTCCGTAGATGGTGTCGCCGTTATTGTCGAACGCTATGTAACCCCAGATGGGGCCCCAGAGTCCGGCACCGTAAACGGGCAGAATGTATTTCAAGCCCTTGTCCGTATTGCATTCGAACACGGGGAGCTGACGCTGGTCGGGAGCTTTCTTCACTTCCTGATCAACCTTCACATCGAAAGGGTCCTGCGAGGCATCGATTTTCTCACCCTTGTCGTTCACGATATATGAAGCCGTGATATGCTCCCGCCACAGAGTGGCTATATCCTGCCCCTCAGAGGGCGTGATCAGCGCGGCGGCCAGAATCTGGCGGCGCGTGTCGTTCTGTATATTCTCTATCTGTTTGGGTCGCAGTGCCTGATAGACCACCGACAGCACGACTCCCACAAGCACCACAAGCACTGTGGAATAGATGATGGTGTATGTATTGCTTTGACGGTTCATAATCTGAGTATTAAAGGTTGCGGACCGTCAAGCGGCGCATACGTTTGCGAATGTTGGAGTTGACCACGCAGTAGTCGATAAGTGGAGCGAAACAGTTCATGAGCAGAACCGCGAGCATCGCGCCCTCGGGATAACCGGTGTTGTAGCAACGAATCAGGATGGCGACGATACCTATAAGCGCTCCATATATATATTGTCCTACGCGTGTGCGGCATGCCGTCACAGGGTCTGTGGCCATGAACGTGATGGCGAACAGGAAGCCGCCGAGTCCGAGCTGCTCAAGAGGATTGAGATAGGTGACGGGGTACAGCGGGCTTGCCCAGTTGTGGGCCACGACAGCCATCAGGAAACCGCCGGCAAGACCGGACAGGATGATACGCCAGTTGCCTACGCCCGACAGCAGCAGGATTGCCATACCGATGAAGATACAGAGGCTTGAGGTCTCGCCCCATGATCCGGGATAGAATCCCATGAATATGTCGGTCGCCGACAGGGGATCGCCCAATATGTTGGTGACGATGCCGGTGGGTTCGGTCTGCGAAGCAAGCTGACCCAGAGGCGTTGCGCCGGAATATCCGTGGATGGCGGGCTGGCTGCCGAGCTGCACGAATACGTTGTCGCCGCTCATCTTCGACGGATAGCTGAAGAAAAGGAAGGCGCGCGTCACCAGGGCCACGTTCAGGAAGTTATAGCCTGTGCCGCCGAACACTTCCTTGGCGAAGATAACCGAGAATGCCACCGCAACTGCAAGCATCCATACGGGAGTGTCAACAGGGCATATCATCGGAATCAGCAGACCCGATACCAGGAAACCCTCCTGAATCTCCTCGTGGCGGATCTGGGCGATGATGAACTCGATGCCGAGACCTACGGCGTATGCCGTGATGATCTGAGGCAGGACGGCCCAGAAGCCATAGAAGAATAACGACCAGAAATTGCGGTCGGCGTCACCGATCGCCATGTTGTGCTGCAGACCGATGTTCCACATGCCGAACAGGCAGCAGGGCAGGAGCGCTATGACCACCGTGATCATGGCACGCTTCGAGTCGTTGCTGTCGTGGATGTGAACGCCGGATTTGCCCGTCTCGTTGGGCGTGAACAAGAAGGTGTAGAAGCCGTCGAATACAGACTGGAGCTTGGAGTATTTGCCTCCCTTCTCAAACTGCGGCTTGATCTTGTCTATGTTCTTTTTTAATCCTTTCACAATATAAAGGTGTTAGAATGTTTTCGGGGAGGTTAGATTGTTTCCTGACGCAGGTAGTCGAGACCTTCGCGCACCATCTTCTGGAGTTCCAGTTTGGAGGTGTCCACGAATTCGGGCAGGGCGAAGTCCTCGGGAGCCACTTCGTAGATGCCTAATTTCTCCATGCGGTCTATGTCCTTGGCCATGATGGCCTTGATCAGGTATTCGGGATATATGTCCATCGGGAACACGCGGTCATACTCATTGTTCATGATCATGGCGCGGTGACCGCCCAGGATTCGGGCGTCGAAATGGAATCCCTTGCCCAGACCCTTCAGGAAAGTGGGGAAGGTGTTGTGTACGGAATATTTGACGGGCGACATCGAGGCCCAGCCCATGAATTCGTCGGCGGTGTCGCCTTCCTCTATCACCGTGATCTGACGGTAGGGATAGCGGAGGAAGCCTTCTTCTGCCTTAATCTGTGAGCCTGTCAGGACGTTGCCCGATATGATTCGTTTGTTCAGGCCGTCGTCCACAAACTGACCTTTCAGTATATCCTTGACTGCAGCTCCGATCAGAGTCTGCACCAAGTGCGGATCCTTGACCTCGGGACCTGTCAGAGCCACGACCGTGGAGAAGTCGAGCACGTTGCTGTCAAAGAATTTACCGATGCGGGCTGCGGTGACGGCGTCGAGAGTCCAAACCACATCACCCTTGTCCACCGGGCGGATGGCGGCTATCTGCGTGCCGACATTGCCGGCGGGATGCGGACCCTTGAATTCCACTACTTCGGCGGCTTTGCTGTCGATGTCGGCGTCGTATGGAACGGACAGGTAAACCTTGCCGTCGGTGAGCTGAGACAGAATGGCAAGACCCTTCTCCAGCATCTTCAGGTCAATGTTGTCCAACATGGAATATGCAAGAGGCGCGGAATCGAATGCCGTGACGAATATGTCGCGGGGAGCCTGGGGCATGAACGGCACCATGTCGAAAGGACGCTGGCGCAGCATTGCGAACAGACCCGATTGCTTCAGCGACATCAGGATAGCGTCGCGCGACGAGGCATCGGCCTTGAGTTCGGCTGTCTCATTGCCTGAGGCATCGACCTTGATATACTCGATTTTGCGTCGTTCGCCTCGGTGCACTTCGGCTATGGATCCGGCTACAGGGCTGACGATGCGAAGATTCTCGTCCTCTTTTGCATAGAACAGGGGATCGCCTGCCTTGACGGTGTCTCCCTCCTTGACGGCCGATTTCCATTTATAGCCCGGGAAATCGTCAGGCACAAGTCCGAATGTCTTCGTGACGGTGTCTTGCGTAATCCGGGCGGAGGCTTCCCCCGTCAATGGAATGTCCAGCCCTTTCTTAATCTTGATAACCTTTGACATTACTACAAAGTCCGATTATGGTGTTACAGGATGCGGGCATACGTGCATGGTGACTACAATATGCTAAAAGACAAACAATTATGCCAAACGCGGCTGTGAGTCGCGAATTGACGATATTTTTCTTTAATCGCATCAACTGCAAAAGTACAAAAAAATCTTAAAATGGCCAAATAAATCACCATCGCGCTATCATGATGGACAGAAATGGACGGATGATGGCCGGAAACGGCCGGCGGAATCACGGTAACCGACATGGGAATCCGGGTGGAATTCGCGTGTGGATTTTGACCATTAACAAATTTTTGTTAATTTTACAAGCGCAAAGAAGTATATGAACTCAATCCCTCTCCAATTGTTAATAAAATAGAAACAATCAAAAACACAATGTTATGAGAGGTATGGAAGATAACAGACCCATGGCGCCAAAATCGGCACGTGTGGTGTTCGGAATCATTATGGTTCTGGTATATCTGGGAGTCGGTTTGCTGTTTATACTCAATGTGTTCAGCATCGACAACCAGACGGTAAGCGTCATCATAGGCGCGTTGCTGTTCGTATACGGCATCTGGCGAGGGTACAGACTGTATAAAGGCGTAAACTGAGGTTGAAGGCTTAACCCCGGGTTTCGCCATAAAAAAGAAACCTTGAGGAACAAAAGATTTGAATGGTAATAAAGTAAACCGTTCCATGTGTCGGTTGTCAAAAAGACATACGATATATGGGCGGTTGGCTTGTATATAAAGATAAGGAAGGGAAGCGGACATGAAGATACGGAACATAGCCATATACGGACTTCTTGGTATATTAGGACTCGGCATGGCATCATGCACCAAGATCAAGCGTGGGGAATACGCCAAGGGCACAGCCACAGTGTTCTGCGACGACGGCTTTAAGAAGATACTCGATGAGGAAATCGAAGTTTTCGAATACTCTTACCCGGGTAGCTCGATAATACCGTTCTACGTAGACGAGCAGTCGGCCATCGACACCCTCCTGGCAGACGGCACCCAGTGCATCGTGGTGACTCGCGAGCTGACCAAGGACCAGGTGAAATACATGAAGGACAAATGGAAGCGCGTGGTACGTCAGCGTCCCATCGCCGTTGATGCCGTGGCCTTGATTACAAACAAGGACAACAACGTGAAGGCAATGTCCGTGACTGAAGTAGGTAAGATTCTGAACGGCCAGCTGACCAGATGGAGCGAGCTGGCAGGCAACGACACCACGGCAATCAAGCTGGTGTTCGACAACGCCGGAAGCTCCACCATTTCGTACATGCGCGACAAGTTCATGCCCAAGGGTGCGAAGATCTCCGACAATCCGCATGCCTTCGCCCAGAAAAACAACGCGGCGGTGTTCGATGTTGTGAAAAAAGATAAAAATGCACTCGGCATCATCAGCGTGTCATGGCTGGGCGACGACCTGAGTCTGGCCAAGGACGTACCGGTCGACAAGCGTTACGAAGACTATCAGAATCAGAATGATACGATTGCCACGAACCTCACAACCGAGGTAAACGTGATGAAGATAAGCAATCCTACACCCGACAATGACTTCGATCCGACGGCGTATATGCCTTATCAGGTTTATATAAATTCGGGCGAATATCCGTTATTTAGAAAGGTGTACATGATATCCACGGCCGGAAACAGCAACGTATTGCACAGTTTCTATGTGTTCGTGACCGGATTCGCCGGACAGAAGATAATATCCATGACCGGTATCCTGCCGTACAACGTGACGGCACGCCGTGTGGAACTGAAATAAAGAAACAGAAAGAAACAGAATAGGAAATCAAATAACCTACTGCATATATGAAACTTAAAGGATTAATGACGCTCTGCATAGCCGGAGCAAGCGCCTTGGGAGTATATGCCCAGACCCATGTGGAGGGTCAGGAGTACTACCGGGCAGACCAACTTGAGAACGCCAAGGAATTGCTGACACGCGCGCTGTCCAACAGCGGTACCGACAAGGCCGTGGCAAACTACTACCTTGGCATGATTGCGGCCGACGAGAAGGACAACGCTGCAGCCGCCAAGTATTTCGAAGCCGGTGTACAGGCCAACCCCGAATACCCGTTCAACTATGTGGGTCAGGGTATGCTGAAACTCGCAGGCGGTGACCTGAAGGGTGCCGAGGCCTCGTTCAAGGAGGCACAGAAGCTTTCGAAGAAGGATCCCCGTCTGGAGATAGCCATAGCCCGTGCATACGAGGACTCTGATCCCGTGAAGTATGAGAAGCAGATTACCAAGTGCGTGGAGAAGGCCCGCAAGTACAACATGAAGAACCCCGCCATCTACGTATTCGAGGGCGACCAGCTTCGCGTCAAGAAGGATGTGGGCGGTGCTGCTGCCAAGTACGAGATGGCCAAGAACTACGATAAGAACGCAACGGAGGCTTACGTTAAGTATGCCAACCTGTTCACACGCGTAAACCCCGACTACGCAGTCAAGATGCTTCAGGAGCTGCTGACCGTGAATCCGCAGTCCGCTCTCGGACAGCGCGAGCTGGCAAACGCCTACTATAACAAGAAGGACTATGCCAACGCCGTCAAGCAGTATGGTGCGTACGTAAACAATCCCAGCCACTTTGATAGCGACGAGAACCGCTACGCGTTCCTGCTGTTCTACGGCGGTCAGTTCAAGGAGGGTTACGACTTCGCCACCAAGCGTCTGAAAGAAGATCCCAGCGACTTCACCGCACAGCGCTATCAGTTCATGAACGCAGCCCAGCTGCCCGACATGAAGGAGCTGACTCTGGAGCTGGCCGAGAAGCTGTACGCAGCCCACAAGGCCAACCCTGAGAAGAACAAGATGGCCATCATCGACTACACCCTTATCGCCGACGAGCTTGACAAGGCTAAGCGCATCGATGAGGCCGTTGACGTGTTGAAGAACGGTATCGCCGCAAATCCCGACAACTCCAGCCTGGACAAGCAGCTTGCAATGGTTTACGTAGACAAGGGCGACCTGGTAAGCGCAGCCAATGCCTACAAGCAGTATCTGGCCAAGACAGAGGAGCCTACTTACAACGACTACATACAGCAGGCTACATTCCTGTTCTATGCCGGAGTTCAGAACAAGGACAACCCCACAGAGGCCAACAAGTACTTCGATGAGGAAAGAGAGATCCTGAACAAAGCAGCCGAGGCATATCCCGGCTTCTACAAGCCCAACAAGATGCGTGGTGACATCGACAAGCAGACTGCATCCGAGGCCGATGCGCCCTCTGCAGCCGTGCCGATGTACACAAAGGCTATCGCTGAGTTCGAGAGCCTTGAGCAGCCCAGCAACGCCGCCATCAAGGACGCTTGCGACATGTATCTGTATATGGGCAACTACTATGTCAAAGGCGGTGATAACGCAAACGCCAAGGCAATGTTCAACAAGTATCTGGAACTGCGCCCGAATGACGAGGCTGTAAGAAACTACGCGAACACGCTCTAAGAATTAATCTCAAGTATCCGGCTAAGCCGGATGCCTGAACCAAACATAAGTGCCGCACGGACTTCGGACCGTGCGGCGCTTTTTTATTTTGCAGTGGGAGTGGTGGTAGTGGTGGGAGTGGTGGGAGCGGTGGGAGTGATGGGAGTAGTGGGAGTAGTGGGAGTGGTGGGAGTAGTGGGAGTAGTGGGAGTAGTGGGAGTGATGGGAGTGATGGGAGTGATGGGAGTGGTGGGCAATGCTGATAGTATCGTACTGTTATTAATCCCAATAATCCCATAATTCCGAATCATCCCATTATTCCCATTATTCCCACTATTCCCAATCATCCCATTATTCTAACTTCTTCTGTCGCTCCGGGACTAATATTGCGTCCGTGTGGCTTGCAATGTTATGCCTCTTGAGGTAGCCGTTATCTCGATGCGTTTATTCAATAAGAGATCCGTATAATGCTCTTGTAAGAGCGCAAAAATAATGGAGGGCAGCCCACTGGGAACTGCCCTCCATCGATATGGAAAATCTCAGTAATTACTGATTCTGAAGTTTGAATACCACGGGAAGGTTGAAGTAGCTTCGTACGGCTACACCATTGTTCTTACCGGGCTGCCACTTGGGCATCTTCTTTACGACGCGGAGAGCCTCGCGGTCCAGGTCCTTGTCAACACCCTTAAGGATGGTGGCGGTACCGATGGAACCGTCCTTCTCAACGACGAACTTCACGATTACACGACCCTGAACATCGTTCTGCTGAGCGGTCTCGGGATAGCGGACGTTCTGCGACAGCCACTTCATCAGCGCTCCCTGACCTCCGGGGAACTCGGCCTGCTGTTCAACTGCAACGAAGATTTCTTCTTCCTTCTTGACCTCGGGTTCGGGTTCCTTTACCACTACCTGTTCCTGCACAGCCTTGAACTTGTCGGCGTCATCGCTGCCTTCCTGAGTTACGACACCGCGGGCGGTGTTGTCCTCTTTCTGGGTATCCATGTCCATCACCTCGTTTTTCACCTGGTCGGCGTCCACGATGGCGATCTGTGTTACCTGCACGGTAGCCAGCACCTCCTCGGGTACTGTGACTTCGGGCTGTTCGAACTTCTGTTCTTCGGGTTCTTCCTGCTCCTCTACCTCCTCTTCCTGGGCGATCTGAGCAGCCATCATTTTCTCACGCTGTTCCTGGAGTTCCAGGGCAGCTTTCTCTGCACGGTATGCCGAGTATTTGTTCAGACCAAGGATGAGGCAGAACACCACAACCAGTCCCATGAGCATGTAGAGCATAGCCATGTTGTGGCGTTTGTCGCTCTTTTTACGGATCTGGTATGCGCCGAATTCCTTGTTCTTCTCGGCAAAGATTATATCATTCCATTCCCGTGATGTCAGATCTACGCTACTTTTAGCCATTTTCAGTCTGCTTTAAAGGTTAATAAATCCAACATTACTTATGATGACGATTCTGATAGTCGATGACCATTACGGAGTCGATCTTGGTCATGTTATCAATCTGATACTTGGAGATGGAGTTGATCTGCATCTCGTCGAGCACCTGCACGAGGCTGCCGTAGGAAGCCTGGGGCGTGGACTTGATGATGATGACGGGTTTCTTCAGGTTCTCATCCTTGCGGACCTTAGAAGCTGCCTCGTCGTAAGCTGCCTGGGCCTTTTCGCGGCCGTCGGCTGTCTCAAGGCTGCCGAAACCGCCGCTGGCGTATTTCTCCTTGAGCTTGTTCACCTCGGTGAGCACTTCCTTGTTACGCTGCTGGATAATCTCGCGGATACCGCGGGCTTTGCCTGACTTCTCGTCATTTGTGAGGAACTCCGATTCCTGAAGGTTGTTGTTTGCTGCTATCTGCTCGGGGTTGGAGCCGATACCTGCGTCGCCGCCGGGCTTACCGAAATAGTAGTAAACAACAGGCACTACCTTGCCGTTGACTGTGTCGACATCGAACGATCCGGTCTTGCGCTTGGCGTCGAGGATGATGGTCACTGCATCGTCGGCCGATGCCTGCGACATGTTCTCGACATTGTCCACCTTCTCGTTCGAGGGCAAGGCTATACTAAGAGTTTGCGATTTGATCATTGTCGTACAGAGCATGAAGAACGTGATAAGCAACATGTTCATGTCGACCATCGGCGTGAAATCCACGCGGATCTGCATTTTTTTCTGGTGGTTTTTGCCTTTGCCGCCTCCACCATTTTGCTGAACTTCTGCCATTGTCTTATTCTTCTGCGCCCTTTAGAGCGGTCAATAACGTAAACTTATTCATATGGATAGTCTGCAGATTATCCATAATCATGTGGATAATTTCGAACGAAGTGTTCTGGTCGGCCTTGATAGCGACGCCGGAACCATCCTTGATGGCGGAGGCGAGGTTATCGTTGTCGGTCTGACGCATTGCTTTCATCCACATCTGGAACTCATTGGGAGTCTGGTCGTTCTGATTCCAGCTGACGGGGATACCTGTGGTGTGGCTCGGATTGCCGTCGGAACCGTCCAGCCACTTGTCCATGGCTGTCTGGCCTTCCTGCTGCGAGGCAAGGTTCAGGAATTCGCCCATCTGTGTCAAAGGAACGCCGAAAGTTCCCAACTTGCTGAAGGCATATTTCTGCTCCGGTGTGAAGCTGATCTTGTTCTTATGTGACTCGTTGTAGATCTCGCTGACCTTGTCGAGAAGCGCCATACGCATCTTCTCGTTGCTCCAGTTCTTGGAGGTGTCGTTGTTCATCGAGAGCCAGACCTTCCCTTCGGGATTGACCAACACCTGAACGTAGTTGGTTTCCTGCACCTTTTCCGGCGAAACCGAGGGAGGCGTGATGACCTGTGTCGGTTCCTTGGAAAGGAAGGTTGATGTCAGCATGAAGAAGGTAAGCAGCAGCACCGTCACATCACTCATCGCGGTCATGTCGATGAATGTGCTCTTCTTGGCTATTTTTACTCTTCCCATTTTTTGCTGTCTGTTTAATCGGTTTTACAATTCGTTGACTGCCGCAATTATTTGTGGGTAGCGGCGTAAGTAGCTACGATGGAGAAACCGATTTCGTCGATAGCGTAGGTAAGGTTGTCGATCTTGTTGGTGAAGAAGTTGTAGGAGATAACAGCGAAAGCACCAGTCATAATACCGAATGCGGTGTTCACAAGTGCCTCGGAGATACCGGTAGACAGCTCGGTCGAGTCAGGCGAACCGGAAGCGGCCAGAGCCTGGAACGACTTGATCATACCCATTACAGTACCGAGAAGTCCGACCAGAGTACCGAGGGTGGTAAGTGTGGCGATGATGGGGAGGTTCTGCGACAGACCGGGCATCTCGAGGGCGGTGGCCTCCTCAACCTCGTTGCGGAGGGTGGTCAGCTTCTGCTCTTTGCTCAGGGTGTCGTTGGCTTCCATCTCCTTGTACTTAACCAGAGTGTTGTAAACTACAGATGCAACAGAGCCTTTCTGAGTCTTGCAACGCTTCATGGCGCCGTCGATGTTGCCGGCAGCCAGGTCAGCCTTGATGTCGGCGACGAACTTGGTGGTATTGCCCTTGCCGCTTGCGCTCTTGATGGCGATCCAACGCTCGATCGACAGAACGATAACGGTGAGAAGAAGGGTCATCAGGATAGGCACGATGAAACCACCCTTGTAAACGGTACCGGCCAGGTTCAGCGGGTGGCCTGCCGGGTCATTGCCCTCGAAGTTGCCGGGAGCACCCATTCCGAACAGGAAGATGCATACTGCAACGATTGCGCATGCGATGATCACGATGAACGCGTTGCGGATGCCGCGTACGTTGCTGATCTTCTCTTCTTTCTTCACTTTGGCAGCGGCCGTGGTCGCTTTAGGCTGGGGAGCCATAGGTTTCTGAGATTCCATACTCTTTTAATTAGTTTTTGTTTTTTGGTTTGTGTGTATAGATTAGTTTGTATTCTTCCAATCGTCAATGACTCCGCACGGAGTCTATATGTCTTTTTTATAATATCCGGTTATTAAATTTTTAAGGATAGCTGCGAAACCTCTCAGCATTCCCGTTCTGTATAGTCGTTAAGTCGTCATGCACTGTCTGGGGGACACGTAATCGCTACGGTGTTGACAACCCGAATGCAAAGTTACTGAATTTTTCAAAAAATCAAATATCTTATCCCGATTTTTTAGCAAGAAACGCAAAATTTTATAATAATTTTAGAATTTCGGTCTTGAAATCGGAAATATTTAATGCTTTTGCGGTCAAATTTGCGGGTAAAATTCCGGGTAACCATAACGTCGCGGTCCTCCGTTCAGGCTATGGCGCAAGATATATAAAAGCAGGAGAGTGCGCCGACGTGGGTCGGCACACTCTCCGGTTTATATAGCTTAGCTTGGGGGATTCTTATCAGCCCTTGACGGCGGCTACGCCGGGCAGTACCTTTCCTTCGATGGCTTCGAGCAGAGCGCCGCCGCCGGTGGAAACGTAGCTTACCTTGTCGGCGAGGCCGAACTTGTTGATGCAGGCCACGGAGTCGCCGCCGCCTACCAGCGAGAATGCGCCGTTTTCGGTAGCCTCGACGATAGCGTCTGCGATAGCGCGCGAACCGCCGGTGAACTTATCGAACTCGAACACTCCTGCGGGGCCGTTCCAGAGGATGGTCTTGGCGGGCAGGATGGCTGCGCGGAATGCCTTGATTGATTCGGGACCGGCATCCATACCTTCCCATCCTTCGGGAATGTCCATTACGGAGCAGATCTGCGTGTCGGAGTCGTTGCTGAACTTATTGCCGGCAACGCAATCGGTGCCCAGCACCAGGTTCACGCCCTTCTTCTTGGCCATCTCGATGATGTCCAGAGCCAGCTGCAGCTTGTCGTCCTCTACGATGGAGTTGCCGATGTGGCCGCCCCTTGCCTTGGCGAACGTGAATGTCATGCCGCCGCACAGAATCAGGTTGTCGACCTTGTCCATCAGGTTCTCGATGATGCCTATCTTGGTGGAAACCTTCGAGCCGCCCATGATGGCGGTGAAGGGACGCTTGATGTCGCTGATAATCTTGTCAACAGCGCCTACTTCCTTCTCCATCAGGTATCCCAGCATCTTGTTGTCGGCGTCGAAATAGTCGGCTATCACGGCTGTCGAGGCGTGACGGCGGTGAGCCGTGCCGAATGCGTCGTTAACATAAACGTCGGCATAGTCTGCCAGAGTCTTTGCGAATTCCTTCTGACGCTCTTTCATCTCCTTTTTGGCGGCGTCGTATGCGGGGTCGTTCTTGTCGATGCCCACGGGCTTGCCTTCCTCCTCCGGGTAGAAGCGGAGGTTCTCCAGCAGGAGCACCTGGCCGGGCTTCAGATTCTTGGCCTGTTCCTGAGCCTTGGCGCAGTCGGGTGCGAACTCGACCTCGGTGTCGAGGGCCTTGGCTACGGCTTCACGGATCTGCGACAGGCTCATCTTCGGGTTAACCTTGCCCTTGGGCTTGCCCATGTGTGACATCAGGATCAGTGCGCCGCCGTCGCCCAGAATCTTCTTCAGAGTGGGGAGTGCGCCGCGAATACGGGTGTCGTCCGTGATCTTGCCATTCTCATCCAAGGGTACGTTGAAGTCTACGCGAACTATAGCCTTCTTGCCCTTGAAGTTGTAATCTTCAATTTTAGCCATTGTATGTCTATTTGATATAGGGTTATTTTTCAAAAGGCAAATTTACAAAATTTTTCGCATACGGCCTTAAGAAGCGCGACAAAAAATGTTAACACATCAATGATATACAGTATAATGTGCTATAAAGTGTGAATATCTGCGTTCGGGGGTGATATAATCATGGCGCCAAACTGCCGTTAGATAAGTATGGAAAAGGATATGGAAGAATTGCAGTCGCTGTACCGTGCCCGTTACGGCACTCCGGCAGCGGAGGTCATAAAGTTGGCCGGAGCAGGCGGTGACCGTCAGTATTACCGTATGCGTTCGGATGCCGGATGCTGCATCGGTACTGTCGGGGATTCGGAGCGGGACTGCCGTGCGTTCATCGGCCTGGACCGCGTGTTTCATAAGCATGGAGTGCCGGTGCCGGAAATATATGGCGTGTCTGACGACATGCGATGCTATATACAGCAGGATTTAGGCGACCGGTCATTGTTCTCATGTCTCGGCAGCGACGAATGGCGAGGGCTGGCCGAGAACTCGCTCAAGGCCCTGGTGAAACTGCAGACTGTGCCGGAATCCGAGTGGGGACCGTTTGCAGGTTATAAGCCGTACAGTCGCCGTCAGGTGATGTGGGACCTGAATTATTTCAAATATGAATACCTGAAGCCCGCGCGCATTGACTTCGACGAGGAGAGGCTTGAGGACGACATGGAGCGTCTTGCCGAATATCTGTCGGGGCCGGCAGCCGGACCGCAGGGATTCATGATGCGCGACTTCCAGAGCCGAAACGTAATGATACGTGACGGCAAGCCCCGGCTTATCGATTTCCAGGGAGGCCGTCGCGGTCCGGTGACATACGATGCCATATCCTTTCTGTGGCAGGCCAAGGCCGGACTCAAGCCGGCGACACGCGAGGAACTGATGGAGCTGTATGCCTTTGAATATGAGCATGCAACCGGTATATCTGCACGAAAGATACTGGATGCCGTTCGTCCGTTGGCGTTCTTCAGGACGCTGCAGGTGTTGGGTGCGTACGGTTTCCGCGGATTGGTGCAGAAACGCGCGCATTTCATCGAAAGCATACCGGCTGCGTTCGACAACCTAAGCGACCTGATGAATCTGCCTATATTGGACCGGTGCCCCGAGCTGGCGCGTGTATGTCGCGAAGTAATGGCTCATTCTCCGGTTCCGGCCAGGCACGACGGCTTATTGATAAAGGTATATAGTTTTTCGTACAAGCGTGGCTATCCTGAGGATTACACGGGTAACGGAGGGGGATTCATGTTTGATTGCCGCGGTATGCACAATCCGGGGCGGTATGCCGAATATAAGTCATTGACGGGACGGGACAAGCCGGTGATCGATTTTCTGGAAAGCAGGGGAGAGGTTCAGAAATTCGTGGCCGAGGCCGAGGCGATAGTGTCGCCGTCGGTGGAATGCTATCTGCGGCGCGGATTCTTGGACCTGCAGATAGGATTCGGATGTACGGGAGGCCAGCACAGGTCGGTGTATTGCGCCGAGGCGGTGGCGCATGCCATCAAGCGGAAATATCCGCAGGCTCAGGTCATGCTGATACACAGGGAGAGGGGTACAGAGGAAACGTTATGACGACATTGTCCGATTATAGATTATGATAGCGATGATAATGGCGGCCGGTCTCGGAACCCGGCTCAAGCCCTGGACCGAACATCATCCCAAGGCATTGGTGCCGGTGTGCGGAGTGCCTGTATTGGACCGGCTCATTTCAAAATTAAAGGATGAAGGCTTTGACCACATTGTGGTTAACGTGCACCACTTCGCGGATCAGGTCACGGAGCATCTGTCGGCGCATGACTATGGCGTACGCATCGACATCAGCGACGAACCCGACGAACTGCTTGATACCGGCGGCGCGTTGGTCAAGGCCGCACCGATATTTTTAGCGGCCGGAGGCCCCGTACTGGTCCACAATGTGGACATACTCAGCAATCAGGACCTACGCGGGCTTGTCCGTGAGCATGAACAGAACGGCAACGACATAACGCTTCTGACCAGCGGTCGCGAATCGTCGCGTAAACTGATATTCGACTCTGACTGCGAGCTTAAAGGATGGCACAACAACGTTACCGACGAGTATCGACCCTATGGTTTCAAGCACGACCGGGACATGACAGAGGAGGCTTTCAGCGGCATCTACGTGCTGGGCGCCGATGCCGTCAAAAGCCTTGCGGATTATTCGCACCGTTCCTGTCGTGCAAAATTCCCGATAATGGATTATCTGTTGTCACGCCCTGCTGGGGTGAAGATTCGTAAGGTACGCAATGACCGGTTGCGGATGCTTGACATTGGCAAGCCCGACGCCTTGGCCAAGGCCGGGGATTTCATCTCGTCGCTGTAGGCGGACGTCGCCGGTCAGGGTCTGTGTTGTGGCGCCCTGTAGTGTTTCTTGTTCACATTGAACTGGAACACGCAGCCTAAGATGAGAGCGATTACAGCGGCACCCCCCAATACCCATGTCAGAGTCAATCCTGTGGTGAAGCATGATGCAATCAGTAGCGCGGACCCGATTATGTAGAATACGATGGAAAGTGTTTTCATAATAGTTTCATATTGATTATACAATATTAACAATCAGCAGGGTCGAATTCCTTAATACGGGCAGCTCTTTAACACAGACAGAGGGATATTTAACACATTCGGAGACACATCGAGATAAATCGAGATAAATCCAGATAAATCGAGGTAAATCCAGATAAATCGAGGTAAATCCAGATAAATCGAGATAAATCGAGATAAATCCAGATACATCGAGATAAATCGGGAAGACATATAAAAACGGAAGGCGCGTCATTACGACACACCTTCCGGTTTTTTTATCCGTAATGGTTCGCGTGGAACCATCAGAATGTCACAGTTCCTATGCGTGACGAGCGGATTACTCAGCGGCGGGAGCTTCCTCGGCGGGAGCCTCGGTCTCGGCCTGAGCGGCTTCCTTGGCGGCAGCCTCCTCGGCAGCGAGTTTCTCAGCGCGCTTCTTGGCTACAGCCTCACCTTTGAGACGGTTCTTCTCAGCCTCGGCCTCGAAACGAGCCTTGCTGTCAGCTGCGGCCTTAGCCTCGTTCTTTGCTACGAAAGCTGCGGCTTCCTTATCGCGAGCAGCCTTCCATGCGTCGAAACGCTTCTGTGCCTCTGCCTCGTCGAACGCGCCTTTCTTGACGCCTCCTCTGAGGTGCTTCATCAGCATCACGCCCTCTTTCGAAAGCAGTGAACGTACTGTGTCCGTGGGCTGTGCGCCCTGTTCTACCCAATACAAAGCACGGTCGAAGTCCAAACTTATTGTAGCAGGATTAGTGTTCGGATTATAAGAACCTATCCTCTCAATAAATTTACCATCTCGTGGTGCCCTGCTATCGGCTACTACAATGGGGTAATAAGCGTAGCCCTTGCGGCCGTGACGCTGTAACCTGATTTTTGTTGCCATAAACTTGCCGGTTTACTATTGATTGGTTTATCAAACTTCCCTTCGGACTCGGGTCCGAACTCGGTTTGCGACTGCAAAGTTAATTCTATTTGCTGAATCTCGCAAGTTTTTGAAGTTTATTTTGTAATTTTGCAGTGATAATCGTGTAATATAGAAATATGGCAGCATCAAGCTTAATAGAGAGACTTGATATACTCGAACCCCGGTTTGAGGAAGTATCTACGTTGATAACGGATCCGGCAGTCATAGCCGATCAGCAGCGTTATGTGCGGCTGACCAAGGAGTACCATGATCTGGAGCGCATGTTGCAGGCAAAGCGTGAGTACGTCAATGCACTTGCGGCAGTTGAGGAATCGAAACAGATACTTGCCGAGGAAGAAGACGAGGAAATGCGTCAGCTGGCACGCCAGGAGCTGGACGAAGCGCAGGCCCGCATCCCGGAGCTGGAGGAGCGTATCAAGTTGATGCTGGTGCCGGCCGATCCGGACGACGCCAAGAATGCCGTGGTCGAGATCCGCGGCGGCACGGGTGGCGACGAGGCGGCCCTGTTTGCCGGCGACCTGTTCCGCATGTATCAGAAATTCGCGGAATCCAAGGGCTGGGAACTGGCCGTAAGCTCATATTCCGAAGGCGCGGCCGGAGGCTATAAGGAAATAGTGTTCACGCTCACGGGTGCGGGCGTGTACGGCGTGATGAAATATGAGTCCGGCGTACACCGCGTGCAGCGCGTGCCGGCAACCGAGACGCAGGGTCGCGTCCACACTTCGGCGGCGACTGTGGCCGTATTGCCCGAGGCGCAGGAGTTCGAGGTAGAGATTCACGAGGGCGAGATACGCTGGGATACATTCCGCTCGGGCGGAGCAGGAGGCCAGAATGTCAACAAAGTGGAATCCGGAGTGCGCCTGCGTTACAACTGGAAGAATCCCAATACCGGCCAGGTGGAGGAAATTCTGATAGAATGCACCGAGACCCGCGACCAGCCCAAGAACAAGGAGCGCGCCCTGTCGCGTCTGCGTACGTTCATCTACGACCGCGAGCATCAGAAGTATCTGGACGACATCGCCTCCAGGCGCAAGACAATGGTCAGCACCGGCGACCGCTCGGCCAAGATACGCACCTATAATTTCCCCCAGGGCCGAATCACCGACCACCGCATCAATTACACCATATATAACCTGCAGGGATTCATGAATGGCGACATCCAGGACTGCATCGACAAACTGACCGTGGCCGAAAACACCGAGAAGCTGAAAAGCGCCGAACTGTAATCTCTACTTGTCGAGCGCTTCGTACTGCGAGTGGCTGGACTTGAACTCCGGCACAATCTCCTTCATGTGCCTTACGATGGTCATGTCGTCATCCTTCAGGCTCGATTCGTATAGGGCCTGTATGTTGCGGCACGCATCCTCGTAGTCGTAATCGCGTACTGTTGCAATCTTGATTTTAGGATTGTCGGTAGGCAGGGTGGTCTCTTCTTTGGTAAGGACTTCTTCAAACAGTTTCTCGCCGTCGCGCAGGCCGATGAATTCTATTTTTACATCCTTGGCTCCTGACAGGTCGATCATGCGGCGAGCCAGATCCACGATACGCACCGGTTTGCCCATGTCGAACACGTATATCTCGCCTCCATGCCCCATGGTGCCGGCTTCAAGCACCAGCTTGCAGGCCTCCGGTATCAGCATGAAATAACGGATTATGTCCTTGTGAGTCACTGTAATGGGTCCTCCTTTTTTAATCTGCTCCTTGAACAGCGGGATTACGGAACCGTTGCTGCCCAATACGTTGCCGAAGCGCGTGGTGACAAACTGCGTGACACCCTTGACCGTGCCGTTCTTGATGGCCCTGTCCAGACTCTGGACATATATCTCGCAGATGCGTTTGGAACATCCCATCACGTTGGTGGGGTTCACGGCCTTGTCGGTGGAAACCATCACGAACTTTCTGGTGCCGAATTCCACGGCCAGATCGGCGATGTTGCGGGTGCCCTGCACATTGTTGCGTACGCTCTCGCCGGGATTGTCCTCCATCATGGGCACGTGCTTATATGCGGCGGCATGGAACACATATTCAGGCCGGTAACGGTCGAACAGATCGTGCATACGCCGTTTGTTGGTTATGTCGCCCACTATTGTCAGCGCCTCGATTTCGGGCCAGTTGTGTACCATTATCAGCCGTATGTCGTGCAACGGTGTCTCCGCCTGGTCGATCAGGATCAGGCGTTTGGGTTTGAACCGTGCCAGCTGACGCACCAACTCGCTGCCGATGCTGCCTGCGGCTCCCGTCACCATGATGCTGCGGTCCGACAGCTGGTTGCCTATGGTGTCTATGTCTATCTGAATCTCGTCGCGTGGCAGCAGGTCCAGGATGTCTACCTCGCGCAGCTGGTTATGGTCCAGGTCGGCCTTGCCGTCCCATTCCTTGGGCGAAGGCATCATCATCATCGTCACGCCTGCGCGCAGCAACATGTCGGTCATCTGCTCGTTGTTGCGTATGATCTCGTTCTTATGCGGCGCTATCAGCACGGTGTCTATGTTCTCGCGTTTGAGGACATCGGCCAGCCGGGCGTCATTGTGATAGACCTTTACGCCCATCAGCATGTGCTCGGGCATATCCTCGCCGTCGGAGATAAACCCGCACAGCTTGTAGCGGCTGTTGTTGTTGCGTATGCTCTTGGCCAGGCCTACACCACCGTGTGCAGTGCCATATACCATGGTGCGCCTGGAGGATGACTGTGTGAACGTATTGTCGTACAGAACCTTTACGACCACACGCATGGCCCACATCAGTACGGTGGCAAGCAATGCGGACACTATCAGGTCGCGCATGCGGACGGGAAACAGCCAGTCATTGGAATTAAACACATATTTCATGATGGCTATCATTCCCAGCCCGCTCAGCATGGCCAAAGCGATTTTCTGCAGGTCGATGAACGACGAATATCTGATAACACCCGAATAGGTGTGGAACATCCGGAATCCCAACAGATAGAATATCAGATAGAAAAAGAAAGCTCCGGACAGGGGCTTGATGACTTCCATAGTATAAGCCGGACCGTTCATCAGCATATAGACGAGCAGGTCGGAAAACAATACCAAGCAACAATCGAGTATCAGTATGCACCATAGCGGCAATGCGCGTTTGGAGAAATACCAGCTTGATAGTTTAGAGATCATAGGTTATTATTAGCTTTTATTCTACCGTTGTTACGATAATGTCATTTTGCCATATACATAGACGTAATCCGTATATATTCATGTTCACGGCTTGCAAAAGTAGCAATAAAAACTGAAATAAACAAAATATGCGGCCGTGTACGGCCTAAAGAGTAAAATAATGTAAAATACGAAAAAGGACTGCGTTTAAGCAGTCCTTTGAAGTAGTCGATCCGGGACTCGAACCCGAGTCTCCACCGTGAGAGGGTGGCGTGCTAACCGCTACACTAATCGACCGGTTTTTGATTGTCAGCAGGTGTTGTTCCTGTTTGACGATGCAAAATTACAACTTATTTTTGAATCTGCAAAATTTCGGGCGATTTTTTTTGAAAAAATCTGCATGAAACCGTGGATTCATACGGATCCGGGGGCGCCTGTACATCCATATCATGTGGCCTACCTTCCTCGTTATTTGCCGTTTATCTCAATTACGAGTCCATCGTACGCCGGATGCACATTTTCCGGGAGGCGCCAGTCGAAAAGTTCGTGTGTATCCGCTTCGTGGTTGAGATGGGTGAGGTATGCCGTTCCGGGTTTCACTTCTGCAATAAGGTCGAGGGCTTCCTGAATGGTGAAGTGAGCGAAGTGGTCGCGGTCGCGCAGTGCGTTTACGATCAGTACGTCGAGGCCTTCCAGTTTCTCTTTCTCTATTTCGCTGATGTGCTTGCAATCGGTCACGTATGCGAAGTTGCCGATACGGTATCCGAAAATGGGCTTGCTGCCGTGCAGCACTTCTATAGGCGTGATCTTGAGTCCGTTGATATGGAACGGGTAGTTGTCAATGACGCGCATATCGAATTTAGGCACACCGGGATAGGGGTGTTCCCTGAAACAATACGCGAGTCTTTCCCTCAGGTCGGTGTCCACATCCTTGCGGACATACAGCGGAAGGTCGCCGGTGGCGCAGAATGGCCTCAGGTCCTCGATGCCGCCGATGTGGTCGTAATGCACGTGAGTGATCAGCACGGCATCTAAATTATATATGTGTGCGTCAAGTGCCTGCTGGCGGAAGTCGGCCGATGCGTCGATGAGGAGATTCATGCCGTGGGTCTGCACCAGTACGGAGGCGCGGCGGCGTTTGTCGCGAGGGTCGGTCGAACGGCATACCTCGCATTCACATCCCACCTCGGGCACGCCCTTGGAGGTGCCGCTGCCCAACACCGTCACCTTGATGGATGTGTCGATGTAGTTTACCTCAGGCAGAAGGTCGATATAGAAGCGGCGTCTCACGGCACTGCGCACCTCGTTGGCCAGCACCGCGACATCCGCAGCCGTGGCATGGTCCACATTGGCCAGGACCAGCGGCTGCTTCTCCCATACCTGCGCTCCGCCCACACGATGACCCTTCATGCCGGCATGGTCTATCAGCCATGCGGCCGACAACTTCTTAAGATGCTCGCCGACATCGTGTGCGGGAATCTCCATGCCGCTGCGCGCGCAGATATCTTCCCAATGGGGGCGACTTATAACCGGATTCTTGAAAAAACTGCCCGCGCTGCCGATTTCATGCCAGTCGGGCAGCTTCCCGTTGCGTATACGCCGGATTTCTTCGGCGGTCTCGCGCAGTGTGGGCGTATGGCCAAGTTTCTCCTTAAGTTCGCGCAACGGGCCATATTCAAGATTCGTGGCCTCGTTCCCGGGAATCATCCTGAAGCATACGCGCAGCACGATGTACCGGTCCTTGCCTTCGTGCTTGAAGAAGGAGTCGCGGTATCCGAAGCGGCATTCCGCGTTGGTGAACCGGCACGGTTTGCGCGTCAGCGTGTCGAAGCATTCCACGGAATAAATCACATCCTTGGCCTCGACGCCGTACGCCCCCACATTCTGCACGGCCGAGGCTCCCACGCACCCGGGTATGCCGGCCATGTTCTCCACGCCCCCCAGCTGACGCGCCACGCACCAGTCCACGAATTCGTCCCAGTTCACGCCGGCGCCGGCAATGACATAGACATTGTCCGGATCCTTGTCGTAACGTTTTATGCCTTCGATGCGCGAATGCAGCACAAGACCGTCAAACTCGTCGATGAACAGAAGATTGCTGCCGCCTCCCAAGTTGAGTATCTCGTTATTGATGAATATTTCGGAACGGGAAATCTTCAGCAGTTCGGCTTCGCTGCTGTATTCTGCATACCATCGCGCGCGCGCCGGGATGCCGAAAGTGGTGAGAGAGGTCAGGTCCTTATGTTCTTCAAATTGAATGTCCATGATTATCGTTTGTTGTCCACGAGTTTGTCGTCAATAAAAAACAGGTATCTGCCGTCGGAATATTTCCAGATGTCGGCCAGGATGTTCCAGTCGTGACCGGTCTCCACCTGGTCGGGATTGCCCAGGGCCAGCTTGCATTCCTGTTTGGTCATGCCGGGCTGCACCTGTTCGGAGCATATCTGGTCCCACACCTCGGGGGAGATGTCGGGGAACCTGAGTTTCGGGTCGGAGATATAGAACAGCGAGGCGAAGTTGCGCGATCCCTGGTTTCCTTTGCCGTCAGGCATGTTCATGGGGAGCCATGCCTTGTCCTTGCCGTCGTCGAAACATATAAGGAGCGGAAACGAGGAATTGCCACGCTTCACCTGACCGATGGTGACGGGTATGAATTTACGCCCCTTGACTGGATTCATATCGTTGTCGTACCACAGGGCGGTGCGCAGCCACACTTTGCGGCCGGTGAGCATCGTGCTGAATTCCGACACCATGTCGAGGTCGATCAGCATGGGGAAGTCACTCCATACCATCGACCCGGTTGCTGCGGGATCCTTGCGCACCGTATATGTCATGAACCGGTCAAGGGAGGGTATGTCGAATTTCACGACCGAAATGTTCCGGCCGTCGGGAGCGACGGCCACATCGGTGCCGATGTAACGCACGGTCATATCCTGAATGGAATCCTGATGCGTGCGGCGTCCGCTGCGGTCGGTTATGTCGTAAAGCAGGGCCGCGCGTGAGTTGGTCACGACGAATTCCTTGCCCGGCGTCCATTCCGACAACGGGACCGGATGCACCGAATCGGCCAGCGCTTCCTCGTCGCTTTCCCTCATGATGAGCCGGTCGGCCCGTGTGGGCGTGATTCGTTTGGTGCGCTCTATGCCCGTGTTGCACGAGGCCATAAGCGACAGACACGCAAATAAATATATGGTATGTTTCAGTTTCAATTTCAGATATATTGCCATAGTTCTGAATGCAAAATTAGAAAAAAATATCGAGAATTTTTGGTCAGTTTGTAAATTTTATATAACTTTGCACTCGCAAACGGCGGGATAGCTCAGTCGGTTAGAGCGTCGGATTCATAACCCGGAGGTCCCGAGTTCAATTCTCGGTCCCGCTACGAATCGTTTGAAAGGTGCGTCAAATGCAGGTTTGACGCACCTTTTTTACGTTCCCGATGTTATATCATTATAGATTTATAATAGATGATTCCACGGGAATAAAAGAATAGCGCTATGATGACAATGTACGAAAGGCTCATGACACTGCCCATATTCAAGGGAGTAGGCACCGAACAGTTATCGCTGTTTCTGGAGAAGACGCACCTGGATTTCGATAATTACGAGGCCGGCGCCGTGATACAGCCATTGCTTGAGGATTGCAACGGATTGAAGTGTGTCCTGACGGGCCGGACCGAGATGGTATATACATTGTCGGGGGGCGAAAGCCGTCTCGTGGCTGAATACGGGCCGGGCAAGGTGCTGGGCATGGAGCGGCTGTTCGGCATGGACACGCGCCCGCGTCATGAAGTGCGCGCCCTGGAGCCATGCGGAACCATGAGCTTCTCGAAGGAACAGTACATGTCACTGCTGCGCAGCAACCACATCTGTCTCATAAATTACCTGAATTATCTGAACTATCACTGCCAGCGCATCGAGGTGTCGATGGAATCATTGTACAGCCGTTCGGTGGCAGGAACCCTCGCTGTCATCGTGTCGCTGATGACCGACCGTGACTGCAGGCGGATAGTGCTGGAAGGTATGGACCGGCTCTGGGCCACAGGCCCGGAAAACGCGCAGGCCGATTACGACAGGCAGGTTGACGGGCTGGTGGACGCCGGCTACGTCAAGTTCGGCAACGAAGGCGAAATCATCATCGAATCCCGCCAGTCGCTGCTCGATTACGCCGAAAGCCTGCAGGAACATAACCGGTGAAATCCGGATTATTCTTCAATAATAGGATTACGATGGGGCGATTAGTGAGTAATCATGCCCCGATTCCTTTGTCAATTTATCAATTTTTTATAAATTTGCCTTTCGGAATCCTTGTCCGTTACGAAATGGTCGGGATAATTGAAAAACTCAAAAGCTGCAAATTATAAAAAAGATGACAAATACAGCAAAAATCAAGGCCCGCCTGTCGGTGATGAACTTCCTGGAGTTCGCCGTATGGGGCGCATACCTGATTTCGATGGGTATGTTTCTGGGCAATCACGGTCTCGGCGCAGACGTATTCTGGTTTTATACCGTACAGGGACTCGTGTCCATCATAATGCCCGCATTGATGGGCATAGTGGCCGACCGCTGGATACCGGCCCAGCGCACATTGGCGTTGTGTCAGCTCCTGGCCGGCGTCATGATGATCGTTACAGGCGCGATAGCCAACTCGCAACTTGCCGCCAACGGCACTCTTGAGTTCGGCCCGCTGTTCGCAGCCTACACAGTCTCGGTGGCATTCTTCATGCCTACGATTGGACTCAGCAACTCGGTGGCGTTCAATGTGCTGAACCAGAATAAACTCGACACCGTGACGCATTTTCCGATGATTCGCGTGTTCGGAACCGTCGGCTTCATTTTTGCAGAACTGTTTGTCAACTTCGTGCCCTGGGGTGGTCAGGCCATCCAGTTCTCGGCAGCGCAGTTCTACACATCGGGTATATTCAGCATCATTCTTGCGGCATACTGCCTGACGTTGCCCAACTGTCCCGTTGACAAGAGCGGCGAGAAGAAATCGCTGGCCGATGCACTCGGTCTCAAAGCGTTCAAGCTGTTCAAATACCGCGATATGGCGATATTCTTCATCTTCAGCATGTTGCTGGGCGTATCGCTGCAGATCACCAACAGCTATGGCTCGTCGTTCATCAATTTCTTCAGCAATCCGGAACTGCCGCAGTTTGCCGACGGCTTCATGGACGGCTGGTGGGCCAAGAACCCCACGTTCCTTATCTCCATCTCGCAATGCGCCGAGGCTCTGTGCATCCTGCTTATACCTTTCTTCCTGCGTAAGGTAGGAATCAAGGGCGTGATGCTCATAGCCATGTTCGCATGGGTGTTCCGTTTCGGCTTCTTCGGTATCGGCGACACCAACTGTCCGGGATTCATCTGGTTACTGCTTTCGTGCATGGTCTATGGCGTGGCGTTCGACTTCTTCAACGTTTCGGGCGGTATGTATGTCGACAGCCGCACGTCGCACGACCAGCGTTCGGCAGCCCAGGGCCTGTTCATGCTGATGACCAACGGAATCGGAGCCTCGTTGGGTACGTTCTTAGCAGGTAAGTTAGTGGTGAACAAGCTGGTGAACGCCCCCGGCCTGACATTGCAGCAGCAGCTTGACGGCTGGCATGAGTCGTGGCTTATTTTCGCCGCATACGCCCTGATAGTAGGCGTATTGTTCTGGATAGTCTTCAAGGAGCGCAAACCCGAAGAAAGACACAAAGCCGAGGATGCAATGAAGGAAAGTAATCCCGATGCCGGCGGAATGATCGAAGTCTGAACGGAAATGATACGTTTTTATTCTCCCGGCATAGAGCAGACCGGGACGCTGCCCGAGGATGAGTCCACGCACTGTTGCCGCGTGCTGCGTATGCGCGAGGGCGATGAGATCGAGACCGTCGACGGCGAGGGACATGTGTACCGTTGCGTCATAACGAATGCGCATCCCAAGCATGCCGGTGTAGAAGTGCTGGAACGGACGGACCAGCCTCAGAACTGGCGGGGTAATCTTATTTTGGCCGTGGCGCCCACAAAGAATGCCGACCGTATGGAATGGCTGGTGGAAAAGGCTGTGGAGATGGGCGTGAACGAAATCGTGCTGTTGCGTTGCGAGCATTCCGAGCGGCGCAAGATGAATACGGAGCGACTGGAACGCATAGCTGTATCAGCCATGAAGCAGTCGCTTAAGGCTCGGTTGCCGAAGGTAACAGGCCCGGTCGATTATAAGGATTTCATTAAGGAACATGCCGATACACCGGAGTTCAGGAGCTTCGGATACTGCTCGCCCGAGGTGGAGCGTCGTGACTTCGGCCAGTGCTGCACTAAGGATAGCGACGTAGTGGTCATGATAGGTCCCGAAGGCGATTTCAGTCCTGCGGAAGTGGAGACGGCCATCAAGGCCGGATTCCTGCCGGTGACATTCGGCACCAGCCGGTTGCGCACCGAGACTGCCGCGCTTTATGCCACGGCCGCGTTCCATGTAATAAACAACATGTAAGAATACTGAAAAATGAAGATATCGGAATATTTGCAAAGTAGCCCTACCGGCAATTTCTTTCTGTTGGCCGGCCCGTGTGTGATTGAAGGAGAGGAGATGGCTCTGGACATAGCCGAGAAGCTGGTTAAAATCACCTCCGGACTCAACATCCCGTACGTGTTCAAGGGCAGCTACCGCAAGGCCAACCGCAGCCGGCTGGACTCGTTTCAGGGCATCGGCGACGAAAAGGCGTTGAAGATACTTGCCAAAGTACGCGACACGTTCGGCATCCCGGTTGTGACAGACATACATTCGGCACCCGAGGCCGCGATGGCGGCGGAGTATGTAGACATACTCCAGATACCTGCCTTCCTGTGCCGTCAGACGGACCTGCTCATAGCGGCAGCCAAGACGGGTAAGTTCGTAAATATCAAGAAAGGACAGTTCTTAGCGCCGGAATCGATGAGGTTCGCGGTGTCAAAGATAGTTGAATCGGGCAACAATGAGGTAGCCGTTACCGATCGTGGTACATTCTTCGGCTACGGCGACCTTGTAGTGGATATGCGCGGCATACCTGAAATGAAACGCTCGTGCGGATGTCCGGTTATCATGGACATAACGCATTCCCTTCAGCAGCCCAACCGCGCCGAGGGCGTGACAGGGGGCAAGCCCGAACTGATAGGCACCATAGCCCGCTCGGCTATAGCCGCCGGTTGTGACGGTATCTTCATGGAGACGCATCAGAATCCGGCGGTGGCCAAAAGCGACGGCGCCAACATGCTTCCTCTTGATCAGGTGGAGGACTTGCTCGGAAAACTTACGGTTCTTAGAATGGCGGTCAACGAAATCAGCTGATCAGCTTTTCTGACCTGACTGAGACTCAGACTTCGGCTCCGGCTCGCCCCAAACCTTTGGAGGCTGTTGCACGGGGCCGCTGTTGTTTTGTGCCGTCTGTGCATATAGTCCGGCAGGAGGTACGCCCGGATTCATGGGCGTACCGCTGTTTCGGAAGAAGGGGTAGGGCATGCCGGTCACGAATTCCGGATTCTTGCCGGGACTCAGGTAGCCGTCCACAATGGTGTCGCGGCCCGACGGATTCTCGAAGGTATATAGATGGAAACGGTGCATCATCACGGCTAAGTGCTCGAACACAGACGCCATTATGCCCTCGTAAGGCAGCCAGGAGGATGTGGCGGTGAAGCAATATATCTGCAGCGGAATCCCGGCCGATGTCTGTGCCAGCGTGGTCACGAAGCAGGTGCTGGTCTGCGATATGTCGCTGTTGTTGGCCAGATACATACGGATGTAGGCGCGGAACATGCCTAAATTGGTGTCGATGGTTCCGTCCACCAGGCCGTCGGGATTGTTTACGTCATATTCCTTGCCGGCGGCTTTCTGCTTCAGCTTGCCGTCAATCCATTCGCCCATCAGGGGAATGGCGTGGAACTCCTTCAGCATTTCGTCGGTGGTCTCCACCACTGAATCGGCGTCGATCATATACGACCGCTGGATGCGGCGTGTGTCCGATAGCTGCATATTGCGGTAGTTGGTGAATCCGTTGGTTATCAACGTGTATGGCGCCACCGTGGTGACTGTCAGGTCCCAGTTGGTGACCTTTACTGCCGTCAGTGACACTTCGGTCACCGTGCCGTTGGCATTGCTGTTGGGCACCACTATCCAGTCGCCTACGTGCAGAGAGTCGTTCTGGGCCAATTGCACTCCGGCAACGACACCAAGGATAGAGTCCTTGAATATCAGCATCAGCACCGCAGCGAAGGCTCCGATACCGGCCAATAGCGATGCCGGCGACTTATTGACGAGAACGGCACAGCAGATTATGGTGGTTATGAGCCATAGAATTATCTTGATAATCTGTACTATTCCGTGAAGCGGCAGCCTCTTTTTGTTTTCGTTCAAGTCGATGTGTTCCCAGATTCCGTCGGCCAGAGTGCATAGCGACCTGGCCAGTACTATCGACATATACACCCAAGATACGCGTGTGAGCCATGAAGCCAGGGTGACATGTGTATAAAGAGTGAACTGTATGAGTATCACGAACAATAGCGGCGGAATCACATTGCACAACTTGATGAAGAAGTGCTTTCCGACCAGAATATCATACAGCGACAATTTATTTTTGAAACTGATATGCCGCAGTATGAATACGCATATAGTCTTCACAACCCATCCTACCGCAAAGGCCACGGCGAAGACTACCAGTGCATATACCACGACGAACACATCATCGGTTTGGGGCAGATGCAATGTCTTGATAAGCCATGATGAAAGACTCATCAAAAGTCTGGCCACGGCGTATGTGCTTTGCTCCGTGACCGTCTCTGCTATATGTAGAGTCGGCATCTTATCGGTTGCCTCGGCAATAATGGATGTTAACGTCATATCCTATATATGGTTTATAGTGGATATTTTCAGTTTATAGCGGAGGTAAATACAGAGAGAACGTACTCACGCTCCTATATATAATACAATGTGTGGCCGGGGATGGTTCGGCATAGCAATCAACCGTTTTTATGCCATGTGTCGGTATGCCGTTCGAGAATGTGTAAATATGGCCATGAAAATGCATAATTGGCAAAATTGAAATCAAAAGATGGTGAGAATGGGGAGGTTACAAAGCGTTAACATTTATTCACAATTCGATAAATATATTTTTGCACACAAATTGCGATCTGTGCAAAATGTTCGAAAATATGCTGTAAAACATATTTTGGGGTTAATTCGCTATCTTATTGGTAGTTGGGTGTAAAAATACACTTATGGATAATTATATTTTGAAAAAAAAGATTAAAACGTTTGGTTTTTTCGGAGAAATAGTTTTACCTTTGAGAAACAGAGAGATCGAAATCTTAAAAAGTGTTTAAAAGCATGGAGCGTACATTAGTAATCCTGAAGCCCGGATGCATCGAGCGGAATCTGGTAGGAGAAGTTATAAGCCGCATAGAGAAGCGTGGCCTTACGATATGTGGAATGAAGATGATGCAGCTGGACGAAAAGATACTGCGCGAGCACTACGCACATCTGGTAGACAAGCCCTTCTTCCCCGACATCGTCGCTTCGATGACGGCATGTCCGGTTATCGTGATGTGTCTGCAGGGCGTGGAGATCGTATCCGTGTTCCGCGAGATGACAGGCGTGACCAACGGCCGCAAGGCAGCGCCCGGCACTATCCGCGGAGACCTGAGCATGAGCGGATCTCTCAATATAATACATGCATCCGATTCGGTAGAAAACGCCAAGATAGAGATAGCACGTTTCTTCAAGCCCGAAGAAGTGTTCGACTATCAGCCGGCCACACTTAAATACACATACGGCCCGGAAGAACTCTAAAGACATCAGAATCGGCGAAACCTGAATTATGATACAGATAAGGAAGATATTAAGCGGAACGTTACTTGTAGCCATGGCGTGTATGGGAGCGCAGGCACAGAACATACGCTCGAAGAACCCCCACTCGCAGATGCACAAGCAGCTGCTGGCATCGCAGACCAAAAGCTCAGATCAGATAAAGCTGATAGAACAGAACACGTTCATCGACCTGATCGAAGATCTGGAGCCGGAGATCGACATCTACACCGAGGGCTGGAATTCCAAGCGCGTCAATCCGTTCCAGGAGAAGGACGTGCCCAACCAGCAGGTAATCGATGTGACGGGCTATCACATGCCTGTCAAGAACATCCGCATCACGTCCAACTATGGCTATCGCGCCAAGTTCGGCCGTATGCACAAGGGTATCGACATGGGAATCAAGATGCGTGACACCATCTATGCCGCGTTCGACGGCAAGGTTCGTCTCACCAACTATGAGGCCAAGGGTTACGGCAACTACGTGATCCTCCGTCACCCCAACGGTCTGGAGACCATTTACGGCCACCTCACCAAGGCACTGGTGAAACCTGAACAGACCGTAAGGGCAGGACAGCCCATCGCCTTGGGTGGCAACACGGGACGAAGCACGGGCCCGCACCTGCATTTCGAAACGCGTTACATGGGTTATGCCATCAATCCGTCGGCAATCTTCGATTTTGCCAACCGCACCACCCATACCGACACGTATACCTTCAGCAAGAAGACATATACCCAGCCGCGTAACTACGCTCCCAGCCGCAATGCGCTGGCCAAGACAGACGGCAACAGCTATCATGCCGCATCCGGCACCCAGAGCACATATACCGTGAAGCGCGGTGACACACTGTCGTCAATAGCCCGTTCCTACGGTATGTCGGCAACGACTCTGAGACGACTCAACAAGCTGAACCATGCCGACAAAATCCAGGCCGGCCAGGTGTTGAAACTGAAGTAAGAAGTTGATTTTAGAAGATGTTATAAAGAGGGCCGATTAAGTTCGTCCCCGATTATCAGGCTCCGTTACGCATTAGGTGCGATACGGAGCCTGATATTTTTTTCATGCAGTTTCAAGGTCATGGGTTTGTGTAATTGCCGACAAACGATTAACTTTGTAGTCAATACCCGAATCCGCACCATGTCCGGAGCCATGATTGACAGGGTATATGGATTATAAGATGGACGCAAAACAACTGACGGAAGAATTAGGTCGACGCCTTGAGCGCGAGCCGCAGGATGTGACGCTGCTGTGCGAGCAGCTTGCCGGAGTGATCGGCGAGGTGCTGGCCGAAGGCGACAGCGTGGCCGTGCCCTCGTTCGGATCGTTCGAACCCAAGAAACGGATGGAACGCATCACGATGCATCCCTCCACAGGCCGACGCATATTGATACCACCGAAATTGTCGGTTACATTCCGACCCTCCACAATGCTAAAACTCAAGGTACGTCAATCATGAGCGAGAATAGCGAGAATATAGAAGAGCGCAAGCGCGATAGCGAGAAAGTGACGTTGGCGGGGCTGACGGCACGGCTGTCGGTGCGCACCGGCGATACCAAACGGCAGACCGAGGACTTTCTGCGCGAACTGTTTGCCCTGATTTCCGATGAGCTTGAGAAAGGGGAGAGTGTCAAGGTGCCCGGACTGGGAGTGTTCAAGAGCATCGAGGTCGAGGCCCGCAAGAGCGTCAACGTCAATACGGGCGAGGAGACCATGATACCGGGTCACCGCAAGATAGTGTACATGGCGTCCAAGGAACTCTCGGCCACTGTAAACGAACCGTTCAGTATGTTCCAGACCATCGAGCTTACCGACGAAGCCGTCACCGAGCTGGAAGGGGCAGAAGCCGCAGAGCCGGAACCTGAGGCCGTCTGTGACGTGCCGTTTGCAAGCACCGTCTATGAGTTGGAGGAGCCGGAAGTGATAGCAGAGCCTGAACTTGAGCGCGAATCGGCGCAGGAAGCCGCATCCGAATCAATTCCCGAACAGCCCGAAGCCTTTCAACCCGCTTCGGAAGAATCCCCGGATTCCGATGACGACCCTAAGGACCCTAAAGACCTTAAGGACCTTAATGACCTTAATGACCTTAGGGACTCTAATGACCTTACGGACTCTAATGACCTTACGGACCCTGACATTTCTGAAGACTCCGAAGTTCCCGCCATTCCAAGAAAACGCTTCTGGCCCGGCTTCCTGATCGGATTCGCGGCTGCCTGTCTGATTGCGTTCGTTGCGGTGTGGGCGCTGTTCGAGTACGGTGTGCTTTCTTCTGAGCGCTTGGCCGAAGCCGAACCCAAGCCTGCGGTCAAGGCTGCGGCGATGACTCCCGGATCGGTGGAAGTGCCGGCAGTTGAGCCTGATAAGTCCAAGTCTGAACCCGAGCCGGCTGCAAAGGAGCCGGAAGTTCAGGAACCGGAAGTACAGAAACAGGCAACTAAGGCCGAAGCGGAACCGTCCGTTCCTACGCAGCCATCGGACAAGAAAGTGTATGACACCATCACCAAGACCAGATACCTCACCACCATGGCCAAGGACCATTACGGCAATTATCACCTGTGGCCATATATTTACAAGGAGAATGAAAAAATCCTCGGTCATCCGGACCGCATAAGGCCGGGGACCAAGGTTGTGGTGCCTCCTCTGTCCAAGTATGGCGTCAATCCCGACAACAAGGCCGACATAGACAAGGCAAAGAAGTTAGGCAACGAAATATACGCCCGCTACAATTAAGCATAATCCGTCGCATAGGCGGCTATGCGACGGATTATGATGTAATGGCGTGCCGAAGTGGCCGTTATTTCTTGTCGGAACCGAATTTATCCTTCATGAAATCGCCCACTTTGTCCTTGACATCCTCAAGCATGTCTTTGCCTTTCCGGACGTATTTCTGACCCTCGGGACCGTTGATCCATTCCTTGCCTTTCTCCAGGGCTTCCTTGCCCTTGTCGATGGCACCCTGCACCTGAGGGCTGTTCATGAAGTCCTGTGCGGCTTCTTTTGCTTCCGCGGCACTCTTTTTCAAAGCATCGGTGTTCATATCGATAATGTTTGATGCACTCGGGGACCTGAATCCTTGCGTGCGGTTAATATGCAATGTATTAACAACCAACATGCCTGAGAGGTTGGTTAATAATTCACAATAACGATATAACAAAAGCATAAAATGCTGACGAGTTATAATTCACAATTGCTTGACACGGCGGTGTCCGAGTTGTCGAAATTGCCGGGCATCGGCGAGAAAACTGCGTTGCGGCTTGCGTTGCATCTGTTGCGGCGTGAGCCGGAGGCATCGGAAGCGTTAGGTAACGCAATCATCGAGATGCGGCGGCACATCCGCTATTGCCCTGAATGTCACAACATCAGCGACAGCGGCGAATGCCAGATATGCAGCGACCGCCGGCGCGACCGCAGCACCGTGATGGTGGTGGAAAACGTGAAGGATGTGATAACTATCGAGGCTACACACGAGCACCGCGGCCTGTATCATGTATTGGGTGGCCTTATATCGCCGATCGAGGGCATTTCTCCCGGCGACATAGAGATAGCAAGCCTTGTGGAGCGTGTTGCAAAGGGAGAGATAAAGGAAGTGATACTGGCCTTGAGCCCGACAATGGAGGGTGACACCACCAATTTCTACATCTACCGCAAGCTCGCGGACTATCCGGTGGAAGTAACCATGCTGGCGCGAGGCCTCAGCATAGGCAATGAGCTGGAATATACCGACGAACTGACGTTGGGGCGTTCCATATTGAACCGAATGCCGTTTAAAGACACGTTCCATGGCTGATTCCGGATTGCTGAGAAACGGCGCGTTGCGTCTTCGTCCGGTCGAGCCGGATGATGCAATGGCCATGTGGGAGATGGAAAGCGATCCGACGCAGTGGATCCAGAACGGCATGATGGCTCCTTATTCGCTGCGGAATCTCAAGGAATACGCATTGCAATACCGGGCCGATCCCTTTGCCGAAGGGCAGTTGCGTCTCATGCTGACAAGCGAGGAATCGACTGAACCAATTGGCATAGTAGATTTGTACGATATCTCCGCTTCCAACCGCACGGCGTGGGTAGGAATATATATCCGTCCGGCGTACCGCAGGAATGGAATGGGGGAGAAGGCACTGCTGATGCTTGAGGATTATTGCCGAAGATTGCTCAACCTGCGTAGCCTGGCCGCAAAAACAGCTTCCGAGAATGTCGCCAGTCAGCGGCTTTTCGCTAAAGCCGGTTACGCAGAGTGCGGTCGCCTCCGCGACTGGCTCGTCTCAGCCGACAGTTCACAGGACATCCTGCTATTCCAAAAATCCCTGAATTCTAATCCTGACTCCTCATCACATTCCTCTTAACTTTTTCAACTCTTTAAACTCAGAAAACCATGCTTGAATATATAATCGGAAAACCGGCCGAAGTCTCGCCGGCATACGCCGTGATCGACAATAACGGCTTAGGCTACGGCATAAACATCACTTTGATAGACTATCCGCACATCGCCGCGGCCAAGGATAATGTGAAACTGTATGTCTTTGAGTCGATTCGCGAGGACGCCCATGTGCTGTATGGATTTCTCAGTAAGGAGAGTCGCGAGCTGTTCATATTGCTGACCAGCGTGAGCGGCGTAGGACCAAATACGGCCCGGCTCATTCTGTCGGCCATGACCTCTCAGCAGCTTCAGGCGGCAATAGCGTCGGGAAGCGAGGCTCAGCTCAAGGCGGTGAAAGGGATAGGCGGAAAGACCGCGCAGCGCATTATAGTGGACCTGAAGGATAAAATAAAGGGGGTATCCGAGTCGTTAATTATGAGTACGCCTGCGGGAGAAACATACCAGGATGCGCTGGACGCCCTTGTGGCATTGGGATACACTCAGCAGCAGAGTCAGAAGGTGCTGAAGAAGGTATTCGGAGACAATCCGGGAGCATCCACCGAAGAAGCTATAAGGCAGGCGTTTAAGATGCTTTGAAGTTTGTAAGCGGTAATAGATTGCGTAAAATAGTAATGTTTATGGCGGTACTGATAGCGGTACTGCCCTTTGGCATTATAGCGCTGCCGCAGTATTACAAATCAGAGCTTAAGGAGCCGCCGTCCACACCTCCTGTGGAGACTGTGCTTCCTCCCGTCGGTCCCGGCGATTCGCCGGCCGACACCCTGCAGCTTCCGGGCCGCGTGCATCCCACCGTGCCTCGTGGATACGACGACTACAACAATCCCGAATACCCAGCCGACCTCCGCGACCCATCCAATATCAAGACCGAAGTAGAATACGATCCGGAATTAGGCCTGTATGTGTTCAAGACAAGAGTGGGCGATCATGAGCTGACCACGCCATACATGATGACGCCCGACCAGTACGAGAACATGATGATGCGGCGCGACATGTATTCCTACTTCAACTCGCGCAACACCGAAACATTCGAGAAGAAGGACAAGGAACCCTTCAACATCTTCGACATGAACTTCAGCCTCGGCCCGCTGGAGAAGGTGTTCGGACCCGGCGGCGTGCGTCTGCAGACTCAGGGATCCATCCAGCTTTCATTGGGCGTCAAGAGCAACAAGACCGACAATCCAGCTCTTACCAAGCGAAACCGCCGCAAGACATACTTCGACTTCGACTCCAAGATACAGGCCACCATCAATGCCTCGGTGGGCGACAAGCTGAAGTTCAACATGACCTACAACACCGACGCTACGTTCGATTTCGATTCCAAGAACCTGAAACTGGCATACGAGGGTAAGGAGGACGAGATAGTCAAGAACTTCGAGGTCGGAAACATCAGCATGACCACGGGGTCGAGCCTGATCCGAGGCGGTACGTCGCTGTTCGGTGTGAAGGGAAAGTTCCAGTTCGGCAAGCTGACCCTGACCGGACTTGTGTCGCAGCAGAACTCCGAGTCCAAGACCGTCAGCACGCAGGGCGGCGTACAGAGCACCAAGTTCGAGGTGAAGTGCGACAACTACGACGCCAACCGTCACTTCTTCCTGGCTCAGTATTTCTACGACAACTACGACCGTTTCGCAGCCCGTCTGCCGCATGTGGCTTCGGGCGTCAAGATCACGCGCATCGAGGTGTGGATCACCAACAAGAACTCCAACTACCAGCAGAGCCGTAACTTCGTCGGCTTCATGGACCTGGGCGAGAACCACCGCTTGGCGAGCGACTACTGGACGCCCGACCTGTCGTTCGACAATCCCAGCAACCAGTCAAACAACCTGCTGCAGATCATCAAGAGCGAATATCCCGGCGCGCGCAACATAAACCAGGTGACGCAGGCCCTCGCGCCGCTGGAGGCATACGGCATCACGGGCGGACGCGACTTCGAGAAGGTGGAGTCCGCACGTCTGCTCAATTCCAGCGAATACACCCTTAACGACGACTTAGGCTATATCTCGCTGAAGTCGCCGCTCAACACCGACGAAGTGCTGGCCGTGGCATACGAATACACATACAACGGCCGCGTGTATCAGGTGGGCGAGTTCTCGAGCGACGTCACCACCACCACCGAGTCGCTTTACCTGAAGATGCTGCGCAGCACCACCGTATCGCCCAAGCTCCCGATGTGGAAGCTGATGATGAAGAACATCTATTCGCTTGGAGCCTACCAGATGCAGAGTCAGAACTTCAAGATGCAGGTGAAGTATCTGAGCGACACCACGGGAACCATGATCAACTTCCTGCCGGTGCCTCCCATCAGCAACCAGCCGCTGCTTCAGGTCATGAACCTGGACCGCATCGACTCCAACCAGGAATCTAATCCGGACGGATTCTTCGACTATATCGAAGGGTATACCGTACAGTCATCAAACGGAAAGATCATATTCCCCGTGGCCGAGCCTTTCGGACGCCATCTCGCCTCCAAGATAGGCAACGAAGCCATAGCCAAGGACTACTGCTATTACGAACTGTACGACTCCACTCTGATTGTGGCCCGTCAGTTTGCCGACAAGAACAAATTCTCGTTGGTGGGCGAATACCAGTCATCGGGAGGCGCCACAATACGCCTCAACGCCATGAACGTGCCACGAGGTTCCGTAGTGGTTATGGCCGGTGGCGTCGTGCTCACCGAGAATTCCGACTATACCGTGGACTATTCCATGGGTATCGTAACCATCACCAACCAAAGCATCATCGACTCCGGCACCAACGTCAGCGTCACGCTCGAGAACCAGTCGCTGTTCTCCATGCAGCGCAAGACTCTGGTGGGACTTGACGCGCAGTACCGTTTCAACAAGGACCTGACCATCGGCGCCACGCTGATGCACTTTTCTGAAAAAGCACTCACCAAGAAGGTGAACATGGGGGAGGAGATCATCAACAACACCATGTGGGGCCTGAACCTGTCGTACAATAAGCAGTTCATGTGGCTTACCAACCTCTTGAACAAGATTCCGACCATCAAGTCGACGGCACCGTCGCAGTTCAGCGTCAACGCCGAGTTCGCCCAGCTGATTCCGCACAAGCAGAAAAGCGGATCAAGCAAAGGTTCAAGCTATATCGACGACTTCGAGGCCTCGCAGACATCCATCGACCTTCGCAGTCCCTATTCATGGTTCATGGCCTCCACTCCATACGACCCGGGAGCCGACGCCCTGTTCCCCGAGGCAGGCCTGTCCAACAATGTGGATTACGGCAAGAACCGCGCCCTGCTGTCGTGGTATTACATCGACCGCACATGGACGCAGCGCAACTCAAGCACTATTCCCGGTTATCTGAAGAACGATCCCGAACAGATGGCCAACCCATACGTGCGCGAGATCACCATGACCGAACTGTTCCCCAACCGCGAGCTTCAATATGGCGAGGCAAACTGGATACAGACACTCAACCTGTCGTTCTATCCCCGCGAGCGCGGCCCCTATAACCTTGACGCCGAGAATATCGACGACCAGGGCAACCTTCTCAACCCCGAGAAGCGCTGGGGCGGCATAATGCGCAAGATGGACAACTCCAACTTCGATTCCAACAACGTGGAGTACATCCAGTTCTGGCTGATGGATCCGTTCCTTGACCCCGACAATCCCAACACCGACGGCGGCGACCTGTATTTCAACCTGGGCGAGATCAGCGAGGACATACTGAAGGATGGACTCAAGAGCTACGAGAACGGACTTCCCGTTGACGGCGATAACCAGTGGATGACGGAAACCAACTGGGGTCGCGTGTCGCGTCAGAACTCGCTGACATACGCGTTCGAGAACGCTCCCGACGCGCGTCTGCTGCAGGACGTGGGTCTTGACGGACTTCCCAACGAAGATGAGTTTACGTTCGGATCGTACAAGGACTATCTCGACAAGCTGCGCGCGCGTCTCAGCCCCTCCCGCATAGCCGAGATGCAGGACGACCCCTTCTCCGCATTCAACGACCCCGCGGGCGACAACTATCACTTCTATCGTTCCAACTGGTATGACGAACACCGCAGCCGTCTGCTGGACCGTTACAAGCATTACAACGGCGTGGAGGGTAACTCACTCAGCCCCGAGCAGTCAGACAATCCGCAGTATCAGTCGGCCCGCGCCGTCCCCGACGTTGAGGACATAAACCAGGACAACACACTGAACGAATACGAGCGTTACTTCCAGTACAAGGTGTCGCTGCGTCCGCAGAACCTTGAGGTGGGCCGCAACTTCATCACCGACAAGATAGAGCAGGAAGTGCCCACCGTGGCCGGTAAGAAGCGCTCCGTATGGTACCAGTTCAAGATTCCCTTGACCCAGCCCGACAAGGTGGTAGGCGGCATCAACGATTTCTCCACCATCCGGTTCATCCGTATGTTCATGACCGGTTTCCGCGAGGTGACGCACCTGCGTTTCGCCACTCTGGAGCTGGTGCGTGGCGAATGGCGCGACTATAAGTTCAACCTCAACTCGCGCAACGATTCTCCGGCCGAGGGCGAGCTGTCGCAGACCGTGGTGAACATCGAGGAGAACTCAAGCCGCGAGCCGGTGAACTACATACTGCCTCCCGGCGTGGACCGCGCCCAGGATGCCGGTTCCACCCAGGCCACGCTGCTGAACGAGCAGTCGCTGCAGCTTAAGGTGCAGGGCCTGCAGCCCGGCGACGCGCGCGGCGTGTACAAGAACACACAGATGGACCTGCGAATCTACAAGCGCCTGCAGATGTGGACGCACGCCGAGGCGCTTGTTGGCGACCATACCGACCTTAAGAACGGCGACCTCTCCGTGTTCCTCCGCATCGGTTCCGACGTCAAGAACAACTATTACGAATACGAGGTACCCCTGGAGCTGACACCGTTCGGACAGTACAGCCTCTACAGCTCGCGTGACCGTGCCATCGTATGGCCGCAGTCCAACTATCTTGATATCTCCCTCGACAATTTCCCCGCCGTCAAGGTGCACCGCAACCGCGACAAGAGCGCCGGCACGGCAGGGGTGGGATATAACGTACTGTACAGCGAACAGGATCCGGAGAACGCCCATAACACAATCTCCGTGCTCGGTAACCCGAGCCTGAGCGACGTGCGCGTCATGCTGATAGGTATCCGCAACCGTTCCAACTCGGTCAAGGACGGTATAATATGGGTCAACGAAATGCGTGTCACCGACTTTAACGAGAACGGTGGCTGGGCTGTCAACGCCAACGCCGCGCTGTCCATATCCGACATTGCCAACGTCAACTTCACATGGCACCGCGAGACCGACGGTTTCGGTGCCGTGGATCAGGGACTTTCGTCGCGCCGCCTCGACACCTACAACCAATACAACGTGTCGGTGCAGGCCGATGCCGGCAAGGTACTGCCCGAAAAGGCCAAGCTGTCGGCACCCATCTATTACAGCAAGTCGGAGGAAACCACCACCCCGCGCTATAACCCGCTGGATCAGGATATTCTGCTGAAGGATGCCCTGGCCGCTGCCGCGACCAAGCACGAGAAGGATTCCATAAAGTCATACGCCGTGACGCGCAAGAGCGTGGAGAGTTTCTCCATCTCCAACTTCCGTTTCAACGTGCAGAGCAAGAAGCCGATGCCCTGGGATCCCGCCAACTTCCAGCTTAACTTCTCGTTCAACAAGCAGCGTAACGTAGACCCGACCACGGAATACGAGAACACCCGCGACTATCGCGGCTCGTTCCAGTACAGCTACACGCCGTATTTCAAGCCCCTTAAGCCGTTCTCGTGGATCAAGAGTAAGAAGAAAGCCGCAAAGTTTCTGAAGGACTGGGAGATCAACTGGCTGTTCCAGAGCCTTACGTTCTATACGTCGATGCACCGCTACTACTACGAGCAGCAGACGCGCAGCGAGGTGGACGTCGACTTCCAGCTGCCCGTGCAGGTCAGCAAGAACTTCACCTGGGACCGTCAGCTATCCATCAACTGGAACCTGATCAAGTCGCTGCAGCTCAGCTTCGCCTCCAACACCACGGCACGTATCGAGGAGACTATCGGCGCGGTGAACAAGAAACTGTTCCCCGACAAGTACAAGCAGTGGAAGGACACCGTGCTGTCGTCGCTCAAGGGACTCGGCACGCCCTGGAACTATAACCAGACGTTCACGGCCACATACCGTGCGCCGTTCAACAAGATACCGTTCCTCGACTATCTGTCGGGCAACGTGTCGTACAATTCCACCTACCGCTGGGACAAAGGCGCCACGGTCGATGACGTATACCTTGGCAACTCCATCCAGAACCAGAGCAACTGGAACGCAGATGCCAAGTTCAACTTCGAAACACTATACAACAAGTCGAAGTACCTGCAGCGTATCAATAAGCGTTTCTCCGCCTCAAGCTCCGCGCGCAACCGCAACAACGACCGCAACAACGGTAAGAACGACAAGGGCAAAGGAGCGTTGAAAAACAGCAAGGACAAGGACGACAAGGACAGCAAGGTCAAGAAAGTGGAGCGTGCCATACAGCTTGCAGACACCGCCATTACGGTGAAGCACAATCTCAACACCAAGAAGCTGAGGCTCACGGCCGAGGTCGACGGCAAACGCCGCAAGCTCAACTATAAGGTGAAGGACGCGAACACCATCCAGATCACCGATACCGGTCACCAGCAGGTAAAGCTGCTGATCTCGCAGCTGCCCAACGCCGACAAGCCGAGCATCGGCCAGGAGATAGCTGACCATTCACTGCGTTTCCTGATGATGGTGCGTTCGGCATCTTTCCGCTGGCGCAGCGGCCATTCGCTGAATCTGCCGCTGTTCGCGCCGAACGTCGGCGATATATTCGGCCAGAACAACAGCCACGGTCCCATGACACCCGGTCTGGACTTTGCTTTCGGTTTCTATGACAAGGGTTATGTGGACAAGGCTCTGGAACGCGGTTGGCTCATCACTGACAGCGAGCAGATCTCGCCCGCGTTGTGGAACAAGAGCAACGAGTTCAACTTCGAACTTAACCTTGAACCGATACGCGGCCTGAAGATATTGCTGACGTCCAACCTGACAGAAAGCCGCACGGAGCAGATGCAGTTCATGTATGCCGGCAATCCCACCACATTCTCCGGCCAATATGTGCGTACGCACTGCGCCATCGCCACGGCAATGCGCACCAGCAAGGCTTCCAACGGCTATGCGTCCAAGGAATTCAGCAACTTCCTGGCGTATATCCCGCAGGTGGCCGCAAGGGTAGAGGCCCAGTATGCCGGTACCAATTATCCGACTACCGGCTTCCTGGAGGGCACCCCATACGCCGGTGCCGAATACGACGGCAAGAACGGCGGTGTCAGCGCCACAAGCCCCGATGTGCTTATCCCGGCATTTTTAGCCGCATACACCGGCACCAAGCCCGGCAAACAGACCCTTAACCTGTTCCCCGGCCTGTCGTCGATGCTGCCCAACTGGCGCATCACTTACGACGGCCTGATCAACATCGGCAACCTGCGCCGCTGGTTCAAGTCGATTACACTGAACCACGCATATCAGTGCACCTATTCCATCGGGTCGTATTCCAGCTACATGAACTGGGTGGGCAACGGCATGGGCGACAACGGTTTCGTGATGAACGAACAGACGCAGACGCCGCAGCCTTCGTCGCCGTTCAACATCCCGTCCGTGGCCATTACCGAAAAGTTCGCGCCGCTGATCGGTCTGAAGGTGACGATGAAAAACGAACTGACGCTCAACGCCGAATACCGTGACGCCCGTACGCTGAATCTCAACACTTCGGCGGGTCAGATTGTGGAGACGTCCAGCAAGCAGCTTCAGGTGGGAGCAGGATATAAGATAGCCAACTTCAACAAGATACTGAAGATAGGCAGCAAGCAGGGTATGGTGAGCAACGACCTTACGCTGAATCTGGATTTCTCGTGGAGCCATAACCAGTCTCTGATACGACGCATAGAGACGGCATACACGCAGGCCACTCAGGGCACCGAGACATTCTCCGTCAACTTCATGGCCAGCTATCAGCTGTCGAAGCGCATCACGCTCTCCATGTTCTTCGACCATCAGACCAACACGCCGTTAGTATCCAACAACGCATATCCCACCAGCAATTCCAACTACGGCATAGCGGTGAATGTATCGCTGGCAAGGTAGTGTAGTGGGAGAATTGGGAGAATTCTGTAAAAATTTTCAGAGTAGTGTCACAAATCGGGAAGTCGTTGCGTCTTATAATTGTAATTAATACTGATTCCACAAGATGAATAAGAAAATTGTAGCGGTAACGGCTTTTTCCCTGATTTCATACCTAAACACTATAACAGCGGTTGCGGTGACCGCAGAGGTTCCCGACAGCACCGAATCCGCCGTGCCGACGGTCGAAACAGACACCGTCGGCGCGGCCGGATACACGGATCTTGAGGATTTCGTGATAGTGCAGCAGAAGAAATTGGTGGAGAGCGACGGTGCGAAACTTACATACAACGTGACCGAGGACCCGGAGTCGGGCAGCTCCAACATACTGGAGATCCTGCGCAAAGTGCCGGGTGTTACGGTTGATGCCGAGGACAATGTAAAGGTCAACGGGCAGTCCAGCTTCAAGATACTGATGAACAACCGCGAGGACCCGATGCTGAAAGGCGACCTGAAGACAGTGCTGAAATCCATTCCGGCGTCATCAATCAAAAAGATAGAGGTTATTTCCGAGCCGGGAGCCAAGTATGAGGCCGAGGGTGTGGGAGGAATCCTGAATATCGTCACGGACCGGAAGCAGAATCTGAGCGGTTTCATGACGCAATTGTCGGGCTGGGTGAACTCCTGGCAGGCCGGAGGTTACATCAACTCGAGGTTCAAGGCAAACAAGGTTATGTTCGATGCTACGGTCAACTATAACAACGGCAAGATCTGGCCACGCTGGAGCACCAGCGATCGTGAGCAGGAGGACCTGACCGGAGGCCCCAACCATCTGATGCGGTCACATTCAAGATACAAGAGCGGTTGGGATTATACCGGGGCCAACTTCAATATGTCATGGGAGCCCGATACGCTCAATCTGTTTACGCTGTCCGGATATTACAGCTTCAACAGCTGGGGGAACGACAGCCGGGAGAACCGCACCATGTACGGTAACGACATGTCGGTGCTTTGGAATATGAACCGCAACGGCAAGAACAGCGGTCATTATAACGGGTTCGGTTTCTCGGCATCATATCAGCATACCTTCGGCCGCGAGGATCACACGCTTGTGGTTTCGTATGAATACGACTTAGGCCACAACAATTATCTGACCGATTACGTGACCGAAGCCATCCAGGGTGATGTGACGGAATCGCCGTGGTCGCGCAGCAAGGAACTGACCGGTTACAATACGCATGTGCTTCAGATAGATTATTCCAACAAGCTGAACAAGCATAATCTGATCGAGGCCGGCGCCAAGATGAATCTGAATCCCACGGATGCCGATACCAGGCCTTATTTCGGCACGAGTCCCGAGGATGCCGCCATGAACGAGTCGATGCGCGTGAAGCTAAGTCAGTTCAAGGATATATACGCCGCATACGTTTCCTGGTCCGGCACGTTCGACAAATGGAATCTCAAGACCGGATTGCGTTACGAGCATACACGCATGGGCCTGAAGTACAAGATAGGGGAGTATCCCGATTTCACCACACGTCTCAACGACGTGGTGCCGAACGCCGCCGTAAGCTATAACATCACGCAGGGATCGAGTCTGCGCGCCGCTTACCAGATGCGTATCTCGCGTCCAAGTCTGTGGAGACTGAATCCGTATGTAAACGTATTGACTCCCGGTCAGATTTCGTATGGTAATCCCGACCTTAAGAGCGAGAAGGGACACAACGTATCGCTGGCGTATTCCAATTACGACAGTAATAAAATCACCGGCGGCGCGAAGATTAACTACCGCTACGTGGCCAATGTGGTGAACGACATAATTTTCATGAAGGATAACGTCATGAACACCACTTACGCCAACATCGGAAAATCCCATGCCGTCAGTCTCGATCTCAACGGAGACTGGAACATAATACCGGACCTTCGCTGGTCGATATATGCCTCCACATCCTATATCTATATGATGGCGAATTCCGATATGCTTAAGGCAAAAAGATGCGGGTGGCAGTTTTACGGAAATACAAATATCAATTATAAGTTGCCGTGCAAGGTGCGTCTCAGCGCATACGGCGGATTCTATACGCCGTGGCTTGACCTGCAGAGCAGAGGCAGTCAGAACGGATATTATTACGGAATCGGTGCCAGTCGAGCTTTCCTGAAGGACGATGCCCTGAATATAAGTGTGAATGCCGGAAACTTCCTCCCGACACACCGCACCAACGGTTATACCCAGTCGGACGAAACTGTACGGTTCACCAGTCACAACCGTTACAGCCAGTGGAACGTGGGACTTAACATTTCGTACAAGTTCGGCGGTCTGAAGGCAAGCGTGAAGAAGACGGCTGCCAACATAGAGAAGGAAGATAGCGGCAGTGGCCAGGGAGGCAGTCAGGGCGGTGGCAAATAACCTTATCACTCGTCATTATACCGATGACTGAGAAGGAATTTCGACAACGGGTACTGCCGCTTCAGCGATTGATGTATGGTTTGGCGCTGAAGATGGGTATGCCGCCCGACGATGCCGCCGATGTGGTGCAGGAAACACAGATAAAACTGTGGCGGCATCGTGTCGATATTCCGGACGATGACGGTGCGTTGAGGATGTATTCCCTTTCAACCATGCGCCGGGAGTGCATCACGATGATGCGGCGACGGAAACCGGCGGTAACGCTCGATGAAGTAGCCGAATTCAAGGCTCCGGAAGAAAGGGCGTCGACCGAATACCGCGACACCCGGCATAGGATAGAGGTGCTGATAGACTCGCTTCCGCCCGGACAAAGCAAAGTGGTAAGGCTAAGCAGCTTCGGTGGCCTTGACAACGCGGAGATTGCCGAAGCAACCGGACTGTCGGAAGCGAATGTGCGGCAGCTGCTGTCGCGCGGACGACGAAAACTCCGGGAACTGATGGATAATAACAATCTTTCCTCATGACTATGAACGAATACAACGACATACGCGAAATACTGAACCGATGGTACGACGGGCAATCGACTCCCGCCGAGCAGCAGCGACTTGCGGATTTCTTCGCCACGGACAGGGAGCTGCCCGCAGACCTGGAGATGGAGCGTGAGATGTTCCGTGCCATGACTGAGGCGGGGGAGGATTATGCCGAAATGCCGCATGATGTATCCGAGCGCATAAACGCAGCCATTGAGGCGGAAATGGCCGAAGAAAGGGGGCCGCAACGCAAGGGCTTCGGATGGCGCCGGCGCGCTATTACTGCCTGTGCCGCCGCCGCATGTATGGCTGTGGTATTGACGATACCCTTCCTGAAGTCAGACGATAAGGCTATGGTCGGAGATAAGCCCGGAATGGCTTTAAGCGAAACGCCGGATGCCGGACCGGTATCGACCGACACGATGCTTTTTATGACGCCGGAACAGCCTCGGGCGGTCGCTCCTGCGGTTGAAAAGGAATCGAGGAAGTTGGCTTCGGCTCAAAAGAAAGCCTCGCGCCATGATAAAGCCTCGCGCCGTGCCGTGAAGCATAAGCCGGTAGAGACATACAGCGACGACGATCTGTATCTTTCGGCGGAGGAGGAAGAACGCCTTGTGGCAGCCAATTACCATGTCGTAACCGACGAACGCGAGGCCAATGCAATTCTAAGTACAGTATTCGTTCGGCTTGAAAGCGGAATGACCGAGGAAAACTTCAGGATAAGCGATGTAAGGACGCGTTACGAAATGGAAATGAATGATATTTATGACCTGTAAAACTCACATAACTATGAACATAATGAAGAATAAATCAATAAAATACGGCATGCGTGTCATACTTACGGCAGCATTGATGATGTTAATGGGCGGCAGTGCGTCGGCTCAGGACATATTTGCCGATCTCGCCGGGGTGGACAATGTCGAGAGCACCTACGTGTCAGGACGGTTCGCGCACAACAAGAAGATCTGGGCCAGTTCGTCCGGACAACACTCCATCCGTCTGGACAAGGGTTTCTCATCGTTCTATTCCTATCAGTGCTATTCGGAGAAAAGTGTGGCGATGGCCAGGAAGATACTTAAGCAGTATCTGAAGGATAATCCGAGCGTCGAGGTAATGATGCGCACCAGTCAGGGTGTTCAGGAGTATGCTGTGTATGAAAAATTTACCGATGACGGCGACAAAATCACGCAGATGGTGATATGGAATTCCGATGCGCCTAATATTGCGGAAGTGTCGGTGATAAATTGGAATAAAGGACTCGTGAGAACCAAGTCGAAATACGAGGATTATGATGAAACGGATGAAGATGAATAAGAATAAGAGCGAATAACCATGAAAAGAACCATTATATCGATAATAGCCGTCGCCTTGTGTGCGGCCATAGCGGGAGCAAAAGAGCCTGCCGGCACCCTTACGCGTTTCCGTGGCGAAGAATTTTCCAAGGTGATGAATTATACCTCGTCGGATATCGAATATATCCCGGGTTCACCCCGTGTGGAGATCATAGGGTGTAAGGAAGCCCGCGAAAGCATCATGCTTATGTCCCAAGGCGAGACGCTGATGATTCATGCCAGCGAGAACAGTTATGAAAAGGAGCCGGCAAAAATCAAGGTGTACGGCCACAAAGTGGAGAGTATCATGCTGTTTGGATCGGGCGATGGCAAGGTTAACGTACTGTCCGGTTCAAACAGCACCTTGGCGTTGTACGGTTCAGGCGATATGACGGCCGGTAATGTCAGGGGAAATGTGGTGACGTTATTAGTTTTCGGTTCGGGCGACATGATTGTCGGCACGGCGGAAGCGTCGTCAGCTACCAAGGTGAATGTCGGTGGTTCGGGCGACATCCTGGTGCGTAAGATGAACTCCAGGTCGGTCGAAGCCAATGTGATGGGTTCGGGCGATCTGAACATCAATCTCGTCAATACAACGACATTGCGGGCCGTGGTGATGGGTTCCGGCGACATAACCTTAGCGGGCTCGTGCACCAACGCCAGCCTGATGTGCCAGGGCTCGGGCACCATCAATGCCCGCGGCCTGAAAGCCACCAAGGTCTCGAAGATAATACAGGGTTCCGGCGACATCCACAACTGACCGCCGACCCGTAACGGCTATTAATAAGAATGAAGGGTGTACCGGCTGCCGGTACACCCTTCATTCTTTGACTTTAAGGACTTTAAAGGCCCTAATTTTTAGGCTACTTGTTCACAAACACCAGCTGGTCGTCGCGGACGTCGATGGTGATGGGGTGCTCGCGGTCTACCTTCTGGGCCAGGATGTCTTTCGACAGCTGGTTCAGCACCAGGCGCTGGATGGTCCTCTTGACGGGACGCGCGCCGAACTCGGGATCGTAGCCGTCCTCGGCCAGCAGGTCGAGCGCCGCGGGTGTCACCTCCAAGGTGATGCCGTTGGTCTGCAGCATCTTCTTCACGCTGCGCACCTGCAGTTCCACAATCTCCAGGATTTCCTTCTTGCTCAGCGGCGTGAACATCACCGTCTCGTCGATACGGTTCAGGAACTCCGGACGGATTATCTGTTTCAGACGGTCCATCACATCCTGCTTGGTGCGGGCTATAATGTTCTGCTTCTCATCCTCCTTCTTGTCGTTGAAGCCCTCGAAATTCTGACGGATTATGTCGGAACCCATGTTGGACGTCATGATTATGATGGTGTTCTTGAAGTTGATGAAGCGTCCCTTGTTGTCGGTCAGACGGCCGTCGTCCAATACCTGCAACAGAATGTTGAACACATCGGGATTGGCTTTCTCGATCTCGTCGAACAGCACCACGGAGTAAGGTTTGCGGCGCACGGCTTCGGTAAGCTGGCCTCCCTCCTCATAACCTACGTATCCCGGAGGTGCTCCGACCAGTCGGCTCACGGAGTGCTTCTCCATATACTCCGACATATCGATACGGGTCATCATGTCCTCGTCGTCGAACAGATATTCTGCCAAAGCCTTAGCCAGCTCTGTTTTACCGACACCGGTAGTACCGAGGAATATGAAGGAACCGATGGGGCGTCTGGGGTCGTTCAGACCGGCACGGCTGCGGCGCACGGCGTCCGATACGGCGCGTATGGCGTCCTCCTGGCCTACGACACGTTTGTGCAGTTCCTCCTCCAGGTGCAGCAGCTTCTCTTTCTCGCTCTGGGCCATCTTCTTGACGGGGATGCCTGTCCAGCGGCTCACAACCTCGGCGATGTCCTCGGCGTCCACTTCCTCCTTGATCATGGCGCCTTCGCCCTGCAGTTCCTTCAGTCGCGCCTGGATGGCGGCGTTCTCGTCCTGCTTCTGCTTGATGCGGCTGTATCGTATCTCGGCCACCTTGGCATAATCGCCCTCGCGCTCCGCCTTCTCGGCCTCGTAGTTCAGCTGCTCGATGTCTATCTTGTTCTGCTGGATCTTGTTGATTTCGTTCTTCTCGGCCTGCCACTTGGCGCGCAGAGACTTCTCGGTGTCGCGCAGGTTGGCCAAGTCTTCGTCTATCTCCTTCAGCTTGTAGTCGTCGCCCTCGCGCTTGATGGCCTCGCGCTCTATCTCAAGCTGCTTGATCTTGCGCGACGCCTCGTCCAGTGCCTGCGGCTGGGAGTCCATTTCCAGGCGCAGCTTGGAGGCAGCCTCGTCTATCAGGTCGATGGCCTTGTCCGGCAGGAAGCGGTCGGTGATATAGCGCACCGAAAGCTGTACGGCCGCAATGATGGCCTCGTCCTTGATACGCACCTTGTGGTGGTTCTCGTAACGCTCCTTCAGACCGCGCAGAATCGAGATGGCCGACAGCTCGTCCGGCTCGTCCACCATCACCTTCTGGAAACGGCGCTCCAGAGCCTTGTCCTTCTCGAAATATTTCTGATACTCGTCCAGGGTGGTGGCTCCGATGGAACGGAGTTCTCCACGAGCTAAAGCCGGCTTAAGGATGTTAGCGGCATCCATTGCACCCTCGCCCTTGCCGGCACCCACTAAGGTGTGGATTTCGTCGATGAACAGGATTATCTCGCCGTCCGACCCCGACACCTCGTTTACGATGGCCTTGAGTCGCTCCTCGAACTCTCCTTTGTATTTGGCGCCTGCTACCAAGGCTCCCATGTCGAGTGAATAGATTTGTTTCGACTTCAGGTTCTCCGGCACGTCGCCGCGCACTATGCGCATGGCCAGACCCTCGGCGATGGCCGTCTTACCGGTACCCGGCTCGCCCACCAGCATGGGATTGTTCTTGGTGCGGCGCGACAGAATCTGAAGCACGCGGCGAATCTCCTCGTCGCGGCCGATGACCGGGTCGAGTTTACCGTTACGCGCGCGGTCGTTCAGGTTGATGGCATATTTGCTGAGTGCCTGATATGTCTCCTCGGCGCTCTGGTCCTTCACCTTGTTTCCCTTGCGTAGTTCCTGGATGGCGGCCTGCAGATCCTTTTCGGTCAGGCCTGCGTCCTTAAGTATCTGCGACGCCTTGCAGCGCGTCTGGAGTATGCCCATCAGCATGGCCTCCACCGACACATACTCGTCGCCGTTTTTCTTGGAATAATCCACGGCTTTCTGCAAAGCCTCGTTTGACTCACGTGACAAAGCCACGTCACCGCCTGACACTTTTGGCAAAGCGGCAATCGCGGCGTCCAGCGCGCTCTTGACCGATCCAAGCGCGGCACCCGTCTTCTGGAAGATAAAGTTCACGATTGGCTCCGACTCGGAGATGATGGCCTTCAGTATATGTTCCGGCTCAATCATCTGCTGGCCCGACGCCTTGGCGTAATCTATCGCCTTCTGAACCACCTCCTGCGACTTAATCGTAAAATTGTTGAAATTCATATAGTGAGAGATTAATGATCAATGATGTGTTTATAGTACTGATTTGGATTTACTAAAATTAACTAATTTCAAATCTAATTTTATAACACAAATCCCGCGCCATAAGTTTTGAAGGGAGTAGTGGGAAAATTGGGAGTAGTCCATAATTATTTGTCCGAACTTATATTTGTTACCGATTGTTAAAACAACAGAATACTATCAAAAACATATCATTATGACAAGAATTACAGAAAAGGGTCTCGTGAGCCGCTATTGGTGGATACCCATGCTCACGGGTTTATTGGCTATAGGCTTCGGAATCTGGTGTCTGAGCGATCCGTCGCAGTCACTGCCGATTCTGGCGTATGTGTTCGCGGCATGTATGTGCGGGGCCGGCGTGCTTAACTTCACGTTCGCGTTCTCGGTGAGCGGTCTCTATTCGCAATGGGGATGGAGCCTGTTCCTCGGAATACTGGAACTGCTATGCGGCATCTGGATGTTCTGCATTCCCATGCCCGAACTGGTCATCACATTCATGTATATAATAGGAATATGGATCCTGGTCGTGGCCATCGACGGCGTGGTGGAAAGCTGCATGATGATCAAGTACAATCCGTGGTGGGTGGTATGGATGATCGTGATGCTGTTCTGTACCATCGGATTCTCGATGATATTCCTGGTAAATCCCGTAGAGAGCCTCTACATCGAATGGGTATGGCTGGGTATCTCGCTCCTGACTTACGGCATATACCGTATCTGCTTCTCGTTCGCCATGAAACGCTTAGGAAAGTTCTCGGGAGGAATCCTTTAAGGTCCTTAATTTCTGCTAAAATAGTATAAATATGGTGGCGGCCTCTATGTGGGTCGCCATTTTTATACTATATTTGCAGCAAAATGAAACGAACCACCTGTATCAAGCAATAAAAACCAACATCTTGATTTGACATAATGACACAAACACACGCCGAAACGATAAAAAATTACAGAAATAATAATATTAACGATAGAAAACAGCGATAGAAATTAACGAATCCGTAACATTGCATCATAATTTAACAATTCCAATATTTAAATAAGAACATCGGAAAGCCGATGACAAGTTGCTGGAGGCGTATGACACGCCGATTGCAGCACTAAATCACACTTTAAATTAAGTTAAACAACAAATGTCAAAATAGTATCATAAATTTCGGATGGCAGTATGTAACTTTGCAACCGTGAAAAACTCAAAGGGCTTCATTAGCCTGATGAAAAACTCACGACCGCAGGATATTTACGGCCGAACGAAGTGACTGCGACTGTTTCGACGATAGAAACGAACGTAAATATGCAACAACTACAGAACTGGAAACATAATACAATAATAAACTAAATCACCTAATGAGAACGATTTTCAAACGTGTGACACGCGCGTTGATGGCGTTGGTTCTCTGTGGCAGCACAAGTGCGGCAATGGCGCAGGTAGCGGTGCAGGGAACGGTCATCGACGACACCGGCGAGCCGGTGATAGGCGCCACCGTGATGGAGAAGGGCGTACCCGGTAACGGCACGGCTACCGACATCGACGGTAAGTTCAAAGTCAATGTAAAGAGCAACAAGGCACAGCTCGTGGTGTCGTATGTGGGCATGACCACCCAGACCTACGACCTGAAGGGCCAGACCGACGTGACCATCCGTCTTAAGGAGGACGCCGCCACACTGAGCGAGGTAGTGGTCGTCGGTTACGGTACGCAGAAGCGTTCGGACGTGACCGGTTCAGTGGCTTCGCTGTCCGAGGACCAGATGCGTCAGACCGTAGTGACCAACGCCGACCAGATGCTGCAGGGCAAGATGGCCGGTGTGCAGGTAACATCCAACTCCGGTGCCCCCGGCGGTGCGACCTCCATCCGTATCCGTGGTGCAAGTTCGCTCAACTCCTCCAACGAGCCCCTTTATATTATAGACGGTGTGCCCATGAGCACTTCCAACTCCATCCAGGGTTTCGACTGGATGGGCGGATCGAACGGACAGACCACGGTCAACCCGCTGGCAGCCATCGCCCCGAGCGACATTGTAAGCATCGACGTCCTTAAGGATGCTTCGGCCTGCGCCATCTATGGTGCGGCAGGTGCCAACGGTGTGGTGATCGTGACCACACGCCGCGGATCGGCCGGACGCACCAACATACACCTCGACGCTTACGTGGCCTGGCAGCAGGTTGCCAAGAAGCTCGACATGATGAACCTTCGCGAATACGCCACATATCAGAACCAGCTTCTTAGCGAGGGCGTGCTCAGCGGCACGAACTACGACGACACTTACAGCGACATCTCGCTGCTGGGCCGCGGAACGGACTGGCAGGATGAGATCTACCGCACTGCGTTCATGCAGAGCTATCAGTTCGGAATGGACGGCGGCAACGACAAGACGCAGTACGCACTCTCGGCCGGATGGATGGACCAGCAAGGTATCATCATCGGTTCGGACTTCAACCGTTTCAACACCCGTTTCAACATCGATCAGAAGGTGACCGACTGGCTGCGCTTCGGCGGTTCGTTAGCCTACACCCGTACGGACGAGACAATTACCCGTCAGGACGGCTCGGACGGTGTGATCATGCAGGCCATGACCATGATGCCCTCCGTGCCCGTGCGTGACTTCGACGGCAACTGGGCGGGTCCCAACACCGTGAACGGCGCATCGACATGGAACCCCGTGGCCCTGGCCCTGGAGACCAACAACAAACTGTTGCGCCAGCAGGTGATGGGTAACTTCTACGGCAGCGTGGATTTCCTGAAGTTCTTCAACTTCCGCGCGGAGTTCGCCTTCGACGCCTCGCAGAACCAGAACAAGTCGTACATCCCCCGTTATAAGTTCGGTGTAGTGGAGAACAACATCAACCAGATGATGCAGCGCGAGGACCACAACTTCTACTGGATGCAGAAGGACTATCTGACCTATCATCAGACCGTCAAGGACGTGCACGACATCACCGCCATGGTCGGTTTCGAGGTTTCGCGCTCCGCATGGAACGGTACGTCTATCATCAAGAAGAACTTCCTGACCGACGACATCTTCGTGATGGGCGAGGACGGTGAGTTTGTAAGCAACCAGGGATGGAAGGACGCCCAGACCACGGCATCCCTGTTCGCGCGTGCAAATTATGCCTTCGACCAGCGTTACTTAGCTACCGTTACGGTACGTCGCGACGGATCCTCCAAGTTCGGTGCCAACAAGAAGTGGGGTACGTTCCCCTCGGTGGCGCTGGCATGGCGCATCAGCAACGAGAAGTTCATGGAGAAGGCTTACTGGCTCAACAACCTGAAGCTGCGTCTCGGTTACGGTCAGGTGGGTAACTCCAACATCTCCACATACCGTTACGGCTCGGCGCTTGCGACGATGCTGACTCCCAACGGAACCGCATACTACCCCCAGAACCTCTCCAACCCCGACCTGAAGTGGGAGGCATCAGAACAGTACAACGTCGGTCTTGACTTCGCGGCTCTTGACAACCGCATCGAGCTGACTGTGGATGTATACCGCAAGCAGACCAAGGACCTGCTGATGCAGGTGTTCGTGCCCAGCTACATGGGTCCCTCGGTAGACGACAGCTGGGGCTCAATAGCTCCTCCTTACGCCAACGTGGGACAGACCCGCAACGTGGGTGTGGACGTGCAGTTCAACGCACGCCCCGTCATCACCAAGAACTTCCGCTGGTTCTCCGGCATCACCCTGTCGCACAACAAGAACAAGATTGTGGCCCTTAACGACGACAGCCAGGTAATCTACGGCAACGTAGACTGGTATGCAGCGTTCCAGACCTGTACCATGTTCAAGGTAGGGCAACCCATGGGCGTGTTCTACGGCTACGAGACCGAGGGACTGTTCCGCGACGAGGCCGACATCATAGCCCACGCCACCCAGACCGGCGGCAACGTGCCTTACGCCAACAAGATCGACAAGGTGTCCGGCGCCTGGGTCGGCGACATCAAGTTCAAGGACCAGAACGGCGACGGCGTCATAGACGACAAGGACCAGAAGGTTATCGGCGACCCCAACCCGCTGTTGACCTACGGATGGACCAACACCTTCACATGGAAGGACTTCGAGCTTAACATCGGCCTCCAGGGCCAGTTCGGCGGCGACATCCTCAACTGGTCGCGCTTCCGCACCGAGGGACTCAACTCCATCTGGGACAACCAGAGCACACGCGTGCTGAACCGCGCTCAGACCGAGCTGATCGACCCCAACGCCGCCGAGACCATCAGCAACGTACGCCTCAAGGAGGGTCACAACGGTGTGCCCCGCTTCTCCAACCTGGACGTGAACGGCAACAACCGTATGTCCGACCGCTGGATTGAAGATGGCACTTACCTCCGAATCCAGAACATCTCGCTGGCATGGAACCTGCCCGACAAGTGGCTGCACAAGGCATTCATCAAGCAGGCCCGCGTTTACTTCAACTGCCAGAACGTATATACTTTCACCAAATACAAGGGTTACGATCCTGAAATCGGTGCCTTCAACCAGAGCTCGCTGCTGCAGAATATCGACCGTGGCCGCTATCCTACACCGCGAACCTACACCGTAGGTGTAAACCTCACTTTCTAACCTCAAACGAGCACAACACAAATGAAGAATATAATATTGAGCGGTGTAGCCGCGCTTGCCCTGGGCGGATTCCTGACGTCGTGCGACGACTTCCTGACCGTCAACCCCGCCGACAAGCCCGTGCTGGAGACGTTCTACACTACTCCCGAGAACCTGCGCTCCACCACCATGACGCTCTATGCGTCCAAGACATGGTCCAATTTCCACATGAACTTCCAGTGGAAGATGGACATGATCAACGGCGACCTGTACTATACCTACGACCAGGAGGGCCAGTGGTACTTCGGTACATATACTCCCACCAACCCCTACATCAACGAGGGCTGGAAGGGCCTGTACAACGTGATACTGTTCTGCAACTCCATCATCAACGACATCCCGCCGGTGTGCGGCGGTACAATCACTGATGCCGACATCACGCACGCAGTGGCCGAGGCTCGCGGAATCCGCGGATACGCGTACTATATGCTGACCGAGGTCTGGCGCGACGTGCCTATCGTGGAGAATAACTCCGCCGACATAGGCGCCGGCAATTTCGAGAAGCCCCGCAACACCCAGGCAAGCGTATACCGCTTCGCCATGGAGGACCTGGACTTCGCAGTCGACAACCTCCCCGAGACAGACACAGACGCCTACCGTCTGACCAAGCGCAAGGCCCGCGCGCTGCGCGCCAAGTTGGCGGTGACTATGGCTCAGCACTCCGACCTCGGCCTGGACCGCGACGCCCTCTACAAGAAGGCCGCCGCCGACGCCCTGGACGTGATAACCAACACCCAGGCGCTGACCGAGATAGACTATTCCACTCTGTTTGACGTTGCGGCCAACAACGGTCCCGAGTCCATCCTGGCCATCCAGTGCGCCGTGCAGGGTTATTCCTTCGGCAACGCCCGCAACGTGGCTTGGAGCCGCAGCGCGCTCATAGCCGACCAGCAGTGGGGTGGCGGCAAAGGTCCCACAATCTCGCTGCAGAAGATGTACGAGGCCGGCGACAAGCGCCGGATGTGGGTATTCATGACTCAGGGCGACTACTATCCCAAGCTGGCTACAGCCCAGGGCGGTTACACCTATAAGCTCATCAACCGCGATGCCGACGGCGAGGAAATCGAGGGCCGCATCGAGATGAACGCACACATCAAGAAGTACCTGATAGGCAAGGGCGCCGACTGCGACGGCATGGTGGGCATCAACCAGGATGCAGCCAACAACATCTATCTGATGCGTCTGGCCGACGTTTATCTGACATACGTGGAGGCAGTGATGGGCGCGGCCGACCAGACTTCGGACGCCACGGCCATGAAGTATTACAACATGGTGCGTCAGCGTGCCGGCGTGCCTGAGGCTGGCAGCGTGACCTACGAGGAGCTGCTGAAGGAGCGTCGCCGCGAGCTGGCCTTCGAGAGCCAGACATGGTTCGACACCCAGCGCTACCGCTATCGCGTGGGCGACGCCAAGGCTCTGGAGTGGCTCAACAACGGCTTCGGCACAGGCATCAACCGTTGCGCTATGTACATCCCGAACGGCAACCTGGACAAGACCCAGGAGAACGATCCCGCCAACTACAAGATGGTGGGCAGCACAGACGAGGGTTCCATGTACAATCCCATCATGATCACCGCCGGCGCGTTCCAGGCTCCCGTGCCTGCCGCCGTAACCAGCTCGTCGCCCATGATGGGTCTCGACCCCGTGGACTACTATGCTGAATAACAAGCACTAACCCCTAAATTGATTAAGAACATGAACAAGATAATAAAGATAGGAATGCTGTCAATCGGGGCCTTGGTGCTGGGCGGCGCTCTGAGCTCGTGCGAGCAGACGGACGCCGAACACGACAAGGGCAAGACCCCCGTCATCAAGTATGCCCGCAGCTGTGACATCGACAAGAGCGACTCTCTCCTGGTCAGTGCCTCCCTTGGAGCCCGCGTATGCTTCGTGGGCGACAACATGGGCGACGTGCAGCAGGTGTGGTTCAACGACCAGAAGGCAAAGCTCAATCCCAACATGGTGACGAGCCATACCATCATCGTCGACATCCCCAACAATCTCCCGGGCGAGGTTACGAACATAGCCCGCTTCATCACCAGCAAAGGCACTGCGGTTGACTATGAGTTCAACGTATTCGTGCCGGCACCGCGTATCGACGACGTGAGCTGTGAATATGCCCGCGCGGGCGAGGAGATGGTGATCAACGGCGCTTACTTCGCCAACGACCCCAATGTACCTCTGAAGGTCACTTTCCCGGGCGACATAGAGGCCAAGATAAAGAGCATCGCGCAGGAACAGCTCATAATCGAGGTACCCGAGGGCACCCATGAGGGTCCCATCGTGATCAGCTCCATCTATGGCGAGGGAAAGTCCGGGTTCAACTATATGGACACCAACGGAATGCTGTTCGACTTCGACGGCCAGACCGGCCTGACTAACCACGGCTGGCACGCACAGCCCGTACAGAACGAGGACGGTATCTCGGGCAACTATATGCAGCTCGGCGACGGCGCCACCACACTGGCGGCCGGCGGCTGGGACGACGGCAAGTTCAGCTTCGAGTACTGGGCCGGCAGCTGGAACACTCCCACCGACTATCCCGAGCGTGAGGGCGCGCGTCTGTTCGACATCGCCGACTTTTCCGACTTCAAGAACAAGGTGCTGAAGTTCGAGCTTTTCGTTCCCGAAAACGGTGCATGGCAGGCCAACCCCATGCAGATCATCTTCTCCGGTACCGACAAGGTGTCGATGGGTAACGCGGGAACCGATGTGTTCGGCAACACAGTGGCCGGTTGCAACAACGACTACCTGAAGCAGGTGGCCGGATGGGGACGCGGTCTCTGGAAGCCCTGGACCGAGGCTGCGCCTTACACCACCAAGGGCAAGTGGGTAACAGTGGTATATCCGCTCAGCGAACTTACATACGGTGCCGATGCCAAGGCCGCCAAGTCAGTGCCTTCCGAGGTGACCGACTTCGCTAATTTGCAGATATTCCTGTGGGTGGACACCACCGACGGCGCCAACGCCGTGTGGACCGGCGTGGACTGCACGCCTATCCTCCGAATCGACAACATCCGTGTCGTGAAGAAGTAACATCAGTCATAGGCCGGTGTCCTGCGGCATGAAAACCGCAGGATGCCAGCCGACCAAAAAGATAACATTGAAAATGAAAAAATCAGGTAAATTTTTAGTCTGGCTGATGATGGGACTGGCAGCTGGCGGCTCCGCCGTGCTGACTTCCTGCAGCGACGACAACAATTTCGACACCAATCAGTATAAGGGCTGCGTCAACCTGAATGTGTTCGGTCCTTCGCCTGTGGCGCGCGGCGGTCAGCTCCGCTTCCTCGGCACCGGCATGGATCAGATCACTAAGATTCAGATACCGGGTTGCGAGCCTATCACCGACATAGAGCAGATCAACCCGCAGGAAATCCGCATCAAGGTTCCCCAGGAAGCTGAGCCCGGCCAGCTGACGCTGACACATGCCGGCGGCGACATCGTGACCAAGACCATGCTCACCTACACCGAGCCCATCGCAATCGAGGAGATGGTTCCCTCGCCCGTAAAGCCCGGCAACGACCTCACCATCAAGGGTGAATACCTTAATCTTATCAACGAGGTGTGGTTCTCGTTCCTCAATGACAGCGTAATCGTGAAAGGCGCCGACTTCAAGAAGCACGAGCGTCACGAGATTGTGCTGACAGTTCCCGAGGAGGCCATCAGCGGCGTAATCTCAATTTCCGACGGCAAGGCAATGCCTAACGTCATTGAGAGCGAGCAGGAAGTGGAGATTGTACTTCCTGCCGTCGAGAAACCTCTTGACCTCACCGACGCCAAGGGTGGCGACGTGATCACCATCGCCGGTACTGACCTCGACCTCGTTCGCAAGGTGCTGACTCCGGCCGACAAGGAGATTGACTTTGAGTATGCCGACGGCAAGATCAAGTTCACCCTCCCCGGCGACATCAGCGACGGTGCCATCTGTGCCGTTCCCGCATCGGGCGTGAAGGTGGCTGTGGCCAACATCGGGGTAGTGGTTCCCACGGGTCTTGTGGCCGAGCCTGCCAAGGATCTGCGCGCAGGAGACGCATTCTCGGTTCGCGGCGTCAACATGGATCAGGTTACGACTATGGTATTCCCCGGCGTCGAGGGTGCCGTTACTCCCGAGATTACAGCCACGAAGGTCACCACCAAGTGGCCTGAGATGGCTCAGAGCGGCGACATCGTCCTGAATCTTAAGAGTGGCAAGACCGTGACTGTGGCTGCCGCTACCGCCAAGCCTGAGGTAACCGCATTCAATCCGAACCCCGTAGCGGCTGCCGCTGCTCTTGAAATTCACGGCCGCAACCTCGACCTGGTCAAGGAGATTGTGTTTGAAGGCGGTGCCAAGCTCGAGCCTAAGAACGCTACGGCCGACAAGATTACCGTCACAGTTCCTCCGACAGCCGCTTCAGGTGCATTGACCCTCGTGATGAAGAATGACGAGAAGGTTACCACACAGAATCTTGAAGTGAAGCTGCCCGAGTGCGCCTACATAACCGTCGTGAAGTCCGAGGAACTGCACGCCGGTCAGTTGATGGAAGCCGAAGTCAAGAACGGCGACAAGCTGACTGCCGTCAAGGTTAACGGTCAGAACGTACAGTTCATCGTGTCAGGGGAGACCCTTTACATCAATCTGCCGGCGGACGCCGCCAAGAACACCACTGTCACTCTGGTTTCAAGCAACGGTGAGATCAGCTACACCTACGACGTGATCAATCCGAATGCATCGAACGAGACTGTAATCTGGACCGGTGACTGGGACAATACCGGCTGGGGCGGCAACCAGGATCTGGCGTGGGGCGGCTATGACTGGAGTACTGTAAAGGCCGGCACCAAGCTGCGGATCTATTGCACTCCGCTCGTCGCAGATGGCGAATGGTGGTGTGTCGATGTGCGCCATGGACAGGACTGGGCGGCATTGCCCGGCATCGGTCAGGTTGACACTCCCGCAGGCGGCGTAGCCGAATATTTGCTCACCAAGGATGTCATTGACGACCTGGTGGCCAACGGTGGACTCGTCATAACCGGTACCGGATATAAGATGACCAAAGTAACTCTGGAATAACCGGGAGGGCGGCGTCCCTGCCGCCCTCCGATAAAACAACCAATCATGATCCCAAACGTAAAGAAATATATACCGGCCCTCATCGCGCTGCTGTCGTTCGGCGCGCTGACCTCCTGCGACGACGATAACGTCAAGGACGAGCCTAACACTCTGCCTCCGGCCACCGTCGTGGCCACATCCGTGGCCGACGGCGCCACAGTCAGCCCCGACCTCACGGAAATTACTGTAGAGTATTCCGAGCCGGTGGCCCTGAACCAGGCCGTCAAAGCCACCCTTAACGGTGTGGAGGTGCCCACTGTCCTCGAGGACAACAAGATACTGAAGGCTACTGTCGCGCTCAGCGAGGGTGCCGATTACACCTTCGTCGTGCCGCGTCGCTGTGTGGCCACCATCGCCGCCGAGAAGTTCTGCGACGAGGTGACTGTCAAATTCCGTACCGAAGGCGGCAATATCCCTGTCGGCGACATGGCGCTGGTCAACCCCAATGCTACCAAGGCTGCCAAAGACGTGTACGCGTTCCTGGTGCAGAACATCGGCAAGAAGATTGTGTCCGGTGCCATGGCCAACGTCAACAACAACAACGACTTCTCCGATTGGATTGACAAGATTACGGGCGTTTATCCCGGCATGACGTGCTACGACTTCATCCATCTCCCCGAGTCGGGCCAGAACTGGATTGACTACAATGACATTACGCCGGCGCAGACCCAGTGGAACGCGCACGGCATGGTGGGCTACATGTGGCACTGGCGCGTACCCACCGACAAGGATGCCTACGACAAGAAGGACTACAACCGCTACGGTGCGCGCGTACCCGGCGATAATGTGGAGGGACCTACCGAATTCGACATCCGCGAGGCTCTTAAGGAAGGCACGTGGCAGCATGAATTCATACTCGCGGACCTCGACAAGGTTTCGGCCGTGTTCAAGAAGCTGGAGGCCGCCGGCATCGCGGTGCTGTGGCGTCCGCTGCACGAGGCTGCCGGCAGCTATGAGTACAACAATCCCTGGTTCTGGTGGGGCCGTTACGGCGGCGAGTACACCAAGCAGCTGTGGAAGCTGATGTATGACCGCATCGTGAACGTGAATGGCGTTAATAACCTGATATGGGTATGGACCGCACAGTATTCGGCAGGCCATGATCAGGAGATGGCTGCCGATTATCCCGGCAACGACTGCGTGGATGTCCTCGGCGTGGATCTATATCCCGAGGCCGGCGACGACTCCAGCCACAAGGATGCGTACGTTGCCGTCCGCAACATGGGCAAGAGCCTGAAGCCCGTGGCCCTGGCCGAGATCGGCTATCTGCCCGATCCCGACAAGTGCCTGCAGGACGGCGCCAACTGGAGCTATTTCACCCTCTGGTACACCTACGACCAGCACAAGAAGGGCGAGGAAGCCGACGGCTTCGGCAACACCCCCGCGCACCTCAAGGCGGTGTTCACCGCCCCCTCGGTGCTGAACCGCGCCCAGCTCCCCGGCTGGTAACCCCGCCGGCGGCAGCCTTATTGAAGCGGCGGTAGCCTAACTGGAGCGGCGGTGTCCTCACCGCCTATTTGTGACGGCGTGGACGTCGTCATTC
>CAJKBH010000020.1 GCA_905198125.1 uncultured Porphyromonadaceae bacterium
CTCCTGTCTAAAAAAATATTCTGCAGTCAAAAACAGACTCTCCTGTTTCTCCTGTTCTCCTGTCTAAAAAATAGATATTCTCCTGTCCGAGAAATCAGATCAGAATTTTGTTGCGCTTGTAGATTTCGCGGAATTCCTTGGGCGTGAAGCCCTTGTTCTTCTTGAAGATGCGGTTGAAGTTCGACACGTTGTTGAAGCCGGAGTTGTAGCATATCTCGGATATCGACTTGGTCGACGACATCAGCTCGCGGCTGGCTATGCCGAGCCGGATGGATATGACATAATCCGAGATGCTCCGGCCTGTGCGCAGCTTGAAGAATCGGCTGAAACTGCTGGGCGACATGCCCGCTAAGTCGGCCAGATCGTTGAGGCGTATGTCGCTCTTATAGTTCTTGATGATATAGTCCTGGGCCTTCTTGAGACGGCGGGAGTCGGATGATACGGACGCTGTGCTGAACGACGAACTGCTGAGCGTGCGCGAATCGGGGTCGATGGAGAGGACGTGGAGTATCTCCAGCAGCTTTATAATCTTGTCAAAGCTTGACTCGGTGTCGTTCATGGCCTTTATGAGACCGGACACCTTATCGATGCTGGACTGGGGAAACGCTATTCCTTTGGACGAGGAGTCAAGCATGGCCTTGATGCTGGCCATCTGTGTGCGTCGCAGCATTTCCTCGCCGAATATGTCGGAGGGAAACTGTATTGTTATTTCGCGGATATTGTTGCTGGTGCAGTCGGCCTGTTCCCATCCGTGCTCAATGCCGTGTCCTATAAGGCAAAGGTCGCGGTCGCCCACCGTCTCGACGTTGTCGCCCACCACGCGGCGTGCGCCGGCGCAGTTCTCAACGTAATTGATCTCGAATTCGTCGTGCTTGTGTATCGGAAAATTGAACGCATCCTTGGTGCGGTCCACCATATAGAAGAAATCGCAATCCGACAGAGGGGTTATCTCTGTCAGGATGTCCTGATTGAGTGGTGTCGAGTTATTCTGGTGTGCCATAGTTTTTAGGTTAATGCCGTGCTAATCAATATTCATAGCTGGAGGAGAGCAGGACAGCGTTCGTGTTATCTTAACTACAAAGATATATATAAATCCGGAATAAATCAAGAGCTTTTGCAAAATTTATGTCAAAATCCGCAAAGGAAACCGGAATTTCGATATGAAATGAAAAGGGTACACGGAAATTCACATTTCCATGTACCCGAACGTGTGTTACGTGTGTTATATGTGTAGTATTAGTTATTGAGCCATTAAGGTCGTTATGATGGTCTTGTTGTGTGTTGTCGAGATCAGTTCAGACGGAGTACGCGCGATGAGTAGTCCATCTTCTTGTGCCAGTCCACATCGTGGCTGATGGGTATCTCAAGCCCCGATTCCATCAGGAACTTGCCGGTGAACTGCTTGCCCTCGAAGGGGAGTGGAGTGTTGTCGATGCGGTTCAGCTCGGTCACGGTGTAGAGCTTGTCGGGGTTCAGGCCGGCCATGCGTACTCGCGGCATCTTCTGGCCGTAGCTCGGGTCGGTCTTCCACCAGAAGAACACTGCGTCGTCCTTCTCGGGATTGACGTACATCAGCGACGCGGCTCCCTTGTTGTCGTACGGGCTCAGCAGACGGTAGAGGTCGCCGAACTGTACGACGGGGCGTATCTTCTTGTAGTCCTCGATGGCCTGCTTGCACAGGGCCTTGTCCTCCTCGCTCATGTTGGCAGGCTGGATCTCCATGCCCAGGCGCCCGCTCATGGCCACGTCGGAACGGAACTTGATGGGCACCGTGCGGAAAGTGGTGTGGTTGGGTGTGGCGCTGATGTGCGAGCCCATCGCGATGGCAGGGAAGAAGGCGCTGGTGCCCCACTGCATGTAGATGCGCTGCAGCGCGTCGGTGTTGTCAGAGGTCCAGAACTCGTCGAACCAGGGCAGCAGACCCCAGTTGACGCGGCCGCCGCCGCTGGCGCACAGCTGGATGGTGACGTCGGGATATTTGGCGCGGATACGCTCGAGAGTCTTCTTCAGGCCCTCGTGGTAGCCGATATAGAGGTGGCTCTGGTTGTCGGCCGTCTGATACTGCGATCCGTGGCTCATGATCGGCGCGTTGGCGTCCCACTTGATATAGTCGATGTCAGGATATTTTGTCATCAGCGTGTCCACGATGTGGAACACCACGTCCTGCACCTTCGGGTTGGCCATGTCCAGCACCAGCTGCGTGCCGCCGCGGCCTTTCACCACATCACGGTTCGGGGCCTTGATCACATAGTCGGGATGCTTCTCGTAGAACTCCGATATGGTGTTGGTCATTTCCGGCTCGATCCAGATGCCGAACTTCACGCCGTTCTTTTTGGCCGATTCCAGCAGGCCGTTGATGCCGTTGGGCAGTTTTTGGGTGTCCACCATCCAGTCGCCCAACGACGAGGAATCGTTCTTACGGGGATACTTCACGCCGAACCATCCGTCGTCCATCACGAACAGCTCGCCGCCCATCGATGCGATGTCCTGCATCATGCGGTCCATGCCCTGCTCGTTGATGTCGAAGTAAACGCCCTCCCACGAGTTGAGCAGTATCTTTCGCTCCTTGTCGCCGTGAGCCAGGCGGTTCTCGCGGCCCCAGCGGTGGAAGCGGCGCGATACGGTGCCCATGCCGTCGGCGGAATAGGTCATGGCCACGGGAGGCGTCACGAAGGTCTCCTTCGGCTTGAGGTTGTATGCGGAGTTCTCCTCGTCCATTCCGGCGAACAGACGGTGCTGCAGGCTCTCGTCGGTGTCGATGCGCAGCTTGTAGTTGCCTCCGTATTCTACAGCGGCGCCTATGACGCGGCCTGTCTGCTCCTGTGCCTTGCCGTCAAGGCTGAGCATGATCTCGCCGTGGCTGGTGTGCGAGTTGCGGGCGCCGTCGCGGTTCTTGATCACCTTCATGCCGGGGCGCAGGGGCTCGTCGTTGACGCGCGCCTCGTTGGCCCATGCGCCGTGGTAGTTCTGCAGCCATACGTCGCCGTAACGCACGGGCAACGACATGGAGGCGAACTGACGCAGGGTGATGTTCTTCTTCTCGTTGTTGGTGGTTTCGGTCCACATCTCGATGATGTCGTCCTTGGGGAACGTGCGGTATTTCAGCGCCACGGTCACGGGATAGAAGCGGTCCTTGAGGGAGACGGTGGTGACGGTGCCTTTGCCTTCGGGCGTGGTTGTGACGCCCTGCACGGCCATGTCCATTGTCATGTTGCCGTCGGCATGGGTCATGGCCATGGCCGACTCATGCTCGGGGAATGTGCCGTAGAAGGGGAATGCGTCCAGGGCCGGGATGCCGGCGTCGCGCAGAGCCGCGGCCTCGGCGTCGGTGAGACGCGTGCCATAGTACAGGAAATCAAGGCCTCCGTCTTTCTTGGCGTCCAGCACCAGGGAATTATGGTCGGTGGTGATGTTTACTATTTCCGCCCGGATGGCCGGTGCCGCTATCAATGAGGCCGCCAACAGGAGGGAGATTGCTTTAAGGTTCATGAGAAGTTGTAGTGTTTATTGTAATTATTTGTCAAAGATAGCCAAAAAGCGCGAGACGGCCAAGAAAGAGGGGAAATTAAGGGGCACTCTCACAAATAAATGGCTAAATTAGTATTGATATTCAAGGGGAAGGGAAAGGGAGGGGCCGGACCTGCGGTACGGAACAGAACGGCTCCGCGACAAAAAAAGCGCCGAAAAAAAGCGCCGAAAAAAGGCGACAAAAAAGGCGAGAAAAAAGGCGACGAAAAAAGGCGCGCCGAAAGGGGAGGGCACGCCTTTTTTATAGGGGTTATGACTTATCAGAGCTGGGGACCTGCGGCTACCAGAGCCTTGCCGGCCTCGTTGTTCTCGAACTTCTTGAAGTTCTTGATGAACATGCCTGCCAGTTCCTTGGCCTTCTTGTCCCACTCTGCGGGATCGGCGTATGTGTCGCGCGGGTCGAGGATCTTGGTGTCTACACCGGGAAGCTCAGTGGGGATGGTGAAGTTGAAATAGGGGAGCTTCTTGGTGGGAGCCTTGTCGATGTCACCGTTCAGGATGTCGTCGATGATGCCGCGTGTGTCGCGGATGGAGATACGCTTGCCGGTACCGTTCCAGCCTGTGTTCACGAGGTAAGCGTTGGCGCCGCTCAGCTTCATCTTCTTAACCAGCTCCTCGGCATACTTGGTGGGGTGCAGCTCCAGGAATGCCTGGCCGAAGCAAGCCGAGAATGTGGGGGTGGGCTCCGTGATACCACGCTCCGTACCTGCCAGCTTGGCGGTGAAACCGCTCAGGAAGTAGTACTTGGCCTGCTCGTGGTCGAGGATGGCAACGGGAGGCAGAACACCGAATGCGTCGGCGCTCAGGAAGATAACCTGCTTGGCGGCCGGACCCTTGCTGACGGGCTTAACGATGTTCTTGATGTGGTAGATAGGATAGGAAACGCGGGTGTTCTCCGTCACGCTCTTGTCGGCGAAGTCGCATGTTCCGTCGGGACGTACCGTAACGTTCTCAAGCAGGGCGTCGCGGGTGATGGCGTTGTAGATGTCGGGCTCGCTTTCGGGGTCGAGGTTGATCACCTTGGCGTAGCAGCCGCCCTCGTAGTTGAACACGCCCTCGTCGTCCCATCCGTGCTCGTCGTCGCCGATCAGCTTACGCTTCGGGTCGGTGGACAGAGTGGTCTTGCCTGTACCGGAGAGGCCGAAGAAGATAGCGGTCTCGGTCTCGTCCATGTTGGTGTTGGCCGAGCAGTGCATAGAAGCGATGCCGCGCAGGGGGTTGAAGTAGTTCATCATCGAGAACATACCCTTCTTCATCTCGCCGCCGTACCAGGTGTTCAGGATTACCTGCTCGCGCTGCTTGATGTTGAATGCCACTACAGTCTCGCTGTGGAGGCCGAGTTCCTTGTAGTCCTCGCATTTAGCCTTCGAAGCGTTCAGCACAACGAAGTTGGGCTCGAAGTGCTTCAGCTCCTCCTCGGTGGGACGGATGAACATGTTGGTCACGAAGTGAGCCTGCCATGCCACCTCCATGATGAAGCGGACGGCGATGCGGGTGTTGGCGTTGGCGCCGCAGAAGCAGTCAACCACGTACAGGGTCTTGTCGCTCAGCTCCTTGACAGCCTTCTCGCGGATCTTGTCCCATACCTCGGTGGTCATGGGGTGGTTGTCGTTCTTATACTCTTCGGTTGTCCACCATACGGTGTCCTCGGAAACCTCGTCCTTAACGATGTACTTGTCCTTAGGCGAACGGCCGGTGTATACGCCGGTGAATACGTCTACGGCGCCAAGGTCGGTAACGTAGCCCTTCTCGTAGCCTTCCAGGCTGGGGTTCGTCTCGTCCTTGAACAGCTCATCATAACTCGGATTGTGGATGATCTTCTTTACATCCTTAATGCCGTACTGCGACAGGTTAAGTGTATCCATAACAGATAATTATTATTTTGGGTTTTTGTTATATTTTGTTCCTTGCATTCGTCATGCCTTGTCTTTTCAGAGGAGGGTGCCTCTGTGTTGATTGCGGCCGGAAAACGACGGGTTTTTGCAAGCCGCATCCATTGTTATATTTATAACCTTTTTCAAGGTGCAAAGTTAACGAAAAAAAGTTAATTGCGCATCATTATAAAGAAAAAATTCCTTAATATTGGTGTCCCGAAATCAAAAAAAGAGTGAAAAGTATAAATCCTTAGTCGAAATTTTGCGGGAAACAAAAAAAGTGTTAACTTTGCAGTGCAAAACATAAGCCCGGGTGGATACCAGAGTGGCCAAATGGGGCAGACTGTAAATCTGCTGGCTTACGCCTACGGTGGTTCGAATCCATCTCCACCCACTCAAATTAAAACAGCGATATACAACTACAGGGCGTTCGCGAGGACGCCCTTAGTTTTTTCAACCCTTCGGGTTAGCAAAAAAGTTAATGAAGTTGATAAAGTTAAAGGAGTTAAGAGAATACCACGATATTGGTAGTTGAAAAAGTTGAAAAAGTTTATAAAGTTAAGAGAATACCTCAGCTTGCGAATGCCTGCACTATCATCTTAACTTTTTAACTTTGTGAACTTTATAAACTGATTTTCTTAACTTTATAAACTCTTTTAACTTTTTAAACTATTGAAATAGAAATAATAACCTAAACTACAGGCTATGAAAAGAATATGCTATCTTTGCGCCCTCGTGCTGGCGCTGTCGTTCGCATCGTGCCGCAAGAACGGCGGTGCGGAAGTCCAGGAATTGCTTCAGAAAGTGCCCAACACGGCGTCGTTCGTAATGCAGGTGGACGTCGAATCGCTTCTTGACAAGGCCGGAGCCAAGGTCAAAGATGGCAGGATAGAGCTTGACGCCGACCTGAAGGCCGCTCTGGACAAAAACTCGTCGAATCCGGAATTCATGCAGGCTTTGAACGGGGACACAGGTGTCGAACCCTCGGCATTCGTGGCGTTCGGCGACGGTTATAAGGTGTATCTTACAGGCTTCCTGGCCGATACCGGCAAATTCAAGGCATGGATGCAGAAGGAGTCCGGGCAGCCCGTGGAGGAAAGCAACGGCGTGAGCCATGCCGGCAAATACGCCATGACGGGCAATCAGTTCTGGGTGATCGGTTCGGGCGGCAGCACTATCGATCCCGACAAGATCCGCGAATACATGGCTCTGAGCGACAAGCAGTCGTTCGCATCCGGCAATTTCAGCGGCATTCTGACCAACGGCGATGCCGATGTGTCGGGATGGTGCGACCTGGCGGGCATGATGAACACGGCCAACACGCCGTTCCAGCAGCGCGCCGTGATCAAGATGATGACAAGCACCGTGTTCGAGGATGCCAATTTCGCATCGTTCACCATGAATTTCGAGAAAGGCCTGATGAAGCTGACAGCACATATACTCAACGACAAGGGTAACGACGCCAAATTCCTGTATGCTTCCGAGAAACTTGACACCTCGCTGTTCAACGACCTGAAGTCCAACGCCGACGGCGTGATAGGCATCGCCGTTCCCGCCAAGCTGGTTAAGCAGCTGCAGGAGCAGACCAAGGGCCAGCTGTCGATGCTGTCTGTGGTGTTCGGAGCCCTCAGCTCGATTGACGGCACCGTGGCCCTATCCGTAGGCGGCGATGACAAAGGCGCGTATCAGGGAGCCATCCAGACCAACGACGGCAGCACGTCCGACCTGATGGGTCTGCTGAACGAACTGGACTGCCGTCCCGCAAAGCAGGGCAAACTTGTGACATTCGAGCGCGGCACCATGACCGGCGCCAACAGCCCTGCAGTGATGGGCAAGAAACTGAAGGGCTCCATCATGGGCGTGGTGCTTTCGTCCGACTTCATCAAGAATCCCGGCGAGAACAACGCCCTGAAGTTCGTGACCGTGAAACTGGTGCCTAAATCAGGCAGCGTGGTGCTGGAATGCGAGACGGAGACGAAAGACCAGAATGTCAATGCTGTTAAGGCGCTGATCTTAAGCATGAATTGACCCCGTGGCCGGACAGGCCGCAATACTATAATAAGGAAGAGAGGAGATAAGGATGATGAAAGGGATGGAGTTCAGTCCGCTTGAGAGCATCACGCTGCGCGGTATGCTGCCTCGCGTGTTCAAGGGGGAGAGCATTCCGGCGTCGGAGGTGTGGAACGCCGACCTGACGTTCCGCCGCGGCGAGAGCGTATTGGTGGAGGCTGCGTCGGGCGGCGGCAAGTCATCGATGTGCTCCTATATATTCGGAGCGCGCACCGACTACGAAGGCACGCTGCTGTTCAACGGCCGGGATGTGGCCGGACTCGATGCCGACGACTGGCAGCGCGTACGCCGCGTCAACATGGCCTATCTGCCTCAGGAACTGTCGCTGTTTCCCGAGCTTTCGGCCTGGGACAACATACAATTGAAGAATTCATTGACCAATCATGCCGGGCCGGCGCAGATAGAGGAGTGGATGCGCCGGCTGGGCATACTGTTTCGCCGCGACTATCCCGCCGGGCGCATGTCGATAGGGCAGCAGCAGCGTCTGGCCATAATCCGCGCCCTGTGCCAGCCTTTCGACTTCATCCTGCTCGACGAGCCGGTGTCGCACCTGGATGAGGAAAACAACCGCATCGCCGCCGAAATCATAGCCGAGGAAGCCCGGAGGCAGGGCGCCGGCATCATCTCCACAAGCGTGGGCAACCACCTGCTGCTCGACTATAACAAACGAATGCATCTATGAAACTCGTAAGCAGACTGTTGCGGAAAAACACCTCGGTGCCGCGCATCGTGGGTTTCGTGATATCCAATTTCATCGGCCTGGCCATCGTGCTGGGCGGCCTGCAGTTCTATCAGGACGCCCGGGGCATCTGGGAGGCCGACGACTCGTTCATATCCACCGACTATCTTGTGCTGAACAAGAAGGTGACCTCGCGCCAGACCCTGGAGGGCGCCGACCAGGGATTCACGCAGGCCGAAATCGACGACCTGCGCCGTCAGCCGTGGGTCAGGGACGTGGGCCTGTTTACCTCCAACAATTTCAAGGCATACATGTCTGTACAGGGCGGAAGTCACAGCATGAGCACGTATATGTTCTTCGAATCCATCCCCGACAAGTTCGTGGACGTGCCTGCCTCGCAGTGGTCGTGGCGCCCCGGCAGCGACGACGTGCCCGTCATAATAAGCAAGGACTATCTGACGCTGTATAACTTCGGATTCGCCGGCTCGGCCGGACTGCCCCGCATGTCGGAAGGAATAATGAGCGGCATTCCCATGACGCTGGTGCTGAGCGACGAGAGCGGTATGCGCCGCAAGGAGTTGCACGGCCACATTGCGGGATACTCCAACCGTCTGAACACCATCCTGGTGCCCGAGGGTTTCCTGCAGGAAGCCAACCGCGAGCTGGGCGACGACACGGAGAAGTTGCCCCAGCGCGTCATAGTGGATGTGAGCAGCCCCGGCGACGTGGCCATCGCGCCATACTTAGAGGAACACGGCTGGGAGATGGCCGGCGACAAGAGCGCCAGTCAGGCCAGCTTCATGCTGAAAGTAGTTACGGGAATCATCCTGGTAATCGGAGGCGTCATCACGTTGCTCAGCTTCTTTATCCTGTTGCTGTCCGTGTCGCTGATTATGGAGAAGAACCGCGACAAGCTGCATGCGCTGCTGATGTTGGGCTATGACCTGCGCACCGTCGGCGCGCCGTATATGAAACTGGTGACCGTGTCGTCGGTGGCGGCGTATGTATTGGCACTCGGCGGCATGTTCGCCATGCGTTGGTCGTACCTCGGAGCCATCACCGGTCTCGGCGCCGAGCCGAGGGGTGTGCTCGTGTCGGTGCTGACCGGAGCGGTGTTGACGGCCCTGATCGTGGCGTTCAACATCGTGGCCGTGCGGCGGAAAGTGCGGTCGGCATGGCGCCTGTGAAGGCGTGGTGAAATATTAACAACTGTTAATTAACAGTGTTAACCTTTGCGCATTTTTACAATTATTAATACTTTATAGTTACTTTTGCAAGCATTAATGCAAACGACCAAGTTGGATACTGGCGCAACCCTTCTCTCTCCACAGACCATGAAAAAGCTTGGATAGTTTTCAACAACCAGATATATAGATACTTAATCTAAGGTCCGTTGTTAGGACGGACGTGAGAAACGCGACATAGGAGAAGAAATAACCCAATGTAAAACTAAAACATATTCCTGCATGAAGAACTTATGTTTTCATCTGAACAAGGGGATGTGTCTGATAGCAGTGATGTTATTGGCGATAGCATTTCCCTCGTTGGCTCAGAAGATCACGGTGACAGGCCATGTATCGGACGAGCAAGGCGAAGACCTGATAGGGGCGACCATCATCGAGAAGGGCACCTCTAACGGAACAGCCGCCGACATAGACGGTAACTTCACGATCGAGGTTCCGTCGAATGCCGTATTAACAGTAAGTTACGTAGGCTACGATCCGATGGATGTGTCCGTCAACGGGCAGACCCACCTGAACATCGTGATGAAGGAGAATGCCACGATGCTGGCCGAGACGGTCGTGATCGGTTACGGTAGCGTCAAGAAATCGGACGCCACCGGTTCGGTAGCTCTTGTGACTCCCGATGCAGTCGAGGCCGGAATCTCGACATCGGCCCAGGACCTGCTGGTAGGCGCCAGCCCCGGTGTGGTCGTGACTCCCGACGGAGGTAAGCCCGACGGAGCCGCCAACATCCGAATCCGCGGCGGTGCGTCCCTTTCGGCATCCAACGACCCTCTGATCGTGCTTGACGGTGTGCCCCTGGCCAACGACGGCGTACAGGGTATGGCCAACCCTCTGGCCATGATCGCTCCCGACAACATCGAGTCCATGACCATCCTGAAGGATGCCTCCGCAACCGCCATCTACGGTAGCCGCGCATCCAACGGTGTCATCATCATCAATACGAAGCGTGGCAAGGGTGGCAAGCCCCAGCTGAACTTCTCGGCCAACTTTGCCGTCAACACTCCGCGCAAGACATGGAACGTGATGAGCGCCGACAAGTTCTCCGCATTGATCCGCGAGCACTGGGGCGCCGATTCCGAAGCCGCAGCCCAGCTCGGCACCGCCAGCACCAACTGGCAGGACAAGGTGCTCCGCACCTCGTTCAACCAGGAATACAGCCTCAGCATCGGTGGTAAGGCAGGATTCCTGCCCTATCGCGTCAGCGCATCCTACACCATGAACAACGGTATCCTGAAGGATTCGCAGATGCAGCGCGTCACCGCAGGTTTCAACCTGACTCCCGAATTCTTCGGCGGTCTGCTGAAAATCAATGCGAACGTCAAGGGATATTACATGCGTAACCGGTTCTCCAACGAGGGTGCCGTAGGCGCCGCCATCGCGTTCGACCCCACGCAGCCCGTGCATTCCTACAATGCAACCGGCAATCCCGACTTCCCCTACTTCTACAACGGCTATACGTCGGTCACCACCGACCGCTACAACTCCTGGAACGTCAACGGTACGGTCAATCCGGTAGCTGTCATCAAGGACCGTCACGACGTGTCGAACGTGTTCCGCAGCAACGGTAACTTCCAGGTGGACTATGCGCTGCATTTCCTCCCCGAACTGCACTTGAACCTGAACTTAGGTTACGACGTGAGCCGTTCGTTCGAGAACATCAACATCGCGCAGAACTCCCCGACATCCTGGAATGAAAGCGCCAAGAACGGTGCCGGCTCCAACTATCATGTCTACGAGATGCGCCGCAACACCCTGCTGGACTTCTATCTGAACTATAAGAAGGACTTCCAGGCCATCCAGTCGTATCTGGACGTAATGGCCGGTTATTCCTGGCAGCGTTTCGACGCCTTCGGCCACAACAACGGTACGGTCTATACCACCAACGGTTTCTACGGACCCTCCACCACCAACGGCGTCCTGACCATCGATCCGAACACCACCAAGCCGGGCGATCACTTCAATCCCGATTATTTCTGGAACACCGGCAACCTGATGCTGGTGTCGTTCTTCGGACGTCTGAACTATACGTTCAAGGACACATACCTGCTGACCGTCACCCTTCGTGACGACGGAACCTCACGTTTCAGCAAGAATAACCGCTGGGGTCTGTTCCCCTCCGTAGCCCTTGGATGGAAGATCTCCGAGATGCCCTTCTTCGAGAAGGCCCGCGAGACCATGAACGAATTCAAGCTCCGCCTGGGATGGGGTGTCACCGGTCAGCAGTCTGTGGGCGGATATTTCCCCTATATGCCCGTGTACGTGCAGAGCACCAACACCGGTTCGTTCTATCCCAACCTCTATACCGGCAAGTACGAAGGCAACATCAGCACCCTGTATCCCGGCATCTACAATCCCGACCTGAAGTGGGAGGAAACCACCACATGGAACGTAGGTCTGGACATGGGCTGGCTCAACAACCGCATCACTCTGGCTCTGGACTGGTATCTGCGTGAGTCGAAAGACCTGCTCAGCTACGTGACCGTAGCTCCCGGTGGCGCCACCTCCAACATGATGGACCAGAACATCGGTACGCTGCAGAACCTCGGTGTCGAGGGTACTATCACCGCGAAGCCCGTCGTGACCGACAACTTCACGTGGACCACCAGCCTGAACGTGGCATGGAACAAGAACAAGATCACCAAGCTGAACGCTACCGACGACGAGAATTCGTACATCACCGCCGGCGGTATTTCCGGCGGTACGGGTAATACGGTACAGGTGCACAAGGTGGGTTATCCCGCTTACACCTACAGCCTCTACGAGCAGGTATATGACCAGAACGGCGATCCCATCGAAGGATGCTATGTCGACCAGAACGGCGACGGCACCATCGACGACAACGACCGCGTTCTCCGTCACTCCAAGGACCCGAAGGTGACTATGGCATGGAACAACTCATTCTCCTGGAAGGGTTGGGACCTGAGTTTCCAGCTCCGCGCATCCATCGGCAACTACGTGTACAACGACGTGCTTTCCACCCACTCCACTCTGATCGATACCTACAACACGTCGGGTATACATAACATCATCGATGCGGAGCATATATTCAAGGGGGGCGAAACCACCAACCGCTATCTGTCCAACTACTGGCTGCGTAACGCAAGCTTCCTCCGCTGCGACAACATCACGTTAGGCTACACATGGACCGACATCAAGGGCGAGATTCCTTCGGTACGTCTGTACGGCGCCGTTCAGAATCCCTTCGTCATAACCGGTTACAACGGTCTTGATCCCGAGGTGTTCTGGGGTATAGACAACAACATATACCCGCGCCCGATCACCGTTACGCTCGGCGTGATGGCCACATTCTAAATTTTTCTCATTATTTTAAGGAAAACAATATGAAATCATATATCAATAAATTCCTGATGGGACTGGCGGTGGTGTCGATGGCCGGACTGACGAGCTGTGTCAAAGACCTGGACCAGGATCCTAAAGATCCCAACACCATCACTTCGGGTGACTTCAGCAAGGACCCGATGGAATATATGGGTCAGGTGATGGGCAAATGCTACAGTTCGCTGGCCGTATCGGGTCAGTCAGGCCCCGACGGAGGATCCGATATCTCCGGACTTGACGGCGGTACGTCCAACTGGACACGCGTCATCTTCATGCTGAACGAATTCACAACAGATGAGGTGTGCTGGGTCTGGCCCGACGTCGGAGTGTTCGACCTGTGTACTTCCACCTGGGGTACCAGCAACGGCAACCTGTACGGCGCATACGGCCGTCTGTACACTCACATAGCAGTGTGCAACGACTTCATCCGTCAGGCCAAGGAGGGTACGTTCGACGTAGGTGAGGCCAACTTCCCCGTACGCGACCAGTTCGTACTCGAGGCGCGCGCTCTGCGCGACCTGTCGTACTACTACGTGATCGACTTCTTCGGCAATGCGGTCCGCGCCTGGGATGATATGTCATACGGCGAGGTTCCCGAGCAGAAGACCCGCAAGGAACTGTTCGACCTCGTTACGGCCGACCTTGAGGACGTGCTGGCTAATTTCAACGAGTCGGGCATCTACGGCCGTGTAGGCAAGGACGGTGTGGAGGCGCTGCTGTGCCGCTTCTATCTGAATGCGGAATCCTGGATTGGCGAGAACATGTACGCCAAGTGCTGGGAGCATGCCCGGAACATCATAAGCCGTCATCAGGGCGGCGGTTTCCAGGGCAGCGGTCTGGCCAACGATTATCTGGCCCTGTTCTGCGGCAGCAACGATATGTTCATGCCCGGCGGAAGCCTGAAGGCTCAGAACGAGATCCTGTGGGGCGTTCCCTTCCAGTATCCTTACACCGAGAGTTATGGCGGTACGGAATTCCTGATCGCAGCAGGTATATCCGCGGGTTCGATGCCCAAGGTGCTGTACGGTCTGAATGCCGACTGGAGCTGTATGCATGCCCGCGAGCAGCTGGCCGACAAGTTCAACTTCCTGAACGGAGAGTCGAACGACGGACGTACCTACCTGTGGTGTACCGAGAAGCAGGGCTTTATGAAAGCCAACGACGAGTTCTCGACATTCACCAGCGGTTACGCTCCCGTCAAATACACGAACTGCAAGGCCAATGCTGACGGTACGATGCCCCGCCACACTTACGACGACCCCGGTACAGGTTTCACGTTCAACTGGACCGGTGTTCCCGAAGTGAACGGACTGCCCAACCTGAGCAACAACTATCCCGACACCGATTTCCCGATTATCCGTCTGGCCGACGTGTATCTGATGGCTGCCGAATGCGCCCTGCGCGGAGCCGGCGACCAGGCCACCGGTCTGAAATATGTGAATGTTGTCCGCGAGCGTGCAGGCGTTCCCGCATGGGTGGCCGGCGAGTACACTCTCGACAACATGATCGACGAGCGTTCGCGCGAGCTCTACTGGGAGAACACACGCCGTACGGACCTGATCCGTTTCAACAAGTTCACCGGCAACGCCTACAACTGGGCATGGAAGAACAACGTGCGTAACGGAGGCGCAATCGGCGACCACATGAAACTCTTCCCGCTTCCCGCCGACGTGGTGGCCACATACGGCAAGAGCATGACTCAGAACCCCGGATATTAAAAGTGGAAATCCTGAAAAATTGAATCAAATGAAAAAGACAATATTTTTTATGGCTCTGACACTTGCAGCCGGAATGTCTCTGACAGGCTGTAAGGCTGACACTGAGCCTCGTCTGGAGAAACCGACGGAGTTCCATCTCAACACTCCGGCCATGGCCAACCAGACATTCGTACTGACCGCCAACGACGGCGTGGACCTGACCGTGTCGCAGCCCAATTACGGACTCGGCGTGGTGCCCAACTACGAGACTCAGGTATCGTTCACCGAGGACTTCGCTTCCTATGAGAGCGTCGAGGGCCTGTCACAGCAGGCCAGCTTCACGGTCAACGGCGAGAATCTGTCGCAGGCCCTCTGCAAGCTGATGGGTTATGTCAGCAACGAAACCCAGGACAAGTTCTCGGCCGATCCCCGCACGGTTTATTTCCGCGTGCGTTCGTTCATAGCCAACTGCGACTACAGCGACATCCTGTCCAACGTGATTCCCCTTACCATCGCTCCGTATCCGGCTGTAAAACTCCCGGCACGCATCTATCTGATCGGTGACGTACAGGGCTGGGACATCAACGCCAGCACTTTCATTCTTGAGGAAGCCGCCGACGCCGTAGGATCGAATATCTATTACGGTACGTTCGAGATCACGCACGACCAGGCCAATGCCGGATTCCGATTCTACAAGACTCTCGGCGAATGGGGCGATAACGGCAATCTGCCCTCCATCGGCTCGAACGCCAATGACGGTGACAACGCATCCGTACAGATGGAAAACGGCGTTTACAACGGCGCCTGCGTCTACGGTAAGGGTAACTGGAACATCACCAATTGGGACGGCGGAAAGATGAAGATGACCGTCAACCTCCAGACCATGAAGGTGACATTCGAGGCAGCTGAATAACAAGAGTACAAATTTCAACATCCGCGGGGTTCCCTCCGGAGCCCCGCGGGATAAAAGACAAAAGACAAATGAAAAAATCACTTATATTCGGTGCGGTTCTTCTGGCGTTGGGATTTGTATCCTGTAGCGAGGACAACACTCTGGGTATTCCCCAGACGAATCCCCAGGGACCCATCCTGGAGTCCAACGGCGTGGAAGTGGCCTTAGGCCAGGCACTTGCCGGTCAGGACCTGAATCTGAACGATTACACCGACGGCCGGGTGCCCGTAATCAGACTGGTAGAGGCCGACTCCCTGTATCAGGACGGCGTGCACTTCGTAATGGAACTTGCAACCAACGAGGACTTCGCCGGTGCTACCGAACTGACGGTTACCGACGGTTCCGTGTCGCGTGCGGAGTGGGATGAGTATTTCCGCAAGGCACTGGGCCGAAGCCCCAAGGCCAAGCCGATGTACGTACGATTCCAGGCGTTAGCCTCCGTGGGCGGCCAGCTGATACGCATCGGCGGTCTGGACAACTACTATGGCGCCAAGACAATAATGGTGACCCCCATTCCCCTGGACTTCACCATCGAGAACGCCTATTACCTGATCGGCACATGCAACGACTGGGCGCTGAGCGACGCTTATCCCTTCAAGCACAGCGACGCCGATGTCTACGATGATCCGGTATTCACAATCGTGGTGAATATCACCGAGGAACAGGCCACGGAAGGCTGGTGGTGGAAGATAGCTCCGCAGAGCGCCATCGACAGCAGCAGCTGGGATAATGTCGCAGGTACGGAAGTGGACGGCGACACGGCTCTGGAAGGCAAGATTGTTCTCGGCAACGACAAGTGCAAGGCAGGCTGCATGAAGAAGGCAGGTTCGTTCCTGATGACCATCAACATGGAGGACCTGACCTGGAGCTTCAAGGAGCTGGAGATGATCTATACCCCCGGTGACTCCAACGGCTGGAGCTTCGACACATGCCAGAAGCTTATGTTCGATGCCAATAAGAACATGTATGTAGGATTCGCGCATCTGAAAGGTGCGTTCAAGGTTACCAGCAAGCCCAACTGGGACGGCACCAACTATGGTGACGGCGGCGAGGGCAAGCTGTCCACTGACGGCGGCGCAGGCAACCTGAGCGTGGAGGAGGAAGGCCTGTACTGGCTGATGGTCGACACCCAGGCACTGACATATACCGTGACCAAGATCTCCACCCTTGGCGCCATCGGCGACATGAACGGATGGGGAGGCCAGGAGCCGCTGACCATGTCGGCAGACTATCTGACATGGACGGGCGACGTGACCTTCGCGGCAGGCAACGGCTGGAAGTTCCGCGCCAACGACAACTGGGACATCAATCTCGGTGGAGAAGCCTCGAACCTGACTCTGGACGGCGCAAATCTGCCTTCTCCCGGCGACGGCACATTCACAGTGACCCTCGACCTGAGCAAGGTGCCCTACAGCTACTCGGCTGTCAAGAAGTAAGACATAACACCGAATACGAAAAGGAAGGTCCGGGACTCCGAGTTCCGGACCTTTTTCGCTGTTTTTGCGTTTTTAAAGAAAATTCGTTATCTTTGAAAGTTGAATTAAGGAACAGACCCTAAAAGACATCGTCATGATTAAGTATCCGGTAGGCCAGTCGAGTTTTCGCGAAATCAGAAAAGGAGGATTCCTGTACGTTGACAAGACTATGTATATTCATGAGCTCGCGTCGACGGGCAAGTATTTCTTTTTGAGCCGTCCGCGCCGGTTCGGCAAGAGTATGCTCATCTCCACCATGGATTCTTATTTCCGTGGGGAACGTGAACTGTTCGACGGCCTGGCCATAGACCGTCTGGAGCCGGGAGATTGGACCCGGCATCCGGTGTTGCGCCTGGACTTTATGCGGGGAGGATACCGAGCTGCGGGAGAACTGCAGGGGGTGCTGTCGGATGTGTTGTCGGAGTGGGAGGAACAATATGGCGAGTTGTCGTCGGACGAGGCTCCGGCACGCCGCTTCACCAATGTAATCCGGGAGGCGTACAGACGGACCGGCCGACAGGTGGTGATACTTATCGATGAATATGACAAGCCGATAATAGACGTGGCGGACAATAAGGAACTTGAAGCCGAGCACCGCAGAATCCTGCATGATTTCTACGGAGTGATGAAGGCCAGCGAGGACTGCCTTAAGTTCGTGTTCCTGACCGGTGTGGGCAAACTGGGACAGATCAACGTGTTCAGCGGACTCAACAACCTGACCGATATTTCGCTTGATCCGAGGTATTCCGCTATATGCGGAATCACAACCGGGGAATTGCACGGCAATTTCCAGGAAGGAATAGAGGACCTGGGAAGGGGAATGGGCATGTCTGCCGATGAAGCGCTGTCTAAACTTAAAAAAAGATATGACGGCTACCATTTCTCGAAAGATATGGTTGACATATATAATCCGTTCAGCGTCGTCAAGGCGATCTATTCGCGGGATATACGCGATTTCTGGTTCCAGTCCGGGACGCCGACACGTCTGATAAATCAGTTCCTGCAGAATGACTGGGGCACTCCGGACCTTGAAGGCACGGTTGTGTCCTCGTCCGACCTTGACAGTGGCGACGTGTTGGGCAGCAACCTGGCGTTAGCCTGCTATTATACCGGCTATCTGACCATAAAAGGATATAATCAGAGACGGGAAACGTATGTATTGGGCTACCCGAATATCGAGGTGCGCAAGGGATTCTTCAAAAACCTGATGGAGACTGTAAGAGGGTGGGATTCCAATCGCGTGAACAATTTCGTATATACACTTCACGATTTCATCGATGATGACGATATCGACGGCTTCCTGCACGAATTGCAGTCGTTCCTGGCCGGGATTCCATACATGTCCGATACCAACAAGGAGTCTCAGTGGCAGAAAGACATTCTGATCATAGCGAGGCTGGTGGGTATGAATGTAGACGTGGAGCGCCGTACGTCACACGGTCGCATGGACATGGTGCTTGACGGTCCCAAGGCCATTTACATCCTGGAGTTCAAATATGATTCCACACCGGAAAAGGCATTGGCCCAGATTGATGAGAAAGATTATGCCTTGCCGTTTGAGAATACGGTGAATCCCAAGCCTGTCGTGAAGGTAGGCGTCAATATCTCACCTGAAACACGCAACATCGACGGCTGGCTAATCGCTTAACCTGTCGAGGGTGGTGCGGGGGAAGGCGTCGATGAAGGAGCCGGGGGTGGCGTTGAGCACCCGGACGCCTCGGTTCTGAGCGTAGGCCTGCACGGCGAAATAGGAGCGGAAGGCTATGGCGAACGATTCGTATAGCTGATGGATGTGGATGTCCTTGTACAGCTCCTCGATGCGCCTCAGCTCGTCGTCGTCATCCTCGTAGAAGTGGGGCTGCACCGTCACCACTCGGTTGCGGTCGGTGACCCACAGCGTCTGGCTCCAGTTGTGGTCGGCGCCGGTGAGGACAATGCGCCTGAATCCCTCGCGGATCATGCACATTATGGCCGGTATCAGCACGTTGCGCGGGCGCGGCATGGCCAGCCCCATGCGGAACAGCCAATGGGTCACGCCTGTCCATCCTTCGGCCGGGGTCAGGTTGAAATATTTTACCTTGATGTTCTTAGGCAGCGTCTTCAGTCCCGGATATTTGCGGAACCCGGCGGGTACGAACATGGTTATGGGCCAGTCAATTCGGTTCACGATGTCCCACAGCTTCGGAACGTTGTCCGAGGCCGCCGGATTGAAAAACACGCCGTCGGCCAGCAGGTAGTATTCCGGCTTCAATACTAAGAAATCGGGAGTCATGGCCGACCAGTTGACAGCTAACTTCGGTGTCGAGTCCAGCACCTCGCGGTGTATGGTCAGGGCTTCCTTCAGGCTCGGGCCGTTGCCCATGATTATGACCGTGTCGCGCCGGGCGGACGACGCGGGCGAGGGACGTCCCGACATAAGGGGTACTTTAACGAGCGAGGCCGCAGTTTTAGTGGCCTCGCTCATGAATTTCTGTATCTTTTCGATGGTTTTCATCAGGCGATACGCGTCATCAGTTAGAAGATACGCTTCATCAGATAGAGAGACGGCGCAGCGTGGACAGCAGATCCTGGTTGATCGGCTTGTCGTTCTTGATGGCCTTGGTGAAGGGTATGTAGACGATTTCGTCGTTCTTGATACCGATCATCACGTTGCGCTGGTCGTCAAGCAGAGCGTCTACGGCAGCGGCGCCCATGCGCGAAGCTAAGATACGGTCGTTGGCCGTAGGCGAGCCGCCGCGCTGCAGGTGGCCCAGGATGGTGACGCGCACGTCATAACCGGGATATTCCTCTTTTACGCGCTGTGCCAGGCCCATTGCGCCGCCGGTGATGGGGCTTTCGGCCACCAGGACTATCGACGAGTTCTTCGACTTGCGGAAGCCGTTCTTGATAAGTTCCGACAGCTGGTCGACCTGCGTGGAGATCTCGGGTATGATGGCGGCCTCGGCGCCGCTGGCGATGGCACCGTTCAGGGCGAGGAAGCCGGCGTCGCGCCCCATGACCTCGATGAAGAACAGGCGCTCGTGGCTGGTGGCCGTGTCGCGTATCTTGTCCACGCAGTCCATGATGGTGTTCAGGGCCGTGTCATAGCCGATGGTGGTGTCGGTGCCGTACAGGTCGTTGTCGATGGTGCCGGGCAGACCCACGATGGGGAACTGGAATTCGTTGCCGAAGATGCGGGCACCGGTCAGCGAGCCGTCGCCGCCGATGACGCACAGCGAGTCGATGCCGCGGCGTTTCAGCACGTCGTAGGCGCACTGGCGTCCCTCCGGTGTCTGGAATTCCTTGCAGCGCGCCGTCTTAAGGATGGTGCCGCCGCGCTGTATGATGTTCGACACGTTCTGGGTGGAGAACTCCTCGATCTCGTCGTAGATGAGGCCGCGATAGCCGCGATAGATGCCGTAGACTTTAAATCCGGCGTAGATGGCTGCGCGCGTCACCGCGCGGATGGCCGCATTCATGCCGGGGGCATCGCCTCCCGACGTCAGAATTCCTACTGAATTGATATTATTCATGATTTATCTTCTTAAGCCCGCACCGAAGCGGTTATGTTTCTAAGTACAAAAATAACAAAAAAACGGCATAGTTGGGTAATAATGCCACAAAAAAGCATTATATTTGCAAATTAAGAGCGCACAGGCTCATTTTGTTAACTCAAAAACGTACATCAAAGTTAAGGAAAAGGAATGGACAGGATAGTGACGACAGGCACCTTCGACGGATTGCACCGCGGGCACCGACTGTTGTTGGACAGCCTCCGCAGGGAGGGGGAACGGCGTGGGGCACAACCGCTTGTGGTGACCTTCGACCGTCATCCGCTGGCCATGATCGATCCTTCGCGCGCGCCGCACATCCTGATGCTGCCGGGCGAACGCGACGCGCGTCTGCGCGGTCTCGGCTTTGATGTGGCCGAGGTGCATTTCGACGAGCAGATGCGCCGGCTCACGGCTGAGGCGTGGATGCGCCGGCTGCGCGACGAATACGGCGCCACGGCTGTGATGTTAGGCTATGACAACACTTTCGGCTGCGACGGCACCGGCCTGGGCATCCGTGACTACGAGGAACTGGGGCGCGGCCTGGGCGTGGAGGTGCTGGGCTGCGGAGTGGAGCCGGGAGTAAGTTCGAGCGACATACGCCGTGCGCTTGCGGCCGGAGACATTGCCGGAGCCAACGCCATGTTGGGCTACGACTGGATGCTGCGCGGCAACGTGGTGCATGGCCGCGAGATGGGGCGCGACATCGGCTTTCGCACCGCCAACCTCAGCGTCGACCCGCGTCTGCAGCTGCCCGGCAGGGGAGTGTACGCCACAATGGTGAAGATGCCCGACGGAACGGAAATGCCCGCCGTGACCAACATAGGGATGCGCCCCACGTTCGACGAGCAGGGACCCGTGTCGGTCGAGACGCACATCCCCGGTTTCGCGGGCGACCTGTATGGCACGGAACTCTGCATCCGTCCCGTGGCCAAGATACGCGACGAGGCGCGTTTCAGGACCATCGGCGAGCTGCGCCTCAACATCGAGCGCGACGTGGCCCGCAGCCTCGAGATATTGAACTCATGCACTGCGTGAGACCTAAACAAAGAACCATAAAAAGACACGAAATAATGGAAGTAATAAATTTTGACGAGCATCCGAGTCTGGTGAGCCGCTACATGGAGGAGCTTCGCGACGTCACCGTCCAGAACGACCCGATGCGTTTCCGCATCAATCTGGAGCGTATCGGTCAGATCATGGCGTACGAGATCTCGAAGCGTCTGGAATATAAGACCGTGACTGTCACCACGCCGTTGGGCGAGGCCGAGTGTCACGAACCGGCCGACCAGGTGGTGCTGGCCACCATACTGCGTGCCGGGCTGCCGTTCCACCACGGATTCCTGTCATACTTCGACCATGCCGAGAACGCCTTTGTCAGCGCCTACCGCCGCTACCGCGAGAAGGGCGACTCGTTCGACATCGTGGTGGAATACTTAGCCTCTCCTTCCATCGAAGGCAAGACGCTGATCATCGTTGACCCGATGCTGGCCACCGGCTCGTCGATGGAGTTGGCCTACAAGGCGCTGCTGCAGAAGGGCACTCCCGCCAAGATACACATAGCGTCCGTCATTGCCTCGGAACCCAGCGTGGAATACGTGCGCACACATTTCCCGCAGGAGAAGTCGACGCTGTGGTGCGGCGCCATCGACAAGGAAATCAACGCGCACTCCTACATAGTGCCCGGTCTCGGCGACGCCGGCGACCTCGCCTACGGCCAGAAGGACTAAACGGACTTAACTGTTGTAAAAGCCCGCGGCTTTTACTTAAACTGATTCAATCATGCTCATAACCACACTCGAGGCAATGAACTTCAAGAACATCGGGGAGGCCCGTCTGGACTTCTCCGAGGGAGTGAACTGTTTCGTGGGGCGCAACGGCATGGGCAAGAGCAACCTGCTTGAGGGCATTCATTTCCTGAGCATGGCGCGTCCCATGCAGCCCATGCCCGAGAGCGGACTGATACGCCACGGCGAGGATATGCTCTTAGTCAAGGGGCATTACCTTACCGATGCCGGCGGCGACGAGGACGTGTCCATAGGCATCAAGCGCGGCAAGGGGAAGACCCTGCTGCGCAACGGCAAGGAATACGGCAAGCTGTCGGAGCATATCGGGCGCTTCCCGATCGTGGCCGTGACGCCGGCGGACTCGATGCTGGTGACCGGCAGCGGCGAGATGCGCCGCAAACTGCTGGACATGGTAATCTCGCAGACCGACCGCCGCTATCTGGCCGAGCTGATACGTTACAACCGCGGGCTGGAGAGCCGCAACCGTATGCTGCGTGCCGGCGTGCGCGACAAGCTGCTGTACGAAAGCGTGGAGGCCGGCATGTGTTCGGCCGCAGCCACGGTGTACGAGGCGCGCAAGGCATGGACCGAGTCGATCAAGCCGATATTCCGCCGCTACTACGAGGAAGTGGCCGGCGAGCAGGAGCGCGTATCGCTCACCTATACGTCGGTGCTCGACAGCAAGCCGTTGCAGGCCATACTGGACGAGGGGCGCGCCAAGGACGGCGTGCTGGGCTTCACGCATCAGGGCGTGCACCGCGACGACCTCTGCATGGAGCTGCGCGGACACTCCATGCGCCGTGTAGGCAGCCAGGGTCAGCTCAAAAGCTATGTGATAGCCCTGCGGCTGGCCATCTACGAGCACCTGTGCGACGTGACGGGCGTGAAACCGATACTGCTGCTGGATGACATATTCGACAAACTGGACTCCGAGCGCGTGGGCCGCATCATGCGCACGGTGAGCAGCGGAAACTTCGGCCAGATCTTCATCACCGACACCAACCGCGAGCACTTGGACGAGACGGTGTCGACCCTGGTTGGACCGAGTCGGATGTACGAGGTGGAGGAGGGCCGCTTCACAGTGTTATGAAGCGTGTGGAGGCCGAAGCCCTCGGCGACGTGCTGCGACGCGCTATCGAGGAACAGAACATGACGCAGAAGCTGCTGGAGACACGCGCCTGCGCCATCTTCCCCGAGACGCTTGGCCGCGACTTAGCGTCGCTGTGCGGCCGTCCCACGGTCAACGCCGGCGTCATGACGGTGCCTGTGGCCAACGCCTCGCTGAGACAGGACCTGGCCATGTGCCGCTCCCGGCTCATGGAAGCGTTGAATAAGAAATTAGGTCAGAACGTGATCAGCGGCATACGCTTCACGTCCTGACACAGTGGTAAGACCCCGCGGGTCTTACTATAACCCGATATAAAAGAGAAAGAGAATAATGATAGACATAGACACGTTGCCGCCGCTGTCGGCGTTTCCGCACCGCATACCGGTGGAGATACGGTTCAACGACATAGACATCCTGGGGCATGTGAACAACACGGTGTACTTCTCGTTCTACGACACGGGCAAGGCGTGGTATTTCAAGGATATAGTAGACTGGGACATAGACTGGCGCCAGGTGGAGACGGTCATCGCCAACGTGGAGTGCACCTACATGGAGCCGCTGATGTTCGGCGAGGACCTGGTGGTTGGCACGCGCTGCGAGGCGATACACGACCGCAGCTTCCACATCCTGCAGGTCATAGCCGACGCGCGCACGGGCCGCATCAAGTCGGCGTGCCGTACGGTGATGGTGAGCTTCGACCCCGCCACGCAGAAGTCGGCGCCGATGCCCGACAGATGGCGCCGCGCCCTGCAGCGCTCCATAGCCCTGAATCCGATTAACCCCGATTAATCTCGATAAATCCGGATAATCTTGATTAATCTCGATTAATCTCGATAAAATTGAATTAACCCCGATGAATAGCATAAACGACATAATGCGCTCCATTCTGGAGCGGGAATCGCAGGCCATACTCAACATCCCCGTGACGGACGACTATGGCCGCGCGGTAGAACTGATAGTGGAGCACGTGAACCGCCGAGGCGGCAAACTGATATGCTCCGGCATGGGCAAGGCCGGCCAGATAGCCATGAACATCGCCACTACCTTCTGCAGCACCGGCACCCCGGCCGTGTTCCTGCACCCCAGCGAGGCGCAGCACGGCGATCTCGGCATCATTCAGAAGAACGACCTGCTGCTGTTGTTGTCCAACTCCGGCAAGACCCGCGAGATAGTGGAACTGGTGCAGCTGGCACGTGTGCTGAACCCCGAAATTCCCATAATTGTTATAACAGGAAACCCCGAGTCGCAGCTCGGCACACACGGCGACGTCACGCTGAGCACGGGCAACAGCCCCGAAGTGTGCCCGTTAGGCCTGACACCCACCACATCAACCACCATGATGACCGTGATGGGCGACGTGCTCGTGGTGGCTACAATGCAAAAGATAGGATTCACCAAGGAGGAATACGCCAAGCGTCATCACGGCGGGTATCTCGGCCACAAGTCCTCCGGTCAGTCCGGTAACCCTGAAATATGTTGAGAAAATGAGTCTTATGAAATACGCGCCCCATTTCAAGGGGATGAAGATGGATTCGGACGACGCCCGTATCCTGGAGACTGTGGTGAATCAGCGCAAGGAGGCTCTTGAACTGTTCGAGGCCGAGGAATACAACAAGGTGCTGGAGAAGACCGTCGAGTCGCTGAAGGCTCTGCGCGATTTCTCCGACTACAGCCACGTGGAGTTCCGCGAGGCCGTGGTGGTGTTGCTGTTCGACCTGTCGGAGATACACTACGCGCTGAAGGACTACAAGCAGTCGAAGAAGGAGCTGGAACAGATCTTCAAGTTGCTGGAGCCGCTGCTTAAGCTCGACGCCGACCGCTTCGGCAAGTATCACGTCATGGCCATGGAGCTGTCCACACGCATACTGCGCAGCCGCAAGAAGATGCTTGACATGCTGGCCAAGCAGCAGATCCACACCGGCCTGCTGTACGACAAGGTGCACAACGGCGTGGCCACGGCCACCGACAAGCTGGTGGAATCGCTGTGCAAGGACGCCGAGATGATGGCCTCCACGGGCGACTACAAGGGCGCCGTGAAGTTCTATATGGAAGCCATCAAGCTGTCGAAGAAGCGTGCCGGCCGCGTCACGCGCCGCGAGGTGGCCATGACCATCGAGGTGGCCCGTCTGCTGATGCGCAGCCGCGCGCAGATAGACCGTGCGCGCCGACTGCTCAATGCCGTGCTGCCGCACGCCGTGGCCCTCGAGATCGTGGAGCTGGAGCAGGAGATACTGAATCTGCTCGATAACCTCGAGGCCAATGTGATGCACGACTCCGCATGGCGCCAGTTCCTGGCCAAGATGCAGGCGGCAACCCGCTTCCTGAAGAAAGACAAGGAGAAAGAAGAAAATAATTGAATTAAACTATGACTGATACAGTATCACCGGGCAAATACGTAGAGTATTCCTACCTGCTTACCGACGCGGCTACGGGCCGCAAGCTGTTCGAGGCCACCAAGAGCCGCCCGGACCAGATGATATATGGCGTAAGCCAGGATGTAGTGCCGGGTCTTGCAAGCGTTATGGAGGGCCTGAAGGCCGGCGATAAGTTCGAGGTGACGCTGCCGCCGGCAGCGGCGTTCGGCGAGCGCAACGAGGAGGACGTGGTGGAACTTGATCGCCAGATATTCGAGCGCGACGGCAAGCTGGCCGAGGAAGTGAAGGTCGGCGCGGCGCTGCCCATGATGACGGCCGAGGGCTACCGTGTCGTTGGCACGGTAGTGGCCATAGGTCCGAAGGTGGTTATGGACTTCAACCACCCGTTCGCAGGGCTGACTGTAACGTTTGCCGGCGAGATAGAGACGGTGCGTGACGCCACCGAGGAGGAGATTCATCCAGCGTCGGGCTGCGGCGGCTGCTGCCATGGCGGCGGTTGCGGCGGCGACGAAGGCTGCGGCGGCCATGACGATGGCGGTAGCTGCTGCGGCGGCAAAGGGGGCTGTGGAGGCTGCTGATTGGCCGACCGATATAAATCGATACAAGTAACAATATAAATCGATACAAGTAAAAAGACCGACCTTCACAGGCCGGCCTTTCCCCATTTAAAAGCTTCTTACTATTTACTATATTCTTAATGGGTTTATTGTCGGAACGAGGCGTAACGCAGCGCGCCGGAGTGGATGTGGAGGTTGGCCATCTTGATGGCGGCCACCGCAGCTTCGGCGCCCTTGTTGCCTAAGCGGCCTCCCGCACGGTCCAGGGCCTGCTGCATGTCGTTGACAGTAAGCACGCCGAATATCACGGGGGCCTCTCCGCGGGCGTTAAGTTCGGCCACGCCTTGGCTAACAACCTGGCATACGTAGTCGAAATGCGGCGTGTCGCCGCGCACCACGCAGCCCAGGATGATGATGGCGCTGAGGTCCTGCATGTGACGCAGGGCCATGCCGGCGGCGTTCACCAGCTCGACGGTGCCCGGCACAGGCTGCGAGAATATATTGTCGGGGTCAACGCGCGCCTTGGCAAAGGTGTCCATTACACCCTTGAGCAATGCGTCGGTGACCTCGGCGTTCCATTCGGCGGTGAAGACGGCGCATTTGAAATTGGCGGCGTCAAGAAGTTGCGGCACTTCCAGTTCCGTGCCGTTCGTATTCAGGATAGTTGACATATCATTCGGGATGTTTCAGTTCATACTGGTTCTGGGGAATCTGCACGTCGAAGTAGAATCCCCGGGCCGATTTGTCGCGCTTGCGCTTGTCCGACGGGTCGGGGCGCACCGACAGGTAGTCGTAGCCCGGCTCGATGAAGTCTGCGTTGGTGGCCTCGTAGCCCAGCAGCTGCACCATGTCGTATTCGTGCATGGGGTATATCACATACCATGCGTTCTCTATGTCCTCGCCCGTGCCGGTGCTCTTGATGGCGCCCAACAGGTGCTCCAGACGGTATTCCCATATCTTGGCGCGCATGTCCTTGCGGCGTTCCTTCAGCACGTGCACCAGGAACGACATCTGGCGCAGGTCGAATGGGTTGTCGGCCAGTGCCAGTTGCGCGTATTTGGTGATGGTGTCTATCTCGGCGCGGGTGTGCGTGGGTTTGCTGCGCAGGCTGTCCGTGCGGTCGGAGTAAGGCGACATGCGGTAGGGATCGTAGTCCTCCTGGAACATGTAGCCCAGGTACAGGTGCCGGAACTCGTCGTTGGTCATCGTTGTGTCGTTCACCTCGTATTTGGCCATGAGCTTAGGGAAATAGTATTTGCTCTGGGGGTCGAGGGTCGAGGTGCGGATCTCCTCCAGGTTGGGTTTCTTCACAACGATTTTGCGCGACTTCGCGGCGTTCTGGGCGGTGACACCTATGGCGCCCGCTGCCAGAGCCGTGAGTATGAGTATGTTTCGGAATATCTTCATGTATTGTGTTTCAATATACTGCTATTGTCAGCACGGCGGCCACGCCGATCTGCATCATGGTTATGGCTGTGGGGAATCCTTTGGCCAGCAGATACCTGAAGAAGTTCTGCGAGCCGATGGCCAGCGGTCGGCCGTCGGGTGTGCGCGAATAGAGCAGCAGCCCGAAGAAGATTCCGGCTATCACGGCCAGGATCATGAACGAATATAGCATTGTGAGGTTATGCGATGCTGAGAATGCGAGCAGGCCGACGGCCAGTCCGGTGACGGCGCCCACGATCATGTATCCCATGCCGCGTGTCTGCCGGCGCACCGGCTCGGGCTGAAGCATGATGATGACGGACACCACCAGTGTCATGCAGAACCATCCGGTCAGGATGGTGCCGTTAATGGGCAGCAGCGGGTAGCCGTTGCGTGTGGCGACGCTGAGCAGCACCAGACCGATGTACGACAGCGCGGGGCCCAGCATGATGCGCGTGGCCAGCGCCCAGACGGACGCGGCGTAGCACAGGCATGCGGTTATGATCAGGAATATCGTCATATCGTTATAACGTCGGTTTCACGGTTTTTAGTTCGCGGCGGGCTGATTTTGTGCGGTGTCCTCCTGCTGTCTGATTTCAGGGTAGGCCACGCGGCCGTGGTACATGGTCTGCAGCCTTTTCTTGAACGCCACCTTGATCTCCTCCACATCCTTGAACGAGATGGGGGAGTCGCGGAACAATCCGTCGCGCACCTGGCCGTCTATTATCTTGTCCACAAGGCTGTCGATGGCCTCGGTGGAATAATCCGTAAGGCTGCGCGAGGCGGCCTCGACCGAGTCGGCCATCATCAGTATGGCGGTCTCCCTGCTACGCGGATTCGGGCCGGGATACATGAACGGCTTCTTGTCTATCGGGTGCTCGGGGTCGGGATTGTTGTTGACCGCCGTGTTGTAGAAGTACTTGGTCAGGCTCTTGCCGTGATGCTCGGGGATGAACTGACGCACCATTTCGGGCAGTTTCTCCTTCTGGGCCAGTTCCATGCCCTTGGTGACGTGTGAGATTATCTTCTGTGCGCTCACCTCGGGGTCGAGACCGTCGTGCGGGTTGACGTTATGCTGGTTTTCGGTGAAGAACAGCGGGTTGTACAGCTTTCCGATGTCGTGGTACAGGGCGCCGGTGCGCACCAGCTGGGTGTTCGCCCCGATGGCGCGGGCACCTTCGGCTGCGAGCATCGACACCTGCATCGAGTGCTGGAACGTGCCGGGAGCCTCCTGCGCCAGACGGCGCAGCAGCGGGCTGTTGATGTCCGACAGCTCGACCAGCGTGACGTTCGACGTGAAACCGAACAGTTTCTCTATAACGAGTATCAGGATGTAGACGAAACTGAGCACCACGGCGTTGATGGCGAAAATGCCGATAAGCCGCCACTCGTACCCTACGAGGGTGCCGTGGTCGAGCAGCAGCAACGTGGTGTAGGCCAGCACGTAGGCCACGAACGACAGGGCTGCAGTCTTGAGCAGCTGTCCGCGCCGGCTCAGCGTGCGCATGGAGAATGCCGCCGTCAGACCCGCGGCCAGCTCAAGGAAGATGAACTGCATCGGCTCCAACGCCACCATGCTCGAGATCATCACCGTGACCAGCAGCGAGAATATGGCCGTGCGCGAGTCGAAGAACACCAATATCACCGCCGGCACCGCGGCGAACGGCACAAGGTAGATGCCGTTGCGGAAATACTCGAACATCAGCACGGCGAACACCACGAACAGCGTGATGAACGTCATGAGGAACAGCATCTTGCGCAGCGACGCGAAGAACCTCTCGCGGTATTCGGCCAGGAAGATGTACAGCCCGGAGAAGCATATCAGGATGAACAGCGCCTGGCCCACGTAGAAGTAGGTGTCGGTGCGGTCCTCGCTGTGGTTCTCGGCCACTTTCTGCAGATAGGTGTTGAGGTTGGTGAATATCTGGGGCGTCACGATCTCGCCCCGGTCCACGATGCGCTGCCCCTTCTTGATGACGCCTATGGATGCGTCGGCCGCCAGGTATTCCTGTTTGCGGAATTTCTGGTCGGCGGCGGTGTCGAGCACCACGTTGGGCACAAGGATGGTATTGAGCGCTGCGGCTATCTCGTCGTTGTGCTGCTCGATGACCGGCGCGCCCGACACCCGGTAGGCCGAGTCGATGAACTCGAATGCCATGCCCGGCGACAACATCTCGTTGCAGTCGATGGTGATCAGGGCGTCGGCGCCGTTGATCTTGCTGGCGGTGCGGGCCTCGTGTCCGGGAGCCGCCTGTATGCGGTCGTACACCTTGGAATCGAGCACGCCGCGCGCGTATATCTCGTTCAACAGCTTGTTCAGCACCAGACGCGACACGTCGGGCGTCTTGCCCGTGATGGCCTTGTTGAACATCTGTATGCGCCGGTCGGCCTTGTCGTCCTGACGCTTGATGATGGGCAGGAAATTGCGGTCTATGCTGTCGCGCATCCGCTGGGCGGACTCCGCGTCGCGCTTCACCTCCATGTCGAAGTCGGCCATAAGCAGCGGATAGCGCCACGGCTGGTTCTCCTCGTACACATAGTCCTGCACGTCGTTGTGCGGCAACAGCAGCATGATTACGGCCGTGGATCCTACTATAAGCAGGAGCTTCAGGAAAAAGTCTCTTTTCTTTCTGTTCATCACTGAACTCTTTAGTCTTTAAACAATGTCAGCCTGTTCCTGACGGAATCAGCTGATGCGTGCTGCCTTCTGCACGCCCTTGATGCTCTTCAGGGCGTTGCAGATGGATTCGACGGTGTCGGTGTTGTCCACCAGCACGGTCAGTTCGGCCTGGAACACCTCCTGCGGGGCCGAGATGTTGAGGCCGCGTATGTTGATGCCGAGCTTCTGCGACACGGTGCTGGTGATTTCCTCCAGTATTCCGTGGCGGTCTATGCCCTCTACGGCAATCTTGGCAATAAACTTTTCGGCCGTGCCGCCCCAGCGCGTGGCCACCAGGCGAGGGCCGTAGCTGGTCTTGAGGCGCATGGCCACGGGACATGACTGCTTGTGCAGCACCACTTCCTCGTCGTCGTTGACGAATCCGAGCACGTCGTCCCCCGGGATGGGGGTGCAGCACACGTCGAGCAGATAGTTAGGTTTTTCGGCGTCGGGGTGCAGTATGTACACCTCCTTGCGGTTGATGGGGTCCTTGGGAGGCTCCTGGCTGTTCAGCTTCTTGCGCGAGGCGAAGGGGTTGCGCAGTATCTTGCGTATCAGCGATGTGCGCTTCTTGAACAGGGCCTTGAGCTGGTCGGCCGTCAGGTCTATCTCCTCCTTGGCGATGCGCACGTACAGCTCGTCGGGGGTGGTGGCTCCGAGGTTGCGGCACAGGTTCTGTACCAGTTCGTCGGTGATGTCCAGCCCCTCCTGTTCGGCCACCTGCACCAGGAGGTCACGACCGCGCGATATGAGGTGCGGCCGGCTGCGGCGCAGGAAGTCGCGTATGCAGTTCTGCGCCTTGGCCGTCTTGCAATATTCCAGCCACTGGGTCACGGGCTTCTGCGACTTGGAGGTGATGATCTCCACCTGGTCGCCGCTGTCCAGTTCGTAGCTGAGAGGTACGAGGCGGTGGTTTATCTTGCCGGCCAGGCAGTGCAGGCCCAGTTCGGTATGGATGGCGAAGGCCATGTCCAGCACAGTGGCCTTGGCCGGCAGCGTAATCAGGTCGCCGCGCGGCGTGAACACGTATATCTCGCGGGCAAAGAGGTTGAGCTTGATGGTGTCCAGGAAGTCGATGGCGTTCGGCTCCGGATTGGCCAGGATGTCCTTGATGGTGTTCATCCACTTGTCCAGCTCCGAATCGTCCTCGTATTCCCCGGTCTTGTATTTCCAGTGGGCGGCATAGCCCAGTTCGGCTATCTCGTCCATCTTTCGGCTGCGTATCTGCACTTCAATCCATTTCCCTTCGGGGCCCATGGCCGTGAGGTGCAGCGCGCGGTATCCGTTGGCCTTGGGCACCGACGTCCAGTCGCGCAGGCGGTCGGGATGCACCTTGTGGCCGTCGCTGAAGAAGGTGTATATCTGCCAGCAGCGCAGGCGCTCCTGCGAGTCGTCGTCGTTCTCGAAGATGACGCGCACGGCATAGACGTCGTATATCTCGCTGAACGGTATCTTCTTGGTCTCCATCTTGTTATAGATGGAATAGGCGCTCTTGATGCGGGCCTTGATCTCGTATTTGAATCCGGCGGCGTCCAGCTTCTCGCGTATCGGGGCCACGAACTCCTCCACCACCTTCTCGCGGTGTGCCGCCGACTGGTTCACCAGGGCCATTATCTCCTCGTACTTCTGCGGATGCTCGTACTTGAATGCCAGGTCCTCGAGTTCCTGCTTTATCTTGTAGAGACCGAGACGGTGAGCCAGCGGGGCGTAGACGTACAGGGTCTCGCCGGCTATCTTGTATTGCTTTTCGGGCCTCATGGACGCGAGGGTGCGCATGTTGTGCAGGCGGTCGGCCATCTTGATGAGCACCACGCGGATGTCCGTGCTCATGGACAGCAGCAGCTTGCGGAAGTTCTCGGCCTGCAGCGATGCCTGCGAACCGAAGATGCCGCCCGAAATCTTGGTCAGGCCCTCGACTATGGAGGCTATCTTGTCGCCGAAATTGTTTTCGATGTCCTCGCGGGTATATTCCGTGTCCTCCACCACGTCGTGGAGCAGGGCCGCGCAGATGGATGTGGAGCCAAGGCCTAATTCGGAAATCACGATCTTGGCCACGGCGATGGGATGGAGGATGTAAGGCTCGCCGCTGCGGCGCCGCACGCCCTTGTGGGCCTCGCGGGCGAAACGGTAGGCGCGTTCTATTTTCTCTACTTTCTTGCGATGGTTGCTCTGAAGGTACGCACGTAGCAGCTCCTGATACGAATTCTCGATCATCAGGTCTTCCTCCTCCGGGCTCATCGGTTTGTATTCCGGAGCCGGAATGTGGTGCGGAACAGGTACATACTCCGCATGTCTGGGCACATTATCCATCATAATCACAAAATTAATCAACAATTCCTCAACTTCCAAATAAAAATGCAGGTAAGGACAATCGAACTTTATGGCCGTCAACAGGGTTATAACTTTATAAAAGACACCGACAAGATTAGAGGCCACGGTATAATGGTGGCGGCCGAAGGTTTCATTGCCACGGCGTTAACATTATAGGCCGCAAATCTTTAACATTATTTTGCACCCCGGAATAAAATATTGTTCCGGGGTGCGGCGTTATTAATCCACAAAAGAACGAAAAAGCGTCCTTACGGAGAACATAACTAATGCAGCAGTAATCTCCCAGACATCAAGTTTACGAAAGACATCAGGCAGAGCCGATTGCAGGCGACAGGAATGTCGCCTTTCCAGTCGCGGTGCCTGTTTGCGGGCGACATGAATGTCGCCGGCCCGATGGCAGTGTGAATTATAAAGATATTGTCTAAATTTTGGGTTATATACATTAGTAATTTCTATCGTCTGCGCGGCGACAAGCCAAGCAGGAATTAGGTCAGTCCTCGTGAGAAGACTGACTCTAATTTTTTATAAATGTCAACAATAGATAGAGCTGCGATATATGGCGGTACATGGCTGTATATGTGGTATATGGCTGTATATGGGGGTATATGTCAGTATATGTAGTGTATGGCGGTATATGTCTGTATATGAGGGTATATGGTCGGAGACCATGTTTCTCGTTAACCCCACGATGGACAGGGACAGCGTCAGCTGGCACTGGCCTTCGTGGGGTGAGGATGCGTCTGTCACAGCTTGGTCGGAGACCATGTCGCTCGCCTTATTCGTAGACATACCCATGATCCGGTGATAGTACAGCGGTATGGTCTCCGACCAAACTGCGCTGCCGCAATCCACCCCACGAAGGCTTTCGGACGCTTCGCGCCCTCCGCCATCGTGGGGTTATTGAGAAACAGCCTCTCCGAGGCATTTCGGGTTTATGTTTCGGGGCAGCATTTCGGGTTTGTGTTTTCAGGATAGGGTTTCAGGACAGTGTTTCGGGTTTATGTTATGGGCCAGTGTTTCGGGTTTATGATTTCGGGTTTGAGGCTTAAAAATGTGAAATAAGGAAATTTTGCAGTAATCGGTATGGGAATGTGGGAATAAATTCGTAAATTTGCATATTTAAATAGGTATAGCTTGAGTTTCGCAAGTTTTTCAGCTTGCTCAACAGTGGATGAATATCAACTTGAGCTTGCGAAAGTAGAACAGTAAGAGCAGAACGTCTATGGGAAAAATCATAGCGATAGCGAACCAGAAGGGTGGCGTGGGCAAGACCACGACGTCGTTCAATCTGGGTGCATGTCTTGCAGCGGCAGGCCGCAAGGTATTGCTTGTGGACGCCGATCCGCAGGCCAACGCCACGTCCGGTTTGGGCGTGGAGCCTCAGGACACCGACGCCACGGTGTACGAATGTCTGATAGAGGGATATCCCGCCAAGGAGGCCATCATGCACACCCAGGTCAAGGGCCTGGACATAATCTGTTCGCGCATCGGCCTTGTGGGCGCCGAGGTGGAGCTGATGAGCCGCGCCGACCGCGAGCGCACCCTGTCAGGCGTGCTCGAACCCGTCAAGGACAACTACGACTACATCCTGATCGACTGCTCGCCGTCGTTAGGCATCATCACCGTCAACGCGCTGACCGCCTCCGACTCGGTGCTGATACCGGTGCAGGCCGAATACTTCGCCCTGGAGGGTATCGCGCAGTTGCTCAATACTATACGTATCATCAAATCGCGCCTGAAGCCCACGCTTGAGATCGAGGGCTTCCTGCTCACCATGTACGATGCCCGCCTCCGTCTGGCCAACCAGATATTCGAGGAGCTGAAGGGACACTTCGGCGACATGGTGTTCACCACGGTAATACCGCGCAACATCAAGCTGAGCGAGAGTCCCAGCCACGGACTGCCCGTGATACTGTACGACCCCGACAGCCGTGGCGCCATAGCCTACGGCCAGCTGGCCCGCGAGCTGCAGTCGCGCGAGCGTAAACGTAAGAAGAAAGCATGACCATGACAATGGATCAGAGTAAGAAAGTAACCGGAACGAAGCGTGCGTTGGGTCGCGGACTCGACGCGCTGTTTGCGTCGGCTCCGGTGCCCGAGGTGCAGACCGGAGGCGCATCGGCAATATCCGAAATAGAACTGAACCTGATAGAGCCTAACCCCGAGCAGCCGCGCCGCACGTTCGACCCGGAGGCGCTCGAGGAGCTTGCGGCCAGTATCCGCGAGCTTGGCATAGTGCAGCCGCTGACGCTGCGCTCGGTGCCCGGAGGCCGCTATCAGATCATAGCCGGCGAACGCCGCTGGCGCGCCGCCACCAGGGCCGGCCTCGTAACCGTGCCCGCATACGTGCGCACGGCCTCCGACTCCGAAATGACGGAGATGGCGCTGATCGAGAACATCCAGCGCCAGGACCTGAACGCCATCGAGGTGGCATTGGGTTTCAAAAAACTGATAGACAGCTATTCGCTGACGCAGGAACGCCTGTCGGAGCGCCTGGGCAAGAAACGCGCCACCATAGCCAACCATCTGCGCCTGCTGCGCCTGCCGGCCGAGATACAGCTTGGCCTGCGCGACCACAACATAGAGATGGGCCACGCACGCGCACTGCTCGGACTGGACAACACCAAGGCCCAGCTCAAGCTCTACAAGCGCATCGTGAAGGAGGGTCTGTCCGTGCGCGCCGTCGAGGCCGTGGTGAAGAAAATGAACGAAGGCCCAGCGCAGGAGGAGAAGAAACAGGACAACGAGGCATACGACGAGCTGGTAAAGAGTCTGAGCACACGCTTCTCGGCACCGGTGAAATTCAGCCGCAACGCCAAGGGCAACGGCACCATTACGTTTAAATTCAACAACGACGACGATCTGCACCGGCTGATCAAGGCGTTCGACAGCGTGAAGTGACAGGAATGGGCATACGACTCACCCGGATGGAGAAGGCACTGATAATGGCCCTGGCGATATTGTTCGTGATACCGCCCGGATTCGCACAGACCGTGCTGCAGGACCGCCGGCCGGTGACTGCGGCCCGTGACCGCAAGCCCGTGATACGCGACCGCGAGCCTGTGATACGCGACCACCGGCCGCTTAGCCCCGACTCCACGGTGGACGTGGACGTGGACCTTGATCTGCGCGTATTGCCCGACGACAGGGAAACGCTCGCGACCGACTCGCTGAATACGGCAGAAGCCGACAGCATACCGCCGACGGTGGTGACGGCCGACGGATACTCGTTCGACGAGAAGGGACGCCGCGCGTTCAACCCCAATCCCACGCGCGCCGTGTGGATGTCGGCGCTGTTCCCCGGCCTGGGCCAGATATACAACCGCCGCTACTGGAAGCTCCCAATCGTGGTGGGAGGTTTCATGGGCCTCGGTTATGCCACCAACTGGAACGGCAACCAATACAACGACTATATGCAGGGCTACCGGGACCTGATGGATTCCGACCCCAACACCAAAAGCTACATGAACTTCTTTCCGCCCACGGTCAAGGAATCCGATCTGGACAAGGCGTGGCTGGAAAGGACCTTCAAATACCGCAAGGATCAGTACCGGCGCAACCGCGACCTGTGCGTCATCTGTCTTATCGCGCTGTATCTGGTCTGTATGGTCGACGCATACGTCGACGCCCAGATGGCACACTTCGACGTGTCGCCCGACCTGAGCCTCGACCTGGCCCCGGCCGTGATCACCCCGCAGAACCAGAGCTGGAGACGCACCAGCCTCGGAATGCAGTGGACGTTAACCTTTTAAGAACAGAATTATGAGCAGAAAGTCAATCATACTTATGGCCGCGTTGCTTGGTGTCATGCCGGCGATGGCGCAGAAGAACCGCAACGTGAACAGCCTCCGCACCGAGATAACCGACTCGCACATAGTGTATCCCAAGAGCTACGAGGCCGACACGCAGCGTATGCTGGAGGGCTGGTATATGCAGAACTACACCGCCACCGACGACAGCTATCGCCGCAAGGGCGACGTGGAGGTGAGCGACGCTGTGCTGCGCGACCGCCTGTCGAAGCTGCCCACGGTCATTGACATGCCCTATAACTCGATAGTGCGCAGCTATATAGAGCGTTACACCCGTCGCGGACGCGACCAGGTGGCCGCCCTGTTGGGTCTGTCATTATATTATATGCCCATCTTCGAGCAGGCCCTGGAGGCCGAGGGTCTGCCTCTCGAGCTGAAATACCTGCCCGTGATAGAGTCCGCGCTGGACCCCAACGCCACGAGCAAGCATGGCGCCGCCGGCCTGTGGCAGTTCATGGTTGGCACCGGCAAGGGCCTCGGCCTGGAGGTGAACAGCATGGTGGACGAACGCCGCGACCCCTACAAGTCGTCGGAAAAGGCCGCCAAATACCTTAAGGACCTGTACAACAGCTACGGCGACTGGTCGCTGGCCATCGCCGCCTACAACTGCGGTCCGGGTGCCGTCAACAAGGCTCTGCGCCGCGCAGGGGGCACTCCCGACACCCAGGACTACTGGTCCATTTACTATTATCTCAGCCCCGAGACGCGCGGATACGTACCCATGTTCATCGCCGCGAACTATGTGATGAACTATTACGACAAGCATAACATCGGCCCGGTGCTGCCCACCAAGCCCCTGGTGATGGACACCGTGCATGTGGCCGAGCGCATACATTTCGACCAGATCTCGAATGTGCTCGACATCCCGGTCGAGGAGTTGCGCGTGCTGAACCCGCAGTTCCGCGCCGACATCATTCCCGGCAACAACGAGCGCAGCTACACGCTGATACTTCCGTCGCGTCAGGTGCAGGCATACCTGATGAGCGAGGAGGAGATACGCGACTATAACGCCGACAAATACGCCCGTCGCGTAGTGGCCGAACCGGGTTCGGAACCCGACGCCCAGCTTGCCGCCGTCATAGCGCAGGAAGATGCCGAGGAACTGGCCAACGAGGAGCATGACCAGGCCAAGGACCTGCCCGCGCCGCGCAAGACCGAGGAGGTGGCCGTGACACGCGACCGCCGCGGCTCGCAGCAACAGCATCTCGACACCGGCACCGCCGATGCGCAGGCCGATGTAGCAAACGACTACCGCGCGGCACGCCAGTCGGCACGCCGTCAGTCCAAGAGCACTTACGAGGCTTCCGCCGCGCAGAGCAGACAGACCGCCGCCAAGAGCAGCAAGACAACCGCCAAAAAGAAGAAAGCGCGGCCTGCGGCTCCCAAATCGCATACCGTCAGGAGCGGCGACAACCTGTCGAACATAGCCAAGCGGTACGGCACCACCGTGGCGGCCCTGAAGAAGGCCAACGGCATAACCGGAAGCGGCGACGCACTGCAACCCGGCGACAAGCTGAATCTGCCCGGCAAAAGCAGCGTCTCCAAGTCGAAAAGCACACGCAAAAGCAAATCAAAAGGCACATCCTCAAAATCAAAGAAAAAGAAGAGAAGACGCTAACCCAATTAGCAATGAGTAATTAGCAATGAGTAATTTGCGTTGCATCGCGATTAATTACTAATTAAAATTACTAATTCGAAAAAATGCCATGATCACCACGTTAATTGTAATGTTTTTCGTGGGCTATCTCGCGATAGCCCTGGAGCATCCTCTGCGCGTCGACAAGACGGCGATCGCGCTTGTGTTGGGTATGCTGCTGTGGGTCATCTATGCGCTTTGCGCCGACCGGATAGTGCCTCAGGTTGAACCTGATAAACTCGCAGCCTACATAGCCCAGACCCCGAGTCTGCAGGGCGAGAGTCTGCATTCCCAGGCGTTGAGCTATGTGCTGGATGTCAAGATTGTAGAGGCATTAGGCGACATCACCCAGACCCTGTTCTTCCTGATCGGCGCCATGACCATCGTGGAACTGGTGGACGTCCACGGGGGCTTCTCCATCATTACCGATCACATCAAGACGCGCAGCAAGGGGAAACTGATGTGGATACTCCTTGTCACGGCCTTCGTGTTCAGTGCAGTTCTGGACAATATGACCACAACCATCGTGATGATCATGCTGTTGCGCAAACTTGTGGACAAGCGGAGCGACCAGCTGCTATACGCCGGACTCATCGTGATAGCGGCCAACTGCGGCGGCGCGTGGTCGCCCATCGGCGACGTCACCACCATCATGCTCTGGGTGAAAGGCAATGTCACGGCCGGTGCGTTGGTGGCTTACGTCACGCTCCCCTCGATCGTGGCCTGCGTGGTGCCCGCACTGTGGGTGAGACGTTCGCTGAGGGGGCAGCTCGGCACTGTGCACGTCACCGAGACGCAGGACCACAAGGAATTCACTCACCGCGAGAAACTGACCATGCTGATTCTCGGCGTCACCGGCCTGGTGATGGTGCCGGTGTTCAAGACAGCCACTCACATGCCGCCGTTCGTCGGTATGCTGCTGGTGCTGGGTATCCTGTGGATTTATACCGAAATATTCTATAACCGTCGCCCGCACTACAAGGGCGCGCGCCAGCACCGTCTGCAGATGGTGATAAAGAGAATAGACTTCCCCTCGATACTGTTCTTCCTCGGCATCCTGATGGCTGTGGACGTTCTGGATGCGTCCGGTATCTTGGCCGCTACGGCCGCATGGCTCGACAAGGCCATACACAACATCTATATCATCAACGTTGTGTTGGGTATGATGAGCTCGGTGTTCGACAACGTTCCCCTGGTGGCCGGCGTGATGGGCATGTATCCCGTCACCGATGCCTCGTCGGTGGGATATGCCGCCCAGTTCGTGCAGGACGGCGTGTTCTGGGAGTTCCTGAGTTATTGTGCAGGTGTGGGCGGCTCGATGCTGATTATCGGCTCGGCTGCCGGCGTGATCGCGATGGGTCTGGAGAAGATCAGTTTCGGATGGTATCTCAAGAAGTTCTCGATTCCCGCATTGCTCGGCTATCTGTGCGGCGCAGGGGTGTATATTCTTGAGGTGATCCTGTTCAAATAACCGATGGATAACAATCAATATATAATAAGGAGTAAGGATGAACTCGGCGCCGCGGCCGCATGGCTGATAAAGCAGGCCGGCGCCCGGCGTGTCGTGGCCTTCGACGCTCCGATGGGGGCGGGCAAGACCACGCTCATATCCGAGATGACCCGTCTGCTGGGCAGTGACGACGCCGCCAACTCACCGACGTTCAGCATCGTGAACCATTACGATGTGCCGGGTGGCAAACCGATATATCATTTCGACTTCTACCGTATCGACGATTCGCGCGGCGTGGCCGACATCGGCATCTACGACTATCTGGATTCCGGGTCGTGGTGCCTGCTGGAATGGCCTCGGGTGGCGGTAGACTTCCTGGCCGCCGACACCGTGGTGGTGCGCATCGAGGTGCTGCCCGACGGTGAGAGGGTGTTGACAGTGGTTTCGTAAGTAGCGGAAGGGTTTCGTAAGTACAGGATGGATTACGTATTTTTGGACATAGCGGACTCCACCATGAATTATGCCGCCGTGCATCAGCACGAGCTTGGCGACCGGACCATGGTGGTGGCCCACAATCAGGAATCGGGACGCGGGCAGCGCGGCAACAGCTGGGAGTCGGAACCGGGCAAGAACCTGACGGTCACTATGCTGTACAGGCCCAAGGCCGACATGGACCCGCGGCCTCTTGACGAACAGCAGTTCCGCATCAGCGAGGCCGCGGCACTTGGTGTGGCCGACACGCTGGAGGCTTACGGCCTGAAAGCGATGGTGAAATGGTCGAACGACGTGTATGTGGGCGACTGCAAGATCTCCGGCATACTGATAGAACACACCATTATAGGCAACCGCCTGGACAACAGTCGCATCGGCATCGGTCTGAACGTGAATCAGCGTGAATTCGTCAGCGACGCACCCAACCCCGTCAGTATGTATCAGCTGTTGGGCGAGGAACTTCCGCTGGCGCGGGTGCTCGACACTCTGTCCGAGAAGCTGGAGCGGCGGCTGGAGCAGGACGCCGATACGCTTCACGCCGACTATATGAGCCGGCTGTGGCGCAAGGACGGTGAATGCCATGGTTTTCGCCTCCGTGAAGGCGAACGCACGGAATTTCAGGCAAGTATCCGGGATGTCAGGAGAAACGGACCGCTCGTATTGCTGATGGCGGACGGAGCGGAGACTGCTTTTTATTTCAAGGAAGTGGAGTTTATTCTTTGAAAAATGTGAATTTTCAAAGAAGTTTCTCTGAAATTTACTAATTTTGCGGTATGGACTGGCGCAAGATATTGGGATACGTGGTGCGGTGGCTGTTGCCGCTGGCGCTGACGGTGCTGTTGGTGGCCTATATGTTCCGCAAGGTGGACTTCGCGGACATGATGGAGTTGCTTCGCCATGGCGTCGACTACAAGTGGATACTCGTGGCGATGCTGATGAGCGTGTTCAGCCATGTGTTCCGAGCCGCGCGCTGGCGCATACAGCTCAAGGCATTAGGTATCCGGCCGCCGTTCATGGCGCTGTGCTGCAGCATATTCGGCACCTACGCGCTGAACCTGCTGTTTCCCCGGTTAGGCGAGGTGTGGCGCTGCACATATATCGCGCATCGCGAGCACGCCCCCTTTACCGAGGTGGTGGGTTCGATGGTGGGCGACCGTGTGGCCGACATGATTACGGTGTTCACGCTTACGGTCATCACTTTCCTGATAGCCACGCCTGCGATAGAGGCGTTCCTGGTGAAATATCCCGTAGGCCAGGGAGTAGTGGGACTGGCCCGCAATCCGTGGTTCTGGACCGGTGTGGTCGGAGGCTGCGTCATAGTGTGGGCGGTGCTTCATTTCGGCCGAAACTACAGCGCGGTGAGCAAGACGCGCCGGTGGGCAGGGGAGATGTGGAAAGGCTTTGCCGTAGTCGGCAGGATGAAAGGAAAGTGGGCGTTCCTGTTCTGGACGCTGGCCATCTGGGCCTGCTATTACTTCCAGCTGTATGTGGCCCTGTTCTCGTTCAGCTTCATGCGCGACCTGTGCACGCCTGAACTGGCATGGGGCCTGGTGCCCTGTCTGGTGGCGTTCATACTCAGCTCGATCGGCATGGCCGTGCCAAGCAACGGCGGCCTCGGCCCCTGGAACCTCGGCATTATCTTCGGCCTTGCCGTCTACGGTGTGTCGGAAGATGCCGCCACGGCGTTCTCGATGCTGCAGTGGTCCGGCCAGACCGTGATGCTCATTACTTTGGGTATATTTACGATGATATACATTTCCGTCACCAAAAGCGGAAAGGATGCCCGCCTGCCGGAGGCAGGAGTGTAAAAAGTTGAAAGAGTTGAAAAAGTTAAGAGAATACCACTAAATTGGTAGTTGAAAGAGTTGAAAGAGTTTAGAAAGTTAAGAGAATACCACAGCTTGGGAATGTCTACACTATCATCTTAACTTTTTTAACTATGTAAACTTTATAAACTAAATAGAGACATGAATTTCAACGAAGACGATAAAAACGATTATTTCGACCAGGAATATATTCCGGAGGAGCCTAAGCCAGTCAAGGAGGAGAAGCGTCCGGTGCTGAAGCCGGAGGACCCCGCCTATTGGGACGAGCCTGAGTCGGAGTTCGACCACCTGAAGCAGACATCCCGTTCGTGGAAGCTGTGGGTGTGGGTGGCCGTGGCCGGCGTGGTGATGGGTCTGGTCATAGCCGGATGGTTGATTTATTTCAATCCATACGTGGAGAATGCCGTGACCTACGGCTATGTGGAAAGCATCGAGAAGCGCGGCACCGCCATCAAGACTTACGAGGGCGTGCTGCTGCCGTATAAGAATATAATGGACACGACGCGAGTTTACGACCGGGACTTCGTGTTCTCGACCGTGAACGACACCGCCGCCGTGATGCTGCGCCGTATGCAGTACCGCAACCGCCCGGTGCGCGTGGAGTATGAGGTATATCATGCCGCAGTGCCCTGGCGCGGCGACACCAGGAATATAGTGGTACGGGTTGATTCTGTCGATCCGCGGACAATCCTGCCTCCCGACCGCCAACCTGATCTATGAGAAGATTGTTGATACTTATGGCGGCGGTTGTGTCCGCGGTGCAGGTCTGGGCCGACTCGGTGCGCGACTCGGTGCTGACCGTCACGGAGCCGTTGACCGAGCTTAAGTATGCCGAACGCGCGGACTTCCATACGGTGGTGTTCGCATCGCGTCCGACGGTGATACCGGCATACGCTTTCCGCGAGTGTACCAACCTGCGCGAGGTGAGGCTGCCCGAAAGCGTGCGCGACATCAAGTCGCAGGCATTCGTGTATTGCCGCTCGCTGCGGAGCATCAACCTGCCGGACGGGATGACGCACATCGGCGCAAACGTGTTCTCGTTCTGCACGTCGCTCCGCGAGGTGAAGCTGCCGGCCAACCTGAAGGAGCTGGAAAGCTACGCCTTCAGCGAATGCACGTCGTTGCGGCGCGTCACGATGCCGGCCAACGCCAACCTGTTGGGTGAGATGCTGTTCGCCGGCTGCTACGCGCTGACCGAGCTGATAGAGCCGTCGCCTGTGCCACCGCCGTTCGACTGCAACTCGCAGCCGTTCGACCCCGAGGAGCGGAGCTTATTGCGGACGTGTACCCTAAGGGTTCCCGGCTCGGCGATACCGGCCTACCGTAAGGCACACGCCTGGCGCGACTTTGAGAATATGGAGCCGCTGAATTAAGCAGCTAAAAGACATATATTCAGACAATATTAAAAACAAGATAGGAATGAAAGTATTGATCATAGGTGCCGGAGGAGTCGGCACGGTAGTGGCGCACAAGTGCGCGGAGCATCCCGATGTGTTCAGCGAGATAGTGCTGGCGTCGCGCACCAAGAGTAAATGCGACGTTATAGCCGAGAATATCAAGGCCCGTCACGGCGTGGAGATAGTCACTGACTGCGTGGATGCCGACGAGGTGCCCCAGCTTGTGGAGCTGTTCAGGAAGCACAAGCCCGTCATCTGCATCAATGTGGCGCTGCCCTATCAGGACCTGACCATCATGGAGGCCTGTCTGCAGGCCGGCGTCAATTACCTCGACACGGCCAACTACGAACCCAAGGACGAGGCCCACTTCGAGTATTCGTGGCAGTGGGCGTTCCGCGAGCGTTTCGAGAAGGCCGGCCTTACGGCCATCCTGGGCTGCGGCTTCGACCCGGGGGTCAGCGCCGTGTTCACCGCTTACGCCGCCAAGCATCATTTCAGCGAGATGCGCACCCTCGACATCGTGGACTGCAACGGCGGTAACCACGGCAAGGCGTTCGCCACGAACTTCAATCCCGAAATCAACATCCGCGAGATCACGCAGAAGGGGCGCTACTGGCATGACGGCAAGTGGGTGGAGACCGAAAACTTAGAGATCCACAAACCGCTGACCTATCCCAACATCGGCGTGCGCGAGAGCTACCTGCTCTATCACGAGGAGCTGGAGAGTCTGGTGCAGAACTTCCCGACCATCCGCCGCGCCCGCTTCTGGATGACCTTCGGCCAGGAATACCTGACGCATCTGCGTGTGATCCAGGACATAGGCATGGCCCGCATCGACCCCGTTATGTACAACGGACAGGAGATTATCCCCATCCAGTTCCTGAAGGCCGTGCTGCCCGATCCCGGCACGCTCGGCGAGAACTATACCGGCGAGACCTCGATAGGCTGCCGTATCTCCGGACTGGACAAGGAGGGCAACCCCAGCACATACTACATCTACAACAACTGCCCGCACCAGCAGGCCTACGCCGAGACCGGCACACAGGCCGTGAGCTACACCACCGGCGTTCCCGCCATGGTGGGCGCCATGATGTTCCTGACCGGCAAGTGGGTGATGCCCGGCGTTCACAACGTAGAGGAATTCGATCCCGATCCCTTCCTGGAGAAGGTGGCCGAATGCGGCCTCCCCTGGACCGAAATCGTCAACGCTGACATCGAAATGGACTGATGTAAAAGGGCTGTCGGCATATAATCAGCATAAAATTGCCTGAAAATAGCCTGAAATGGCCGGAAAATGGCCTAAAAATAGATTAAAATTGCAGAGTTTCTGAAATCTTTTTTGCAGAATAAGAAATTTTTAGTAACTTTGCAGTCGCAAAGCGCGAAATGAATTCGTCGCTGGCAAATCGGGGCCCATTCGTCTATCGGTTAGGACGAGAGATTTTCATTCTCTAAAGAGCAGTTCGACTCTGCTATGGGCTACAAATCAAACACAAGGTTAACAACCAACACAGACTAAAACAGAAAGATGGCAAATCATAAATCGTCATTGAAGAGAATTCGTCAGGCAGAAAGCCGTCGCCTGGAGAATCGTTATTGGGCCAAGACCGCCCGCAACGCCGTGCGTCGCGTACGCAAAATGACCGACAAGGCCGAAGCTCAGGCCGCATACAACAAGGTATCGCAGCTGCTTCAGCGTCTGGGTCGCAAGAATATCATCTCCAAGAACAAGGCAGCGAATCTGTGCAGCAGCTTGCAGAAGCACGTCAACAAGCTGGGCTAAATTCACCGTTAAGATAACAGAGCCGGGCCGGCCGTCAGTTACGCTGACCGCCGGCTCGATTTTTTATAAGGAACATACTTTTAAGGATATTGTTTCTACAAGCCTACAAGGATTGCTTCTAATACCATAGCGTTATATTATAGTTATGAAACGTTACGATTATTTGGTGATAGGCAGCGGCATCGCCGGCATGTCGTTCGCGCTGAAGGTGGCCCGCACGGGCGCCAGCGTGGCAATTATCTGCAAGACCGACCTCGAGGAGGCCAACACATTCTACGCCCAGGGCGGCGTGGCCTCGGTGACGAACCTTGAGGTGGACGATTTCGACAAGCACATCCACGACACGATGGTGGCCGGCGACTGGATTTCCGATCCCAAGGCAGTGGAGCAGGTGGTGCGCAACGCGCCCGCTCAGATTCAGGAGCTGCTGTCGTGGGGCGTCGACTTCGACCGCAAGGAGGACGGCACCTTCGACCTGCACCGCGAGGGCGGTCACTCCGAATTCCGCATCCTGCACCACGCCGACAACACCGGCGCCGCAATCCAGCAGGCCCTGGTGCGCCGCATACAGAACACCGATAACATCGACGTCTACGACCATCACTGCGCCGTGGAGATCATCACCCAGCACCATCTCGGCAAGGTTGTGACCCGCCGCACTCCCGACATACAGTGCTATGGCGCATACATCCTTAACGAAGCTACCGGCAATGTCGATACGTTCCTGGCAAAAGTGACCGTTATGGCCACGGGCGGCGTCGGAGCCGTGTACACCACCACCACCAATCCGCTTGTTGCCACCGGCGACGGCATCGCAATGGTTTACCGCGCCAAGGGAACGGTCAAGGACATGGAATTCATACAGTTCCATCCCACGGCCCTGTACCATCCCGGCGACCGTCCCAGCTTCCTCATCACCGAGGCCATGCGCGGCTACGGAGCCATACTGAAGAACATAGACGGCTCGGAATTCATGCACAAATATGACGAGCGTCTGTCGCTGGCGCCGCGCGACATCGTGGCCCGCGCCATCGACTCGGAGATGAAGCTGAACGGCACCGACCACGTCATGCTCGACGTGACGCACAAGGATCCGGAAGAAACCAAAAAGCATTTCCCCAACATCTACGAGAAATGCCTGTCTCTGGGCATCGACATCACCAAGGACATGATACCCGTGGCTCCGGCCGCCCACTATCTGTGCGGCGGTATCGCCGTGAACCTGAACGGCGAGTCGAGCATCAACCGGCTGTACGCCCTGGGCGAATGCTCGTGTACCGGCCTGCACGGCGGCAACCGCCTGGCCAGCAACTCGCTGATAGAGGCCGTGGTGTATGCCGACGCGGCCGCCCGCCACGCCATCGAGGCCATCAAGGGATACGACTGGCGCGACGACGTGCCCGAATGGAACGACGAGGGTACCATCCCGCACGAGGAAATGGTGCTCATCACCCAGTCGGAGAAGGAAGTGAGCCAGATCATGGCCTACTATGTGGGCATCGTACGCAGCGACCTGCGCCTGAAACGCGCCTGGAACCGCCTCGACATCCTGTATCAGGAAACCGAGGACCTGTTCCGCCGCAGCAAGCCCACGCGCCAGCTGTGCGAGCTGCGCAACATCATCAACGTGGCATATCTCGTCACGCGCCAGGCAATGGACCGCAAGGAGAGCCGCGGTCTGCACTACACCATCGACTATCCACACAAATAACCCCGATTCAGGATAATACATAAGGACCACCGATTGTTATATAGAATATGAAAAGGATTATCAGAGGCGCATTGTTGTGTGCCGCCATCGTGACGGCCGGAATAGTGAGTGCGCAGAAAAGCAAGGACATGTCGGTGGCCCGCGGTCTGAACACGTTCAGCTCCATAGTCAAGGAGCTGGAAATGAACTATGTGGACACCATCAATTCGGAGACGGCATTCAAGGACGCCATCGACGCGATGCTGCAGACGGTTGACCCGTATACCGTATATTATCCCAAGGAAGACCGTGAGGACATCAGCCAGATGACGACCGGCGAATATGCCGGCATCGGCGCCCTGCTGCTGTATAAGGACGGCGGTACATACGTGTCCGAGCCGTTCGAGAACAGCCCGGCTTACAGGGGAGGCCTCCGCGCCGGTGACCGCCTGCTGAAGGTGGACACCGTCGACGTGTCGAAGTTCACCGTCGACAAGGTCAGCAAGCTGCTGCGCGGCCGTCCCGACACTCAGGTACGCATCCGCGTGCAGCGCCCGTATGTTCAGGATTCCATACTGAACCTGACCGTCACCCGCGCCAAGATACGCAATTCGTCGGTTCCTTACGCCGGCGTTCTACCCGACAGCATCGGCTACATACGCATCACGCAGTTTATCGAGGACACCGGCAAGGATGTCCGCGCCGCCCTCGACTCGTTCCACGCCGCCCCCGGACTTAAGGGCGTCATAATCGACCTGCGCGGTAATGGCGGCGGTCTGCTGGAACAGGCCGTGGACGTGGCCTCAAACTTCGTGCCAAAAGGTACCGAAATAGTGCGCACCATCGGCCGCGACAAGGACGCCACCAAGATATACAAGACCATGCGCAAGCCCCTGTATCCCGACATGCCCGTGGCCGTGCTGACCGACGGCGGCACCGCCTCTGCCTCCGAGATATTGGCAGGAGCCATGCAGGACCTGGACCGCGGCGTCTTAGTTGGTACCCGCAGCTTCGGCAAGGGATTGGTGCAGACCACGCGTCCCCTCCCTTACGGCGGTGTGCTTAAGGTGACGGTAGCCAAATACTACACCCCCTCGGGCCGGTTGATTCAGAGCCTGGACTATAAGCACCGCAATCCCGACGGATCGGCGGCGCGCGTGCCCGACTCGCTGACCCACGCCTACAAGACGCTGCACGGCCGCACCATACGCGACGGCGGCGGTCTGCAGCCCGATTCCACGGTAAACTGGAAGAAGGTGAATCGCCTGGTCTACAACGTGGTGAGCGACAACTGGTCGTGGGACTTCGCCAACAAGTTCAAGGCCACGCACCCCACCATACCCACAGCCGACAAGTTCGTGATAACCGATTCGGTTTATAACGAGTTCAAGGCCTTCATCGACCCGAAGAAGTTCAAGTACGACTCCGCGATGGAGGAGGCCACCGAGGCACTCCGCAAAGTGGCCGACGAGGAGGGTTACATCAACGACGAGACCACTGCAGCGTTCGACAGCCTCAAGAAACTGCTGACGCACAACCTGGACCGTGACCTTGACACCCACCGCAAGCATATAGAGGAATACCTGGGCGGCGAGATAGTGAGCCGCTACTACTTCGACCGCGGGCGCACGCAGTACGGCATCCGCGACGACGAGGGTGTGGACGCCGCGCGCGGCATCCTGAAGGACAAGTCTCTGTACAAACGAATACTTTCGGGCAAATGACGCTGACGGAATGCGCGTCACGGTTCGTGACTGACTCCAAGCGGCGCGCCGCCGCAGGGATGCTGCGTAACCGTGACCTGCGGCGCCTGATGTTCGCCGGACTGGCGGGGAGCGCCCCGGCGGTGTTCCTCAGCACCCTCGACGTGCCGCTCGGCGTGGTGGTATGCAACGACCTGACAGGCGCCGGCTATATGTTCAGTGACCTGACCGCCATACTCGGCCCCGACGCCGTGGCCATATTCCCCAGCGGCTACAAGCGCGACATCAAGTACGGCCAGCCCGACGGCCCGCAGCAGATACTCCGCACCGAGACGCTGGACCGCCTGCATGCCCCCAAAAGCAGCCTGACATGGATCGTCACCTATCCCGAGGCGCTGGCCGAACGTGTGGCCGCACCCGAGGCCATGGCGCGCGACACGCTCCGTTTCCATCCCGGCGACACCGTCAGGATTTCCGACCTGCTGCAACGCCTGCTCGACATGGGTTTCCACAAGGTGGACTATGTCTACGAGCCGGGACAGTTTGCCGTCCGGGGTTCAATCTTCGACATATTCAGCTATAGCCGCGATATGCCCTATCGTTTCGATTTCTTCGACGAGGACATAGACACCATACGCACGTTCAACATCGAGACGCAGCTGTCGGAGGGGAAGGAGGACGAGGCCGTGATACTGTCGGCCCGCGCCTCGGACGCCACCGGAGGCGTATCGCTGCTCGACACCCTCGACACGGACACAGTATTGTTCTGTGCCGACCCGGAATTCGTCACGGCGCGCGTGGCGTCCGTAGCAGCGCAGACATATTCCGATTCAGCCGTAATAGCCGGCGAGGGAGACCCCGACTCGATGCAGAAGGTGGTGGATCCCGACGAGTTCCGCGCCCGCTTCGACGCGATGCGCGTGGCGCAGTTCACCCCCAACCGCGAGGCCGGGGAGAACATAGCCGGACTGGCGCGGATGGTGTTCGACACCGCGCCGCAGACGCTGTATCACAAGAATTTCGACCTCATAGCCGAGTCATTCGCCGACTTCTTGGCCAAGGGATACCGCATAATGGTGCTGAGCGACTCGGCGCGTCAGACCGACCGCCTGAAGGAGATATTCGAGGACCGGGGCGACGACATCGTCTTCACTCCCGTAGAGCCGACGCTTCATGAGGGCTTCATCGACCGCGGGTCGAAAAGTTGTTTCTTCACCGACCATCAGATATTCGACCGCTTCCACAACTACACGCTGAAGGCCGACCGCGCCCGCAGCGGCCGCGTGGCGCTCAGCCTCAAGGAACTGAACCAGATCGAGCCGGGCGACTACATAGTGCACATAGACCACGGCATCGGTATATTCGGCGGCCTGGTAAAGACCGCGACAAACGGGCATCCGCAGGAAATGATCAAGGTGTTCTTCCAGAACAACGACCTGGTGCTGGTGTCGATCCACGCGCTGCACAAGCTGTCGAAATACCGGGGTCAGGAGGGCGCGGCGCCAAAGGTGAGCAAACTCGGCTCCGGCGCATGGCAGCGGCTGAAGGAGCGCACCAAGTCCAAGATGAAGGACATGGCGCGCGACCTGATACGCCTGTATGCCCAGCGCCGCCACGAGAAGGGGCACGCATTTCCCGCCGACAACTATCTGCAGCACGAATTGGAGGCGTCGTTCGCCTACGAGGATACGCCCGACCAGCAGAAGGCCACGGCGGCCGTCAAGGCCGACATGGAGTCGCCGCGGCCGATGGACCGCCTGGTGTGCGGAGACGTAGGCTTCGGTAAGACGGAGATAGCCGTGCGCGCCGCATTCAAGGCCGCGTGCGACAACAAGCAGACCGCCCTGCTGGTGCCCACCACCGTGCTGGCCATGCAGCATTACCACACGTTCCGCGACCGCCTCAAGGATTTCCCGGTGCGCGTGGAGTTCCTGAGCCGCGCCAAGAAGGCGGCCGAGACGCGACAGATACTCGCCGACCTAAAGGCCGGCAAGATCGACATTCTGATAGGCACGCACAAGATTATCGGCAAGCAGGTGGAATTCAAGGACCTCGGCCTGTTGGTGATAGACGAGGAGCAGAAGTTCGGCGTGGCGGTCAAGGAGAAGCTGAAGCAGCTCAAGACCAACGTCGACACGCTGACCATGTCGGCCACCCCGATACCGCGTACGCTTCAGTTCTCGCTGATGGGCGCGCGCGACCTGTCGAACCTCAACACACCGCCGGCCAACCGCCAGCCCATCAACACGACGGTGTCCGTGCTGGACGACGACACCCTCAAGGAAGCCGTCAGCTTCGAGCTGAGCCGCGGCGGACAGGTGTTCTTTGTCACCAATCGGATTCAGAATCTTTTCGAGCTACAGACCAAATTAGAGCGTCTTGTGCCGGGCGTGCGCGTGGTGATAGCCCACGGCCAGATGCCGCCCGAACAGATGGAGAAAGCTATCATAGACTTCTCCAACCGCGACTACGACGTGCTGCTGTCCACCACCATCATCGAGAACGGCGTGGACATGCCCAATGTGAACACCATCTTGGTCAACAACGCGCACCGTTTCGGCCTCAGCGAGCTGCACCAGCTTCGCGGCCGTGTGGGACGTTCGTCGCGCAAGGCGTTCTGCTATCTGTTCGTTCCGCCGGGCGACGCCATGACGCCTGTGGCGCGTCGCAGGCTGCAGGCCATAGAGTCGTTCTCCGAGCTTGGGAGCGGCATACACATAGCCATGCAGGACCTGGACATACGCGGCGCCGGTAACCTGTTGGGCGCCGAGCAGTCTGGCTTCATAGCCGACCTGGGCTACGAGGCGTATCAGCAGATACTGCGCGAGTCGGTGACGGAACTGAAAACGGAGGAATTCGGCGACGAATTCCAGGATGTGTCGGATGCCGCGACGGGGCAGGAGGAATATGTGAACGAGGTGACGATAGAGAGCGACCTGGAATTGCGTCTGCCGCCGGAGTATGTGCCTCAGGAGAACGAGCGCATCACGCTGTACAGGCAGCTCGACAACATGGAACGGCCCGAGCAGGTCGAGGAGTTCCGCGCCGAACTGCGCGACCGTTTCGGCGCGATACCGGAGGTGAGCGAGGAGCTGATCAAGGTTGTTCCGCTGCGCTTCGAGGCTAAGAAGGCGGGCATAGAGCGTCTGGTGCTGAAGAACGGACAGATGCGGGCGTACTTCGTCGGAGCGGAGAACAAGGCGTATTATCAGAGCCGCGCGTTCGGCCGCGTGCTGGAGTGGCTGCAGGGCAACCCGCGCGACACGCAGTTCCGCAAGGCCGGCGAGCGCAACCTGATAGTCATCGGCAACGTCACCACGGTCAGCCGCGCCCTCGACATCATGACCGCCATCAACGCCCAACAGTAGACATAAGAACAGCTATTTGTTTTAGACAGGAGAACAGGAGAAACAGGAGGTTCTTCTGCAAGCATAGTTTGAATTTAGACAGGAGAACAGGAGGAACAGGAGGTTCTTCTGCAAGCATAGTTTGAATTTAGACAGGAGAACAGGAGAAACAGGAGAGACAATCAATAGAATCTCCTGTTTCTCCTGTTCTCCTGTCTAAAAAAATATATAAATCTCCTGTCTAAAAATATATAGTTCTCCTGTCTATAAACGGGAAAAGGCTTCGCCGGATGGCGAAGCCTTTTGTTACGATGTGAACGGGGATTAGCCGTTAACCTTCTTCATGTGGGCGATGAGGTCGAGCACCTTGTTGGAGTAGCCGATCTCGTTGTCATACCAGCTGATCACCTTGACGAACTTGTCGGTCAAGTAAACGCCGGCGTTAGCGTCGAAGATGGAGGTCAGGGGGCAGCCCAGGAAATCGGAGCTAACCACAGCGTCCTCGGTGTAGCCGAGCACACCCTTCAGGTAGGTCTCGGAAGCCTCCTTCATGGCAGCGCAGATCTCCTCTTTGGTAGCGGGCTTAGCCAGGTTGGCGGTCAGGTCGACAACAGATACGTCCAGAGTGGGGACACGCATGGAGATACCTGTCAGCTTGCCGTTCAGCTCGGGGATAACCTTGCCGACAGCCTTGGCGGCACCTGTGGTGGAGGGGATGATGTTGCCGGAAGCGGCACGGCCACCACGCCAGTCCTTCATCGAGGGACCGTCAACAGTCTTCTGTGTAGCTGTTGTGGAGTGAACGGTAGTCATCAGACCCTCGACGATGCCGAACTTGTCGTTCAGAACCTTGGCGATGGGAGCGAGACAGTTGGTGGTGCAGGAAGCGTTCGAAACGAACTGCTGGCCGGCGTATGTGTTCTCGTTGACACCAACTACGAACATGGGAGTAGCGTCCTTGGAGGGAGCCGACATAACAACATACTTGGCACCTGCCTCGATGTGAGCCTGAGCCTTCTCCTGAGTCAGGAACAGACCTGTGGACTCAACAACGTACTCAGCACCTACAGCACCCCAGTTGATCTCCTTCGGGTCGCGGCATGCGGTAACGCGGATGTGCTTGCCGTTTACGATCAGCTCGTTCTTCTCCATGTCAGCCTCTACGGTGCCATCGAAACGTCCGTGCATCGTGTCGTACTTCAGCATATAGGCCATGTAGTCTACAGGGAGAAGGTCGTTGATTGCCACTACTTCGAGGTCATCGCGCTTTGTGCTGGCGCGGAATACGAAACGGCCGATACGACCGAATCCGTTAATACCAATCTTTGTCATTGCTTGGTGTATTTAAAATTTGGGTTGATTTGTATTTGGTTTATATTTGGGTTTTAATCCTTAATCTTGTTTTATCAGAGTCCTCAGAGTCATCACAGTTATCTGAGCGGCTTCCGCTACTAATAAAAATGCTATCATTACTGATAGGTTGTCTTTTAGATTGCAAAATTAAGAAATTTTTCGCAAATTTGCCGTATGTTTAGACAATTAATTGCAGCCTTGATTAAAATTAACAATCCCGGCCCCCAACTGTTATAACTTATGTCAGGTATCGGGCAGTACAGAGACATGGTCTCCGACCAAGCTGTCGGGTATATGCCTTACCCCACGAAGGGTGTGCGGTCGCTTCGCTCCCTTCACCCATCGTGGGGTTATTGAGAAACAGCCTCTCCGAGGCAGGTTTCGGGATTTGACATCCGGTATCTGCTGCTACCCACGAGTGCCGGACCTGCCTCATTGCCTTACCTGGAAGGGTGGGTGCAAATGAGTTAGGTGCTGCCCATTGCCTTACGGGGAAGGGTGGGTGTAAATGAGTGAGGTGTTGTCCCATTGCCTTGCGGGGATGGGTGGGTGCAAATGAGCGACGGTCTTGCCTCGGAGAGGCTGTTTCTCATTAACCCCACGATGGACGGGGACAGCGTTAGCTGGCACCGGACTTCGTGGGGTGAGGATAAGCGAAGCTCGGCTTGGTCGGAGACCATGTCTCTCGCCTTGCCTTTAATAGAAGAGAAATTACTAACAGATATATAAATAAACTATGGGAAAATTCATTCAGGATTTCAAGGCGTTCGCTTTGAAGGGCAATGTGATCGACATGGCTGTCGGCGTAATCGTCGGCGGCGCGTTCGGCAAGATAGTCAGTTCGCTGGTGGACGACATCATCATGCCGGTAATAACCATCTGCACGGGCAATACGGGCTTCGAGAACATGAAGTATGTGATACATCATGCCGAGCCGGCTGACGCGGCCTTAGGCAAGGCCGCAGTGGAGGAAGTGGCCATCAATTACGGTATGTTCATACAGAACATCGTGGACTTCCTGATCATCGCCCTCTCCATCTTCATCGCCCTGCGCGTCACCATGAAGTTCATGAAGAAGGAGAAGGAGGTCGAGGCCGCTCCGGCACCGGCACCCGAGCCCACCGGCGAGGAGAAACTGCTGACCGAGATCCGCGACCTGCTCAAAGACCAGAAATAATTCAGACAGGAGAATATTTTTAGACAGGAGAACAGGAGGAACAGGAGAGACAATCAATAGAGACTCCTGTTTCTCCTGTTCTCCTGTCTATAAAAATATCGTTCTCCTGTCTAAAAACACATAGTTCTCCTGTCTATAAAGATATAGTTCTCCTGTCTAAAACACATAGCTGTTCTCCTGTCTATTAACGGAAAAAGGCCTCGCCGGATGGCGAGGCCTTTCGTATAGGGATTTGGAGATTGCTTACTTCACGACTACCTTCACGCTCTTGTTGCCGGCCTTCACTACGTAAACGCCTGCGGGAACGGAGATGCTGCTGATTTCGGAAGCCTCGCCGTTGGCGATGACCTTACCGTCGGCAGAGCTTACAATCACCTTCTCGCCTGCGAATCCGCGGACGATGATGGTGTTCCTGGCGGTTGCGATAGACTTGGCTGCGCCGAGCTCATCGAGGCCGGACTGTCCGTAAACGATGCTTGCGGTGTTCGATACGCGACCTGTACCTTCGTCGAACAGGGCAACAACCACGTACTTGTACTCGGTGCCCTTCACGACGTTGCTGTCGGCGTAAGCGGTGTTCTCAACGGGAGCGTCGTTCAGTTTCACGCCGTCACGATATACATCGTATCCCTTCAGCGAGATCTCGCCTGTGAATGCGGCTGCGGGAGTGTAGGTGACATCGTCGACCATCAGCATGAAGCTGCCGGCAGCATAGCTGCGGATTGCGAAGCGTGTCGCGCCTTGGGGCAGATCTACGGAATATTCAGTCCATTCAGCGGGAACTGCGTCAACCTTTGAGCCTTCGATCAGGACGAAGTCCTTGGGATCGGTGCTGCCTGTGCTGTAGTAAACCGCTATCTTCTCGGGATACTGGGCGGAGTAGCTTCGTGCCCAGAAGGAAACGGTCTGCTCGTCGCCGTAGAGCTGAGGCGAAATTGCCCAGTCGTCAACCTGGTTGTCCTGATAGCTGAACAGGGAGAACAGATACTTCGTGCCGCTGTGGGCCTGGAATGATTGGTTGCCGAGCTGGCTCTGGTCCCAGATCCAGAAGCTGCCCTTGGTCTCGCCGGGAGTGATGCCAGGGATGTCTGTGTCTTGGAAGCCACCTACATTTTCTTCGTCAAGGTCAACGAATACCCAGTCGCCGTATTCGGCTGCGAATGCGTTCGCATCCTCGAAGTCGTCGGTGACGGGTTCGGGAATGACGGCTGTCAGGTCGGGCTCGTTCCATGTCAGGGCCACTGCGTTCTCGCTGTCGGCTGCCGTAAGTTCGGTAGCGCCGGGCAGATTGGACTGCATGGGAGATACGGTTACGACAGCTGTCTCGTTGTTGGCGGTATTGGCGTCACCGGTCTGAACTACCTTCGCGGAGTAATCTATATCCTCTGTCGCGATGGGCGACATCGTCTGTGTGAACACGACCTGTCCCTCGGCATAGGATGCGAGTTCGGCACCGGCCTTCTCTGCAACCTTTTCGCCGTTTGCATAGAGTTCTACGGTGTAATCGGTAGCTACGCTAAGACCATAGTTCGCAACGTCTACGGTGACATTGTACTCAGTGCCTGTGGCAACCTTCTTGGGAGCCTTGACGTCAACTGCGACCATATCCTTCGGTACCATGTTGATCAGCTTATAGCCGTTCCAGATGAAGTACTTCTTGGCGGCCGAGAAGTCGCAACGGATAGTAATCTTGACCCATTCCTTGTCCTGGAACTGAGCGGGCAGCTCGATGGGCATATCCTGGAATCCGTCGGGATAGCCGGATAGGTAAGACTCGTTGAAGATTTCCGTACGCTCTACGCCGAAGGCCTCTGCGTAAACAGTCACATTCTCGCAGGCACCCTTATAGTAGCTGATTTCGAAGGCTGCCTTGTTGGCCCCCTTGGTGCTCATCATAGGCAGGAAGAAGTAGCCGAACTGGCCGTCTGTCGTGGCTTGTCCTACTATGGCGGAACCCTTCTCTCCGAATGCGGGATTAAGTTTGTTCAGTCCTGCTGCAGTCAGATAGCTCTGCTTCATGCCGCCCTGTGTGTTGAGCATGAGAGGCTGATATGTCACGCTGCCCGTTGCATAGTCCTCGATAATAGGCATTTCGAACGGTGCGCCGATTGTCACGCTGGTGTAATAGATCAAGCCGGTGCCGGCCTCATTGGTCGCGGCTATACCAAGCCGGTAGCTGTCCTGTGCGGTTCCTTCGGGAAGGAGGTCGGTGGTCTGGAACTCCATGGTTTTGCCGAGATCCAGCAGCTTGCCCCATGCGCTGCCGTCATATACATAAAGAGCATAGGTCAGGCCGTCCTGTCTGATGTATCCGCCGTCGGCGCCCTCGTCGGGAGCGTCAAACTTGCCGTAAACGCCATATCCGTTCTCGGAAGCAGTCAATACCATATTGTTGACTGCGCCGGGAGCCTCGACGCCTGTGTACACGGTTACAACTGTCGGGTAGCCCAGAACGGCACCCTGTGCGGCCCGGATGGTGATGTCGTTGTTTCCCTGGACGGTCGTGATCTCGACAGTCTGAGCGGAACCGACAGCGCCGGTCACGGTCTTGAGATCTACATCGTCCTTTATCGTCACGGTCACGTCGCCGTTCAGCGCGTTGCCGAGGTTGTCCTTGGTAGGCATGTTGAATTTGACGGTAGCCTTCAGGGCGCCTTCGGCACCGGGGATTGCCTCGACATTCTCGACGGCGGCGGGGCCATTGGTCGCGATGTCCGATGCTTCAAGTGCGAAATTGTTTGCCCACACTAAGTAGCCGTCATCGGAAACGCACTTGACGGCAACATACCATTTGCCTGCGGAGGGCACCTGGAATACGCACTCCGAATGGAGCTTGTCTTCAGCAGTGTTTTCGAAGTTTTCCGTCGACATGACCATCGTAGTCAGGCCTTCTGCGGTAGGCTCCCGGCCGATCCACACTTCCAGTTTCTCAGGAAATGTAAATGTCATACCCCAGATTGACATTCCCTCGACCCATGCGTCGAACGAGAATTTGTGGAATTTGCCGATATCCGAAATCAGTACCGGAGGCAGAACGATATAGTCGTCCGATGCCATATCCGAGTTGTACTGAAGCCTGAACGCTTTTTCTGACTCATCGTAAGTCCACTCTTGAGTATCGTCATTATTGTTGATAAGGGTAAACAGCTTAGCCTGCTGTGCGCTGGGAGCCAATGAGACAGGCTCGTTAAGAGGCTGACCGAAGGCTATGTCATTGGATGATGCGGCGGGACCGGTCAGTCCGTCGGCGGTAGCGGTGACTTTAGCCACGTAGTTCTTCAATTCTGCGTTAACCGGCAGATTGGTGCGGCACGATGTGTCCTTGATGCCGTCGGCCACTACCTGATTGTTGATGCTGACGGTATAGGTGACCTTGGAAAGGTCGATGTAGCCGTCGTGGATGCCGGTTGTGACAGCGTCCCATGTTACTGTGGTGGGACTCAGTGTCACATTTGCCGGAGCAGCGGGAGTGTCTATGCCGATATAGACAGTCTTGGCTGCACCCTTGCTGACGTGGGTGTCCTGCGAAGCGATGCAGGTGAAGGTGACTTCGCCGGATGCAGAGGCTGTATAGCTTGCGGATACCTGGGCGCCGGGAGCGGCCGTGTCCGATGCTATTACTTCGTCACCGGCCTTGATCGTATAGGTTAAGTTGCCGGTGAGGTCTTCCATGCTGGCGTTCTGCGTGGGAAGCGTGAATGTGACGGTGCCGGAAAGCGAACCGTCGGTGAACGTGGCGCTTACGAATTCGGGAGCCTGGGGAGCCAGAGGATCCTTAGGCTTGACCTCGTTGACATAGATGCACGCGGTCTCCGCAGCGTCGGGAATTTCGCATATAGTCGTTACGGCGAATGTAGTGGCGTCGATGGAGATGATCTCGGACAAGTAATCGCTGTTGGGGTTGAACAGGTAGCTGTCACTGTTATAATCGTAACCGAAACCGCCGAGGTAGTCGGAGTCGACACCTTGCAGCATTGTGGGATTCCCGATGGCTCCGGTGGCCTTGTCTACAGTGGCGATGCCGAATCCGGCAGTCGTATGTACCATAGCCACGAGTTGCTGGGTGTTGCTGTTGTAAGTCAATCCGAACGGGAATGCGTCCTGGTCGCTGAGCTTGGTGCTCGTAAATGATGCGCAGTCTACTTTTACCCAGCCACTGGCTGAATATCCGTAGAACGCATTTTCATCGGGCACGTATGCACCACGCTGGGGAAGGTCCATCAATACATCTTCCGTAGTGACGGGAACCTCCCTCTTAAGCGAACCGGTAGTCATGTCATAAGCGGCGTAGCGCAGACCGGCGATGAAGAATTGACCCTGATTGTCCTGATTGTACTCGATTGAGTAAATTTCGCCGAGGTCGGGATTCACGCCGATGGAATGTACTCCTGCACTAATCTTATAGATTTGGGTGAATGTTCCTGTGGCGGGGTCGATCTTGCCGCCGCCGAGCAGTTCCTCCGGATAAATCATACCGGCATAAATATTGGTCGATTTAACCGTGGCTTTTGCCTTTGATCTGGCCTTGGAAGGTATCAGGGCCTTGGTTGTCCCCGTGTTCTGAACGACGAATTGTGAATTCGACGTCGAGGCTGAACGGGTACGTTCGGTGCCTAAAACCTTCACGCTCAGAGAGGCCGTCTGTTCTGCCTTCATAGCGGATGCGCTCAGCTTCTGCGCTTTTGCCGACGGCAATTGCGCTTGGGCGAATGCTCCGACGCTAAGTAGCAATGACAGACCTAAGATAGTCAGTTTTCTCATACTTGCGTTAGTTTAGTTAAACATTATTATTAATTACGTTCTAATCTTTTATAGTGTACAGGGCCGATGACTTGGCGCCCTGCGGGTCTAACCTTCACCGTGTGATGGGGCGTGAAATTAACCATGTTTGTGTTTTGGTTTGCAAAATTACAATAATTTTTCAAATATTCTAACAAAATATTACAAAAATTCACATTTTGATGTCAAATTTCTATTTTTTGATTTAAATTTTATTTAAAATAGCCGGATGGCCGAACAGTATGGCCTGCGATGCTAAGAAAAAAGGCCTCGCCGGGTGGGAGGGCACTGAAAAAGTAATCATATTTCAGGTTGCTCTTAAGCGAGACTAAAA